>DASTNZ010000098.1:0-42126 GCA_035762665.1 Jiangellaceae bacterium | reverse complement strand
CAGTTCGTCGAGGAGGGCGTCCAGCCGCTGGTAGCTCTCCTCCCAGTAGTCGCGGTAGTTCGCCAGCCAGTCCACCGCTTCGCGCAGCGGGGCCGCCTCGAGGCGGCATGGACGGCGCTGCGCCTCGCGGCCGCGGGAGATAAGCCCGGCTCGCTCGAGCACCTTGAGGTGCTTGGAGACCGCCGGTTGGCTGATCGCGAACGGCGCCGACAGCTCGGCGACGGTCGCATTGCCGCGCCGCAGCCGGGCCAGGATCGCCCGGCGGGTCGGGTCGGCCAGCGCGGCGAACGTCACGTCAAGGCGGTCGGTGTCCATCAGTCCATAACCTCTTGGTTCAATAACCTAGTGGTTGTCTACACCCGCACGCACCCCACCGTCAAGGGTGCGCTGGACGCGCTCGACCGCTGCGCCGCGATGGCGCGGCGTGCCGTGGCGTAAGCACGGCCGCCAGTCACCGACTGTCCACGCCATGACCGTCGCACTTTTCGCGCAGGGCCCGCGCGGTGAGGGACGCCCGCCACTCGCGTCGTAATAGGCGCGACCGGATGCAGTGCAAGCCGCTTGACTGCCGGCACTGCTGCACTGGCCGCAATGCGGACCGGCCCAGGCTACGGCAGGACCTGGAACACCTCCGCCGATCCCGGGGTAAGTGCATTGCTGGTCGCCCACAGCGACCCGTCCTTGCCGAAGGTGATAGACGTTAGCACCGGAATGCCGCCCGCAACAACCTCACAGTCCAAGCTCGTCACGCTGGCCGTCGCTGCCGAACTGCAGGTCGATGATCGACGTGAATCCACCGTCGAACAGCGGCAGCCGCAGCGTGAGCGGACTGGGGCCTTTGCCGCTCATCGGTGGGGAGAGCCTCACACTTCCGGCCGGGGAATGTCGCCGCGGTAAACTCCAGATGTCATGTGCCCATCAGATAGTGCGCGGCCCGGATGACCGAGTGGTTACTGGTCGGGCTGGTCATCGTATTGATCGCGGCCAATGCTCTTTTCGTTGCGGCCGAGTTCTCGCTTGTCACGGTCGATCGCGCTACGGCGGAGCGCCGAGCCGACGAGGGTGACCGTCGGGCTCGCAGCGTTCTGACCGCGGTGCGGTCACTGTCCACGCAACTGTCCGGCGCACAGCTCGGCATCACCGTCACATCACTCGTGGTGGGGTTCATTGCCGAGCCATCACTCGCCGCGCTGCTGCGGGGGCCGATCGGGCTGACGGGCCTGCCTGACGCCGCGGTCATGGCCATCGCGTTGACAGCGGCATTCGTGCTGGCCACCGGCGCCCAGATGGTATTCGGGGAGTTGGTTCCGAAGAACTGGGCGATCGCCGAGCCGATGCGAGTCGGACGGGCCGTCGTCGGGTTCCAGCGCGGCTTCACCATGCTGGCCGGTCCGCTGATCCGGCTGCTCAACGGCATGGCGAACGTGATTTTGCGGATGATCGGCGTCGAACCGGCCGAGGAGCTCACGTCCGCCCGCAACCCGGCCGAGCTGGCGTCGCTGGCCGCCCGGTCGGCCGAACGCGGCACGCTGGAGACCAGCGCCGCAGAACTGCTCACCCGCTCCATCGAGTTCGGCGACCGCCGCGCAGCGGACGTAATGACGCCCCGGCCACGTGTTCGATTCGTGCAGGCCGACCAGCCGGTCGACGACGTCCTCAGACTCGCGTCATCCACGGGACACGCCCGATTCCCGGTCATCGGCCACGGCGCTGACGACGTCCTCGGAATGGTGCACTTCAAACACGCGGTCGCCGTCCCGCTCACCGAGCGGTCCCGCACACCGGTCCGCGATGTCGTCCACGACGTGCCGGCCATCCCGGCCACCATGGAACTCGACCCACTGCTTCGCCTACTACGCAGCTCCGGCTCACAGATGGCGATGGTCGTAGACGAGTACGGCGGTACCGACGGAATCGTCACCCTGGAAGACCTCATCGAAGAGATCGTCGGGGAGATCGAAGACGAGCAGGACCGGCCGGTCGGCCGGGCCCAGAAGCTACCTGATGGCGGCTGGTCGTTGTCCGGCCTGCTGCGACCCGACGAAGTCGAGGACATCACAAACCTCCGCCTCCCAGAAGCTCAGTGGAACGACACGTTGGGTGGCCTGCTCACCGAGCACCTAGGACGACTCCCAGAGATGAACGACGCGGTGACGCTACCGGCACGAGATCTCGCCGACACCGACGACGACGGCGTCCCGGCGACAGTGCAAGCGCGACTCGAAGTCACCCGCCTCGACGGGCGCCGGGTCGACCGGATCCGCCTGCACCGAGCTACGCCGGCCGGCGGAGAGAACGATGAGTAACCTGACCGCACTGGGTATTGCGCTGCTGCTATTGGCGGGCAACGCCTTCTTCGTCGGGGCCGAGTTCGCCCTCATCTCAGCCCGCCGCACCCAGATCGAGCCGCGCGCCCAGGCCGGGTCCCGGGCAGCCAGGATCACGCTGCGTGGCATGGAGAGCGTATCGCTGATGATGGCCGGCGCTCAGCTGGGCATCACGATGTGCTCCCTGGGACTCGGCGCGGTCGGTGAGCCCGCCGTGGCACATCTGATCGAGCCCGGCTTCGAGGCTGTCGGCCTGCCGGACGCGCTCGTGCACCCGATCGCTCTGGTCATCGCGTTGGCGATCGTCGTCGTGCTGCACATGGTCCTCGGGGAGATGGTTCCGAAGAACATCGCCATCGCCGGTCCGGAGCGCGCGGCGCTGGCCCTCGGGCCGCCACTCTATGCGGTCGTCACCGTCCTGAAACCGGTGATCTGGCTGCTCAACGCAGCCGCAAACATCGTGCTGCGCCTCATCCGGGTCACGCCACAGGACGAAGTGACCTCCACATTCACCGCCGACGAGGTCGCCGCTTTCATCGCTCAATCCCGCCGTGAGGGACTCCTGGACGAATACGAGCATGAGCTGCTCACCGGTGCGCTCGCGTTCACCGACACGCAGGTTCGCAGCGTGGTGCTCGGCATCGACGCTCTGGTGACAGTGCCTGAACATGTCACTCCGGCCGAGCTCGACGAGATCTGTGCTCTGACGGGGTTTTCCCGGTTTCCCGTCGTCAACGACTCCGGCGACCTGGTCGGCTATATCCATCTCAAGGACGTCTTGGACACCCCGGAGGAGCACCGCAATCATCCGGTGCACCCCAAGTGGCTGCGCCCGCTTGTCAGCGTCGGCCTCGACCAGTCACTCCGAGACGTCCTCTCGATCATGCAGTCCCACGGCGCTCACATGGCTCGGGTCGTCGATCCCCACGACGACAGCGTGGTCGGCGTAGCCACCCTGGAAGACGTGCTTGAAGAACTCGTCGGCGACGTCGTCGACGCCGGGCAACACGCTCACTAGGTTGCGGCGGCACAACCCGATGAGTTCAGCGACCGCTTCACCACGAGCTGCGCTCTCTCTGATCGAAGATCGCGCACCGGCGCAGGTCCGAAGTCGAGGATCCATAGGTGAGCCTTGCGTTGCCGCACAGCGACTGATTCTGCGGGAGGGTAGTGCGATGGGACGCCGGGAAATCTACCGAAACGAATTGCGCGGTCTGGGACACTCCACCTGGTTCGGGTACCTGCGCGAGCATTCCGGCTTGCCAGGCCCGCGTGCCAATTTGGAGTTGCTTCAGGCGGTCGCCGACGCAGGTGACGCGCGCCGCTTCGATGAGATGATCGCCACCGACGAGGAGTACCTGGTGGCGTGTGGCGTGGTGGGCCTTGGTCGGCTGCTTGCCGCCGGAGCAGGTGGCGACATCGCGGACCGGCTCCGCCTCCACGCTGTCGACCCTCGTTGGCGAGTGCGTGAAGCCGTGGCGATGGCGCTGCAGCGCCTCGGCGACGCCGACGCTGACCAGTTGTTCGAGATGGCCGAAGCCTGGGCAGCTGACCCCCATCCCCTCGTGCAGCGTGCGGCCATAGCCGGCGTGTGCGAACCACGGCTACTGCGCCACTCTGAGCCGGCCGCACAAGCGATCGAGATCTGCGATCGCGTTTCTCAGGCCCTAGCGGATCGTCCCGCCGAACAACGCCGCGAGCCGGAGGTGCGGTCACTCCGGCAGGCCCTTGGCTACTGCTGGAGCGTCGCGGTAGCCGCCGACCCGACGCCGGGACTTGTCAAGTTCCATGCCCTCAGCCGCCACAACGATCCAGACATCGCCTGGATCGTCCGCAGCAACGCGAAGAAATCTCGGCTCGCGAAGCTGTTGTGAGTGAGTTGGATAGCGTGGAACGGGGATGGACGCCAACGCAATGGATCTCGCCACGTTCGAGGAGCTGGTCAGCGACGCTCTCGCGAGCATGCCGGAGTGGGTTCAGGAAGCCGTGGCCGGAGTGGCGATCCTGGTTGATGACCTGCCGCCCCAGCAGTGGCAGGGTACGAGTTTGCTGCTCGGGCAATTCCACGGCGTGGCGCGGTCGAAGCGCGGAGCACGTATACCCGGCAGCCTCCCCGACCGGATCGAGCTTTATCGAATCCCGATTCTGAAAGTGTGTAACTCGCCCGAGGATGTCGCGCTGCGGGTCAAGAAGGTACTCGGTCATGAGATCGGCCACGCCCTCGGTGTCAGTGAGGTTCGACTCCGCGAGCTCGGCTGGCACTGACTCCTGACCCGACGGTGGCAGCGACTTGCTTACTGAAGGCGACGGAGTACGACCAGCGAGTGATGAATCACGTCGATCTCACTGTCGGCTTTGACCTCACGGCCATCGTCCACCCGAGGCGTGAGTGTGTCGAGCACGACCTCCCAACGTGCCCCGAAGGTGGTGCCGGGCAGAGTGAACACCAGGTCGGAACGATCGCCATTGAACAGGAGAAGGAACGAGTCGTCGCGCAGTTTCTCCCCACGCGGGCCGGGCTCGGTAATGGCGTCGCCGTTCAGAAACACGGTCATCGACTTGGCCAAGCCCTCTGCCCAGTCATCCTCCTGCATACGCTCACCAGTTGGCCGGAGCCACTCGATGTCGGTAAGTCCTCGTCTACTCCCGCGAACCGGCCGGCCGTGAAAGAACCGGCGGCGACGAAAGACCGGATGGGCGGCCCGGAGCCGTGCGACATGCTCGGTGAACTCGCGCAACTGCGCTCCCTCGCTGGTGTGCTTCCAGTCCACCCACGAGATCTCGTTGTCCTGGCAGTACGCGTTGTTGTTGCCCCGCTGCGTCCGCCCGCGTTCATCCCCGTGTAGGAGCATGGGCACACCCTGCGAGAGCAGCAAGGTGGCGATCAGGTTGCGCCGCTGCCGAGCGCGCAGCGTGAGCACGGTCATGTCATCTGTCGGACCTTCTGCCCCGCAGTTCCACGACCTGTTGTGGCTTTCGCCGTCCTGGTTCTGCTCGCCGTTCGCCTCGTTGTGTTTGTCGTTGTACGAGACGAGATCGTTGAGCGTGAACCCGTCGTGCGCCGTGACGAAGTTGATCGACGCGATCGGCCGCCGCCCGTCGTCCTGGTAGAGGTCGCTCGAGCCGGTGAGGCGGGACGCGAACTCGGCGAGTGTCGCCGGCTTCCCGCGCCAGAAGTCGCGGACAGTGTCGCGGTATCGGCCGTTCCACTCCGTCCACAACGACGGAAAACCGCCCACCTGGTAGCCGCCCTCGCCAAGGTCCCACGGCTCCGCGATGAGCTTGACCTGGGAGACGACGGGATCCTGCTGAACGAGATCGAAAAAAGCCGACAGCCGATCAACCTCGTGGAACTGCCGGGCGAGCGTTGACGCGAGGTCGAACCTGAACCCGTCGACGTGCATCTCGGTAACCCAATACCGGAGCGAGTCCATGATCAGCTGCAGGACGTGCGGGTTACGCATCAGCAGGGTGTTTCCGGTGCCGGTCGTGTCGTAGTAGTACTGCCGATCCTGGTCGACGAGCCGGTAGTAGGACGCGTTGTCGATGCCCCGAAAACACAGGGTCGGGCCGAGCTGGTTGCCCTCGGCAGTGTGGTTGTAGACCACGTCGAGAATGACTTCGATGCCGGCCCGATGCAGGTCACGGACCATCGATTTGAACTCCAGCACCTGCTCACCTCCGGTTCCGGCGGAGGAGTAAGCATTGTGCGGAGCCAGAAAACCGATGGTGTTGTAACCCCAGTAGTTGGACAAGCCGCGATCGACGAGATGGTGGTCCTGGACGAACTGGTGGACCGGCATCAGCTCAACTGCGGTGACGCCGAGGTCTTGCAGGTGACTGATCATCACCGGATGTGCGAGCCCGGCGTACGTCCCGCGGATCGACGCCGGGATGTCCGGATGGCGGTTCGTTAGACCCTTCACGTGCGCTTCGTAAATGAGGGTTTCGTGATACGGCGTGCGCGGGTGGCGATCGTCCTGCCAGTCGAAATATGGGTTGATGACGACCGACTTCATCGTATCTGGGGCGCTGTCCAGTTCGTTGATCTCCTCGGTATCGGCGAACCGGTAGGAGAACAGTGACTCGTCCCAGTCGATCCGCCCGTCCATCGCCTTGGCATAGGGATCGAGCAGCAGCTTGGCCGGGTTGCAGCGGTGTCCGGCGCGCAGATCGTACGGACCATGGACGCGATACCCGTACCGCTGACCTGGCCCAACCCCCGGCAAATAGCAGTGCCACACATACCCGTCGACCTCGCTAAGCGGCACCCGTGATTCCGCGCCGTCTTCGTCGAACAGGCACAACTCGACCTGGGCGGCGATCTCCGAGAACAGCGCGAAGTTGGTCCCCGCCCCATCGAAGGTCGCGCCCAACGGATAGGGATTGCCGGGCCAGACCTGTCTACGTTTGTGTGCCAAAGCCCCTCGCTACACGGCCGATCACCGATACGGGCGCTTCCCAAGTCTGACGTAATGCTCCGGGCACCTCGGGGAACGACCCGGCGGACCACACCGTCACGGCTTGCGAGCGACTCCCGCCCAGTACCAGGCGGCGTCGGGATCATCCACAAGTTCGTCGGGATGCCAGGTCACAACCGGAACCACTCCTGGCTCGACGAGCTCGAGGCCATCGAAGAACCGCTCAACTTCAGACTTGCTCCTCGGCACCAGAGTGATGCCGGCCTGCCCGGCGGCGGCAACAGCCTCACCCATGGCGGCCGGTTCGAAGTCGGCCGTCGGATGGGTGATGACCACGTAACTGCCCGACGGCAGAGCTTCCACCAGCGTGGAGACCCACTCGTAGACCCCCTCGTGGTCGTAGAAGTACATCAAAATCGCGACGAGCATCAACGCCGTTGGCTCTTGCATGTCGAGGGTCTTCGCCAGTTCCGGGGCGGAGAGTATCGCCTCCGGCTCGCGGATGTCGGCCATGATGAAATCGGTCCGACCTTCAGGCGTACTCGTCATCAAAGCCCGGGCATGAGCTAGCACGATCGGATCATGGTCGACATAGAGGACGCGGCTGTCCGGAGCGATCTTCTGGGCGACCTCATGGACGTTGCCAGCCGTCGGTATGCCGGTGCCAATGTCAAGGAACTGCCGGACACCGGCCTCGGAGACGAGGTACTCGACCGCCCGGCCCAGGAACTTCCGGTTCTCCCTGGCCATCGTCGGCAACGACGGGATCGCCTGAATCATTGCGTCACCGAGCGCGCGATCGGCCGCGAAGTTATCCTTTCCACCAAGCCAGTAGTCGTAGACGCGAGCAGCATGAGCGACCGTGATGTCTATTCCGTGGGCGGGTGACTGCTCACGCGTGCCTCTCATCCAATCTTGGGCATCGTTCATGTGCAGCGGCCTCCTGTCTCGCCTCGTATGGCACTGATCGCGATCTATCCAAGCAGAGTCATCACGCGTACCACCGCGCCCGCCCCCGGCTTCGAAGCGCACGCCTTCACCCCACAGTCACGGCGTAGGGGCGGTGATCGACGTAGCCACCGGAACGCAAAGCGCTACCGCACCTTACCCCCTCCGGCTGTATGGTCCGGAACGTTCCCGAAGGAGGCGGCCGATGGTGCAGAACACGCAATCCGACCGAGTGGTCTTCGAGACGGCTGGCGAACATGTTGCCACGGATGTGCCTACGGCATCCGCGAGTGATCTGGTGTCCACCGTGCGGAGATCTCTGGAGGGCCGGCGGTACGATTCGCTCGCGGCGGTGGCCGTGACTGACGACGGACGGCTGGAAGGGATCATCCGCCTGGGCGAGCTCATGGCTGCTCAATCTGATGCCCGTGTCCGGGACGTGATGGATGCCTCACCCGCCGTCGTGGGACCAGGGGTCGACCAGGAGGTAGCGGCATGGCACGCCGTCCAACGCAATGAGTCAGTGCTCGTCGTCGTCGACGACAGGCGCCGCTTTGTGGGTTTCGTCCCGCCGGAACGGATGCTCGCCGTGCTGCTCTGGGAACACGAGGAGGACATGGCTCGCCTCGGCGGGTTCATGCATGACGCCGCCGCAGCGCGCCAAGCAAGCCGCGAGCCCGTTCTCACCAGGCTGTGGCACCGGTTGCCCTGGCTACTGGTCGGACTCGGTGGCGCCCTGGCCGCCGCCTTCATCGTTGGCTCGTTCGAAGAACGGTTGCAGGCCAACGTCGCAGTGGCCTTCTTCATCCCGGGCATCGTCTACATGGCCGACGCAGTCGGAACCCAGACCGAGACCCTGGTGATCCGCGGACTGTCAGTCGGAGTACGCATCCACGAGGTGGTGAAGCGGGAGATCTTGACTGGGCTGCTGGTGGGTGTCGCCGTGTCGGCGATCTTCCTGCCGATCGCGCTGTGGCAATGGGACCAAGATGTGGCAGTGGCAGCTTCGATCGCCTTGTTCGCGGCGTGCTCGATGGCGACGCTGGTGGCGATGGTCCTGCCGTGGCTGCTGAGCAAGGCAGGCAAAGATCCGGCCTTCGGCAGCGGGCCGCTGGCCACAGTCGTGCAAGACCTCTTGTCGATCTTGATCTACTTCGGCATCGTGCTGCTGATCGTCTACTGACGGCCGGCATCCGCCCGTGCACCTCTATGGGGTCGGCTCTACCGGGCCCGGGCGGCGCATCACTTTGTGCTCTACGGGGACGACCGTCGGGTGTCCGTCACCCTGGCTGCCGGTCGTGCGTGATGCCATTCCGGCTTGCCTGTGGCCTATGGCTGCCGCCCCTCATACTTCAGGGGTCGTGTGACCGTCGTCGGGAGCGGTGTCTACGGCCTGGATTGCGACGGGGATGGAATCGGCTGTGAGTAGAGGGCGGCCCGGATCCCCGCCCACGTCGGCGACGGTCGGCGCAACGCTGGAACCGCTCCCGTACCTCTCCTGCCGGCGCGGTTGACCTCGGGCGCACCGGTGCTAGCTGTGAGTGCGTCAGTTGGCGCCAGCTGTCCGTCCCGGATCAGCCCATTCTCGCGCGCGTAGCCCTCCAGGAGTTTGCGGAGCCGGCTCCGGCCACGGTGCAGCCGAGATATCACAGTGCCGATCGGTACTCCTGTGATATCGGCGATCTCCTTGTAAGCGAAGCCCTCGACGTCGGCGAGATACATGGCGATCCGGAAGTTCTCCGGGATCTGCTGCAATGCCTCCTTGACGTCCGAGTCCGGCAAGTGAGCAAGAGCCTCAGACTCCGCGGACACCAGCCCAGTCGAGGTGTGGGTCTCAGCGCGGGCCATCTGCCAGTCCTCGATCTCTTCGGCGTTGGACTGAAGCGGCTCCTGCTTCCGCTTCCGGTAGGAGTTGATGAATGCATTGGTAAGGATCTTGTGCAGCCAGGCCCTGAGATTTGTACCCTGTCGGAACTGGTGGAATGAGGCGAACCCCTTCTCGTACGTCTCTTGGACCAGATCCTCCGCGTCGGTGGTGTTGCGCGTCATCCGGAGCGCTGCCGAGTACAGCTGATTGAGATACGGCAACGCCTCGCGCTCGAAACGCTCGGCGAGTTCGCGGGTGTCCCGGCCTTGCAGAGGCGCCCGGGACGGGAATCCACGTGTCGCTGTCATGGCGGCGCCCCTTCTCTCGTTCGGGCCGACACCCCTTACTCTGGCGGGTCGATCCTGTGAAGACGTTGAGAGCCGACATGCTCCTCAACGTGACACGGGTAGATTCCACACTTTGATCACTGGCCGGTCATGCTCGGTGCCGAGCGTCGACACGGTACCTGTGTCGAGTCGGAACAGACGGCCGGCGCTCGGCTCAAGCCCTAACCAGCGAGCGGTGAGCACTCGGAGTAGGTGCCCGTGCGCCACGACAGCAACGTCGCCGTCAGCCATCAGCAACCGCACCCGGTCTAGTACGGCATCGGCTCTGGCTCCCACCTGCTCGATCGTCTCACCTGGATGATCGGAGTCACCTGGGATCACGCCGTCGGTCCACAGGTACCAACCCGGCCGCCCGTGGCGGATCTCCGCACTGGTGCGGCCTTCGTAACCGCCGTAATCCCACTCCCAGAGGTCCGGCTCGCTCTCCACACCGTCGACACCGGCCAGCTGCGCGGTGCGCCAAGCACGCGCTGCCGGGCTCACCAGAACGTGCGCAAACGCCCGAGATGCGAACATGGGTGCGAGTGCCCGCGCCTGCGCCTCACCGGTCGGCGTCAGTTGAACGTCGGTTCGCCCGGTATGCCGTCCCGCGCGGCTCCATTCGGTCTCGCCGTGACGCGCGATGAGAAGCTCAGGTGTTGCGGTTTCCATGGCTCAAGAGTGGCCGGATTGACGCCAGATTTGTTGGAAGACGGCGCCTGACGGCCGAACAGCTGAGCACTGAGGGCGTTCGCGAAGCCCGATTAGCGCTGGCTCGCCTATGAAGTGGGATGGCAAGTCTGAACCGTGCGCGGTTCGACGCGGTTGGCCAACCGGCGCAGCATCGTTGCGATCAGTGCTCGTCCAGCGTCAGCACGCGGGAGGCGGGCGGGCCGATCAGGCCCGGTCGGCGCGCTCGGCGCGCTCGGCCTGGCCGAAGTGACGTGGCGCTGAGTCGCCTTGCGGGCGAGGATCATCGCGGTTGGATCCAACATCACGAATTCCCTTTCTGTGCCGGGCCGGTGGAGGCTCGCACGACGAGTTGGGCTGGTAGTACGACATGCCTGCTGGCAGGGTCGGTGGGCGGATTAAGCAGCAGGTCGCCGGTGATTCGTCCTCGTTCGGTCGCCGATTGGCGGACGGTGGTCAGTTGACCCGTGGCGGCCTCGGGGATGTCGTCGAACCCAGCCACCGAGACATCACGGCCTGCGCGCAGGCCGCGATCAGCCAGTGCGTCTAGAACGCCAAGTGCCAGCACGTCAGTGAGCGCGAGTACTGCGGTGGGCCGGGGCGCGCGGTCCAGCGCGAATGCCGCCGCTTCCTGCCCTTCACGTCGACCATTGCCCGAAGCGTTGATAGTCACAATGTCAGACCAGGCCACACCCGCCTCAGCGAACACGTCGCGATAACCCCGGAGCCGTTCCCGACTCACGTACGACTCAAGGTCCTCAGGACTCCGAACGGTTACCGGTCCGGCCAACTGGCCGTCGCCAATGTGCGTGCCGATCACGACGATTCGCCGATGGCCAAGATCAATAAGGTGCTGCCCTACGGCCCGGGTGGCGGCTGCGTCGTCGATTCCCACGAACATCGCGTCCGTGTCGTCTGCGCCCTCAAGTGACGAGTTCACGATCGGCAGGCCGCGAGCCCACGCTGCTTTCATGGCGCGGAACCAACCCGGCACGCAGTACACGCAGAATCCGTCGACTGAAGCCGACTGGACTGCGGCAAGACCGTCCTCGTCGTCGTCCTTAAGCGACACCAGCAGTATCCCTGCTTCGTAGCGCTCCGCAGTCTCGGCCAGTCCGTGCATGAACTGGACTGCGTACGGATCGGTGAACGCGTACGACACCGTGGGCGCGAGCAGGACGCCGATCGCGCCCGCCCGTCCCCGGCGCAGTGAGCGGGCAGTCGGGTCCGGCCCGGCATAGCCGAGCTTTCGGGCGGTGTCCAAGATCTTGTGGCGAAGCTGCGAAGACAACTGATCCGGTCTGCTGTACGCATTCGAGACCGTGCTACGAGACACCCCGACGGCGTCGGCGACGGTCTGCAGTGTTGGTCTCATCGTTGCCTTCTGTATCGATCCAGTTCTGTATCGATACAGTACTCCCCGCGAGACGAATATGCAACCCCCACACACTTGCCGATCTACGCATGGCGCCGTCGAAGAGCAGGTAGCCGCATTGCTTCGGAGGGACGAACGGTGGCGCAATGCTCGGGAGATGACGATGGATCGATTTCACCGAGCGGTACTGTTGCGGTCGTGAGTCCCGGACAGGGCCGGCTGCGGGTCTGGCGCGGGTTGACACTCGCCGCCGCCAGTCTCGCGATACCGACAGCTGCGCATGTGGCTGCCGGCGGTGGTGTGCCAGTTCAGGGACCGTTCTTGTTCAGCGCTGCACTGCTTTCCATAGCTTGTGTTGCCCTCGCTGACCGCCAACGCAGACCACGCGCGATCGCGGGAGTGATCGGGTCTTCGCAGCCGCTCGTGCATGGTGTCTTGGCGCTGTCAAATCACGGCACCGCGACGATCGTCCCGACGCCCCAGATGATCGCTGCGCACGCCGCTGCCACCGTTGTGCTAACGGTGCTTCTGGCCGGTGGCGAGACGGTGCTCTGGTCGATGGCCGTACTGTCCAAGACCGTAGTCGGTTCAGCCACGCGTATCTTCGTAGCCTGGTTGCCCGCCGTAGTCCCGGCGACTGCCGTACACCACTCTTCTGTCGATCTGCCGCGTCCTCGCCATCTGGTACTTGCGGCGGAGTCGCCGCGCCGCGGGCCGCCTGTCGCCGCTGGCATCTGACGATCTCCATCGGCGCACGCATCGGTCGCGCAAGCGCCCTTCACGACAGGACAACACCGCATGACGCTTACGCGTACCTTCGCTTGCCTCGGCGTGGTGGCGGTCGCCGCGGCGGGGCTCGCGACCGCCGTACCGGCGACGGCGCACACCAGCTTGGCCGACAGCAGCCCTAAGGACCGGGCGACAGTTGCCGAGCCACCAACGGTAGTCACGCTCGAATTCACTGAACCCGTGCAGCGGGATTTCGTCCAGGTCGCGGTGCTCGACGCTGACGAAGTCCACTACGAGGACGGGGAGGCGGTCGTCGACAGCAGCACTGTCACTCAGGCGGTCCAGGAGCTGCCGGCGGGTGACTATCAGATCAGCTACCGGGTCGGTTCGTCCGACGGCCACCCGGTGACGGGGGTACTCACCTTCACCGTGGCCAGCCAAGTCGAGGATGACACTGAGCAGACCCGACCTCCCGTAGAGACGCAGCCGCCCGCGCACAACTCGCCTCCGGCGGAGACGGAATCACCCCTGCCCGCAGAGCAGCCGACAGCCTCGCAGGTGCCGGCGGCCGGCGCAGAAGACTCCGGCTCCGCGATGCGCTGGCTCGGTGCCGGAGCTGCGGTTGCCGCCGCTGCGGCGTTGCTGTTCGCGCTGCTACGCCGACCCGGTGGCGGGGCGGCGCGCACGGAGTCGGACACTGGTCCACCATGACGACGACGCGGACGCACCCCGACGCTCCAACAGCGTGGCGGTGGGGCGCCGCCGCCATGCTGGTCGCGGTTGGAGTCCTCGTCGCTGCCCTGTTGGCCGGCGGGGGCGGGACCGCCGAAGCGGTTCCTGGCCTGCCCGATCCGGGCGTGCCGACCCGGTGGGGCCTGCCAGTGGCCAAACTGGTGCTGAACGGCGCCAGCGCGCTCGCGGTGGGATTCATCGCTCTTGCCGTGATGCTGCCGGCACGCGACGGTCAGCTAGAGCGGGACGCGCTGGTTGCGATGCGCGCGGCGGCCATCGCGGCCCTCGTCTGGGCAGCCGCGGCGGCGACCGTCCATGTCGTCACGCTTTCGGATCTGCTGGGCCTGCCCTTGACCGAGGCCCTGACCGGTGAGTCGTTCGCGAGCTATACGTCAAGCACTGAACAGGGCCAGGCCTACGCGATGGTGTTCGTGTTAGCGATGGCGCTCGTTCCGGCCACTCGGCTCACCGTGGGCCATGGTGGAGCCATCGCAGTGCTGTGCCTTGCCGTAGCCGCTCTCGTCCCCCCGACGCTGGCCGGGCACGCGGGAACCGGCGATTACCACAACACGGCCGAGGTCTCGCTGCTCGTACATGTCGTCGCGATGGCCTTCTGGGTGGGTGGATTGGTTGCGATCAGCTGGTACGCCGCCCGCCGTGGTCGCGAACTGGCCCGCGTCGCTCATACCTACTCGACGGTCGCCCTGGGTTGTTTCGTGATGATCGCCGCCAGCGGTGTGCTGAACAGCTGGGTCCGGCTCAGCACTCTCGACGACCTGGTGACGACGTCCTACGGTTTGCTTCTGCTCGGAAAAGTGACCGCGCTCGTAGCTCTCGGCAGCTTCGGCGTCCGGCATCGGAGGCGCACACTGCCGGAGCTGGACGCAGGCCGGCCCGGCGCGTTCCGGCGGCTGGCCGCCGGTGAGGTCGCGGTGATGGCGGGGGCGATCGCTCTGGCCGTTGCGCTGAGCCGGACCGAACCGCCGGTATCCGACGACGCGGGACGGATCTCCATGGCGCGATCACTCCTCGGGTTCCCGATTCCGCCGGAGCCGACGTTCTGGCGGCTGATCATCCAGTGGTATCCCGACGCCGCGTTCGCGCTCGGGTGTTTCGCGGCCGCATTGCTGTACATCGCAGGGGTGCGGCGCCTGCACCGCCGGGGCGACCGCTGGCCGGTCGGCCGGACAGTGGCATGGATGAGCGGGGTCGGCCTGGTGGCCTTCGTGCAGACGTCCGGATTGACGACGTACGGCATGACGATGCTGTCCGTCCACATGTCGCAGCACTTGATCCTGATGATGGTGTGCCCGGTATTGCTAGTGCTCGGCGCACCTGTGACACTCGCGCTGCGCGCGATCAAACCAGCTCGACGAGGAGAACGAGGCTCGCGCGAGTGGCTGCTAACGGTCACACACAGCCGGGCGGTCCGTGTCCTGACCAACCCGCTGGTCGCGCTCGCGCTCTTCGTGAGCGGGCCGTTCGTGGTCTACTTCACCGGCCCTTTCGAGGTCGCGATGCGAAACCACAACGGCCACACGCTGATGAGCCTGCACTTCTTACTCACCGGCTACCTGTTCTACGAGGTTCTCGTTGGCATCGATCCGCTGCCGAAGCGCCCGCCGTACCTGGCGCGGATCGGCCTGCAGTTCGCCGCGATCGTGTTCCACACGCTGTTCGGCCTGGCCCTGATGGAATCGGCGCGGCTGATCGCCGGCAGCTACTACCGTACGCTCGCCGCAGATATCGCGTGGCTGCCGGATGCGCTCGCCGATCAGCGATTGGCGGGCCAGATCTCCTGGGGGGCCAGCGAGCTGCCAGGGCTGGCTATTCTCATCCTCCTGCTGTACCAGTGGTCTCGATCGGACGAGCGGGAGGCGCGCCGTTTCGACCGGCGGGAGGCAGACACAGAAGCCCAGCGCGCGGCGTACAACGAATACCTTGCCCGCCTGAACCGCCACGAGTGATCAAGGCAACTGATTTCAGGGCCCGCCAGATGTCCGATACACTCGACGCGCACCGCACACGGACAGGTAGCTCAGTCGGAAGAGCGTCCGCCTGAAAAGCGGAAGGTCGGCGGATCGATCCCGCCCCTGTCCACCGGATAAGAGAGCACCCCATTCGGTGGCCGCCCGGCTGTGGACGGCCACCGAATGTGCTTCTCCCGCGTGCCTAGTCGACCTCGTCACGCTGCTGCGGGATCTGGCCTTGCAGCAGCGCCCGAACTTCGGACTCCCGGTAGCGCCGGTGTCCCCCGAGCGTCCGGATCGATGTCAGCTTTCCAGCCTTTGCCCAACGGGTGACCGTCTTCGGGTCCACCCGGAACATCGCAGCTACCTCGGCAGGCGTGAGGAGGGGCTCGGCGTCTTGAGTCCTCGTCGCCATCGTCACCTCCTGAGTTGGGTTCGGAGCACCTACTCCGTCACATCGGGTAATTCCACCCACAATTCCAAACGGACGGAACCGCCGTATGGGCCAAATCTATATGGGCCATTCGGACGAGTCCTCCACCTACGGGACTAAGACTACGCAGAGATGACGAACGTTGCGACCCCAACACAACGGTCATCTCAACTAAGTCGTACCGGTTCGCTATGAGGCATGCTCGCGTGCCTGAACCGGCTCCCAGCGGTCCACCACCCGGCGGTACGCACGCGTCGCGCGCGCGGTGTCGCCGTCGGCGACGGCAGCAACGGCCGCGGCAACGTCGCCAGGTGAGTCGTCGGCCCGTAACTCGTCGTCGCCAACGCAATAGACCAGGCCACCGTAGTCGAGCTCGACCCAGCCGTGCGGGTGAAACGCTTCCAGCCAGCGGCCCAAGTCCTCGACCGCCTCCAGCACTGATCCACCCACCTGCCGCAGCGCGCGGGCTGCCCGCGCGACCCGCCGGCGTGCTTCGACCATCCGGGTCCGGTAAACCACGGACCGCTGCTCGGGTTCTATCGTGAGATCACGTTCGCTCGACCTGAAGGCGACAAACCAACGCGCGGGGACATGCCAGGTCGCGGTCAAGATGTGAGGGACAGCATCTGGATGGTCGGCCTGCCAGCTCGCGTAATCGAACTCAGCCTGGCTGGTAGGAGCTGCCGGCAGGATGGCATCCACAACAGAGTCCGGCAGGCTCGCCTGCAACTCGTTGATCGCCACCCAACAGCGGAGCCGGTCTTGCACCGGGCACATGAGCAGCGAGTCTCCGTCCCGCAACACGTACGCATCCGGCGAGTCGTCCGCCGGTGCCACGACAGGCGGTGTGGCCAAGGCGCGGGCGAGCGAGGCCGCCTGCTCACGAGCGAGTACCTGGTGGCGATTGGGCAGCGGGGCGTCGGCGGCGTAGTCCTTCAACCGCGGCCGCTCGCCCTCGGTGAACGCCGCCAGCGGCTCGTACACGCGCAGGTATGCGGCGTAAGGCACCAGGGTTCGCGTCCGCACGACGCCATCGTGGCACGGCGAAGGCGGCGCCGGCAGGGCGGCTACGCTTAGACCACAACTCAAGCCCCGCCCGCCGTGCCGTGCCACCCAAGACCTGGGATTTCCATGGTCTGGCGGGCCCAAGACGCGAAGGGGTCACCATCGTGACCGAAACGTCGACACCCACTGGAGTATTCGGCCGGCATTCCGGCCACGAGCAGGTGGTGTTCTGCCAGGACGAGGCGTCCGGACTTAAAGCCATCATCGCCATCTATTCCACGGCATTGGGTCCGGGCCTCGGCGGCACCCGCTTCTATCCCTACGAGTCCGAAGACGACGCGCTGGCCGACGTCCTGGAACTGTCCAAGGGCATGGCCTACAAGAATGCCCTCGCGGGCCTGGACCTCGGCGGTGGCAAGGCCGTCATCATCGGTGACCCCAACAAGGACAAGTCCGAAGCTCTACTCCGGGCCTACGGGCGCTTCGTCGCATCCCTGGGGGGCCGGTACATCACCGCGTGCGACGTCGGCACGTACGTCGCCGACATGGACATCGTCGCGCGCGAATGCAGGTGGGTCACCGGACGCTCGCCCGCCGAGGGCGGCGCCGGCGACTCCAGCGTGCTGACATCGTTCGGTGTCTTCCAAGGCATGCGGGCGTGCGCTGAACACGTATGGGGTTCGCCAACCCTGAACGGCCGCCGCGTGGGCATCGCCGGCGTCGGCAAGGTCGGCTCCAAACTCGCCGGCCTGCTGCTCGAGGACGGCGCATCCGTAGTTGTCACAGACGTCAGCGGGCAGGCCATCAACCGGCTGCGGGTTGAGCATCCGCAGATCGAGGTGGCCGCCGACACCGACGAGCTGATCCACAACGAGATCGACGTCTACGCTCCCTGCGCGCTCGGTGGCGCGCTCGACGACGAAACCGTCAGCGTGCTAGCGGCCAAGGCGGTGTGCGGCGGTGCCAACAACCAACTCGCCCACCCCGGCGTCGAGAAGCTTCTGGCCGACCGGGGCATCCTGTATGCACCGGACTACGTGGTGAACTCCGGCGGAGTCATTCAGGTGGCTGACGAGCTGCATGGCTTCTCTTTCGAGCGGGCCAAGGGCAAGGCCGCGCATATCTTCGACACAACGAAGAAGATCTTTACGCTTGCAGCGGACGAGGGAGTCCCGCCAGCCGTTGCTGCCGACCGTCTCGCGGAGCGCCGCATGTCCGAAGTGAGCCGGTTGCAGACGATTCGTTTGCCTGCTTGACCGGCCTATGACGGTCACCTCTGCTTGAGGACAGACCGGGGCGAGACGGAACGGGCCGGCACCATGTACCGTTGTCTCTACGAGTAGATAACACCGAAGGGTCCGAGGGCGGCAGACAATCTTGTGGTCGCCCCGGTTTTGTGCGAGGAGGTCGACCTATGGGGCGCGGCCGGGCTAAGGCCAAGCAGACGAAGGTCGCCCGTCGACTGAAGTACCAGTCGCTGGACACTGACTTCGAGGCGCTGCAGCGAGAGCTGCAAGGTGCCAGCGACAGCGACGAGTCGTCGGATGAGTACGAGTCAGACGACGACTACGACAACGACGACGCGCGCTGGCGCTGACCACGCACCTCAGGCGGCGTAACTGCCGCGCAGCTGTACTGATCCGCCGCCCGCTCGCACTTCGCCGGCGACCCAGGCGTCCACACCTTGCTCGGAGAGCAGCGCGATCGCCCGCTCGACTGCATACGCCGGGAGCACGGCGAGCATGCCCACGCCCATGTTGAGCGTGCGCTCAAGCTCGCCTGGCTCGATCCCGCCCGCGCTGCCGACGAGGCCGAATATCGGCTGCGGCCGCCAGGTGCTCCGATCGATCGCGGCGTCGATGGTGGACGGCAGCACCCTGGCCAGGTTGGCTGCCAGCCCGCCCCCTGTCACGTGTGCGAAGGCGTGAACCTCGACATTGGCCGTCAGGGTCAAGCACGGCTGCGCATAGATCCGCGTGGGTTCGAGCAACTCGTCGCCGAGAGTGCGGCCTAGTTCAGGCACGTCGCGGTCCAAAGACCAACCCACGACGTCCAAGAAGACGTGCCGCACAAGCGAGTACCCGTTCGAGTGCAGCCCGCTTGACGCCATCGCTACGACCGCGTCACCGGCGACCACCCGATCCGGCCCGAGCAGCCGCTCGGCCTCGACCACTCCGGTGACCGCGCCGGCCAGGTCATACTCGTCCGGGCCGAGCAGACCCGGGTGTTCGGCGGTCTCTCCGCCCGACAGCGCGCACCCGGCGCCGGCACACGCCTGGGCGATGCCCTTGACGATGGCGGCGATCCGCTCTGGGACGACCTTGCCGCAGGCGATGTAGTCGGTCATGAACAGCGGTTCCGCCCCACAGACCACAATGTCGTCGACAACCATACCGACCAAGTCGAAGCCCACAGTGTCGTGCACGTCCATCATCTGAGCGATCGCGACCTTCGTGCCGACACCGTCCGTGCTGGTGACGAGCAGCGGGCGCGTGAACGACTTAAGGGCACTGGCGTCGAACAGCCCAGCGAAACCGCCGAGGTCGCTCACCACCTCCGGCCGCCGCGCCTTGGCGACCCACTCCTTCATCAGCTCGACCGCCCGGTCGCCGGCCTCGATGTCGACGCCGGCAGCCGCGTAGGTCACCTCGTCGCTGGCCACAGTGGGAGGGTACCGGTCAGCAACGGCCGCAGCCCTGCGGCGTCACGTCAGGGTGGGAGCTGCGAGGTTTCCCGAACCGGTCGCCAATGCGGTTAGTGAGGGCGCGACCTTGTTGTACATGTGCAGTCAGGTCAGAAGCCGCCGGAAGGTATTGCACATGTGCAGGCAGGTCAGCAGCCGCTGCGAACGATCGCGGACCAGAGCCCGGCGGTGCCCGCTACGGCCGAGCCAGGGCGTCGCTCGCACCTGCACCGCCAAGCAGGGCGTCCAGGCCGTCCGTCGGGTCACCGAGGGGTCGGGCCGCGGACACTGCGATCGGCAGTTCGGCCTGCTCGAGCACGTGCTTGCCGAGATGAACGGCCGCCGGAAGCTCGACCGGATACTCGCCGTCGAAGCAAGCCCGGCACAACTGATTCATGGGGACGGTCGTGGCCTCGACGAGACCCTCGAGCGACACGTATCCCAAAGAGTCCGCCCCAATCGACCGGCACACCTCGTCGGTCGACAGGCCGTTGGCGATCAGTTCGGCTCGTGAGGCGAAATCGATGCCGTAGAAGCATGGCCAGGTCACCGGCGGGCTGGAGATCCGCACGTGCACCTCGCTCGCACCGGCTTCACGCAGCATCCGCACCAGCGCACGCTGGGTGTTGCCGCGCACTATCGAGTCATCTACGACAACCAGGCGGCGCCCGTCGACGATCTCGCGCAGCGGGTTCAGCTTCAGCCGGATACCCAATTGCCGGATGGTCTGCGACGGCTGGATGAATGTCCGCCCTACGTACGAGTTCTTCACCAGTCCAATGCCGTACGGGATACCGGACTCCTCGGCATACCCAACAGCTGCCGGCGTCCCGGACTCTGGCACCGGGATGACAAGGTCCGCCTCGACTGGATCCTCCCGGGCGAGCCGGCGGCCGACCTCGACACGAGTCTGGTGCACCGAGCGTCCCGTGATTTTGGTATCCGGGCGCGCCAGGTAGACGAACTCGAACAGGCAGCCCTTGGGGTCGGCTTTGGCGAATCGCCGCGTTCGCAAGCCGTCCTCGTCGACGACGACAAGCTCGCCCGGCTCGACCTCACGCACGAAGGAGGCACCGACGATGTCCAGCGCTGCAGTCTCACTCGCGATGACCCAGCCGCGCTCGAGTCGCCCCAGCACAAGGGGACGGATGCCCTGCGGGTCGCGCGCTGCGTAGAGGGCCGACTCGTCGGAGAAGATCAGGGAGAATGCGCCGCGAAGTTCCGGAAGCACGTCGAGCGCGGCCTGCTCCAGCGTGACGTCCGGGTTGGCGCCGAGCAGAGCTGTGATGAGCGCGGTATCGGACGTGTTGCCGTACCGCAATTCACCGACGTCAGTGCCGACCCGCTCGCGGACCACGTCCATCAGCTCGGCCGTGTTCGTCAGGTTGCCGTTGTGGGCAAGCGCAACAGTGCCTTCGGCGGTGGCACCCAGTGTGGGCTGGGCGTTCTCCCACCGGCTGCCTCCAGTGGTGGAGTATCGGGTGTGCCCTACGGCGACATGGCCGACCAGCGAGTTGAGCGTCGCCTCGTCGAACACCTGGCTGACCAGCCCCATGTCCTTGTACACGAGGATCTGTTCGTGATTGCCGACGGCGATGCCCGCCGACTCCTGACCTCGATGCTGGAGGGCGTACAGCCCGAAATAGGTAAGCTTCGCCACTTCTTCGCCGGGTGCCCAGACGCCGAAGATACCGCACGCGTCTTGCGGGCCCCGATCTTGAGGGTCGGTCTCGTGAGTCAGCCGACCATCACCCCGCGCCACGGTTACGAGTGTACGGGCTCAGGGGTCTTGGGCTGTGCGCTGCCACGGTGACCCTGCAGGCTAATCTGCCGCAGCGACACCTACGCTCGATGCGCCGAACAGTTGTCACCGCAGAGGCCGAACCGAGGAGTACCCGTGGCGAACGCCGTCCGTCCGCGCACCGCGGAGCGCCTGATGCTCCGGCTTGCACAAGAGCAGGCGACGAACCGGCTGCCCTCGGTCGTCGCCGGGGTCGTCCGGGACGGGTGCCTGGTCTGGTGGGGTGGCCGAGGGCGGGTGATGGGAGAGTCTCCCACTACCGACACTCAGTGCCGGATCGGCTCGATCACCAAGACCTTCGTCGGCGTGTGTGTCATGCGGCTGCGTGACGAGGGCGCGCTCGCGCTTGACGATCCGGTCGACAAGCACTTGCCAGGGACCACCATCGGCAGGCTCACCATCGCCCAGCTGCTGTCGCACTCCGGCGGCCTGCAGGCCGAGACCAACGGGCCGTGGTGGGAGCGGTCGCCCGGCGGCGGGTGGGAGGATCGATGCCGAGATTCTTGGCGATCGTCCGCGTCGACGCTGAGACAGGTGACGGGGTGGTCACCATGACCAACAGCACAGCGTCGATGGGCTACGAGCTTGTGCCCGATTTGGCAACCATCCTGGCCACCGAGGAGCCGCGGGTCCCGGAGGAGTGGACCCTGGCAGCCGTCACTCCCGAGGCGCTCGAGATCGTCGGCCCGTGGTACTGGGGACCTACCCCTGTGGTCATCCGGACGTTGCTTGATGGGTGGCTCGACATGCGTGGCCTGCTCGGGCCGTCCCGATCGTCGCGGTTCCGTCCGGGGGCGGGCGGCACGTGGGTTGGGCTGGACGGCTATTACGCCGGCGACCGGCTTCGGGTCGTCCGAGACGACGACGGTACGGTCCGCCAGCTGGATCTGGCGTCGTTCTGCCTGACCAGGACGCCGTACGATCCGACGGCCGACGTACCGGGCGGTGTTGACCCGGCCGGCTGACGAGCAGCGGAGTAACGCGATGGCGAAGCTGTACTTCTATTACTCGGCGATGAATGCCGGCAAGACGACCACCCTGCTGCAGAGCTCCTACAACTATCAGGAGCGCGGGATGCGGACAGTCATCTACACGCCGCGCCTCGATGACCGGGCAGGAACGGGGGTCGTCGCTTCACGGATCGGGCTCCACGCAAGCGGCCAGCCGTTCGTAGAGACGGACGATCTTCTTGAACTGGTCCAGGACGACATCGAGCGGCACGGCCTGCTGCATTGCGTGCTGGTCGACGAGGCCCAGTTCCTGACCAAGCAGCAGGTGTGGCAGCTCACCGAGGTCGTCGATCAACTGGGCATTCCGGTGCTCGCTTACGGGCTGCGTACCGACTTCCGAGGCGAGCTGTTCGAGGGCAGCAAGTACCTGCTGGCGTGGGCGGACACGCTCACGGAGATCAAGACCATCTGCCACACCGGGAAGAAGGCCACCATGGTGGTGCGGGTGGACGAGCAAGGCCGTCCGGTCACGGAGGGCCCACAGGTGGAGATCGGCGGGAACGACCGCTACGTATCGGTCAGCCGCACCGAGTTCAAGCGCATTACCCGCCGCTGATCTTGAGATCTAATAGGTGGCGAGCCGGTCGAGCAGCAGGGCCTCAGCGAGGCACACCTTGGCGAACTGGCCGAGGTGCAGGCTCTCGTCCACGCCATGGGCCCTCGCCTCGGGATCGGCGACTCCGGTCACCAGGACGGTGGCCGTTGGGAAGACCTCGGCGAATTCGGCGATGAACGGGATCGAACCACCGACGCCGATGTCGACGGGCGCGACTCCGAAAGCGTCGGTCAAAGCCGCACGCGCCGCGTCGTAGACAGGCCCGCTGGAGTCCAATTCGCATGGCGCGCCCAAGGCGCCCTCCACCACCTTCACCCGTGCTCCGAACGGGGCGTTCACACGCAGGTGCCCGGCCAATGCGGCCATGGCCTGTTTTGGGTCCTGCCCGGGTGCGAGTCGCATGCTGACCTTGGCCTTGGCGGTGTGGACGAGCACGTTGGCGGCGTCAACCGTCGGCGTCGCGTCAATCCCGAGCACGGATACCGCCGGTTTGGTCCACATGCGCTCCGCGAGCGAACCAGAGCCCGCGAGCTGGACTCCGTCCAGGACACCGGCATCCGCGCGCAAGCGTGACTCGGGATAGTCGACGTCTGCGACCGGCTTGCTGACCAGGCCCCCAACCGCGACGTCACCACTTGTATCATGCAGCGTCGCCAGCAGCCGGCAGAGCAAGGTGAGAGCGTCGAGCACGGGCCCGCCGAACATGCCGGAATGGACCGCATGGTGAAGTACCGACACCTCTACAGTGCAGTCGACAAGGCCCCGGAGACTCGTCGTCAGTGCGGGCGTGTCGATGGTCCAGTTGGCCGAATCGGCGACGACGATGACATCGGCTGCCAGCTCGTCCCGGTACGCCTGGATGAACGGCAGGAACGTCGGCGAGCCGATCTCCTCCTCGCCTTCGGCGAACAGCGTCACACCTACCGGCGGCCGCCCATCGAACGCCCGGATGGCGGCGAAATGCGCCATGACCCCGGCCTTGTCGTCGGTGACGCCCCGCCCGTAAAGGCGCCCGTCCCGCTCGGTGGGCTCGAAGGGCGGGCTGGTCCATGATCCGGATTCTCCGGTGGGCTGCACGTCGTGATGAGCGTAGAGCAGCACGGTCGGCCGCCCGGCCGGCGCGGGCCACGTGGCGATGACAGCGGGCGCACCGCCCGGCACAGACCTGATGTCCACGCTGGCCGCGCCCGCCCCATCGGCCAGGTCGGCGATGGCCTGCGCAGATTTGGTCACACTCGATCCGGCGTGCGGGTCGGCGCTGATGCTGGGGATGCGCACGAGCTCTTCGAGATCAGCTCGGACCGACGGAAGGATCTTCTCAACAGCAGCACGAAGGTCACTCACGCCAGCCAACTCTAGGCGCCGAGACTTACCGAGGCTGCCCACGGTCGGGAAATCTGCGTCAGATCCGGCTGCGAGTCAGAAGGCAGGAAGGTAAGGCGACAAGTCGGCTCGGTCGCCGCTGGCATTCAAGTGCCCCGCGGCGATGGCATCCCCCCACGTCAGCCGGCCAGAGGCGAGCCGCAACCAAGTGGTGGCATCCATTTCCACCACGTTCGGTGGTGTGCCCCGAGTGTGGCGCTGGCCGGCGATGCACTGGACCGCGGCGAACGGTGGGACCCGAACCTCGACGGCCCGGCCTGGCGCCCGCTCGGCAAGCCCGTCTAGCAAGGTCCGTACCGCCAGCCTGGTGACGTCACGCGGCATGGTCGGCGGCTCGATACCGGGCACGGATCGAGCCAGGTCGTCGGAGTGCACGGCCAGCTCGACCGTCCGGGTGGCGAGGAAGTCGCTCAACCGGATGGGCCCGCCCGACGCGTGGACGACGGGGTCGCTGTCTCCAAACTTCTCGAGATGGTTCAACGCTGTCTCGCAGTCCTCGTCGAGGACGAGCAACAGGTCGTGCGCCGAGCCGCCCACCTCCACGGCGAGCGCGTGGGCCTCGTCGGCGATGTCGAAAGCCCCCGCCGCGTAACCACCCATGTACTCGGCCGGCGTCATCGGGGCGGTCTGCTTGGCTGCGACGGTGACCGAGGCCGCTGACCGGGCCACCGTCGCCAGGTGCGCGGCGAGGTCGGCCAGGGTCCACCCCGGCAGGGCGCTCGGGGTGGACCATAAATCGCCGGGGAGCGCAGCGAGCCAATCTCGGATGATCAGGTGACCGAACTTATACGCCTCACGCGCCTGCGCTGGATCGGGTTTCGCTCGTGCCACGCTCTGGAACGTTACCCGCCTCCGAGACATCAACCGTCCCGCGGCCAGTGGGTCCGAGGAGCACGAGAAGTAATCCGGTCACAAGCCAGATCGACAGCACCAGAAGCGGCTGCGCAAGCGCCGCACCGTCGAAGAACCCCACCGACCGGACCGCGGTAATGCCGGCGCCCGGCGGGAGCAACTGGCCAAGTTCACCCCACGGCTGGGGCAGGAACTCAGGCGCAGTCGGCGCCGCCGAGAACGGGTTGCCGAGCAGGATCATCACTGCCAGCGCGAGGCCCGCCCCAACACGCCCGAACACGGCACCGAGGCCGGCGACCGCGGCGGCGACGGCACCGACCATCAGCGCCACCACACCGGCCAGCTCCCAATACGGGCCGTCGACCACACCAAGCCCGTACCTCAACAGTGCGGCCGACGCGAGCCCGGCTGCGACAGCGAGCCCAGCCACCCCCACTAACCGCTCGCTCCGGCGAGCCAGCAGCAGGCTAATGGCTAGGCCTCCGGCGGCGCTTGTCAACACGAGCGGCAGTACACCCGCGGGAAGCCCGGCGCCGGTCGGGTCGTCGCTAGCCGTAGGAACGACGTCCTCGACGGCGACGCCCTCGGTTTGCGACAGCTCCGCGGCCGCGGTGCGCAGCATCTGTGCCACAGCTGGGCTCGCCGCCGATGCCACGAGCAGTCGCGGACCATCCGGTCCCACGACCACGGCACCGTAGACGTCCCGATCCGTGATCGCCTCGGTCGCGGCTGCCTCGTCCTCGACCTGCACGACGTCGAACGCCGGCACGCCGTCATCACGGCTCGGCACCGATGCGAGAGTCTGCTCGACCTGGCCGACCACCTCCTGCGGCCCGGCAACTGCAACGGGAACCTCGCGCGGCCCGCTGTGGGACGCCGGCCAGGCGAACGCGAAGAGCATGAGCGCCTGTGCGGCCACGACGCCGACGATGAGCCCGATCACCAGCCGCGGACCGGTTGGGTGAGCCATGGCTCCTCCTTCGAAAACGAATGGTCATTCTCTTTCGTGTCCCATGGTCGCGCTGCAGCGTTGCGTTTGTCAAGAATGAACGTTCGTTTTAGACTCCCTCCATGCCTCGAGTGTCGGACGAGCATCGGGAGCGGCGGCGCCAACAGATCTTGGACGCCGCCCGGCGCTGTTTCGTACGCCAGGGGTTTCATCAGACGTCGATGACCGACATCTTTACCGAGGCAGGGCTGTCCGCCGGCGCAGTCTATGGCTACTTCAAGGGCAAGAACGAGATCATTGCTGCGATCGCCGAGCATGTCATCGGCAACATCACCGCGATGCTCGAACCCATCGTCGACCGCCAGCCGCCGCCTAGGCTCTACGACGCCATCCGGGAAGGATTGCGCTCGGCCGAGGATCTGGCCTTCGGTCCGGACGGTTTCGCCCGGCTCGCACCGCAGGTGTGGGCCGAAGCTCTGCGGGATCCTGGCCTGGCGGCCGTGATCCATGAGCGGTATCAGGGCATCCACGGGCTGATCACGCAGCTCGTTTCGGCAGAGCAAGCCGCGGGGCACGTTGCCGCCGATGCGGACCCGGCCGAGGTTGCCAAGGTGCTCGTCGGCGCGATCATGGGTTACATCGTCCAGCGGCTGTTAATCGACAACGTGAAGGCGGATTCGTACGCCGACGGGCTGGCCGCACTGGTGGGCTCGGAGTCCGGTGGCCGGCCACCAGTCTGATGTCGTCAGATTCACGTGTAGTCGTCATTGGGCCCGCCATAACTATGGTTAGCGCGGAACGCCGGGGTCCATCGTTACGAGGAGCGTCCCATGATCCGTCATACCGTGCTGTTCCGCTGGATTGCCGAAGCCACCGAAGCTCAGATCGATGGAGTACTGCGCCGGCTCGCTGAGCTGCCCGGCCAGATTCCCCAGATCCGCCGCTATGAGTTCGGCCGCGATCTCGGGTTCAGCGAAGGCACCTGGGACATGGCGCTCGTGGCCGACTTCGACACCAAGGCGGACTGGGAGGCGTACCTGAACCACCCCGCCCACCGGTCGGCCGTGGTGGAAGCCACCGGACCCATCACCGCGGAACTCATTCGGGTGCAGTACGAGGTCTGATGACCCGCCTCCGCTGGCCGCCTAGTTTCGTACAGCGCCGGGATGGTCGTCTCGCGTGCATCGTGCAGCTCATCAAGTGACACGCTGAAGAGCCCCTCCACGTCCAGAACCGGGCGGCTGCCGGGTGACAGCCGCACAATAGGCAGCCACGAGATCATGTGTGCCGTCCTAGGACAACGCGCCGGCGCGTCGTCACCAGTCCGGTCCACATGATCTTGGTAGCGCGTCAGAGATTCAGCTGCCCTCGTGAACCGGCGTGATTGAGTCCGCGACCAGGCCATGCGCCTCGCGGTGGACGGTGACCGCCGTCTCAGCGTCGGGCGCCTCGACCAGGCAAAAGACCTTTCCAGAGCCTTCGTCGTACCAATACCGCAGGTACTGCACGCCATGCTGCTCCTGGACTTCGAGGTCGCGGCGATGCGCATCCGCTACGGCTTCCGCCGTCAAGCCCTCAACCTTCTCGCGAGTATCCATGAACAAGGCCATCGCCACGACCCCCTACAGGTGGATGCCCGGGGAATTCGACCCGGTGCAGAACGAAGCGCCGGGAGCGAAGCCGTTCGGGAAGTGGAAACCGGGCCCTGGTCCGCCCTTCACGATGGCGCCGCCACCGCCGCCCACCTGTCCGTTGGGCGGCCAGCCCATCTCGCCATGACCGATGCCGGTGACGTAGTCGCCAACGATGTGTTGGCCGTGCGTCGTAACGCCTAGCGCGGCCGAACAGGTCGGGGTTCCCGCCACCGCGGACGCGCCAAAGGCCAGCATCGGAACGGCCAGAACCATCGCCACTATGCCTCGTCTCATGTGTCCTCCTTGGTTGAGCCCGTTCGGTACGCGGCTCGTAGTGTTGGTGGTCTCGCGAGTGCACTGTGAGACCCTGTTGCTAGGTCACCAGCCCGCTCGGAGGCGTTGGTGACCATGAGAGATACTCACGGGGTACAAATGGGGGGTTCAGCGGCCTCGTTCGGCTACTGGGTCCGGCGGCGACGGCTCGCGCTGGACCTGACGCAGGCAGCGCTCGCCCGCCGGACCGGCTGCTCAGCGGCGGCGATCAAGAAGATCGAGCACGATGAACGACGGCCTTCCCGGATGATGGCCGCTCGACTCGCCGAGGCTCTTGGCATGCCACCCGACCAGCGGGACCGCTTCGTGGCCGCGGGCTTGGGCGAGCTTGCGGCGGCTCGACTCGGTCCAACCATCGCATCCGCTGACCGTACGATGGCGCCACCCTGGCTTTCTGACCCGCTCGGTGCCGAGCCGCGCCCGGTCGTCGGCCGGGACGACGAGCTCGCCCGGTTGCTCGCACATCTCGAAGCGACGCTGGACGGCCACGGACGAACGGTGTTTGTCACCGGCGAAGCGGGCCAGGGGAAGACCACGCTGCTGACCGCTTTCGCCGACCGGGCTCAACAGGCAGCGCCCGACCTTGTCGTGACGCGGGGCGCTGGAACAGCCGTAGGCAGCTATGGCGACCCTTATCTCGTTGTGCGTGACGTCTTCCGGACGCTGGTCGCCGACCCGCGCACCCCTTGGCGCGCCGACTACGTGAGTCCGGAGCAGGCCGCCAGTCTGTGGGCGTTCGCCCCGAAGGTCGCCCGGACAATCGACGAGGTTGGACCGCACTTGCTCGACGTTGTTGTCCCTGCTGACGCCGTCCGTGCACAGCTCGGGCTTGATGGGACTCCACTCCACACCGCCCAGCCATCCAGGGATCACGTCGTCGCGGAGGTCACCGATGTACTGAGAGCACTGTCCGCCGAACGCCCGTTGCTCGTCCTCCTCGACGACATGCAGTGGGCCGATACGGCGTCGGCAGAGCTGCTGTTCCACCTATTGCGCAGGCTGCGCGACGCCCGCGTGCTCGTGGTATGCGCGTATCGCGGCAGTGAGGTCGCCGAAGATCATGGGCCGGCTGGCAGCGCCATCAGGCACGCCCTGACAGAGACGCGCCGCGACGTCAGTGATGCCAGGGTCGACCTCGATGACATCGGGCCGACAGCCGAACGCGCCCTGTGCGACGCGTTGCTCGACCTGGAGATTCCTGATCTCGACTCGAGACTGCACGACGAGCTGTACCGGAGGACACGTGGTCAGCCACTGTTCGTCCAGGAACTGACCCGGGAGCTGAAGGGCCGTGGCGACCTGGTCCCCGGCCGCGAGGGATCATGGGTAGCTCGCCCGGGCCTCGACTGGGACCAGGTTCCTGCCCGCGTGGCGGTAGTCATCGAGCAACGGCTGGACCGGCTCCAACCGGACGATCGGACGTTGCTCGACGCGGCGGCCACCGAGGGCGAGCATTTCACCGTTGAGGCGGCCGCACGAGTGGCTGGAGTCAACGACCGGGCAGCTCTGCGGCTACTCGCGCGGCACGTCGACCGTGCGCACGGCCTGGTCCGGGAAGTCGGGGTTGTGCGCCTCGGTGGCCGCACGCTGACCCGGTACCGGTTCGGTCACGTACTCTTCCAGCGGTTCATCTACGAGGCGCTCAGTGATGGAGCTCGTCAGCGGATCCACGGCCAGCTCGCGGCAGAGCTCGAGAGGCTGCACGCGGACGATCTGGATTCAGTCTTGCCCCAGCTGGTGCATCACTTTTCCGCGGCCGGCGACGCTGCACGGGCAATCCCCTATCTGATCCAGGCAGGCGACCGGGCTCGGTTGATGTACGCGCACGACGAGGCACTCACTCTGTATGAGCGCGCGTCCCAGTTTCTGCGCACGCAGGGCGACCTGGAGCGAATGGCCCGCACTCAGATGAAGATCGGCCTGACCTACCAGTCCGGCACCGACCTTATCCGCGCGCAACAGGCGTTCGATGACGCGTTCCGGCTGTGGTCTTCCGTCGACCAGACAACTGAAGGGATACCAGGATCGGCAACGCTCCGACTGATCTGGGCTGAGCCGGAGACACTTGACCCAACCATGGGCGGTTACGAGATCAGCGCTTCGATGGTTACCAACCTGCTCAGCGGCTTGGTGCGCTTTGACGAGGGCACCAATGTCGTCCCAGACGTCGCCCGCCGCTGGGAGATCACCGACGGTGGCCGACGCTACACATTCCATCTCCGCGATGATGTCGTGTGGAGCGACGGGCGTCCGGTCACGGCCCACGATTTCGTGTACACGTACCGACGCGCGCTGGATCCGGTGACCGGGGCGCCGGTCGCCCCCGCACTGCTCGACGCGGTCACTGGCGCCCGTGATGTTCGCGATGGGCGGGTGCCGCCCAGGCAGGCGGGCATCCACGCCGTCGGCGACCACACACTTGTGATCGAGTTGGCAGAGCCAACCAGCTACTTCATCTACAACCTGGCCTACTACGTGCTGCTGCCGGTTCCCAGACATGCTGTCGAGGCTCACGGCGCCTCTTGGTGGCGGCAGCCGGAGACAACGGTGTCGAACGGCCCATTCCGGCTCACCGCGTGGGAGCACGGCAGGAGCATGATGTTGGAACGCAATCCGAGCTACCACCGGAGCACGCGGGGCAACGTCCAACGGGTCACGCTTCGGCTAGGACGGCCGCCCGCCGCGGAACACGAAGCGCTCTACCTGACCGACGAGGTGGACGTGCTGTCAACTGCCTGGTTCACGGCCGAGAGCGTCGCCGACCGGCTGCGTCGGCGGTTACCTGTCGAGTACTCACGCCGCGACAGGTTCGTCACCAGATACTACTGGCTTGATCCCGATCGCCCGCCGCTCAACGATCGAAGGCTCCGGCAAGCCATGACGATGGCAATCGATCGGGACGCCGTCGCCGCGCGCTGGTCGCACGGCCTCGCAATACCGGCTGCCGGAGGTCTCGTTCCACCGGGGATGCCGGGTCATGTACCCAGCCTGGCGTTGCCCCATGATCCCGACCGGGCGGCCCGCCTCGTCGCGGAGGTTGCGGCCACCGCGGATCTGCCGGAGATCACGTTGTTCTGCCTGGCGTCCGGTGAACAGGCGGCCCGAGAACTGGCCGATGGCTGGCGCGCCGCCGGGATACCCATTCGGATTCAATGTGAGATGGCCACCGGGCTGTTCGCGTCCTCCTGGGAGTCGACTACTGGCCCGAGGATTAGCCTGGGCGGCTGGGTAGCCGACTATCCAGATCCGGACACGTTCCTCCGCGTCTGCGCTGAGCTCGACCTGCCCAACTGGAGGCACGACCGGTTGCAGAGTGTCCTCGGCCAAGCCGCCCGCACGACCGACCCGGCCGCGAAGCTCGCCAGCTATAAGGAGGTCGAACGGATTCTGGCAGATGAGGCCGTGCTCGTTCCGCTTACCTACAACTCAGAACACCTCATGATCAAACCGTGGGTGACCCACTACCCGTCCATTCCGGTCAAGTACGCGGGTTTCTGGGAGGACATCATCATCGGCCCTGACCAGCACGGGCTTCCGGCGGCTACGTGATGGGCCATAGACGAGATCGCAGGTACGGGTCGTCACCCCTTCGAAGCGGGCTGGGAACGTTCGTTCGTGTGCCTCGCGTAGCTCGTCCAGCGGCACGCTGAACACGCCCACCACGTCCAGCATCGGGCCGCCGTCCCCGCCGTCGTCGACCACACCGATCCGCTGGTGGGGGAAGCCGCGTGCAGCGCACATGTCGGTGAACCGGACCTCCTCAGTCAACGGCACGGCGACGATGGCCCTCGCCTGCGACTCAGAGAACAGGAACACGAAGGGATCAAACTTGTCCGGCACCCGGACTGTCGCACCCATTTCGTACCGCAAGCAGGACTCTACGAGCGCCTGAGCCAGCCCGCCGTCCGACAAGTCGTGCGCTGCATCGATCTGACCGTCCCGCGATGCATTGACAAGGATGTTGGCAAGCTCGCGCTCGGCAGCGAGGTCCACCGCAGGCGGGCAACCGCCAAGATGTCCGTGGACGACGTGCGCCCATTCCGAACCGCCAAACTCGTCGTGCGTCGTACCCAGCAGGTAGATCGCGTGGCCGGCCGTTCGGAACCCGGACGGCGTCCGGCGCGTCACGTCGTCGATCACACCGAGCACGCCGACCACGGGCGTCGGCAGGATCGCAGTATCGCCAGTCTGGTTGTAGAACGACACGTTGCCGCCCGTCACGGGCGTCCCAAGCTCCTGGCAAGCGTCGGCGAGGCCGCGAACCGCCTCGGCGAACTGCCACATCACGGCCGGATCTTCAGGCGAACCGAAGTTCAGGCAGTCGGTGACCGCGAGCGCCCGCGCGCCTACCGTCGCGACATTGCGGTACGCCTCCGCCAGGGCCAGTTGAGCGCCTGCGTAAGGGTCGAGCTTGGTGTAGCGGCCGTTCGCATCTGTGGCCACCGCGACCCCTAGACCGGATTCTTCATCGATCCGAACCACGCCGGAATCCTCCGGCTGGGCCAACACGGTGTTCCCGAGAACGTATCTGTCGTACTGGCCGGTGACCCAGGCCTTGGACGCGAGGTTGGGCGAGGCGACCAGCCGCAGCAGCGTCGCGCGTAGCTCGTCACCGGTAATCGGGCGAGCCAACGAGTCCGGTACCGCCGCCTGCAGTTCGTCCTGCCAGGACGGGCGCACATAAGGCCGCTCGTACACCGGGCCCTCGTGCGCGACCGTCCGCGGCGGAACGTCCACGACCTGTTCGCCGCGCCAGTCGATGGTGAGCCGGCCGGAGTCGTTCACCTCACCGATCACCGTCGCGTCGACGTCCCACTTGCGACAGATCTCCAGCGCCCGGTCCAGGTTCTCGGGAGTGACGATCGCCATCATCCGCTCCTGCGACTCGCTCATCAGGATCTCCTCCGGAGCGAGTGAGGAGTCGCGCAGCGGTACGCGATCGAGCACCACGTGCATGCCGCCTTCACCGGCCGAGGCCAACTCGGATGTCGCGCAAGAAAGGCCGGCACCTCCTAGGTCCTGGATACCGACCACGAGGGCCTCGGCGAACATCTCCAGTGTGCACTCGATCAGCAGCTTCTCCATGAACGGGTCGCCGACCTGGACGCTGGGCCGTTTAGTGGGACCTTCCTCGTCAAAGGTTTCCGAGGCGAGCACCGACACACCGCCGATGCCATCTCCACCCGTCTTGGCGCCGTAGAGCAAGACCAGGTTGCCCACCCCTGACGCGTGTGCCAGATGGAGGTCCCCGTGCCGCATCATTCCGACACACAGCGCGTTGACCAGCGGATTGCCGGCGTACGACTCGTCGAACACCACCTCACCGCCGATGTTCGGCAGTCCGAGGCAGTTGCCGTAGCCGCCGATACCGGCCACGATGCCCGGCAGGACGCGGGATGTGTCGGGCGCATCGAACGGGCCGAACCGCAGCGGGTCCATTACGGCGATCGGGCGCGCGCCCATAGCAAGGATGTCGCGGACGATGCCGCCGACCCCGGTCGCGGCGCCCTGGTAGGGCTCGACGTAGGACGGGTGGTTATGCGACTCGACCTTGAAGGTGACGGCGTACCCCTGTCCGACGTCGATGACGCCGGCGTTCTCACCGATACCGGCCAGCACCTTGCCGGCCGGCGTCTCCTGCGAGCTGTCAGGTCGAACTCCGGCTCTCCGCTCCGCTCCGAGTCCGGCACTCTCCTGAAGCTCGCCGAACCGGCGCAGGTGCACCTTGGAGCTCTTATAGGAGCAGTGCTCGGACCACATCACCGAGTACATGGCCAGCTCGGACGACGTGGGGCGGCGGCCCAGGATGTCGCGGATGCGCTGGTACTCGTCCTCCTTGAGGCCGAGCTCGGCCCACGGCTGCTCGTGCTCCGGCGTGGCGTCGGCGTTCTTGACGCTATCGATACTCACGACGCCACCTTGCCGCTGGCCAGGGAGAGAGCTGAGGTGAACATGGCCAGGCCGTCCCTGGTGGGGCCCGTGAGCGCATCGACCGCGTGCTCTGGATGGGGCATTAGGCCGACAACGTTGCCGCGGGCGTTCGTGATGCCCGCGATATCGCGATACGAGCCGTTCGGGTTGTCCTCGAGATAGCGGAATACGACGCGGCCCTCACCTTCGAGTTCGTCCAGCGTCCGCTCGTCTGCCACATACCCGCCCTCGCCGTTCTTCAGTGGGATGACGATCTCCTGGCCGGCTTCGTAGTGCGACGTCCAGTACGTCCCGACGTTCTCCACCCGCAGGCGCTGGTCTCTGCAGACGAACTTGCGATGATCATTGCGGATCAGGGCGCCCGGCAGGAGATGGGACTCGCACAGGATCTGGAACCCGTTGCAAATACCCAGCACTGGCAGCCCGCCGCGGGCCGCGTCGATCAGTGGCTCCATCACCGGCGCGAACCGGGCGATGGCTCCGCACCTGAGGTAGTCACCGTAGGAGAAGCCGCCGGGCAACACGACCGCGTCCACGTCATGCAGGTCTGCATCACCGTGCCAGAGTGCGACCGGCTCGCCACCAGCCAGGCGCGCAGCGCGTGCCGCGTCGCGGTCGTCCAGCGACCCTGGAAAGGTCACGACGCCGATGCGCACGTCAGGTCCCTTCGACGTGGATCGCGAAATCCTCGATCACCGGGTTCGACAGGAGGGTGCCGGCCGCACGCTCGATCTCAGCGACGGCTTCCGGGGTCGCCTCTCCGGCGAGGTCGATCTCGAACCGCTTACCTTGCCGGACGGACGCGACACCTTCAAAGCCGAGCCGGCGGAGGGCACCGTGGACAGCCTTTCCCTGCGGATCGAGAATTTCTGGTTTGAGCATGACGTCGACGACGACGCGGGCCACGGACACGCTCCTCGCGTGGTGGTGGACGGGAACGACTTCAAGCCTACCTGGACCGAATTCCCGCCCTCGCACTTGTGCGGCCGGACACGTCGACATCAGCGGGTAGCGTGAGGCGCGTGCCGACGACGCTGCTCGACCGAATCGGTCTGCTGGTCACCAACGATCCGGGGCTCGGCAACTCCCCGCTTGGCGAGATCCGCGACGCAGCCCTTGTCGTAGGCAATGACGGCCGGGTCGCCTGGGTCGGACGAGCGGCCGACGCTCCCGCGGCCGATACCCGGTTCGACGCTGAGGGGCGCTGCGTCATCCCTGGATTCGTCGACAGCCACTCGCACCTGATCTTCGCTGGCGACCGGTCGGAGGAGTTCTCCGCGCGGATGGCCGGTCAGCCCTACGCCGCCGGCGGCATCCGCACGACGGTGGCCGCCACCCGCAGTGCGCCGGACGAGGTGCTCACGGCCAACCTGGCTCGCCTGATTGCCGAGATGCACCGCCAGGGCACGACAACGGTCGAGGTCAAGAGTGGGTACGGGCTGACCGTCCACGACGAGACCAGGGCGCTCGCGCTCGCCAAGCAGTTCACCGACGAGACGACGTACCTCGGCGCGCATGTCGTCCCCGCCGAGTACGCTGACCGGCCTGACGACTACGTTTCGCTCGTCACCGGCGAGATGCTGGCGTCCTGCGCCCCGCACGCACGCTGGGTTGATGTGTTCTGCGAGCGCGGCGCGTTCGGCGAGGACGCCGCTCGTGAGGTCTTACGGGCGGGCATCAGCTCCGGACTTCGGCCGCGGATTCACGCCAACCAGCTAAGTGAGGGTCCCGGGGTTCTCCTCGCCGTCGAACTCGGCGCCGCCAGCGCCGACCACTGCACGTTTCTCACCGATACCGACGTCGACGCGCTTGCCGGATCCAGCACAGTCGCGACGCTACTGCCGGGAGTCGAGTTCTCCACCCGCCAGCCGTACCCCGACGCTCGCCGCCTGCTCGACACGGGGGTGACGGTCGCGTTGGGCACCGACTGCAACCCCGGCTCGTGCTTCACCTCGTCGATGCCGTTCTGCGTTGCGCTGGCCGTCCGCGAGATGCGTATGACACCAGCCGAGGCCCTGTGGTCAGCCACCGCGGGCGGGGCTCGCGCGCTCCGGCGCGACGACATCGGCCGACTGTCGCCGGGCGCCCGGGCCGACCTGGCAGTCCTGGATGCACCGTCGTACGTCCACCTGGCCTACCGACCGGGAGTCCCGCAAATGGCCGCCGTCTGGCGCGGCGGCCGGCCGGCATGCGAGGCGGCTCCGGGCGATTCGGCACGCTAACGGAGTCGGCCACCAACTGGGGCTTCGCGCCCGGCGTGTTGGGGATTGATAAGGTCTGCGGTTGTGACGTACTGGCACGCAGTGACGCCGCCCCCCGGTCGCCTGACCAGGGCAGCGGCAACCAACTTGGCGATGATCTGACCCGCACCGGCGGTCGTACCGGTGTCCTGTGTCTGCTTGCCCTGGATACGAGCCCTTGACCTCTCATCATCCAGGAGCTTCGTTCATGGCCATGCCAGTCTCTCCCGCCCGCGACCTGCTCGGCGGCGGTACGTCCATTCTGCTGGCTGCGACCCTCTGGGGTACGACGGGCACCGCCCAGTCCGTCATCCTCGACACGGCCAGCCCGTTCTCCATCGGCGCAGCGCGCATCGTTATCGGTGGGCTGTTGCTGCTGGCTCTTGCCAACTTCGTCCAGCGGGGTTCCGGCGTTCGCCACCTCGTCGCGTCCCGGCCAGATCGGCGTCGGGTCCGGCTGCTGATCGCTCTCGGTGGCATCAGCGTGGCCGTCTACCAGATCTCCTTCTTCGCATCGGTCGCCACGACGGGGGTCGCGGTGGGAACGGTCGTCACGATCGGCAGTGGACCCGCATTCGCCGGGCTACTGGCGACGGCGCTCGGCCGGCGACCGTCGTCCCGATGGCTGGGCGCCACAACAGGAGCGGTGATCGGTTGCGCGGCGCTGGTCAGCGGGGGCGAGGCAGCCGGCGTCGATCCGCTGGGTATCGTGCTCGCCCTGGTGGCCGGATTCGGTTATGCCACCTACGCCACCATCGCGGGGTACTTGATCAGCAGCGGCGAGGACGATCTCGCGGTGATCGCGTCGCTGTTCGTGGGCGCCGGCGTGCTGCTGCTGCCTGGCCTCATCGTCAGCTCGCCAGGATGGCTCCTGGATCCTATGGGCCTGTCGGTGGCGCTCTACCTCGGTGCCGTCACAACGACGCTCGGATACGTCCTGTACGCCCGTGGGCTGCGGACGACGGCCGTTCCGACGGCCACGACGCTGACGATGGCGGAACCGGTCGTCGCTGCACTGCTCGGCCTGGTCGTCCTCGGCGAGCGGCTCGGCACGGTCGCCCTCGCCGGGCTGGGACTCATCGGCGTCAGCTTGCTCCTGCTCATACCGCGGCGGAAGGGCCGTTCTACCGCCGTCTAGCGTTGGGGCAGGGTCTCCTGATCTCGCCCGACGGACATGACGGCATCGCGGACGTTCGTCGACGCGCGGTTTGCCACGGCCTCCAGCGGCCCGCGTCCGACGAACGTCCGCCATGGCACGGCCACCGCCAGCGCGATGACCACGTGCCAGAGGAACGCGTCCGGAGTTTCGCGAGGTACGGACGAGGACAGCAGCAGCACATGGAGTGTGTAGAGGGTCAGGGTCATGCTGCCGATGGCTGCGAGCGGCCACAGCAACGCCCGGGCCCGCGTCGCGATCAACAGCATGAGGCCAAGCACGCCAGCCGCCACACCCATCGTGTGCAGCAGGTCGAACGGACTCGCCGAATGCGGCGCCGACACCGCCAGCCACCACCAGCTGGTCGTCGGGGTAGTGCCGTAGAACCCGCCCTGCAGGGCTACCTCTAGTGGAAATCGCTCGATCGGCGCGTTGCCGGCTCCTGCGGCCCTCAGCTCCTCCATGCCGCCGGATGCCAGCAGCCACGACGACATGAGTTTGGCCGCCACAGCCAGCGCCGCTCCACCGGCGAACAGCGCCACACACGTCCGGGCCGAGCGCAGGTCCAGCCGGCCCAAGCCCAGACCGAACAAGATGTATGCGGTCCACTGCAGCCCGGGGTAATAGCCGGTAAGCGTCAGTTCGGTCAGCAATGTCGCCGAGTCGGCGAGCGAGCCGAACTCGGGGACGCTGCGGGGCTCAGTGTCCATCCCGGTTCTGAGCAGCTGGCTGAGCATGGGAGATGCGATCACCCACACGAATGCGAGCGGCAGCAGGATCCCCGGCCCCAAACCAAGGAACGGGATGGCTACGACGAACAACAGCGCGTAGTACACCAAGATCACGGCCACGTTGGACTCGGGAGCGCCCAACCAGAACCCGATGACCGCCAACACGGCCGCCCTGGCGACGGTGCCGGCACTCACGGCTGCGAGCGCCCTGCCACGTGGAGCCGTCCGGCCTCCCGTCGCCAGCGCTAGACCCACCCCGGCCAGGATCGCGAACAGCGCGGACGCCCGTCCTCCAGCCAGCAGGTAGGACATGCTGACATTGCCTTCGGCATCCAACCGCGGGTTGATGTGCACCGCCATCATGCCGATCAGCGCGATCCCCCGCGCAGCGTCCACGCCGACCAGACGGGTCAGCTTGGCCACCCGCGGCGCTCGCTCACCTACGGTCACCACGCCAGGCCTGCCAACCAGCGGACCACCGGAATGATCGCGGGTGCCGACAGCGCGATTAGCCCGACCGCAGCAAGGAACGCGATAACCCGCGTCCGGGTGCTCGGCCGGCCGGCCGGATCGCGAAGGTGTCGAAGCACCCGCTCAGCCTACGTCCCGCCACGCGCGCTCCCCCAGCCTGAACCACGGGGTAGCGGCAATGGCGGATACGTGGCACCATGCGCCTCCGTACCGACGACGTGCGTCATCCGCGCACCGTCACACATTCCCCGGGGGAGCGTGATCATGTGTCGGACATCGGCACCCGTCAAGGCGTGGCGCTTCGAATCACGACCACCGCCGGCCTTCCCAGCGGGCCGTGAAGGGCGGTGAGAACGACCGCACTGCGCGCAACCCGGACGGCAGCACGCCGCTGATCTTTCCACTGGTGGCCGAGCCCCGCCCACGTCAAGGATGGCCGGGCAAGGCGATGGCAGGAGGTCTGATCTGTGCCGTGCTCGCCGGCGCTGTGGTCGCGGCCCTCAATCAGAATCGGGCTCCGGTAACTGGCAAGTTGGCGATCGTGGCGTCCGGCACGGACAAGCTCCTTGACCAGGCGAATGACGGCGGCGGTCAATTCAGCGTCTTCGGGCTCGAGCCGGGGACGTGCTTACGCGAGCTCGCGGACGCCACCGACGTCCAGGACGTGCCGGTCGTCGCGTGCGAGGACGAGCATGCGGCCGAGGTGGTGGCGTCCGTGCGCATGCCGGACGGACCATGGCCAGGCACCGCCGCGGTCGACCAATTCGCGACCGACCGGTGTGTACCGGCGATTCAGGGTGCTGGGGTTGACGCGAGCCCTAACCTCAGATGGACGTACTTCGGGCCGAGTGAGAGCAGTTGGAACCTTCGCTACGATCGGGCGATCTCGTGCCTGGTCGTCAGTCGCGGAGAGCCGCTGATCGGCTCCGTGACGAGCCCAGCCCTCGGTCGAACGGCGGCGAACAGGTGAGAGCCGCAGGAGCAAGGAGCAACAGTGAGGATGAGGCGGTGGGCGGTCGCGCTGGCGGCCGGCATGCTGCTACTGGTCGGCACGCCCGTCACGGCTGGGGCTGACGAGGCCGATGAATGCGCCGACGCCGGGTTGATCAACTCGTTGCTCGGCGAATGCGGGCTGCTCGGTGGCGTGCTCGGTGGATCAGACACGGGCGAAGATCCTGGCGACGAGAGTCCCAGCACGCCTGCACCGGATGGCGACGGAGGGTCGGGCGGTTCGTCCGGCAGCACTGGGAGTACGTCGGGCTCCGCCGGTGGGGCCGGCGACTCGACAAGCTCGGGCGGGACAGGAGCCACGTCCGGCACATCGGGTGATACGGGCACCGCCGACGCGACCGGCGAATCGACCACCGGTCGGGTCGCCGGGTCGATGGACTGGACGGCTGGCGGAACGGCATCGACTGCCGGAACCGAGTCGGCATCAGACCTGCAAGCCCGTGATGCTGGCATGCTCGCCGATCCCGGTGGGAAGTCGACCTCGGCTGCCGGTGCTGCGGACCCCGCCCAAGTGGTCGGCCCCCTGGCGCACATACCCAGTTCCCGCGCTGACACCACGCACGCCGCCGGTCAGGTCACCGGCCGCGCCCTGGGCGTCGCGCTGGCTCTCATCGCCGCTGGCCTCTTCATCGCGATCACCGCGGTGTCGATAGCAGTGCGGCGCACCGCCGCCAAGGCCGACGCCTGACTGCTCCATTCGCCGGGCCCCGTCCCGAAGCTCAGCGGCCGCCACCCGGAGTTGAGCAGTGCTTTTATCCGGAATAGGTTCGCCCTCCCGGAGGTTGAGTCGAATGGACTCAAGGTGAGCTAGTACACTCGCACACGCAAGCACCTTGAGTGCTATCCGCTCACTGCAGACACGTGGAAGGGATCTACGCCATGGCACGAGCCGTCGGCATCGACCTGGGCACGACCAACTCGGTCGTGGCCGTACTCGAGGGTGGGGAGCCCACCGTCATCGCCAACGCCGAAGGGTCGCGCACCACGCCATCGGTCGTCGCGTTCGCCAAGAACGGCGAGGTCCTCGTGGGGGAGGTGGCGAAGCGCCAGGCCGTCACGAACGTTGAACGTACGATCCGCTCGGTCAAGCGGCACATGGGGTCGGACTGGAAGACCGAGATCGACGGCAAGACCTTCACACCGCAGCAGATCTCCGCGTTCGTGCTGCAAAAGCTCAAGCGCGACGCCGAGGCCTACCTGGGCGAGACCATTACTGACGCCGTCATCACGACGCCGGCATACTTCAACGACGCCCAGCGGCAGGCGACCAAGGAGGCCGGCGAGATCGCGGGTCTGAACGTCCTCCGCATCGTCAACGAGCCAACGGCCGCCGCACTCGCCTACGGTCTGGACAAGGGCGAGCACGACCAGACCATCCTGGTATTCGACCTCGGAGGCGGCACATTCGACGTGTCGCTGCTCGAGATCGGCGAGGGCGTCGTCGAGGTCAAGGCCACCAGCGGCGACAACCATCTCGGCGGTGACGACTGGGACTACAAGATCGTCGAATGGCTGGTCGACCGGGTGAAGTCCGCACACGGCATCGACCTGTCCAAGGACAAGATCGCCATGCAGCGGGTCACCGAGGCCGCCGAGCGAGCCAAGATCGAGCTGTCCTCCAGCACCCAGACCTCGATCTCGCTGCCGTACATCGCCCAGGACGCCGAGAAGAACCCAGTACACGTCGACGAGAGCCTGTCCCGGGCCCAGTTCGAGCAGATGACCGCCGACCTGCTGGCACGCGCCAAGAGGCCGTTCGAGCAGGTCCTCAGCGACGCCGGCATCAAGGTCAGCGACATCGACCACGTCGTGCTTGTCGGCGGCTCGACCCGCATGCCGCAGGTGGTCGAACTGGTCCGGCAGATGACTGGCGGCAAGGAGCCCAACAAGGGCGTGAACCCCGACGAGGTCGTTGCGGTCGGCGCCAGCCTGCAGGCCGGTGTGCTGCAGGGCGATGTCAAGGACGTCCTGCTGCTCGACGTCACTCCGCTGTCGCTCGGCATCGAGACCAAGGGCGGCGTGATGACGAAGATCATCGAGCGGAACACGACCATCCCGACCAAGCGGTCCGAGGTCTTCACCACCGCTGATGACAACCAGCCGTCCGTGATGATTCAGGTGTTCCAGGGCGAGCGTGAGATGGCCCGCAGCAACAAGTCGCTGGGCAACTTCGAGCTCACCGGACTGCCGCCGGCGCCACGTGGCGTTCCGCAGATCGAGGTCACTTTCGACATCGACGCCAACGGCATCGTGCACGTGTCGGCCAAGGACCTCGGCACGGGCAAGGAGCAGTCGATGACCATCACCGGTGGCTCCGCGCTGCCGAAGGAGGACATCGACCGCATGGTCCGCGAGGCCGAGCAGTACGCCGAGGAGGACCACAAGCGTCGCGAGGCGGCTGAGAACCGTAACCAGGCCGAGGCGCTCGTGTACCAGACCGAGAAGTTCCTCTCCGAGAACAAGGAGAAGGTCGACACGCTCGCGGAGGATGTCCGGACCGAGGTCGACGCCGCGCTGACGGAAGCCAAGAAGGCGCTCGAAGGCGCGGACGACGCAGCCATC
>DASTNZ010000097.1:0-18410 GCA_035762665.1 Jiangellaceae bacterium | reverse complement strand
GTTGGAGGTAGGTGACGTCGTTCGTCTGGTAGGCGTAGTTGATCACGTCGATCGCGTAGAGCGTGAACGCTTCGACACCTTCGGCGGAGTACTCATGTGCATTGTCGGACTCCACAGGCGGCTCGGCGGCTGGCGACTCCGTCGGAGTGATCGGGCTCGTCGGGGGAGTGGTGATGTCAGGCAGCGTGCTCGGCTCGCCAGCGTCAGCAGTGCAGCCTGCGAGCGCCAAGGCGGCTACGAGTGCGGCGAATCGGACGAGCCAAATGATCACGGGTCGTGAGACTAGTCATGCCACGCCAGAGCGCAAGAGGTTGTCGCGGACTTTTTGATCAGAACTCCGGATGGCTCGGTCGTCGGCTGCCACAGGAGCTACTCCAACAGGGAGACGGTTTGCGCTGCCGCAAATCAAACGCACTACCTCCCGGCGACGTCGGGTGCGCCCGGCGGATCAGGGAACGCCAGCGTGGGAACCCCGTACGACGCGAGCGGGAGGAGGGCCGCCCAGGAGGTGAATCGGCGCCGTACCACCCGTGCGCCTGGTACGGGAAGCACCGGCACGGTGGACGTGATCGGCCTGACGGCTAGCGTGAGTAGACCGGGACGATCATCCCGCGGGCCAGTGTGTGGAATGCCAGGTTGAAAGCCACGACAGCGCACGACGCGTCGTTCGGGAGGCCGAGTGACTCGACGTCTACGGCGTGAATGACGAAGTAGTACCGGTGCGGCCGGTCTCCTTCGGGCGGCGCTGCGCCTGCATACCCCACAGTTCCCGCGTCGTTGCGGACGGCGAATGCGGGCGAAGGTAACGATGCGCCGCGCTCGAGCGACGTTACCGAGGCTGGCAAGTCGACCACGCACCAATGCCAGAATCCGCTCGGCGTCGGCGCGTCCGGGTCGAAGCACGTCACCACGTAGCTTCCGGTCCCGTCCGGTGCGCCGGACCACGACAGCTGGGGTGACCGGTTGCCGCCACCCACCCCCCAGTCGTCGAACGCGAACTCATCGGACAGCTTCTCACCGTCGCGGACGTCCTCGCTCGTCACGGTCAACGTCCCTACGGCTGGAAGCAGCGAATAGGGGTCCGGGGCGACGGGCCGTTCGAGGGACATGGATGATCCTCCTTATGACTCGGATGTATCCGAACCTAGTCGCGGACAAGTTACGAGCTCATACACAAATGCGGCATTCACTTGGCCTAACGCGTCCGGCCACGGCAGGATCGTCGCCGTGACCATGCCGGACGTTACCGACAGTATGCTCGGCGCGCTCACCGTGCTGCGCGAGCGAGTCGCGACGCTGCGGTTCCCGCTCGAGGTGAGCGGCTCGACGACGGCCCGGAACCTGCGCAGGCAGATCGCGGCTCAGCTGGACGATTACGTGCTCCCTCGGCTGGCACGCATTGACGCTCCACTGCTCGCGGTTGTCGGCGGATCCACCGGTGCAGGCAAGTCGACACTGGTGAACGCGATCGTCGGGCGTCCAGTAAGCCAGACTGGCGTGCTGCGGCCTACCACCCGCTCGCCGCTGCTCGCGCATAATCCCAAAGACGCCGACTGGTTCACCTCCGGGCGCATCTTGCCCGATCTGAACCGGGTGACCGGGGACGGGGACGGTGGTCCGAAGTCATTGCGACTCGTCTCCGATCACGGTGTTCCCCGGGGACTGGCCGTACTCGACGCGCCGGATATCGATTCGGTCGTCACGAAGAACCGGGAGCTAGCGGCGCAACTCCTCAAGGCGGCCGACCTGTGGATCTTTGTGACCACAGCAGCCAGGTACGCCGACGCGGTGCCCTGGAACTTCCTCAACGACGCGGCGCATCGCAGCGCAGCGGTCTCTGTCGTTCTGGATCGCGTCCCGCCCGAGGCGCTCGACGAAGTCCGCCAGCACCTCGCGGCGATGTTGGACAACCACGGCCTCGGGGACTCGCCGATGTTCGTCATCGAGGAGACGGTCCTCGAAGCTGACGGCATGCTGCCGCCTGAGCAGATCGCCCCGCTCCGCGCCTGGCTCTCCAGCCTGGCCGCTGACGCCGCAGCGCGGACGGAAGTCGTGAAACGGACTCTCGATGGCGCGGTCGCCGACGTGATGCGCCGGACACCCGAACTGGCCGAGGCCGCGGTCACCCAGACTGCGATGGCCGGTCAGCTGCGAGCAGCTGTGGTCGGCGCGTACGACGATGCGCTCACTACGATCGACCAGGCGAGCCGGGATGGCAGCCTGCTCCGCGGCGAGGTGCTGGCCAGGTGGCAGGACTTCGTCGGTACCGGCGAGTTCTTCCGTTCGGTTGAGGAGAAGGTAGGTCGGTTGCGAGATCGGATCGTCGCCTTCCTGCGGGCCAGGCCAATGCCTGCGGCAGAGGTCGAGGAGGCGATCGAGCACGGCCTCGAGGCGCTGTTCATCGACCAGGCCGATCGGGCTGCGGACACCGCGTACAGGCGGTGGCGGGCTGACCGGGCGGGTAAGGCCTTGCTGGGCAAAGACGACCTCTCCAGGTCCGGCCCCGACTTCGAGGATCGGGCGGCAGCCGCCGTGCGCGCGTGGCAAGGTACGGTCCTCAATCTGGTCCGCACCGAGGGCCAAGACAAGCGCTTCACCGCCCGGGTCTTGTCCTTTGGCGTCAACGGGCTCGGAGTCGCGCTGATGGTCGTAGTGTTCGCGTCCACCGGCGGTCTTACCGGAGCCGAGATCGGGATCGCCGGCGGCACCGCGGTGGTGGGCCAGAAGCTGCTCGAAGCCGTGTTCGGCGACCAGGCGGTGCGGCGGCTGGCGGGCGCGGCAAGAAAAGACTTGAGGGAGCGCGCGGAGGAACTCTTGCGGACGGAGGCTGCCCGGTTCACCGACCGGATCGATGTGCTGGCGATCGACCCTGGTGCCAGTGATGCGTTACGTGAGGCGCACCGCGACGTCGAGCACACTAGGCACCGGGAGGCGGGGCTGTGAGAGTGCTCCGCCGTCCCGCCCGGGCAAGCCTGCCCGAGCGCCTCGACGCGCTCGCGGCCGCCGCGGAGGACGCCGAAGATCGCTTGCCCGCCGAGCTGATCGACAAAGCCCGGACGGTCGTGAACCGGGCCGGTCAACGCCGGCGCCTGTCCGGCGACCACACGGTGGTCGCGCTGGCTGGTGCCACCGGCGGCGGGAAGTCGTCCATCTTCAACGCGGTAACCCGCCTGGAATTGGCTCGCGTCGGAGTGCGCCGCCCTACGACATCCGAGCCATTGGCGTGCATCTGGGGAACCCAGGGCGTGGAGCCGTTAATGGACTGGCTCGGCATTCCGCGCCGGCACCAGGTGCCCAAGGAAAGCCTGCTCGACTCCGGCGAGGCGGACGCCCTCGACGGGCTCGTCCTCATCGACCTACCCGATCACGACTCACACGACAAGTCCCACCGTGCCCAGGTCGACCGGCTCGTCGAGTTGGTGGACCTGTTCGTGTGGGTCGTCGACCCGCAGAAGTATGCCGACGCCGTCCTGCACGAGCGCTACCTCAAGCGCTTGTCCGGGCATTCCGCCGTGACGGTCGTCGTGCTCAATCAGATCGACCGGCTGGCCCCCACCGACGTCAAAGCCTGCGCGGACGACCTTGAGCGCCTGCTCAGGGAGGACGGCCTCGACAAGATCCCGATCATTCCGATGTCGGCGGTGACCGGTGCGGGCGTCGACGAGTTCATCGACATCCTGCGCGGTGCTGTCGCCACGCGGCGCGCGTCCGACGATCGCGTGGCCGCCGATGTCAGTGACGCCGCTGCAGAGTTGCTCGACGCGGCGGGGCGGGGCGAGCCGGCCGGCGTGCAGCAAGCGGACCGCAAGCGCCTGATCAACGCACTGGCCGATGCCGCTGGAGTTGAAGCCGTAGCCGATGCGGTCGGCAACTCGTACCGCCGGCGCGCAAGGGCCGCGACCGGTTGGCCGATCACCAGATGGCTGGCCAAGCTCAGGCCGGACCCGCTGCGCCGGTTGCGCGTATCCAAGAAGGATGTGGATGCGAAACTGCTGCGCACCTCGCTGCCGAAGCCAACGCCGATCCAGCGAGCGCGAGCGGAGTCGGCGATTCGCGCTCTGGGCGATGCCGCCGCAACGAGGGCGCCCGAAGCGTGGGTGGCTGCCATCCGGGCGGCGGCGAGCTCTGCGGCCGACCGGCTGCCAGACGAGCTGGATCAGGCGATCGCCTCAACGGATCTGAACACCGACAGGCGACCGATCTGGTGGTTCGTGGTCGGCGCCGTGCAGTGGTTGCTTCTCACCGCAATGCTGGCTGGCGGTGTGTGGTTACTGGCATTGGCAGCGGTGGGTTGGCTGCGCCTTCCGGAGCTGCCCACCCCTGAGGTAGGCGTGGTTCCTGTTCCGACTCTGCTGCTCGTGGGTGGCGCCCTGCTCGGCATCGTGATCGGCCTGATCACTCGAGTCGCAGCGCGGACCGGGGCGATGCGGCGTTCGATCATGACGCGACGCCGGCTCCGGGAAGCCGTCGCCACCAAGGCAGATGAGGTGGTCATCGCCCCGGTGACGAAGGAGATAGAACGGCTCTCGTCGTTCCGGTCGGCGGTGACGGTCGCGAAGGGCTGACGAGTCGGCGCGCCGGCCCGAGTTCCGTTTATCCACATCCACTGTCTGGCAGCGGTGTTATCCACAGATTGATGACGCTGCCTTACGTTTGCTTGCAGAAGCGTGCAGTCTCCTGGTCATTGCTTTCGAACCAGCAACGAGCGCAGGAGGCTTCTCATGGCTCAACCCATCATCACGGTCATCGGCACGGTCGCGACGCCACCAGACCTGCAGGCGACGAACCGTGGCACTCCCTACGCGGCGTTCCGTCTTGCGCAGACTGAGCGGCGGTTCAATCCCAGAACAAATCGCTGGGAAGATGGCACGACGTCCTGGTACTCGGTGACGTGCTGGCGATCATGGGCCGAGAACGTCGCCCAGTCGTTGCGGGTGGGTGATCCGGTAGTGGTCAGCGGCCGGCTGAAGGTCCGCGAGTTCAAGGTCGAGGGTGAGGCTCGTCGGCAGGCCGAGATCGATGCGACCACTGTCGGGCACGACATCCGTCGGGGCATCTCCAGCTTCACCAAGGTTTCCCGTGCCGCGGCCGAATTCGTGGACGAGGACGACGAGGTCAGCGCCCATCACAATCGCCTCGCCCAGCAGTATGCGAAAAGCCCGTGGTCGGAGCCGACCGGCGATCCGGAGGACGGCGCGGCGCTGAACGGCGGATCCGGCGACGGAGATCGGGTTGCCGAGCAAGAGTCCGGGCATGGCTTCGGTGAGCCTTTCGGAGGGTCTGCGACGGACGAGCACGGCGACACCGAGAAGCAAGCCGCCTGACCCCTAACGCGTTGATCATGCAAGAGCCGGGCGACACGCCGATTTGCCCTAGTCGTCCTTAACCTGGGCAGCCAGCCCCTTCGGCGTGTCGCCCGGCTCTTGCATGATCAACGCAGGGGCTGGAGGGGCCGATGGGCAGGCGGGTTCGATTTCAGGGGCGAGCCGCGCAGGCCGTAGGCTTGAGGACGCTATGGCGGAATTCATTTATTCGATGCGCAAGGCGCGCAAGGCGCATGGCGACAAGGTCATCCTCGACGACGTCACCCTGCACTTCTACCCCGGCGCGAAGATCGGTGTAGTCGGCCCCAACGGCGCCGGCAAGTCCAGCGTGCTGCGCATTATGGCCGGCCTCGACCAGCCGTCCAACGGCGAGGCCGTCCTCACCCCGGGTTACAGCGTCGGCATCCTGCTCCAGGAGCCCGAACTCAACGAGGACAAGACGGTCCTCGGCAACGTCGAGGAGGGCGTGGCCGAGACCAAGGCGATGCTCGACACGTTCAACGAGATCGCCGAGAAGATGGCCGTCGAGTACTCCGACGAACTGCTCGAGGAGATGGGCAAGCTCCAGGAGCAGCTCGATCACCGCAACGCCTGGGACCTCGACTCACAGCTCGAGCAGGCTATGGACGCGCTGCGCTGCCCGCCGAGCGACTCGCCGGTCACCAACCTGTCCGGCGGTGAGCGCCGTCGGGTCGCGCTATGCAAGCTGCTGCTCGAGCAGCCCGATCTGCTGCTGCTGGACGAGCCCACCAACCACCTCGACGCCGAGAGCGTCCAGTGGCTCGAGCAGCACTTGGAGAAGTACCACGGCGCCGTCGTCGCCGTCACCCACGACCGGTATTTCCTCGACAACGTCGCCCAGTGGATCCTCGAGCTCGACCGCGGCCGGGCCTACCCGTACGAAGGCAACTACTCGACCTACCTGGAGACCAAGGCGGCCCGCCTGAAGGTCGAGGGCGCCAAAGATGCCAAGCGGCAGAAGCGCCTGAAAGAAGAGCTGGAATGGGTGCGGTCCAACGCCAAGGGCCGCCAGACCAAGCAGCGGGCCCGCCTCGAGCGATACGAGGAGATGGCCGCGGAAGCCGAGAAGAGCCGCAAGCTCGACTTCGACGAGATACAGATCCCGCCGGGTCCGCGGCTGGGCAACCTCGTCGTCGAGGCGAATGACCTCGGCAAGGGCTTCGGCGACCGCCAGCTCATCCGCGACCTGTCCTTCTCACTGCCACGCAACGGCATCGTCGGGGTCATCGGCCCTAACGGAGTCGGAAAGACCACGCTGTTCAAGATGATCGTGGGCGACGAGCAGGCGGACTCCGGCAGCATCCGCATCGGCGACACCGTCCGACTGTCGTACGTCGACCAGAACCGGGCCGGCATCGACCCGAACAAGACCGTCTGGCAAGTCGTCTCGGACGAGCTCGACCACATCAAGGTCGGCCACGTCGAGATGCCCAGCCGGGCGTACGTAGCCGCCTTCGGTTTCAAGGGTCCCGATCAGCAGAAGCCAGCCGGCGTGCTATCCGGTGGCGAGCGGAACCGGCTCAACCTGGCGATGACCCTGAAGCAGGGCGGCAACCTGATCCTGCTCGACGAGCCGACGAACGACCTCGACGTCGAGACGCTGCAGTCGCTGGAGAACGCGCTGCTGGAGTTCCCCGGCTGCGCCGTGATCACTTCACACGACCGTTGGTTCCTCGACCGCGTCGCGACCCACATCCTGGCCTGGGAAGGCGACGGCGAGGACTCGGCTAGATGGTTCTGGTTCGAGGGCAACTTCGAGTCGTACGAGAAGAACAAAGTCGATCGCCTGGGTGCCGACGCGATCCGCCCGCACCGGGTGACATACCGCAAGCTGACCCGCGATTAGCTGCACCGATCTGGAGCCGGATGGCGCGCCACGTCTCACACGTCCCGCTGCGCTGGTCAGACATCGACTCGTTCGGCCACGTCAACAACACGGTCTACCTGCGTTACCTGCAGGAGGCGCGGGTCGACCTGCTCTACGTGCATGCACCGTCGCGCGGAGCCGAGGACCTGGCGCGGGGGATGGTCGTTCGCCGGCACGAGATTTCGTACCGGGCGCCCATCCGCCACGTCCGCGAAGGTGATCATCGGCAGCCGATCCGTGTCGAGACCTGGGTGACCGCTATCCGCGCCGCCTCGTTCGACCTCGGGTACGAAATTCTCGACCTCGGCCCGGACCGTGAGCGGCACGTCTACGCGGTGGCCGCCTCCATCCTCGTCCCGTTCGACTTCGACGTCGGCCGCCCACGCCGAATCCGCCCGGACGAACGGGCAGTCCTAAATGACTACGTCGAGCTGGACGGCCCGACGCCCTCCCTGCAGGGAATCCCGGCATGAAGCACCGGTTCGAGTGCTCTGTCCGGTTCGACGATCTTGATTCGTACGGGCACGTCAACAACGTGATGCTGGCCGACTACCTACAGGAGGCCCGCATCGATTTCGTCCATCAGCACCTCGCGGACCCGTCCGCCCCCCACGAGCGGGCGGTCGTCGGGCACCAGGTGATCGAATACCTCCGGCCGATCCCCCATCTGACCGCTCCGATCGCGATCGAGATGTGGGTCACTCGGATCGGGACTTCGTCCTACCACCTGGCCTACGAGGTACGCGACGGTGACACCCTGCTGGCGACAGCGATGACGTCGATGGTGGCGTACGACCTCGAAGGCGCCCAATCCCGTCCGCTGACCGACCGCGAGCGGGCCGCCCTGGAAGGGTTCACCGGATGACAATGCTGGTGCCCCGGCATTCGGGCGGCGCTGCGGACCTCGCCATCTTCGCGACGCGTGTCGCCCGGTACGAGGCCGAGGCGGTGGTGCGCATCGTCGCCGACGGCAGCTTGGCCGGGTGCTTCGCCGAGACCCCGTTCGATGCGCTGGCGCTGCGCGCGGTGGAGCTGGCCGAACCCGCATCGGTCGACCTTGTGGTCGAGGCCGGGACGCTCGCCGCCCGGGCCGTCGGCGATCGTGGGGAGCTGGAGTTGCCGCCGCCCGTCCCGGCCCTTCGCTGGACGTCCAGCCTGCCGCCGCGCCACGGTTGGACCGTGCTCGCGACGCTACCGGCGCCCGACGTGGCACAACGCGTCCAGGCCGGCGTCGAGGAGTTCCGGCACCGCGCACCGGCCATCACCGAGGGGTTGGCGCTGCGCGAGGGCCGCACTGCCTTGGAGAAGCTGGCCGACGCGATATGGGACCGCGAGCTCGCGGCTGGTGTGCCTCTCCGGTTGGCCCACGCGGCCGACTCGTACGGCTTCCTGGGCGAGGGGGAGGTCGTACTGCGCAGCGTGGGCCAGTGGTGGCGGCTCGATGCGCCGTACGGCTCGGTGCTCGCCCGCAGCGGTCTAGCGCTCTTCGCCCTGTGAGGCTCTTGAAGCTACATAACTGCTCACCAGCTCGCCGTCACGGAGGTACAGGACCCGGTCGGCATACGAGACAAGTGCGGGGTCGTGCGTCGCGACGAGAGCGGCGCTGCTGGACTCGTGGACCAATCGCTGGAGCAACGCGACCACCTGTCCGCCGGTCTCCGAGTCGAGCTGGCCGGTCGGCTCGTCCGCGAGCAGGACATGCGGGCTCGGTGCGAGCGCACGGGCGATGGCAACCCGCTGCTGCTGGCCTCCGGAGAGCTCAGCCGGCCGGTGCTCGGCGTGGTCGGACAGTCCGACGGTGGCGAGGAGCTCGACAACCCGGGCCTCCCTGGCGCGCGTCCGCCATCGCAGCATCCGCAGCGGCACGCCGACGTTCTCGCGGGCGGACAGGAACGGCAGCAGCCCAAAGGACTGGAACACGAAGCCGACCTGCTCGCGGCGGAGCCGCTGCCGCCCGGCCTCACCGAGCCGGCTGAGCATACGACCGTTGATGACCACCTCGCCGTCGTCCGGTCCGTCGATGCCGCCAATGACGTTCAACAGTGTTGTCTTGCCGGAGCCGGACCGTCCAACAAGTGCGACCAGCTCACCGGCATTGAGTTCCAGCGACACCCCGCGAAGGGCGTGCACCGGGCTGGTGCCGCGGAGGAAGGTGCGGCTGATGTTCTCAGCGATGACGAGCGCACTCACTCGTCCACCACCTCCTCGTCGCGGCGGCTTGGCGTGTTGGTCTGCGCTTGCCATACGCCGACGTGATCTGGCTCCAGCTCGAGGCGGACCCGGTCGCGCAGCCCGAGAGTGGTCACGAACTCGTTGGGCAACTGGACCCGCCCAGCCCGGTCGAGCACGGCGTATTCCTCTGCGATGACGCGCTCGCGGCCGTCCGCGGTGATTTCCGTGCGGCGCAGCACCTCCGACGAAGTCCGGCCGTCGCGAATAGCCACCGTCCGGTCGACGTGCTCAGCGACCGCGGGATCGTGAGTGACGATCACGACGGTTGTCCCGAATTCGGTGTTGGTAGATCGCAACGCGGCGAATACCTCTGCGGCGGTCGCGGAGTCCAGCTCACCGGTCGGCTCGTCCGCGAACAACACCTGCGGGCGGTTGGCCACCGCCACTGCGATAGCGCATCGCTGCTGTTCGCCGCCGGACATCTCACTCGGCCGCCGGTCCCGGCAGTAGCCGATACCTAGCAGTTCGAGCAGTTTGTCCGCGCGAGCACGGCGTTCCCGGCGCCCCACTCCTGCCAGCAGCAACGGCAGCGTGACGTTTTCGGCGGCGGTAAGGAAAGGCATCAGGCCACGAGCGGTCTGCTGCCAGATGAACCCGGCGACGTCGCGGCGGTAGTGGACCCGCTCGCGGCCTGACATGGCGAGCAGGTCGTGTCCCGCGACTGTGACCCGCCCGGCGGTGGGCTCGTCGTTCCCGCTGAGGATGTTCAGCAGCGTGGACTTGCCTGATCCGGACGCTCCGACGATCGCCACGAGTTCGCCGGCATCCACGTACAGATCGAGTCCTTGCAGCGCGATGACCTCGATGCCGTCGGTTTGGTAGATGCGAACCAGGTTGTCGCACTCAATGGTCGGTGCGGTCATGAGTGTTCTCCAACACGAAGGACGGCGCCGAGGCGGGCTCGGCGGTTAGCCGCGATGGCGATGCCGACCGCGACCACGACGATGGCGACGACACCCGCGGCAGCACGTGCCGTGCCGGTGATGTCGGGAGCGACCGCTCCACCTGCGTGGAGCAGTCCCGTGAGGGCGGCGAGGTCTATGGCCTGTCCGGCAACGATCGCCACACCCAGGCCCACGGCCGACCCCACGACCGCCGCCATGATCGAAGCCGGCACAACCTCGGCGGCGATCAACGTCGCCATGCTCCGGGATGGCAGACCGAGCGTCCGCAGGATCGACAGCGTGTAGACCCGTGATCGCGCAGTGCCCTGCAGGCCGAGCACGGCTGCGGTCGCGGCCAGAACAAAAGCCGCAAGCACCGCGACTCTGAAGATCGTGAGAGTGGTCCCAAGTATGGCGTCCTCACCGATGGCTGCCAGCACTTCCGCTCGCCGTACCAAACGGCCGTCGAGTGCCGTGGCGAGGTCGACGTCTTCAATTGGTCCGGCCAGGTAGACGACGTTGGGCCAGCGAAGCTGGAGATCGGACAGGGACGCGCCGATCCGGTCGAGGGGGATCACGATCGCGGTTCCGCCGGGTGTCCCCGCGAATGCCTCGACGCGGTCCAGTAGCTGCGCGGTGACCTCGTGGCCACGAATCGCCATCGTCAGCTCTTGGCCCAGGATCAGGTCATTGGACTGACCCTTGATGACGGCAGGCAGCGCGCCGCCAGGCGGTTGTGCTGTCGCCAGCGTGGTAACCGGCTCGACCGGCTCGGTTGCTCCGGCCACCACCTCGGTCCAGGCCGCCACGTCTACCGCCAGCACGTCGACCTGGACGGTGCTACCGCGTTCGGTGGTCACCAGCTGAGCCGGCAGGATGTATCCAGTTGCGATGTCGGTAGCTTCGGGGACGAGGGCACCGAGTTCGTCAGCTTCTGCCCGTAGCGTCCCGGTCGTGACGACCGCATCGGCCGGGACTTCGGCCCACGCGGTGGCCTCCTGAGCTCGATCTGCGGTCGTCCGGACGCTCCCGCCGAAGGCGGCCAATCCGACCGCCATGAGCACGGCGATGACGGGAAGGACCGCGTAGGCGGGACTGCGGGCGGCCCGCGAGGCGGCAACAAACGAGGTGGCGCCGCGGCTGCGCCCCACCAGGCGGGCCACCGCGGCCACGGGATACGGCAGTAGTCGGAAGACGACCACTCCTGTGGCGGCCGCCACGAGCAACGGCGTGAATGATACGACTGGATCAGCACCAGCCCCGCTGTCCGCGGGTTGCTGCGATAGCAGCCACACCCCGGCGCCGGCGATCAGCACGAGACCCGCTTCGGCGACCAACCGGCGGGGCGAGGGGCGCAGGGTGGCGTGCTCCGGCCGCTCGGCCGTGCCACGGCGCGCGAGACGCACACCCGCCACAGGCAGGCCGACGACTGTGACCGCCAGCAAGACAGCGGGAATCCACCAGCTCGCACCGATGACAAGGGCAGCAGCCAGGCCTCCGGCAGCAACGGCCGGGACACCGACGAGAACCGCTTCAGTCGCAAGCGACCGTCCAAGTACCCGGTTCGAACCGCCGCGCACTCGGGTGAGTGCCAGTGCCGCGGCTCGGCGCTCGGCGAGCATCCCGATGGCCAGGAGCTGGACGGTTACGAGCAACCCGGTAAGCGAGGCAACCCCGAGCGCGGCCGACCGCTCGGCACTCGCCCGGCTGTCCTGGTACTGGAGCAGCACGGTGTCCAGTGACGTCGTCCAGTTAGACCACGAGCGGAGGCGCTTCACGCTGGTGATCACGGTCTCGACCTGGTCCGCGGTCAGCCGATCAGGCTCTAGCTCGAGGCGCCAGAGGATAGCGAGCCAGTTTTGCCACTCGACATCCCGCAAGCTCGCCCACCGGACGAGCTGCTCGGCTAACAGCGGATCAGCGATCATCGTGCCGCGGAAAATGCGCGGGTCATCGCCGGGCAGGCCGCGGTCCGCCTCTAGCGTGGTGAAGGTGTCCTGCCAAGCCGGGTCGTCAAGATCTGCCGGCTCGACCACACCCGACAGGCGCATGGCCAGGAGGGCAGGGGCCGGTCCTTCCCGGGTCCTTATCGTGCCCGCATCGATGACGATCTCGTCACCCAGGTTCAGTTCCAAGGCGTCTATGACGTCGGTTGTCGCGGCGACTTCGAACACCGGCATGGTGAGGCGCTGGTCCTCGGTCGCTGCCGGCGAGTCGACGATCTCGACATCAGGTCTTGGATAACGACCTTCCGCGACGTAGACCTTCTGCCGCGCATCCTCGGGCAGCCACAGGCCGACCTCCCGATGCCGTGTCGAGGGGCCGTCGTGAGCCACCAACGGACTTGTGCCGAGGGACAGCGACCACCGGTCATTTGTGTAGGCCCCGGTGAGTCTGGACTCGCGCCGCCGGACCTGCTCGATGGTCTCCTCGACGGTGGCCAGCTCCGGGATCAGATCCGTCCTCGGGGGGTTTGCCACGCTGACACCGAACAGCCCGCGTGCGACGAGATCGCCCTCCGGGGCCGCGTCGGACAGCGTGTCTTCGAGCGCATCGTTCAGCCGATCGGTGATCCAGGGAGGCGCCGCCGCTCCCAGAAACGCCCCCACGGTGAGGACAGCCGCCAGGAGCAGCACGACCGCGAGGTCGGCACGGATCTGGCGGACTACAAAGCCCAGCCGACTCATGCGTCCTCACCTGCCCTCAACACGCTCGTGATGCTCACCGTGCGAAGCGACGCGGCGGCGACGACGACGATCAAGCCGAGTAGGGCGGTTGCACCAAGACCAAGGGCGGCCATGATCTGCCATGGAACGGCGAGCTCGAGCGGCGGCACCTCGGGGAGCCCTGCAAGCCGCCCTATCGTGTGCGGAACGGTAAGCCAGGACACCAGTGCACCAAGGCCCAGCCCGACGATCGTGGCGAAACCGATCAACAGGATCTGCTCAACCGTGATAGCACTCACCGTGCTCATTCGGCGAAGTCCAACAGCTCGTAGGACAGCGTGCTCGCCGGCCCTTGACCGGTACGACGCCACGGCATGCAGGATGGTCCCGACGATCCCGAAGGCTGCGGCAAAGGCCAGGCCTCCGGTCAGGCCAGCGAAGACGCCCCGGGCGGTCACTTCGAGGCTGCTCGACTGCGCCGCCTCGGCGTGCGTGCTGACCGATGTGACTCCGGGGATGCTGGTGGCGTCTGCCGCTGCGGCTCCACCGTCGCCGGACGTGGCCAGCCACCACTGGTTTGGCGCTTGGTCCACCTCCACGAGTTCTGGCGCATCGGCCCCTTCCTCGAGCACCTCTACCCACTCCCGGAGAGCGAAGCGCATGGCTGCCTGGTCGACCAGCATCGCGTACGGCTCGGTGCTGCCGGGAACGGCGTTGACCACACCGGCAACCCGGACTCGAAGCTGGGTGCCGCGGACGTTCACGACCGTGACGCTGTCGGTGTCGAGTCCCAGCTCTTCTGCGTAACGCCGAGTGACTACGGCGGACAAGTCGCCCTGGCTCGGCAGTGCGGCAAGTACGTCGCGCACTGGGGCGCCGGCCAGTGCTGGCGGCCAGCGCATCAGGTCGCCCGCTGTGGCCGGATCGACTCCGATCAGTTCGACCTCTCCGGTGTCGTTGCGCGCTAATTCGCGGTGCGCCGGCATGACCGCGTCGACATCCGGCAGTGCCTGCAATAGCTCGGCCGTCGCAACGACGGGGCGGTCGATCACCAGGGTGGGCTCCATGGTGATGCGGACATCGGCCGGCTCAGTCAGAGCGACCGTGTTGTCCCGGAAGACGTTCCAGGTCGCCTGCGTCGATGCTGCGAAGACGGCCGCCGCCAGCGCGAGCGCCAGCATCGCCACTGCGGCTACGTGCCGGAGCGGTCGGCGGGCGACTTCGAACGAGCCGAGCACCCCTGGCAACCCTCGGGTCCGCGCGGCCACGCCGGAGGCGGCCCGGCTAACCCATGGCAAGAGGCGGACAACGACGAAGGTTCCCGCCAGTACCAGCGCCGCAGGCGCCACGATCAGCACAGTGTCCGGTGTCTCCCCTGCGGGCCGACGTAGCTGCTGCAGCGCGAGCAACCCGAGCGCCAGCACGATGATGTCAACGCCGGCTCGCTGGACGGCCGCGCGATGTGAAGGCCGGGCCGCTTCGGTTGAGACGCTGGCCACCGATCGTCCGGAACGCAGGTCGGCAACGACGAGCAAGGTGAGCCAGGCGGTAGCCACCGCCACGCTGAGCAGCCATCGCCCGGCACCGCTGGTACTGGCGACGAGGTCGCGGTCGCGTAACGCGGCGAGAATCAGGTCCGCGATCAGCGGCGCCGCCACCGCCACGACTATCGCCGGGACGACGGTCGACAGCATGGACAGCAGCGCCACCAGCCGGTCCGTGCCGCCTCTGGCGCGGAACAACGCTGTTACCGGCGCGCGGCCGGCCGCGAGGATCCGTGCGGTGAACACCAGCGCCCAGGCAGCCAGAACCGTGACCATCGTCACGATCACCAGCAGGACGGCCCGCGCGGAAGCGGCCGCAGCCCGTGCCCGCTCGAGCGCGTCAGTACCGCCAGCGACCGACACCCTCGTGGCCTGGTCGCCGGTCGGCACGTCGGCCAGCCCGGTTCGAAGGCCTGCCAAGGATCGAATCGCCGCGGGCGCCGAGTCATAAGAGACCTGTTGCAGGTCAAGATTGACCGTCCACGCGGCCGTGGTCGACCCTGGGCGGATTCGCTGAACTAGGTCATCGATGGTGACCAGCACGGGCCCGACCACGCTGGTCGAGTCGTCCTGGTCCTGCTGGAGGCCGTGTCCCATCCCTCGCCACAGCGCGTGCTCGCGTTCAGTCGGCTGGAACGAGCCGACGATCACCGTGTCCACTCGGTCCGTGGCTCCAGCGAACAGGTCGACGCTGAGTCTGTCGCCTACTCCGAGGCCGAGCATGGTCATTGCGTCAACGTGGACGATCGCTTCGATCGGCTCGGCTTCTGGATCGGGCCAACGGCCGTCTACCAGTTCAGCGTGAGCGTCGATTTCGCCGGTGGCGCCGAAGGCGAGCCGATCGCCGTCCTCGTGGTCCCCGTCGTGACCGGCCGAAACGGTAGTCCAAACAGCCGCCGTCAGCTCTCCGACGATCTCGCCGTGTCGCTGAACGACCTCCCGAACGCTGTTGTCGACGTCGGGCCACGTGTCGGCGTTGAAGGCTGTGCTCGCGCGCAGGTCGTGCTCGGCGGGCGGTATCGAAGCGACCGTGCCGCGGAAGGTCTGCTCGGCCACGGCGGGGCCAAGCACACTCGCAGTGACCAGCAGAGTGGCGGCGACCAGCGCGGTCACCATCGACGCGGTGAGAAGACCGAGGTGGCTGGCCGCAAGACGAAATGCCAGTCGTATCCAGCCGAGTGGACGGCCCTGTCGATCACCCATCGTCTGCGGACGATATCGCAGCCGTTCGCGGATAGGACAAGTGCCGTAATTCCTCGACGATACTTGGCGCAACACCACCGCCAACGGAGGGGAGTTATGGAACCCTGATGCCTAGCGTGTAGCTGCCCGATCCGCTGTACGAGTACACGACGTCCGGTAGTAGCCGGTCGAGCCGTTGTAGCTGATCGTTTCGCTACTTGTCGAACCGGTCGAGCTGGCCACGGTCGACCATGAAGAGCCGTTCCACCGCTGAAGGTAGAGGTCGAAGTCGGCGCTGGACGGACCGCTCAGGTGCCAGACCAGCTGCAGTTCACGTGGCGGAGGAGCACTGCCGCACAGGCCGATCAGCGCGACGTCAATCCGACGCTCGGCGAGCCGATCTGCCAGGTCAGCAGGTGAGAGGACGGGAGGACCTGAACCTGGGCGGGATCATCTCCGCTGCGTTCATCCGGCGGATGATCCCACCCAGGATCGGGCTGGTCACCGCGCCGATCCGGTCGTACCGTGCCGCCCCGGCCATGCGGCCAGGCGGATGGCCTCGTCGTGCAGATCCTTGACCGCCGGCAGTAACGCCCGCGCTCGGCTGAGCACAAGGTCGCCAAGCGGCGTGGGCCGCGCGCCGCGCCGGTCGCGCTCGAACAGTGGCCCACCGAGGCTCCGCTCGATGCGCTGGAGCTGGGTCGTTAGGGCGGACGGAGCTAGCCCCGAGGGTCGACGCCGCCTTGGTGAGGCTGCCAAAGTCGGCGATCGAGCAGACCGCCTGCAGATGCCGCAGCTCAAGCCGCATGCACAGACAGTACGACCGTTCGGTTGACTCGGGAAGACCCAACGTGTCATGGACGGTCGCATCCGGTGCTGACTTCACGTCGCACGCGCTTCCGTGTGCCGATTTACCTATTCTCCGCAGTTTGTTATCTGGTTTCCCGAGAACCTGCACTCGATCACGTAGATCTGCCAGGCACCGGTGAAGCCCTCGGGCAGCACCTCGAGCCGGACCGGCGTCTCGTGAGGGACTGGGACTGGTAATCCCGATCTCTCCTCACGCGGCTGGATGTCTGGCATTAGCTCGGGGTGGTAGCCATAGCCCCAGAAGTAGATGGGTTCGGAATCGACTCCGTTCACCCTGAGGCGGAGGATTCCCGGCGTCTGCGCCTCCATGACGAGTAGGAACGCCTCGTACTCGAGGACGAATTCCTGATGCCGGTTCGGGTCGCGTGGATCGGACGTCAGGTGTTCAGCGGCGAAGTCGGGACCCGGCGAAAGCTCCGGCAGCACGTCCGGGCGTGGTGGGAACGGGTACTCGTCCCACGGGACGTCTTGGTAAACGCCGAGTGCCACTCGTCCCTGCGCGCTCGACGCGGACTCGAGTATGAGCCTGAAAGTCGCGGGTTCGCCGCGGCGGACACCGTAGTCCGCCCACCCTTGTTCATTGTGGCTAGACCATCCCGTTGGACCACAGGTGCCGCCGTGGAACGGTTCGTCACCGACCGATACTTCGATTTCCGGCTCGCCGTCGCACTCCATGACGACGACCAACGGGAATGCCGTCGGCGTGACCGTGACCGCCGTTGTGCTCTCGCCGGGTTCGATGCTGGCGCTTCCGATCAACTCGCGGCCGTGTTCGTACGGGAGGAAGCCGTCCTCGTTCGGCTCGATGATCGGCTGCGGCACCGGCTCGGGCGTCCGGGACAGTGGCGACGCGAGGACGGCGGCCGCCACCAGGGCGATCGCGCCAATGCCCATCGCGGCTTGTCGGCGACGGCGAATTGTCCGAGCCTTACTCAGTGCGCCGGCGACGCGCGCATCAGCTGGCCTGTCGTCGGGAGCGGATGCGGCTCGCTCGGCGAGCAGATCGCGCAGATCGCTGGTGTTCACGCCGATGCTCCCTCGATGCCGTGCGTCCTCTGGCTGAGCTCAGCGTCGAGCCGGAGTGCGGTGAGTGCCTTGCTGGTCTGGCTCTTGACCGTTCCCGTAGTGCAACCCAGCAGCTCTGCGGTTTCATCGATCGACATGTCCTCGTAGAATCGCAGCACAATTGCTGCCCGCTGCCGTTTTGGGAGCCTGCCGAGCGCGTGCCACAGTAGGTCGCGCTCGGCCACGGCGCTCGCTGCATCGGGCTGGGCCACCGTCTCTGGAATGGCTGCGGTCGGAGTCTCGTCGTTCCACTTGCGTCGCCACCAGGTGGTGTAGGTGTTCACGAGAACACGGCGGACGTACCGTTCTGGATCGCCGTCGATCCGTGGCCAGGCGAGCCACGATTTGGCCAGAGCCGTCTGCAGCAGGTCTTCGGCGTTGCCGTGGTCGCGCGTCAGCAGATATGCCGTGCGCGCGAGGTGCGGCGATCGCGAAGCCACGAACGCTGCGAAGTCGTCCAGGTCGGCCACGAGGCTCTCCGTTTCCGGTTCCTACCCACGTTGACTACTTGGCAATGCGCAAAGGTTGCCTGAGCAGCACCGGCGGGGCGTTATGCCCGGATTTAGGATAGCGCGCGGGGTGACCCTCGCTACACGGCGAGCCAGACCGCAGCATCGGGTGGCAGCATTCCGTTCTCGAGCGGCACGCTGGACAGCCGTACTCGGTTGTATTCGAGAAGCTCAACCGGCGCTGCGCCGAGATTGACCACGCACACGAAGTCAGGCTCGCGGCGAAATGCCAGCACCTCCTCGCCG
>DASTNZ010000096.1:0-14514 GCA_035762665.1 Jiangellaceae bacterium | reverse complement strand
ACCACGCGCCCGCGAGCTAGGCCGGGCGGCTCGGAGCGCGGTGACGGGAATCAGACCCGCATTGTCGGCTTGGGAACCGTACAGGCCGCCGCCCAGATGGGCGCTGACGTGCGTGTGGCCCGTGGTGGCCGGCGTCAACGCTGGTCTCGCCGGACAGCTCGCTCATCGGCCAATTGAGGACAGCGGCAGGACTGACCCAACTACCACCAGGACGAAGATGAGCACCCTGGCCACGTACGCCACCGCACGTGCCGCCCCCGTCACGATCGGATGGTTCAGGGAAGCCCAGGTCGGTGGCGTACCAGACGACGTGCCACAGCAGGAACACGAGCACCCACGCGGACGTGAGGTAGGCGGTCCTTCTGTTGGCACGCAGGATGTCTGACGCCGCCGCCGACTGCGAAGCCGCGAGCAGCGCCGGTTCGGCGGCGGTCCCGCGCCCCTCTCCGGGGGGCGAATGGCCGCGCTCGGGTGGGGGAGCAGCAGGCTCGGTTCGTCCGGACGATCAAGCGGAGCGGTTCGACGCTGAGCGACTCGACCACGGAAGGCGGTCATGAGCCCACCGGCCGCTTCCTCAGGCCTACGAGGCTGGAGAAGCTGTCCGCATCCTGGCCGGTGACCGGCAGGTGGCCGAGGTGCAGCCGATGTGTCATGAGTTTTCCTTCTGTGGAGACGGGGTCGTCGCCTGTAAGGAACGGCTAGTACCGGCGATCCATGCCGAAAGGTGCAGTAACGGTTTATGACATGCTGCGTTAGCTGGAGTGACGGATGATTGGTGTCCGACGACGTGGGCTGCTCCCGACTCGTGGCCTCGACCGTTCTTGGCACTGGTCCGCAACGTCGTCGGCACGATGCGCGGGCGGCCTCGGCCAGCGGCAACGGCGTCCGAGTCGTGTCGATCGGCGGTACGGCGGGTCCCGCGGCCGTCACGGCGATCGGCCCGGACAAGCTATTCGAGCTCACCACCCTGGTCGGGTACTACTCGCTGCTGGCGCTACAGATGAACGTCTTCGACTGATCAAGAATCACCGAATCGCGGGTGATCAACGGAGAATCCAACTCGGTTACCCGGGACGAAGGGTTCTTCGATCACTTGTTGCAGGCAACGCCACGGCGTCGGTGATGGGACGCACCTATCCTGAAAGAAGGTCGACTGTCGCGCCGGCATCGCCAGCGTTGCACCCTCCCGGTTCTCGTCTGGCCGGCGCGACCGCCACGAGTCAGAAGGGCATCTGAATGGCCGCCACACCACGCCCGCTCACTGGAGATTCCTCGATCGGCACCTGGCTCGAACACCCCGTCGGCGGACCGATCATCCGGGACATGCTCGCCCAGGCAGGGCAGGACCCCGATGTGCTGCGCCCCGTGCGCCGCCTCGCCATCAAGCGCCTGGTCAAGCTCAGTCGGGGCTCGTTCACTACCGAGATGCTCGATGAGCTGGTCAGGCGCGTCGACGCTGGAGACGTCCCCGCGCCGGCCGGCGCGGAGAGCGAGGCCGCTTTCGAAGCCGATGCCGCCGCCGCGGAAGTCGCAGCGGCCGCCGGCGTGGCTGAGCGCCCCGAGTGGACGGAGCAGATCACGCCGGGACGATTCACCGGAAAGACGGTCATCGTCACCGGCGCGGGTTCGGGTATTGGCCGGGCGACCGCCTCACGAGTTGCCCGCGAGGGAGGGCGCGTCGTCGCCGTCGACATCTCCGCCGAGCGGCTGGAGGAGTTCGTTGCCGAACTACCTGACGCTGACATCGTTCCGGTGAACGGCGACATCACCGACGACACGACCGCCGCCACGATCCTCGGGGCGGCGGGAGGGCAGGTCGACGCCCTCGCCAATGTCGCCGGAATCATGGATGACATGACGCCGGTTCACGAAGTCTCCGACGAGGTGTGGCGACGGGTCTTCGCGATCAATGTCGACGGGACGATGAAACTTATGCGGGCCGTCATCCCCGGCATGCTGGAACGCGCGATTGGTTCGATCGTCAATGTGGGTTCCGAGGCGTCGCTGCGCGGATCAGCCGCCGGCGTCGCCTACACGGCCTCGAAGCACGCCGTTGTGGGCGTGACCAAGAGCAGCGCCTTCATGTACGGCCCGAGCGGCATCCGGGTGAACGCGATCGTTCCTGGACCGGTCATCACGAACATCGAGGCCAGGTTCGCGTCCCAGCTCGGTGCCGAACGGGTTCGCCTGGCGATGACGGTAATGCCGGATGCGGCCGAAGCTGACGCCCTCGCGGCTTCGATCACCTTCCTGCTGAGCGACGACAGCGTGAACATCAACGGTGCGATCCTGCCGTCGGACGGCGGGTGGTCCGCCGCGTAGCTGCGAGAGCGGCTCGCCTGACTCGCTCGAGGCTGATCAGCGGGATCAACCGGCCAGCAGAGCGTCCATCTGACCTAACGACTGCACGAAGATCTCGATCGCGCCCAAGCGAGCGATCTGCTCCATGTGCTCGCGGGAGGAGTAGATGGAGCGGACCTCCATCCGGGTGCCGCCATCGTGCTCGGTGAGTCGCACCTGCATTGTGGTCGTGGGCGCCTCGGCGACAGGAGCGCCGTGCTCGTCGGCGAACCCGTCGATGAATTCCAGGTGCTTCGGTGGGTCCACCGAGGTGATGCGCCACCAGCCGCGAGACATGTCGCCGTCCGGACCGGTCATGTAGTACCTGACCGTTCCACCGATGCTCAGGTCGTGCGCCTGCACGGTTGCCGGGTAGGTCTGCGGCCCCCACCAGCGCTCCAGCTTCCGCGGATCGGACCACAGCTGCCACACCTGCTCCACGGGAGCGTCGAAGTGGGCGACCACGGTCAGCGTTAGCCGCTCGAAATCCTTCTCCACGTTGGTGACGGTCATTCGCCGGGCCTCTTCGTAGGGTTGCTGTCCAACTCCGGACTTTCGGCCAGCAGATTCGACATCCGGTCCACCCGTTCTCGCCACACCAGTTCCAGCTCATCGAGAGCGCGCCGTGCTCTGCGTACCGCCTCCAGGTCGGTACGCACGATCTGCTCCCGGCCGCGCCGCTCCTTGACGACCAGCCCGGCCCGCTCGAGGACCGCGACATGCTTCTGCACCGCTGCGAAGCTCATCGGATAGGCCTCTGCCAGCCGTGACACCGACAACTCGCCCGGTACCGAGCGGCGCAAGATGTCACGCCGAGTGGCATCGGCAAGCGCCTGGAAGACGTGGTCGACGCGTTCGTCGGACAGCAAATCTACAACCATTTGGTTGCACCTTAGTGGGTCGTTCGTTCGTTTGTACAGGAAAGGGCGCAGGCAGTTCGATCGCCTCGCCGCCCTGCCCGGCCGGCAGCCACCATGGGATGCTCGAGCGAGAATCCCGAACGATGAGTCCGACGGACATCCTCGGCGAAGGAGATCGACCATGACGAGAGATCGGCGAGGCGAACTCGCGGACGCACTCGTCGTGGACTTCCCGTTGCGCGGTGAGTGGTGCGCCGTCCGCTCGCCAGGCAGCCGGATCCCGAGTCACGGGACAGAAATCCTTGCCCAGCGGTACGCCTACGACCTGCAACGACTCGGCGCCGGGAGGCGTCCCCACCCCGCAGGGTGGCCGCGCATCCTCGTCACCGGCGTGCCGCTGCACGAGTGCTACGGCTGGGGCGAGCCGGTGTACTCAGTACTCGACGGGACTGTCGTGGCCGCGGTCGACGGCGAACCGGAGCGCAAGTGGCTGCACCCCGCCCGTGAGTCATGGCACGCGGTTAGCAATACCACGACCTTCCGGCCGACCCCCGCCGGCGTCCGACGTTTGATCGGCAACCACGTGGTCGTGTGCAGCGGCACGGCTTACGCGGCGTACGCCCACCTCGCTCCTGGCTCGGTCCGCGTCAGCGAAGGGCAGCACGTCGGCCGCGGTGAGGTGCTGGGGCGGGTCGGGAGCTCCGGCAACTCCACCGCTCCGCACCTGCACTTCCAGGTCATGGACGACGGCGATCCCTTGGTCGCGCGCGCCGTGCCAGCGGTCTTTGCCACGTACGAGGTGTGGCGCCAGGGCAGCTGGCAGCGCGTACACAGGTCCGTCCCAGAGACCACAGAGCGCATCAGGGAGCCATCCACCACGAACGAGTAGCGTCGTGGCCGCACCCTGGAGCGGGAATCGCGGGAAATCACTCAGGCACACAATCGGCTAGCGCAGGGAGGCTGCGTGATCAGGCACGTAGGTCTGCATCTCCCTCGGTGGGCGCTCGTATCCCGGGGAAAGTGGCCTCGGCGGCAACTTCAGCGGCGGGCGCTGGACCTCTTGATACGGAATTGTGGAGATCAGGTGGGCGATCATGTTGATCCGCGCGCGCCGCTTGTCATCGCTGTCGACCACATACCAGGGAGCCTCGGGGATGTCCGTGTGGACGAACATATCGTCCTTGGCATGGGAGTAGCTCTCCCACCGCGTGATCGACTCCAGGTCCATCGGGGAAAGCTTCCACCTGCGCATCGGGTCGTCCAGCCGGCGCCGGAACCGCCGTTCCTGTTCGGCGTCGCTCACTGAGAACCAGTACTTGCGGAGCAGGATCCCGTCCTCGATGAGCAGGCGCTCGAAGATAGGACACTGGCGAAGGAACCGGGTGTACTCCTCCTTGGTGCAAAAGCCCATCACCCGCTCGACGCCGGCCCGGTTGTACCAACTCCGATCGAACAGTACGATCTCGCCGGCCGACGGCAACTGCTCGACGTAACGCTGGAAGTACCACTGGCGACGTTCCCGTTCGGTCGGTGCCGGCAGGGCCACGATCCGGGCCACGCGGGGATTGAGGTACTGAGTCACTCGCTTGATCGTGCTGCCCTTGCCGGCTGCATCGCGTCCCTCGAAGATGACGACCACACGGGCTCCCTCCGTGCGAACCCACTCCTGCATCGTCACGAGCTCTGCCTGGAGCCGGAAGAGCTCCTTCTCGTACACAGCCCGAGGAATGCGCGGGGGTTCGGCGCCGTCTCTGCCAACGTCGCTCGCGGCTTTGCTTTTCTTGGCCATGGTCGTCCACCTCCGGTCCCATCTTCTCGTGGTCCGTATGGCCGCCGCGGCTTGACAGAAATCAGGCGGCTGGTCTAGGTCAATCGCACCGGCCCGGTAGTGCGGGACTGTCGTCCCGGCACCCGGGCTGAGCAGGGCTGCGATGGCCCGCCGGCTCCGAACCAGGCCAACGTGTACTCACCGGTGATTAGCCCGGTTCCCCTGAGCGGATCTTGGTCGGTACGTAGCGGCCAACGGTGCCATGTACACCATCACTACCTGGAGATCCTCAACGCGTGGACGAGTGAGTGCGGTGTGTCCGGCGAATCCGCCTCGCGGTCGATAGCGGATCAAGGAGCCAGCGCCATGGGCGTGAGTACCGCGATCTGGTATCCGCCGGGTCCTTCGATGAGCTGGTAGCAGAAGCGCTCCTTGGCCGTGCCCTGGTAGCTCCAGGTGACGTCGGCCCAGATACTTCCCGGCGTCTCGCCCATGATCACGATCTGCTTGTCAACCTCGTCGACTCCTTCGTACTGACTCCAGGACGAGGCGAAGAACTCTTCGGTTTGCCTGGCATCGCTGACAGGGACGGAGTTACCCGGGAACAAGATCAGCGACGGGACGGCGTACATCGTTGCGATGGTCTTCGCGTCCCGGGCCAGAAGCGCTGCTTCATAGCGGTCGAAGAAATGCCGTGTGATGTCGCTGCTGTGGGTCATGGTTGGCACGATACGAATCAATGAGGACAGGCCCATGCCATCTTAGGGTGGACTTTTGTGGATCATCATCGGATTCGGCTCGCCACATTGTCCCGCGATGGCCACCTGGCGCTTCGGCGCGTCGAGCGGCAGCAGGCTCTGATCGAGCGATTGCATGCCGGGCGTGGTGAGCGCATCGCCCTGGCCCAGTTGGCGCGTGATTTCGGCGTTTCGGTGCGCACGATTGCCCGCGACGTCGAACGGCTCCGGCTCAGCGGAGTTCCCCTCGACGTTCGGCGCGGTCGCGGAGGCGGGGTCAGCCTCGGCCCTTCTCCGGAAGAGATCGTGATCGGGCTCGACCTACCCGAAGCCGCGGCCCTCATGTCGAGCCTCGCGACCCTCGGCCCGAGTGTGACCGAAAGCGCCGCATCAGCAATGCGCAAGCTCGTCGCCGCCGTCGGCGGCGCCGTTTGCCACTAGGTAGTCGGCCTTCGGATGGCTTGGCCTCTGCCGACGGGCCGGAAGATGTTGACGAACGATACCCTGTTATTGGTGAGTCATACGGTATGGGGAGCGTCACATATGAGTTCCATAGCACGTGAGCCCGTCGACGAATCACGGCGTCGGCGGCGGCTGACCAGCGCGATCAAGGAGTCGCTACGGGAGATGAACATCCAGTTGTCTCTCCTGAATCACCACGTCGGCGCACACCTCGAGCTCAAGGACGCCGATCTGTATTGCCTTGACCTGATCAACCGCGAAGGGCCGATCAGTCCCACTGCCGTTGCACGCCGCGCTGGGCTGCATCCGGCCACGATGACCGGCATTCTCGACCGGCTCGAGCGTGGTGGCTGGATTGCCCGGGAACGTGATCCCTCCGACCGGCGCGCTGTCGTGATCCGCGCTCAACGCGACCGTAACGCCGAAGTGTTCAGGCTTCTTTCGGGCATGAACTCGTCGATGGACCAGATCTGCGCCGACTACACCGCCGACGAACTCGACCTTCTCGCCGGATTCCTTGATCGCACCACGAAGGCCGGACGTGTGGCCACCGACGAATTGGCTGCCGATTGAGGAAGCGGCAAGACCGCACGCCGACGAAGGCCCCATGACGTCGCTACCGGGGCATCATGGGGCCCTCGGCCGGCTGGCGGCCCTCAGTCGGCGAGGGCGTGGCGACTTGCGGGTCGCAGACGCCGACCAAGTGCGGCTAGCACCAGTCCAGCAGCCACCCAGGCGGTGAGGACCAGGACCGGTCGGGCTGCTGCCGCGCCGTCGAAGTAGGCGGTTGAGCGCAACAGCGCGCCACCGGCACCGGCGGGAAGCATTTGCCCGAAGGTTGCCCAGCCGGTCGGCAACATCTCGGGGGCGGAGGAGACTCCGGACAGCGAGTTGCCGACCAGGAACATGATCACCGCTCCTAACCCGATGCCCACCGGCCCCAAGAGACTTACCAAACCGATCATGGTTAAGGAGATGGCTGCGATGGTCAGGGCAACCGCTCCAGCATTTGCCCAGGGGCTGCCGTCGAGCGCGCCGAGCCAGCCATGGGTCACCAACGTGACGACCCATCCGGCCGTCAATGCTGCGACCAGCGCCCCTGCGACGCGCCGCCACACTCCGGCCACCACGAATGACAGGAGGATCCCCACGACCATGCCACCAATCACCATCGGCAGGGCCGCGGCTGCGAACACCGATCCGCGTGGGTCATCCGCGGACAGCGGAACGACGTCCTCGACCTGCGGGCTGGGCGCCCCAGCGGCCTGCTGGGCCAGCTGGTCCGCGATCCCGTTCAGGATTTGTGAGATGACCGGGCTGCCTGCTGACGCGGTTAGAACCTGAGGCGGTTCGGCCGGCTCGAGCACGATGGCTCCATACACCTCCCTGTCCTGGATGAGCTGCCGGGCGGCATCGGTGTCCGCGGCGCGCTCAGGCTTGAATGCGTCCGGCATGGACGTGGCGAGTTGCTGTTCCAACCGCGCGGTGGCTTCAGCGGGACCGACGATGGCGATCGGCACGTTTCGTGGCGCCGACTCGGCCGGCGGCCACGCGAACGCCGTCACGAGCAGGCCGACCAGCACAGCGAGCCCGAGGCCAACGCCGATCACTCGCAACCATCCAGTCGGTGCCGATGCGTCAGCAGGCAGCGGCGAGATAGCCGAACCGGCCTGCCGATCTTCGGTGAGTTCGTTGAGTTCCACGATGGCTCCTCTATCTGGGATCGACACTGCGACCTATTGGCGCGTCGAAGTGATGAAGTCGTTCACCGCGGCGGCCACCTCGTCCGGCTTGTCTTCCTGGAGGAAGTGGGCGGCGTTGGTGATGACGGTGTGGGGCTGGCCGGCGGCTCCCGGGATCCGGTCGCTGAGCGCCTCGTGGTGCCCATTGGTGACATGGTCGTCTTCGCTGAACACACATAGGAAGGGTGTGTGCAGCGTTTCGAGGACCTCCCACGCCGCCTTGAACGCCGGCGTTGCCTCGTCGTGTGGCGTGATGGGGATGAGCACAGCGAACCGGCGAACCCCATGCTGGTAGGCATCGTCCGGGAACGGCGCGTCATAGGCCGCGAGCACAGCTGGATCGAGCGTGGACGTCGTGAAGTTGGCGACGACCTGTGACACATCCAGTGGGTTGGTGCGCTGGGTGAACTGCAGCCATTGCGCGAGGTACATCCAGCCTTCCGCGGTGATCGTCTCCTCGCCTGTCTTCATCCCGGTGTTCATGGCCACGACGCGACGAAACCGGTCCGGATGCTCGGCCAGCAGCCGTAATCCCAAGGTGCCGCCCCAGTCGTGGCACACCATCGTCAGGTCACGCAAGTCCAGCCGGTCGAACACGGCCTCGGTCAGCCAGTCCAGGTGCTGCTGGTAGGTGTACAGGAATCGTTCGGTGGGCTTGTCGGACTTGCCCATGCCAACCAGGTCGGGAGCGATGCACCGGTGCCCTGCCGCAACCAGCGGCGGAATCACATGCCGATACAGGTAGCTCCACGACGGGTTGCCATGCAGCAGCAGGATCGTCTCCCCGGACGCCTTCGCCGGATCACTTGGCCGCTCGTCGACGTAGTGCATACGCACCTTAGCGCCGGACCCGTCGCCGAGATCAATTCGGACGTAGTTCGGCTTGAACGGATAGTCCGGCAGACCGACGAACCGTGCGTCCGGGGTGAGCAGCACCTTCGGGGCTGCATCTCGAGGGCGTTGACCCGGTAGCGCGGCGGCAGCCTGCTGACCGACGTCGGCGGCGGACGCGATCAACGCGCCGCCGGCCAGCGCCGCCGTGCTGGCGAGAAACTGCCTACGAGGTGGCGTGATGCCATCAATCACGGTGCTTCCTTCCTTGACCTGCGCATTCAGAGCCAGGTCGTTCGAGATTCGTACGGTACGAGTATCGTAACATATGTTTTGATACTCGTATCTTTCGAATCACATACATTGCGGAGACAGGCGCGACGCCGGAGCCCACCCTCCTTGCGATACCACTTAGATGTCGTGTAATCTAATTACATGACATCTACTTCGTGGAGGCGAGCATGACATTCGATCCAATCGGCCGGGTTTCGGTCCTGAGCACAGGCACAGTGGCGATCCGGCCAGAACACGTCGGCCCGACGTGGAAGAACACGTACGTGTGGTTGTTCACCTCGACCCGATGGACCGAACCGCGACCCATCAACGTGTACGCGATCGAGCATCGCCATGGGCTGGTGCTCTTCGACACCGGACAAGACCGGTCGTCCGTGACAGCTCCCGATTACTTCCCCGCGGGGTTGACCGGCCTGGTCTACTCGAGGCTCGCCCGGTTCGACATCGGCCCTAGCGACACCTTGGCGGCGGGCTTGTCTCGGCTCGGTTACCGCGTCGATGACGTGCGCACGGCGGTGATCTCCCATCTGCATCAGGATCACATCGGCGGGCTGCCCGTGCTGGGCAAGGCCGACATCGTGATCAGCCGCACCGAGTGGGAGACGCTCGAAAGCCCACTGCCAGAGGCGCGCGGGTTCATGCGCAGGCACATCGAGCTGCCAGGGTTGCACTGGCGGCGGATTGCGCCGGAACTGCTCGGCGACTCTGCGCTGGCGCCGTTCACAGCAGGTCACGATCTGTTCGGTGACGGTTCCCTCGTTGTACTACCGACTCCTGGGCACACCCCGGGATCGGTGTCCATGCTCGTTCGCCGTCCAGGGCGCGCACCGCTGCTGCTGGTTGGCGATCTCACCTACGACGCAGACCTACTGGCCGCCGGTATGTTGCCCGGTGTGGGTAACAAGAAGCAGATGCGCGCAGCCCTGAGCCAGGTCAATGCGTTGCGGCAGGCCATGCCCGACCTTGTCGTCCTTGCCGCCCACGACCCCCGCGCTGCCGACCTCCTCGCCGCTGCCGATCCCGAGGGTGCACAGCTCGGATGAGGACGGCCGAAGAACTGCGTTACCTCATCTTGGCCATCCAGCGCGAAGGTAACCGCCGGCTGGCAGCCGACCTGCGTCCACTAGGTGTGACACCGTCGCAGGCCGAGGTTCTAAGGGTCCTCGCCGATCACCAACCGCTGACCTTGCTCGGCCTCGGTGAGCTCTTGGTGTGCGAGACCGGCGGCAGTCCCAGCCGGTTGGTCGATCGGCTGGTCATGGCGGGCCTCATCCAGCGGGAAACGAACCCATCCGACCGGCGGCAGGTCTTTCTCACGCTGACCCGCGACGGCGAACACGTCGCCGGCCACATCGCCGCCGTCGAACGCGATCTGTATCAGCTGATCGACCACGGGACGGCCGGAACCCCGGTCGACGATGCAATCGTCGTGCTCCGGCGCCTTGCCGGTCTCTTCCCGGCCGGCCAGGCCGTCGCACGCCGGGCCGATCTCGCTGAGGCGCAGCAACGGAACTGACCCGCGACTCCCCAGAGCCGGCCTGACGCGGCCGACCTTCCCTCGTCGGTCACACCACCGTCACGCTCTGATCACGCCCCTTCTGGCTCACTGCGTAGATGTGCCCGACGAACGCCGAGGAGGTCAACGAAATGACTCCCACCTATCGTCCAGTAGCCGGGGCGTACCGGCTCAGGAGGCGGCGATGAGGGCTCTCATCACCGGGGGTGCTGGCTTTATCGGGACACATCTGTCACACCGTCTCCTCGCGAGCGGGCACCAGGTACTGTCCGTCGACGACCTTTCGACAGGCGACTCCGGAAACGTTGCAGAGTTGGCGCGCGAGCCCGGCTACGAGTTCGTCAGGGGCTCCGTCCTCGACTCGACGCTGATGGACGACCTGGTGACAGAGGTCGACACCGTGTTCCACCTGGCCGCGGCCGTCGGCGTCCAACTCATCTTGAATCGGCCCTTCGAGGGGCTGCGCACCAACGTCCAGGGGACCGAAACGGTGCTTGACTGCGCATACCGACGCGGCGCTCGCGTTCTTGTTGCGTCCACCAGCGAGGTGTACGGCAAGAGCACGGCCACGATGCTGACCGAAGACGCGGACCGGGTCGTGGGGTCGCCGCTGATCACGCGGTGGTCATACGCCGAGGCGAAGGCGATGGACGAGACGCTTACTTACCTCTACTGGCGCGAGAGAGGTGTCCCCACGGTCATCACCCGCCTGTTCAATGTGGCCGGCCCGCGACAGTCAGGTCGGTACGGCATGGTTGTCCCGCGATTCGTCGACCAAGCTCTCCGCAACGACCCGCTCACCGTGTTCGGCGATGGGCGGCAGACCCGCTGCTTCTGCCACGTCCGCGACGCGGTAGACGGGCTCGCCGCACTCATCGAGCATCCGGATGCATACGGCAAGGTCTTCAACATCGGGCGTCCGGAAGAGGTGACCATTCGTCAGCTCGCCGAGCGAGTCATCCTCTTGTCAGGTTCGGCAAGTCCGATCCGGCATGTGTCCTACCACGAGGCCTACGGGGACGGCTACGAGGACATGAGGCGCCGCGTGCCCGACATCTCACGCGCTCGTGAGATGGTCGGGTTCAAACCCAAGCTGGGCCTCGACGAGATCATCGAGAGCGTGCTCGCGGACCGCCGTGCGCGGGTCACGGAGTTGGCTCCGGCACACCGCGAGGAGGTCGACTATGTACGGTGACGACTTCCTCTCCAACCAACGGTTGCTCGTCATCACCCCGCATGCCGACGACGAGACCTACGGGTGCGCGGGCAGCATCGCCCGGATCAAGGACCTCGGCGGGGAGGTCTACGTCGTCCTTGTCTCCGCCGGCGACATCGTCCAGTTCGCCGACGGAGATGACGGCAGCAACACAAAGTTCGTGAACCACGAGATCCGGCTGCGTGAGTTCGAGTCCGTGATGCAGTTGCTGAAGGTCGACGACTGGGATGTGCTGCTGACTGACGCCGAGTCGCACCTGGCGCTCGACGTAGTGCCGCGGAAGAAGCTCGTCGGACTCATCGAAACCGGCGGCAAGCTGGCCATCGAGAAGGTGCGGCCGACGATGGTCATGATTCCGGCGGCGAGCTACAACCAGGATCACGAGGCGCTGTACCGGGCGTGCGTGACGGCCACCCGGCCCGGCGTGCCGGGGCAGCGGCACGTGGTGCCGATGGTGCTCGCCTACGACAATACCGCGCTGTTCTGGTCGTTCGGCCAGGACGCCTTCCATCCGACCTGCTACATCGACATCTCCGAGTACCTCGACATCAAGATCCAGGCGATGCGGCTGCACGCGTCGCAGGTGCGGCCGCCGATCTACCACGGCAGCCCGGAAAGCCTTGAGTTAGCCACCAAGGTTCGCGGGCACGAGGTCAGTGTGGAGGCCGCAGAGGGCTTCGCCGTGCTGCGAGCAGTCTTCTAGGCGCGGGAGGGATCCTGATGACGGAAACCATCGTCTCGATACACCAGCCGAACTTCCTGCCCTGGCTCAAGCTCCTGGACAAGACCCTGGCCAGCGACATCTACGTGGTCTACGACACCGCCCAGTACACGAGGTCCGAGTACCACTCGAGGCAGAAAGTGAAGACGCACACCGGGCCGGTCTGGCTCTCCGTCCCGGTGCAGCACGTCCGCAACACCCGCCAAGTCATCAAGGACATGCGAATCCAGAACAGCGAGCCGTACCGGCGCAAGCACCTCAAGATGCTGCGTATGTCCTACCAGTCCACCCCCCACTTCGACGAGGTCTTCCCGATCCTCGAAGAGGTCTACGGCCGGGATCACGAATACCTCGCCGATCTGAGCCTGGATCTGATCGAGTCGCTGCTGGCGTACCTCGATTCCCCGGTCCGGGTCGTCCGGGCGAGTTCGCTGCCGCATACCGGCGACCGCACCGAGCGGCTGATCCAGCTCGTCAAGAGTGCAGGCGGCACGGAACATCTCACGAGCACCTACGGCGGCGACCATCAGGACGTCGACTGGTCACGGTTCCGCGACGCGGGCATCGGCATCCTTTCGCAGCAGTTCGACCACCCAGAGTACGAGCAGATCGGCCCCGGCTTCGTTCCCAACCTGGCTGCCGTCGACATGCTGTTCTCATGTGGGCGACACACCCGCGAGATTCTCGAACGAGGCCGGCGGCTGGTGCCGGTCGAACCGGTGTTCGCCGACACAACGCACGGATAGGCAGCGGCGATGGAGTGGGCGCTTGTCATCATCGTCCTTGGCGTCAATTTCGTGCTGTGGACGCTCGTTGGCGGGCTTCGGCTCACAACCGAGCACCTGACCATCCAGCCGGTCCACGAGAAACCTGGCCGATGGGGGCCGTCATCGGCGCGGTGGCCGGGCGAGCTGAGCCCGTCCGACGTCGCGGTTCTGATACCCGCCCACAACGAGGAGCCGGTCATCGCCGCAACGATCCGGTCGGCGCTCCGGCTCGTACCGCCGGAGAACGTCCACGTCGTGGCCGACGGGTGTGACGACGCCACCGCCGAAATCGCCCGAGCGAACGGGGTCAAGGTTCTCGAGCTCAACCCGAATCGCGGCAAGGCCGGCGGCATCGAAGCGGCGGTTGAGCAATTCGACATCCCTGACCGATTCGCAGTTCTCCTGCTCGTCGATGCCGACACCGAACTCGACGAGCACTACCTCGAGCGCGGGTTGCCATTGCTTGAGACGCCCGATGTCGTCGCCGTCGCCGGGTATGCCATAGCGGGCTGGCGCCCGCAGGAGCTCTCATCGGTCGGGCGGTTCCTGGTCGCTTACCGCACCCGGCTCTACGCCGTCATGCAGTGGCTGAAGTACGGGCAGACCTGGCGGTGGACCAACGTCACCTCCATCGTTCCTGGCTTCGCGAGTATGTACCGGACCAGCATCCTGCGCAAGATGGACCTGAACCCGCCGGGCCTGGTCATCGAGGACTTCAACATGACGTTCGAGGTCCACCACCGGCGACTCGGGAAGATCGCTTTTCGGCCTGCTGTCCACGCGACGACCCAAGATCCGGACAACTTCCGCGACTACTACCGGCAAGTGCTGCGCTGGCATCTCGGGTTCTGGCAGACACTTCGCCGGCATGGCTTCTGGATCAGCGGCTTCTCAGCCGCACTCGCGCTGTTCCTCCTCGAGGTCATCGCTGCATCGCTGGGTCTGGTTCTGCTCGTCGCAGCAATGATCTTGCTCGCGCCTGTCATTCTGGTCAATGACGTGGCACCGTCACTTGGGTGGGACATCGAGCTCGGCGCCCTCGTCGACGCGTATGGTGTCCTGGCGCTCGTTCTGCTGTTGGCGTTGGCGGTCGATTACCTGCTGACATGCCTTACCGCTTTGGCCTTCCGGCGACCGGTACTGATGCTCTACGGGTTGGGATTCCTCGGTCTGCGGTTCGTCGATGCCACCGCCGCGCTCTGGACGATCCCGCAAGCGTGGCGAACCCAGTCCGACGGCCGGTGGACCAGCCCCACGAGA
>DASTNZ010000095.1:0-2217 GCA_035762665.1 Jiangellaceae bacterium | reverse complement strand
CGGTGAACGACGACGCCGCCGCCCGCATGCACGAGTAAGCGGTGTGGCGGTAGGGAGCGGGCGCCGGCTACGCAGCGGAGCCCTATTCGCCGGCGGCCTCGCGGGCATCGCCTACGAGACGCTGGCCCAAGCGGGCGAGCGGCCCACCCTGCTCATCCTTTTCGCCGCCATGATCGGGCTGCCTGCCTTCCTGCAGATTGACGAGAACCGCAAGGAGAAGGCGGCCGAGGACAAGCAGAAGGCGGAAGCGAAGGACGGCGGGGAGGGGTGATGATCGCCGGGAAGCTGCGGGCGATCGTGGCGTCGGTCGCGTTCTACCCGGTGACGCTGGTGTACCTGGCCGCCTCGCTGACGACTGTGGCGGTGGTCGGTGGGGTGGTTCGCCTCGACGTCGGGCTTCTGCTGCTCGGGCTCTCGTCGGTGCTGGTCATCCTGATCTCTATGCGTCAAGAGGTGGGCACCGTGCATCACCTGGTCAACGCCCAACACGACGCGCTGCTGGCGAAGATCGGCGCGATGGCGCTGCGTATCGATCAACTGCTGGACACGCTCACTGAGGCCGGGGTGGCGATCCCGGCCGACAGCCAGGGAGTGGACCGTGACCGAGCCCCCCACTGACCGCGGACCGGCGGGGGAGGCGGGGGTCGCCGGCCGGCAAGGTGAGGCGGGGGTGGCTGGCCCCCAGGGTGAGGCGGGGGTGCGGGGACCAACCGGCATGGGCGCGGTAGGCGCAGCCGGACCGGTTGGGAAGCAGGGTAGGCGCGGGACGTCCCTGTCGACCACGCAGGTGATCGTGGTCTTCCTGTTCGTGGTGGCCGCCTTCGTCGTGCTTTCGGTCCGCACCGAAGTACAGCAGCGGCAGATCACCCGCAACGCCGAGCGGATTGAACAGGTCTTCTACGAACAGTGCAAGATCCGTAATGTGGCGACCGAGCGACAGAACGCGCTGCTCGATGCCGCGATCGAAGCGGAGCGACGCAAGCCGAAACCGGACCCGAAACGGATCGCGGACCTCACGGCGTTCAAGGGGGCCACACCGAACTGCGGTCCGGCACCGTCTAGATAGCACGACCGGGAGGCCTAGACCCCGCCTCCGGGAGTAGTACCCACCGGAAGGTGGACCCCCGTGTTACCCGACTCACTGGCGGAGTGGCAGGCCCTGGGCATCGTCTGCGGTGCGATCGTCGCCGTGTTGACGCTCATCGGCCTCGTGTACCGAAGGGTGGTACGCCCGGTGTGGCGAGCCGCTTGGCGGACGATCAGACGACTCAACCTCGTAGCCGACGACCTGCTCGGTGACAAGGCAAGGAAGATTCCATCGATGACCGAGCGCATGGCCGCGTTGGAAGGCAAGCTCGACGACCACCTGTCCTGGCACAACGATCCGCGAGGGCGGCCGGCGCGAAAGCCGACGGGTAGAACGTCGGAGCAGTACAACGGCCCACTCGAATCGGGTCGCTAGCCGATGCCGGACATTCCTGACGACGTGGAGCTTCCGGGCTGCGGCGGCAAGACGCTGATCCGACTGCTGCTGCGCTGCCTGATCCTGCTCATCCCATTCGTGCCCCGCGCCTGATGTTGGGAGACAGGTCAGGTGCGGGGCACTTCCTGTCTCCACTCTGTCTCCCACCGAAGGAGCAAGGTCATGAAGTCGTACCTCGCGACGAGTGAGTTCTGGTTAGGCGCCGGTGAACGCGCAGCCCGTACGGCCGCGTGGGTGCTGGCGTCAACGCTGGGCCTGCCGCAGATCGGGGCGTCCGTCGGAGTGGATGTGCTGAACGTCGGCTGGAAGTCCGCGCTGTCCTTCGCCGTGGGCGCGGCGCTGCTGTCGGTGCTGGGCTCCATCGCCGCCGGCAAGGTCAGTCCCGACGGCTCCCCGAGCCTGGTGGATGACCGCCCGAGTCCCGCCGAGGTCTCCCGGTAATGTGGCGCACGAGTTCGCGGTGTGAGAGCAGCTCATGCGTCGAGGTGTCGATGCCGCAGTGGCGTACGTCCAGCTACAGCAGCGAGTCGTTCAACTGCGTCGAGGTCGCCTACGTGAAGTCGTCGCGCAGCTCGGACACCGCAAACTGTGTCGAGGTCGCGTTCACCAGCGCGTGCAACGGCGGGAACTGCATCGAGGTCGGCGAGTGCTGCGGCGACACCCTCGTTCGCGACTCGAAGGACCCGGCCGGTCCGGTGCTGCGCTTCGGGGACGACGGCTGGCGCGCGTTCGTC
>DASTNZ010000094.1:0-2213 GCA_035762665.1 Jiangellaceae bacterium | reverse complement strand
ACCGCGTTGCGCGGTGAGGAGCCACGCAACCGGTTCGCGCGCTGGACAGCGCGGTGGTTCGCCAGGACGCCGACCGTTGCGGCGTCGCGCTTCCAGGGCGATGGCGAGCCTTTCCCGCACCATTGGCGTAGATTCCCCGAACCGTGGCCGACGGCCGATCCTGCCGACCCGGACGTGCAAGACACCCTCGCCGCCGCGATCGAGGAGCTGCCCGCCACCTGGCGTGAGGTAATCATCGCCCGCGATTCGTTTGGTCGAAACGCGGTCGATGTCAGCGCGCAGCTCGGCCTGTGCCCGCGGCAGCAGCGGGCGATCCTGAACCGGGCCCGGGCAAGGCTGCGGGAACGCCTCGCCGGCCGTCTCATCGGGGAAGACGACCGGTGAGTACGGTTGTGGCGGTCTCGCCGGCGCCGCGCACGCTGACGCGGCGGCTGGTGCCGCTGCAGGTGGCGGTCGGGCTGCAGGGCATCATCTTGTGGGTCCCGATCGAGAAGTTGTTCATGACGCAGATCGGGTTCACAGCCCAGTCGGTGGCAGCCATGGCCGCCGCGTACGCCGCGGTTGTCCCGCTGCTCGAGGTGCCGTCAGGCATCCTGGCCGACCGCTGGAGCCGGAAATGGATCATGGTGTGCGCGAGCATTGCGCTGATCGCAAGCTCGCTGCTCGGCGGCCTGAGCACGAACGTGCCGACCTACATTGCCGCGGCGATGATCCTCGGCGTCTACTTCGCGCTGATTTCCGGCACCGTCGATAGCATCGTGTATGACGTCGTGCTCGAGGAGACCGGCTCGAGCGACCAGTACGAGTCCTGGATCGGCCGCATCCGAATGGTGGAAAGCGGCGCATTCGTGGCGAGCGCGCTCGCCGGCGGGGTGCTGGCTGGCGCAACGTCTGTGCGACTCATGTACTTTGCGTCGCTCCCCTGTGTCGCGATCGCGATCGTGGCGTTCCTCCGTTTCGACGAGCCCCGCCTGAACCGCGCCGCAGAACCCGTCGCGTTGCGCAGCCATGTCGCGCTCACCTATCGGACGATGATCCGCGAGAGGGCTGTGCGGCAGGTCGTGCTGCTGGCCGCGCTCATCGGTCTGCTCTCCCAGGCCGTGTTCGAGTTCGGCCCGCTGTGGCTTGTTGCCCTCGCCGCTTCCCCCGCGCTGTTCGGCCCCTACTGGGCGGCGCTGGTCTCCACACTCGGCGTCGGCGGGTACCTCACGAGCAAGCTCAAGCTGCACCGCCGCGCCACCGTGAGCCTGCTCGCGGTGCTCGCGCCGGCAGCCGCACTCACCCTGACGTGGACTCGTTCGCTTACTGCCGTGATCGCCGCGCAGACCGTGCTTGCGCTGCTGCTGGCGATCTTCAGCATCCGCGCCGGCAAGCTGCTGCACGACGGGGTGCCCTCCAGTCTCCGGGCGGGCGTCTCATCGGGCGTCGGCACCTTCTCCTGGCTGCTGTTCTTGCCATTTTCACTGGCCCTCGGATGGTTTTCCCGCAGCCACGGCGTGTGGTCGGCGGGCTGGTTCCTGACCGCAGCCGCGCTGCTGATCGGGCTGCTACTGATCGCCTCCGAGTTCCGTAGCCGCCCGCTCCCGCCCGCGACGACGGACCTGGCGACGCCGCCGGACAAAGTCGCCTGCCAGGAGCTCGTCGAGCTCGTCACTGACTACCTCGACGGCGCACTTCCAGCCGACCTCGACGGCATGGTCCAGCAGCACCTCGACGGGTGCGATGGGTGCATCGAGTATGTCCACCAGATCCGCCTCATCATCGACGCGCTCCAGCACAGCGACCTCCCGATCACGCCCCGGCCCGAGGCCGCTGCCCCCGCAGACCCCCATCGGCGCGACCAGTGAAATCCCTTCCGGCAAACGACGAATGGACGGCACCTATGCTGCTCGACAACAAGACCGCGATCATCTACGGCGCCGCCGGAGCAATCGGCTCGGCGGTCGCCCACGCGTACGCCCGCGAGGGCGCCGAGGTGCATCTCGCCGGGCGCACTGACGCGGCCCTGGAAAAGGTGGCGCAGCGCATCCAGCGGGACGGTGGCAACCCGCACGTCACGCAGCTCGACGTCCTTGACCGGCCGGCGCTCGAACGGCATGCTGCCACCGTTGCCGCTGCCAGCGGCGGCATCGATGTCTGCTTCAACGCCACGTCCAATGACGACCGTCAGGGCACGCCGCTGCTTGACATGCAGTTCGAGGACTTCCTGCGCC
>DASTNZ010000093.1:0-3066 GCA_035762665.1 Jiangellaceae bacterium | reverse complement strand
GGGCTACTCGTACGGAGGCGATCGGGCGAAGGAGGTTCACCTGGAGCCCCGGCTCGGCGGCCGCTTTTATGAACGCTTCGTCGACGGCGACGAGTTTGATGTAGGCAGGGTCACTGTCTGCCAGCCCCCCGATCGCATCGTTTTCACCTGGAGAGATCCGGATTGGACGGCCCAGACCGAGGTCGAGGTCACCTTCGTTGCGCAAGGAAGCGGCACCCACGTATCCCTCTGGCACCGAGGTTTCGACAGACTCGGGCCGGGCTGGGAGAGCATCGCTGCTCGGTGGGCGGGCGGCTGGCCGCGCGTGATCCACGCCTTCGCCCAGCGCACAACTCAGCAATGACGCGCAGACCGCGACGTACACCGCTGATCCACTAATGCTGGCCGTACCCACAGCGCTAAGCGCCTGGGCCCGAGGCCAAGATCACCGGCGGCCAGCCGAGCACTCCCACACGCGTACGGCGTGGACGATATCCCGGTGATCGTCCAGGATCGGAGCTTCGACGACTCTGGGGACGTGGGTACGGCCAACGAGCAATAGTCAAGACTTGTGGATCGGCTGTCATGCGACTCGCTGATCGTCTCCTGACTCGTCGGGTCGTTCGACCAGGGCGCCGCGCTCGAATCGTGCTCCGGTGCGGACCAGGGCGATGAGGTGGGGTGCGTTCACGCGCCCCACCTGGGTTGGGCGGACTCGATGAGGTTGAACGCCATCGCTACCTTGGATCTCCTGAGCCGGGAGTGGCGACGATCGGTCCAGCGGCCACTCCGCGGCAAGGATCGTGGAGGCAGCGAGGTCGGTTCTCCGGCTGACTGGACTGGTGATAGGGCCACCTAACACGCCGACTCAGAAGCGTCACACATCAAGTGCACGACGTCCAACCGTCTAGCACGATCGCGGCGAGGTCTCGTGCGGCCTGGGCGGGGTGCTGATGATTCTGGGTGGCGCCCATGACCAGTGTCCCCTCGATCAGCAGGTGCAGTTGCTCCGCAGCGTGCTCGGGCCGGGCATGACCGAGGGCCTTGAGTTCCCGGACCAGCAGGGCACGGAGCCGCCGCCGGTACGCATCCGTCTCGGCATGAGCCGGATGGTCCTGATCCGCGAAGGCAAGGTCGATCGCCAGGTAGCGACAGCCGCGGAAGCCCGCGTTCGACACAAGCTCGTCCAGCCGGTCGAACAGCGCCAGGAGCCGGCCTCGCGGCGAATCACCGTCGCCCAGAGCGCTCTCGTACCACGCCAGATCCTCATCGGCGGTACGACGGAGAACAGCGGCCACCAGGCCGTCCTTGCCGCCGAAGTGCTCGTAGAGCGACCTACGGGCGACGTTCGCCTCCTCCAGCAGGGCGCTCACGCCGACTGAGCCGCCACGCGAGTAGAGGAGATGCTCGGCAGCGAGGAGCAGTCGCTCCCGAGGCCCCGCGGTCTCGGCCTTCCCATTCATGCTCGCCGCCCCCTTGCAAGTAGATCGGTCGGTCTATATGCTACTTGATAGACCAATCAGTCTACTCCTGGAGGATCCTCAAAATGACTGCGCCGGACGCTCCTTCGACCACTGAGACCGCCGAAACCATCCGCCTGTTCAACGACGCTTTCCAGCGCCGCGACACCGAGGCGCTGGCCGCACTGGTCCACGACGAGTGCCTGATGGTGTCTGCGCAACCGGCACCGGACGGCACCGCATATGTCGGAAAGGAGGCGTGCGTGGACTTCTGGACCGAGCTAATGGCCGACCAGGCCAGCACCTTCGAGGTCCACCACGTCTTCGCCGATGGCGCCTGGGCAACGGTCCGGTGGCGCTACCGCTTCGGACCTACGGACGCAGAATCAGTGCTCGGCGTGAACGTAACCCGCGTGAGCAGCGGACGCGTCATCGAGCAACTCGGCTACACCAAAGTGCCCGGCGGGCTCCCACTCCCGGAGTGAGGGCGCGGTCTGCACGCACCGGAACGAATACGTCAGAACAGGAGCTCATTCATGGTCATAGTGGCAGGCCACATCGCCGTCGAACCTCGGCAGCGTGATTCCTACGTCGCGGGCTGCAAGAGGGTCGTCGGACAGGGCCGTCGGGCAGCTGGCTGCCTCGACTTTGCCATCAATGCCGATCAGCTCGACCCCGGCCGCGTCAACATCTTCGAGCGCTGGGAATCCCAAGCTGCGGTCGAAACCTTCCGTCGCAGCGGCCCCGCACCAAACAAACGCGCCGCCATGCTCTTGGCTTCAGTGGCCGAGTACGACATCGCCGACGTGCGGTCCTTGCTCGAGAAGACGTGAGGCCGGTTCTCCGTCCGCTACTATTCGTCGAGCAATCGTCAAGATCTGTGGGGATCGGCGTGTCACGCGACTTGCTGATCTCCTCCGATTCGTCGGGTCGTTCGACCAGGGCGCCGCGTTCGAATCGGGCGCCGGCGCGGACCAGGGCGACGAGGTCGGGTGCGTTGACGGCACGCCAGCGGGCCTGAGCGGACTCGATGAGCTTGAACGCCATCGCGACACCGGCCGCGCGTGAGCCGGGTCCCTTGGTGATCCGCTGCCGCAGCCGCACGTGGCGAAGGTCGACTCGATCGGAGTGGTGGTGCGCAGGTGGACCCAGTGCTCGGCCGGGTCGTCATAGAAGGCGAGCAGCACATCGAGGTCGTCGGTGATCTTCACGACCACCGTGGGCCACCTCGGCGTCCTGGACTACCTTGAGCATGGGTGTACCTTCCCGAGCCGGCGGGCCAACGCCCACCCCTGACCAGATTGCATGGGCTTCAGATCTTGCTCGCGAGGTGCGCCCGCCTCACGCCACCTCGCCGAGCGCCCATCCACAGGTTCTGATCATTGCCACGGCCAACCTCGGCGATGTGGTGCTGGTCAACGGTACCTACGGGCCGTTCCTTGATGTCACCACCGAAACGCTACGGCTGCGTGTGCTCAATGCTTCCGCCGCTCGGGTCTACAACTTCGGGCTCTCTGATGACCGCGAGTTTTCGGTGGTCGGAAGTGATGGTTGCCTGTTGCCCGAACCGGTCACTGCGCGTCGCCTCGTTGTCTCCCCGGACCCGAGAGCCGAACGCACGGAACCT
>DASTNZ010000092.1:0-5576 GCA_035762665.1 Jiangellaceae bacterium | reverse complement strand
TTGTCTTCGTGGTCGGCGAGGCCGGCGTGGGCAAGACCGCCTTGCTGCGGGCGTTCGCGGACCGCGCGTCTCGCGAGGTGCCTGACCTCGTGGTGGCGAGAGGGGCCGGGACGGCGGTGGGTGCTCTTGGCGATCCGTATTTCCCGATCCGCGACGCCTTCCGGATGATGGTGGCTGGTCGCCACGCGCCGCTGCAAGCCGACCAACTCACCCGTCGGCAGGCCCAGCGGCTGTGGGAGTTCTCAGCAGTGGTCGCCGAAACGATCGTTGAGTCCGGGCCGCGTCTGCTCGATGTACTGGTCCCGGTCGAAACCATCAGCGAACGGCTCGGGATGACCGTTCCGGCGCCGGCCCCCACAGATGCATCACGGATGGAGCTGGCTGACGAGATCACCATGGTGCTGCGTGCTCTCGCGGAGCGCCGTCCGTTGCTGCTCGTGCTGGACGACATGCAATGGTCGGACACCGCGTCGGCTGAACTACTGTTCCATCTCGTACGGACCCTGGCCGACGCACAAATCCTCATGGTGTGCGCCTACCGCGGCAGCGAGGTGGCGGATTCGCCAGGCGCCGCCCAAGGTGTGCTGCGCAAGGCGACGCTGGAGTCAGGTCGCGAGATCGGCGACGCACTTCTTGATCTTGACGACACTGATCCGGCGGCGGAGCGCACGTTGTGCGATGCGCTTCTTGACATGGAAGCTCCCAACCTTGATGAGAGCATCCACGAGGAGTTCTACCGACGGACGCGCGGATACCCATTGCTTGTCCTGGAATTGGCTCGCGAACTGAAGGCGCGAGGCGATCTCGTCCGGTCGGAAGGTACCTCGTGGGCGGCGCGTCCCGGCGTCAGCTGGGACCATGTTCCAGCCCGGGTTGCCGCAGTGATCGAACAACGGCTCGACCGACTCGATGCGGACGAGCGAGCGCTGCTTACGGCGGCAGCCGTGGAGGGCGAGTACTTCACCGCCGAGGTGGCCGCTCATGTCGCGGAGGTCGAGGTGCGGAACGCGCATCGGGTGCTCTCCGAGCGGCTTGATCGAGTACACGGACTGGTACACGAGGACAGCGTTGGACGTTCGGGTGGCCGGCCGGTTACCCGATATCGGTTTGGCCACGCTCTGTTCCACAGCTTGGTACACGACCGGCTGAGCGAGGGCACCCGTGCTCATGCCCACGGCTTGGTGGCGGCTGAGTTGGAGGCACTGTATTCGGACAATCTGGAACCGGTGATTCCGCTGCTTGCCCACCACTTCGCAGAGGCGGGAGACGCGGATAAGGCCGTTCCGTATCTGATCCAGACCGGCGACCGGGCTCGGCTGTTGCAGGCTCGCGATGAGGCACTGGCAGCCTACGGCCGCGCCGTCGAACTGCTTCGTGAGCAAGGTGACACCGAGCGGCTGGCCCGATCGCTGATGCGGATCGGTCTGACCCACCAGACCGCGTTCGACCATGAGAGCGCGCAGCGGGCGTTCGACGAGGCATTCGCGCTGTGGCAGACGGCTGACGACTCAAGCACCGCGGACACCGCCGGCTCGGCGACTCTACGACTTGCCTCGAAAGAGCCGGAGTCGCTCGACCCGCTACTGAGCGGCGGCCTGCCGCCCATCATCCCTGTTCTGTTCAGCAGGCTAGTGCGGTACGACGAGGGTGCGAACGTCGTCCCCGACGTTGCCGAACGATGGGAGATTTCCACCGACGGGCGGCGCTACACGTTCCGCCTCCGCGGCGACGTCGTATGGACCGACGGCCAACCGGTAACTGCACACGACTTCGTGACCAACTACCGGCGCGCTCTCGACCCGACTGCGAAGGTCGAGCTAGCCCCGAAGCTATTGTCGCCAGTGGTCGGAGTGGAGGACGTTCTCGAGGGAGCGATACCACCTGAGCACGCGGGTTTCCACGCCACGGACGACCGCACGCTTGTCATCGAGCTCGCTGAGCCCACCAGCTATTTCTTGTACAACCTGACCAACGAAGTGCTTGCGCCGGTGCCGGGGCACCTGTTGCAGGTTCACGGCCGAGATTGGTGCCGGCCGGACACGATTGTGTCGAACGGCCCGTTCCAGCTGGTGGCGTGGGAGCAAGGCGTCAGCCTGACGTTGGAGCGCAACCCGAACTACCACGGATCGGTCCGCGGCAACGTCCAGCGTCTCAGCGTGACATTGACGAAACCGTGGGACGAAGGTCACGAGCTGCTCTACCAAGCCGATGAGGTCGACGTCCTCGCGACGTCGTTCGGCACCAGAGTCGAGGTCATCGATCGGCTGAGGAGCCAGTTTCCGCATGAGTATGAGACCCGGGCCGACAGCACTCGCACTCTCTTCTACTGGCTCGATCACACTGTGCCGCCATTGGACGATCGACGGGTACGCCAGGCGATGGCGCTCGCTGTCGACCGGGAATCGTGCGCGAAGAGGTGGCCTGTGTCAGTGGCAGCGCATGGCAGCTTCGTCCCACCGGGGATTCCTGGGCACGTCGCGGACCTGGCGTCGTACGACCCGGTCCACGCAGCCCGCCTCATCGCGGATCTCGTCCGGGTCGTCTCGCCGGTAACCGTCATCGGTGCCCAGTTCGTCGAGCCCATCGTCAAGCAGCTGGCCCACGACTGGCGAGAAGTGGGGTTGGCCGTCGAGACCCGGCTGTGCGCCACGTTCGCAGACCAGGATCGAGCGTGGCGCGAGACGGCCGGTCCGAAGGTAGGCGTGGTCGGTTGGATCGCTGACTACCCCGATCCGGACACATACCTGCGCGTGGCCGTCGAGGAGAAGCTGCCGCATTGGAAGCACGGCCGGTACGCGGCATTGCTACGAGAGGCCACCCGGACCAACAACGTGGCAGCGCGCCTGGAGTTGTATCAGGCGGCCGAGCACGTTCTCGCCGGCGAGGCGGTGCTGGTCCCGCTCCTCTACTGGGGCGAGCACTTGATGATCAAGCCTTGGGTCGCGAAGTTTCCTAGCCTCCCGGGCGTGCACCCAGGCTTGAAGGACGTCATCATCGGCCCCAGGGAGAACCATCAGATGAAGCGATAACAACCGCGGCTGCTTCACTTCGCTCGGTAGGCTTGGGGTCCCTGAGGGCATACGAGGGATACCACATGGGGGCCAATCCGGCTTCGTTCGGCTATTGGGTCCGGCGGCGCCGAATCGCGCTTGATCTGACGCGCGACGCGCTCGCCCGCCGCGTCGGTTGCTCGCCCTCTGCGATCAAGAAGATCGAGCGTGACGAACGTCGTCCATCCCGGACAATGGCCACTCGGTTGGCCGACGCCTTGAATTTACCTCCGGGTATGCGCGCACAGTTCCTTGCCTCGGCGCTGGGCGAGGCATCACCCGCACGGCTCGCCGTGGCTGTCCTCGATCACGAGCTCGGGTCGGCGCCGCAATGGCTAGTCCGTTCACCTGCCGCTGAGGTGGGCCTAGTCGTCGGACGCGAAAGCGAGCTGGCGTGGCTGGAGTCCCACTTGACTGCGGTTCTCGGGGGACGTGGCCGTGTTGTGTTCGTGATCGGCGAGGCGGGCATGGGCAAGACCGCCCTGCTGACTGCGTTCGCAGACCGCGCGTCCGCCCAAGTGCCCGACCTGATGGTGACACGAGGGGCCGGGACGGCGTTGGGTGCTCTCGGCGACCCGTACTTTCCCATCCGCGACGCATTTCGGATGCTGGTGGCTGATCGCCATCCGCCGCTGCAGGCTGACCAGCTCACTCGCCGCCAGGCCCAGCGATTGTGGGATTCTTCAGCCACGGTGGCTCATGCGATCGTCACGTCCGGGCCGCACCTGCTCGATGTGCTGGTTCCGGTCGAGACGGTACGCGAGCGAATGGGGATGAGCGTGGCGGCGCCCGTCCCCGCAGACGCGTTGCGCAGTGACGTGTCCGACGAGGTCACCATGGTGCTGCGCGACCTCGCCGACCGTCATCCGTTGCTCCTTGTGCTCGACGACATGCAGTGGTCGGACACCGCGTCGGCAGAACTGCTGTTCCATCTTGTTCGGACGTTGGCCGATGCGCGCGTCCTCGTGGTGTGCGCCTACCGCGGCAGCGAGGTGGCGGATGCCCTGGGCGGCGCGGCCGGCGTGTTGCGCAAGGCGAGCCGGGAGTCGGGCCGCCAGGTGGGCGAGTCGCTCTTGGATTTGGCCGCGATCGACCCCTCGGCGGAGCGCGCGCTGTGCGACGCGCTGCTCAGCTTGGAGGTCCCAAATATCGACGAGAGTGTCCGCGACGAATTCTACCGCCGGACTCATGGACACCCGCTACTCGTCCTTGAGCTGGTCCGGGAGCTGAAGGCGCGCGGCGATCTCGTCCGGGCGGAAGGGGCATCGTGGGCGGCGCGCCCCGGTGTCAGGTGGGACAACATACCTGCGCGAGTCGCCGCGGTGATCGAGCTGAGGCTGGACCAACTGGACGCGGACGAGCGAGCATTGCTGACGGCTGCAGCCGTCGAGGGCGAGTACTTCACCGCTGAGGTGGCTGCTCGCATCGCCAGGCTCGACGTGTGGGCCGCGCATCGGTTGCTCACCGAACGGCTTGGCCGGGTACTTGGGCTGGTCCGCGAGGACAGCGCGGGTCACACGGGCAACAAGCCGTTGACCCGCTACCGGTTCAGCCACGCGCTGTTCCAGGGTTTCGTTCACGATCAGCTGGGCGACGGCGCACGCGCCCACGCCCACGGCCTGGTCGCCGCCGAGTTGGAGGCCCTGCATTCGGACGATCTGGAAACGGTGATTCCGGTACTGGCGCACCACTATGCGGAGGCGGGCGACGTCGAGAGGGCCGTCCCGTACCTGATTCGGACAGGTGACCGGGCTCGGCTGCTGCAGGCATATGAGGAGGCTCTGGCCGCCTACGGCCGCGCCGTCGAACTGCTTCGTGAGCAGGGCGACACCGAGCGGCTGGCCCGATCGCTGATGCGGATTGGCCTGACCCACCAGACCGCGTTCGACCATGAGAGCGCGCAGCGGGCGTTCGACGAGGCATTCGCGCTGTGGCAGACGGCTGACGACTCAAGCACCGCGGACACCGTCGGCTCGGCGACTCTCCGACTTGTGACCGTCGAGCCGCAGACGCTTGACCCGCACGTTGATGTGGGTGTCGCACCCGCTAGTGCAGTCCTGTTTAGCGGGCTGGTGCAATACGACGAAGGTGCGAATATCGTCCCGGACGTCGCTGAGCGCTGGGAGATTTCCAGTGACGGACGACGCTATACCTTCCACTTGCGCAACGACGTCTCGTGGAGCGACGGCCAGCCGGTCACTGCCCACGATTTCGTGACCGGCTACCAGTGGGCGCTCGACCCGGCTACCGGCACGGAGGGTGCGTCCGCACTTCTGTTGCCGTTGGCGGGTGCACGCGATGTTCGGGCAGGCCGGATAGCGGCCGATCAGGCAGGCGTCCACGCTGTCGACGACCGCACGCTCGTCATCGAGCTCTCCGAGCCCTCCAGCTTCTTCATGTACAACCTGGCCCACACCATGCTGGTGCCGCTGCCACGTCACCTGGTGCAAGCACATGGGCGGGACTGGTCCCGACTCGACACCATCGTGTCGAACGGTCCGTTCCGGCTGATCACGTTTGAGCTGG
>DASTNZ010000091.1:0-2744 GCA_035762665.1 Jiangellaceae bacterium | reverse complement strand
GAGCACCTGCGCGGACTGATCGCGTTGGTGCAGCGACGCCCCAGCGAGGCTGCTCGGCTGCTGCTGAGCGCGGCCAGACGCCTGGAGCCGCTCGACGCCGGCTTGGCCCGGGATACGCACCTGGACGCGCTGTGGGCCGCGCTGTGGGCCGGCCACCTGGGCAGCCCTGATGGCGTGTTGGCGGCGGCCGAGGCCGCGTGCGCCGCGCCCCCCGGTCCCGAACCGCCGCGCGCAGTTGACGTCCTGCTGGATGCGTTCGCGCTGCGGTTGACGCAGGGATACACGGCGGCCGCGCCGTTGCTGGCTCGAGGGCTCGAGCTGAGCCTGGCTCTGGACGTCACCAATGACGAAGCCGGCCGCTCGCGTTGGCTGACCGGTGGAAGAGCCAGTGCCATCGTCGCCCTCGAGTTGTGGGACGCCGATTCATGGCATGCCCTGGCCGCTGCCCAGGCACAGGTCGCCCGCGATGCCGGCGCTACCGCACATTTGCAGTACGCGCTCAACTTCCTCGCCACAGCCCATGTGTTCGCCGGTGAGCTGACCACGGCGGCGCGGCTTGTCGACGAGGATCGCCTGATCGCGGATGTGACCGGGAATCCGCCGGTCGGGTATGCCGCTTTAGCGCTGGCGGCCTGGCAGGGTCGGGAGGCGCAGGCGTCAGAGCTGATAGAGGCCACCTCGCGAGCGGCTACTGCCCGCGGTTTGGGCAGGATGTTCACCTTCGCGGCCTACGCCGGCTCGGTGCTCTACAACGGTCTCGGTCGCCACGACGTGGCGCGCGACGCCGCCTGGCTCGCGTTCGAGCGTGACGACCTCGGGTACGGGCCCTACGTCGTGCCCGAGCTGGCCGAGGCGGCGGCCAGGACCGGTGACGCGGAGCAGGTCAGGGCCGCACTCGAGTGGCTGGCCGAACGCACCCGGGTGACGCCCTCCGAGTGGGCGCTGGGCATGCAGGCCCGAGTCTGCGCCCTGCTCAGCCGGGGCGACGCCGAACGACACTATCGCGAATCGATCGACCGGCTCAGCCGGACACGCGTCCGCGCGCAACTCGCCCGAGCGCACCTGCTTTACGGGGAGTGGCTGCGCCGCGAGGGCCGACGGCTCGACGCGCGGGTGCAGCTACGCACGGCCCACGGTCTGCTGGAGACGATGGGTATCGAGGCGTTCGCCGAGCGCGCCCGTCGGGAGCTGCTCGCAACGGGCAAGAAGGTGCGCAAGCGCAGCGAAGCGACCCGCGACCAGCTCACTCCGCAGGAGCAGCAGATCGCCCGACTCGCCCGTGAGGGGCTTTCGAACCCGGAAATCGGCGCCCGCCTGTATATCAGCCCTCGCACCGTCGAATGGCACCTGCACAAGGTGTTCGCCAAGCTCGGCGTCACCTCCCGTAAGGGACTCGACAGCGCACTGCCGAAGCACGACCGCGGCACCGTGCTCGCTTGACGGCGAGAGCAGCGGCTGGGGCGCACATGGGTGCGATCTGGGTGGTCGGTGGCACAGACGGGCTCGAGGTAGCGTTTGCCGCCCGGGTCGGTTCCGGTGCGAGCAACGTGAGTCGCCACCGCCCAGGGAGCGATTCCGCGCGCTCCACTTCGACCGCGGTTTCAGCAAGCAGGCCAGGGAGTAGACCAGGGACCACACGGGGGCGACGGTCAGAGGAGACGAGCAGGCTTGGTGGCGTCACCCATCCAACCGCCGTAATGCCTTCTTGAAAGGATGGATCATGAGCTCATCCTTCGCTCCTCTGTCCACCCCGGAAGGCGCCGGGTCGGTCTCCGGCGCGCAGAACCATCCTGCGGGGTGCATGACCCGGCCGCTGACGATCCCCGTGCTCGGGATCGGCGGAGCGGAGAGGTGGGCTGAAGCAACCGGCGAGGGGATGAAGCCCGCGGCAAACGACGCCTGGTTGTCACGACTACGGTGACCCAATGGCGCGGGCAGCGGTACCGGGGCGACTGAACGGCCGGCTGACCTGGCGGGTAGCCCGCCTGGTCGAGTCCTGGCACGAGACTCCTACGGCCCGGACGATGGTGTTCGACGTGCCTGGATGGCCAGCGCATGTAGCTGGCCAGCACGTTGATGTCAGGTTGACCGCGGAGGACGGCTACAGCACCCAGCGCAGTTACTCGATTGCCGCGCCGGCGGATGGTGACCGGGTCGAGCTGACCGTGCAACGGGTGACGAACGGCGAGGCGTCGCCGTACCTCACGGAGGTGCTCTCCACCGGGGATGTAGTCGAGCTCAGGGGCCCGGTCGGCGGCTGGTTCGTTTGGCACTCGACCGACACTCGGCCAGTGCTGCTCGTTGCCGGGGGCTCGGGGATCGTGCCGTTGATGGCCATGATCCGGGTCCGGCGAGCGGCCGGAACCCTGATGCCGTTCCGCCTCGTCTACTCGATCCGCGCACCCGACGAGCGGTACTACGCAGCCGAGCTGCGCAGCCTAGAGCGGGCCGGCGACGGCCTCGACGTCGCGTACTTTTACACCCGAGCCGCACCGGAGGACTGGCCACGCCCACCCGGCCGGATCGGCGCCGACGATCTCATAGCACGCGGGTGGCGACCGGACGTCGAGCCGAGCTGCTTCGTGTGCGGCCCGACTGGCTTTGTCGAGACGGTGGCGAACATCCTCATCGCCCTCGGCCACGACCCGCGGAGGATCAAGACAGAGCGGTTCGGACCCACCGGAGGTTGAAATGGTTTATGAGTACGTGGACGGCAACGCCCTCGCCGGACCGCTCCTAGAGGT
>DASTNZ010000090.1:0-15143 GCA_035762665.1 Jiangellaceae bacterium | reverse complement strand
AACCGCCCGATTACAAGTCGGGTGCGCTGCCAGTTGCGCCACGCCGGCCGGCACGCTCGATCCTAGGTGACCTGGCCCTCCTCGGCCCAACTCGCGCGTCGTTCGCGGCCCCAAACAAGCCAGGCTCGTACCGTGAGGCGCAACGTACGAGTGAGGGCGGCAGATGGGCTCGCTAAGGTTCTGGCTACGGGTGGCGACCGCCATCGTCATAGCCCTTGTCGGCTTGGGTCTGGGCCTGGAAGAGGCCGGCGTTTGGGAGCCGACGCGCCGACTTGCCACCACCATGATCGCCGCCAGCGTCGCCATCGCCTTCATCACCACGACTGAGGCCGCAATCGCCCAGTACCGGCACGGCCGAGCCGAGGAGATCCGTGAGCAGGCTCGCGCCGTCCTCGCGCCGCTGCTCCTGGAGCTCGAAGAAGCCACCGGTATCAGCACCCGCTACCTCGGTGTATCGGCGTACCGTTTGCGCCCGAAGATCCTGCCGTTCAGGAAGCGACGCCTTGAGCGCCTCGTCCGGATGCAGCTCATCGTCAGGGTCGCGTCCGGTATCGCCTGGCGGGAGGGCGTTGGGGTCATCGGCCAGTGCGTCGAGCGACGCGAGGACATCATCGAGAATCTGGCGACGCTGGACGAGCAACTCGCCGACGTCACCCCGGCCGAGTGGAACGAACTGCCCGCCGACCTCACCTACGGGCTGACATACGACGAGTACACCCGCGTCCGCGGCAAGTACGAGGTCATCCTCGCCACGCCCATGATCAGGGAGACTCCACTAGGGTCCCGCGTCATCGGCTGCATTGCCATCGACGCTCCGCAGGCCGCGTTCGACGCGCTGACGAGAGACGAGACACGGGGCATCGTCGGGGCGGCGGCCGTCCCGCTGGCCGCGCTGCTGACACAGGCAGGGCTACGATGGAGGTAGGAGGGCGTCATGGCATTGCAGCGACTGATTCGTCGGCAACGTCTCGTTGCCCCATCGGTCCGCTCCGAGCAGGCGGCCTACCGGTTGCTCAACCAGATGCGTGCCGCCGGCAGCGACCAGGTACTACCACGCACCGTCTGGCTCACCGCAGCCCAACTTCCTCGGGTCATCGCCGCCGAGAACGGGCTGCGGTAGGCCGCAGCCTCACGTCGTCCCGGACGTGATGTAGCGAGACAGCGAGTCACGCTCACTTTCGAGCTCGTCCACCCGGCGCTTGACCACGTCGCCGATGCTGACGATGCCGACAAGGGCACCATCGACGACGACTGGGACGTGGCGGAACCGCCCCTGTGTCATCGTCCGCATCAGCTCCTCGATATGGGCTTCCGGTGCACATGTCTGAACCTCGCCGGTCATGATCTCAGAGACCTGCTCGGAGAGGACGGCGGCACCGCGAGCGGCGAGCGCCCGCACGATGTCGCGCTCGGAGACGATGCCTTCGATAGATCGGCCATCGGACGACACGACGACCGCGCCGATCCCATGCTCGGCCAGCACGCCTAGCAGCGTCCGGACGTCGGTACCCGGCTCCACCGTCACTACGTTGGAGCCCTTGCCTCGGAGAACATCAGAGATCCGCATGTGAGCCTCCCTGCACCGGCTGATCTAGTGACAGTACGGTCCCGAGGGGCTCCTGGGAAAGACGTCTGAGCAGAATCTGTAGGCCCAATTGCGGGGGTCTCTGGTGACGGGGCTGCCTCAGATGAGGCACAATCACGGCAACCTCCACTACGGATCGTCCGGCACGTACCTGCCGGTGGAAGGAAAGGGACCAGACATGGCCACAGTCACGTTCGACCACGCGAGCCGGATATATCCGGGAACTGATCGCCCCGCAGTCGACAGCCTTGACCTGCACATTGAGGACGGCGAGTTCCTCGTGCTCGTCGGCCCGTCCGGCTGCGGGAAGTCCACCAGCCTGCGTATGCTCGCCGGCCTCGAGGACGTCGACTCCGGTTCCATCCGGATCGGTGCTCGGGACGTCACGCACATCCCACCGAAGGACCGGGATATCGCGATGGTCTTCCAGAATTACGCGCTCTACCCGCACATGACTGTCGCCGACAATATGGGATTCGCGCTGAAGATCGCCGGCGTCAAGAAGGACGAGATCCGCCGCCGGGTCGGCGATGCGGCCAAGCTGCTCGACCTGAATGAGTACCTCGACCGAAAGCCCAAGGCACTGTCCGGCGGACAGCGACAGCGTGTCGCAATGGGCCGGGCCATCGTTCGCGAGCCCCAGGTCTTCCTCATGGACGAGCCGTTGTCCAACCTCGACGCCAAACTTCGCGTGTCGACTCGTACCCAGATCGCGTCGTTGCAGCGCCGGCTCGGCATCACCACCGTGTACGTGACGCACGACCAGATCGAAGCGATGACGATGGGCGATCGCGTCGCCGTACTCAAGGACGGTGTGCTCCAGCAGGTCGACACCCCGCTGGCCCTGTACGACAAGCCGAACAACGTCTTCGTGGCCGGGTTCATCGGCTCGCCGGCTATGAATATCGGGACGTTCAAGCTCGTCGACGGCCACGCCAACCTCGGTGGCACTCAGATCCCCCTGTCCCGCGAGACCGTCGAGGCGGTAGCAGCGGAGGGCTCTGACGAGCTCGTTCTCGGCTTCCGGCCCGAATCGCTCGAGCCGTCTGCCGAAGGGACCGAGACCGCCTTCCCGGTCATTGTGGACGTCGTCGAAGAACTCGGCTCGGACGCGTACCTCTACGGCGAGAGGGTCCTCCGTGGTATCGAAGACGCAGGGGGATCACTGCAGAGCCCGACGATCATCGCCCGCGTGGAGCCGCGCAGCGTCCCGCAGAAGGGCGAACAGGTCTACGTCAAGATCAAGACCGGCGAGGAGCACGCATTCTCCGTCAAGACCGGCGAGCGACTGCCGTCCTGACGGCGCCGATGCCTGAGGTCACCTGATCGCTGCTTGCCCATCTGATCGTCGCCGCCCTGACGATCAGGTGGGCAACAGTCGTTCCGGGTCCGCAGCTCACTGCGCCGTTCCGAAATCAACGGGCTGGGCTGCGCACGCCGGCGAAGGCGGCGGTCGAGCCGCGCACGACTAGCTCAGGTGCGAACAAGAACTCCGTGCGCGGCACCCGCGTCCCGCTGATCTCGGCAATCAGGCTCTGGACGGCCGCCTTGCCCATGGCTAGCACGCCTTGCCGGACGGTCGTCAGGGGCGGATCGGTGAACGCGATGAGCGGCGAGTCATCATGTCCTACGACTGATACATCCTCCGGCACCCGCAGGCCACGACCACGCACTGCCCGAATCGCCCCGAGCGCCATCAGGTCCGATCCGCACACGATCCCGGTGCAGTCCGCGTCCAGCAGTAGCGTCGCCGAGGCACCGCCGCCTTCGACGGTGTAGAAGGACGCTGCCACTGGTGGGTCGTCCGCCCCGAACAGCGTGTGCATCGACCGGCGGAAGCCCTCGATCAAGCGCTGGGCGGGGACGAAACGCTCAGGGCCGACAGCCAGCCCGATCCGCTCATGGCCGAGCGATGCGAGATGGTTGACGGCTAACTCGACCGACCGGACGTCGTCGTGCGAGATGAACGGCGCGTCCAGGCCGGGTACATACCCGTTGATCAGGACGATCGGCAGCCCACGATCGCACAGGCTGCGGTATCGGTCATGGTTGGCGTGCGTGTCGGCGTGCAGGCCCGAGACGAACACGATGCCGGCGACGCCGCGATCGAGCAGCATCTCGACGTATTCGTCTTCGGGGACCCCGCCGGGCGTCTGCGTGCACAGTACCGGCGTGTACGAATGCTGGGCCAGGATCGTCTCGATGACCTGCGCGAATGCGGGAAAGATCGGATTCTCCAGCTCCGGCACGATGAGGCCGACCAGTCCGGCGCTGCGCGAGCGCAACCGGGGCGGGCGCTCGTATCCCAGCCGATCCATGGCTTCCAGCACTGCCTGGCGGGTCTCGGCTGCCACGCCCGGTTTCGCGTTGAGCACCCGGCTCACCGTCGCCTCGCTGACACCGGCGTGCACCGCAACGTCAGCCATCCGCACCGTCATGCCGCCGAAGATATCTCACTTCTGCAACAACTCCTGCAAGAGCGGCCTGAATTGCTGTAAACAGAGCGGCAACTTGCAACCACCTTTTCAGGCTGCTGATCACGTGCAGCCATCGTCCGCAGGAACCGTCTCACCGAAGGAGCGCATGCATGCGGGAGGATGGCCTGCGTGGAGTTGCGATTCCGGGCCTCGCCCGGCGAGCAGCAGGCGCTGCTAGACCTGCCGTGGGACATGCCGCTGGCCGAGTGGCCCGAGTGGTACCTGGTCGCGCTGCCTCGAGGCATCTCCCGTCATGTCGTCCGCTTCATCCGACTTGAGAACCGCATCTACGCGCTCAAGGAGGTCGTGGAGTCATTGGCCAACCGCGAGTATCAACTGCTCCGCGACCTCGAGCGGCTGAACATCCCCGCGGTGCACGCGGTGGGCGTCATCACCGGCCGGGAAACCCATGACGGCTCGCCGCTCGATCCCATCCTCGTCACGCGCCACCTGCAGTTCTCCCTGCCGTACCGCGTCCTGTTCGCCCGGATGATGAAGCGCGAGACGGTCGACCGGCTCATCGACGCGCTCGTTGTACTGCTGGCCCGGCTTCACCTGTCCGGCTTCTACTGGGGCGACTGCTCGCTGTCCAACACGTTGTTCCGCCGCGACGCCGGCGCGTTCGCCGCCTATCTGGTCGACGCCGAGACCGGCGAGCTACACCGCAAGCTCAGCCCCGGCCAACGCAGCCAAGACCTCGAGAACGCCCGCATCAACATCGCCGGAGAGCTGATGGACCTGCAGGCCTCCGGCTTCCTCGATGAGACAGCCGACGCCGTCGCCACCAGCGATCAGGTGGTGGAGCGATACGAGAGCCTCTGGCAGGAGCTCACCGAATGGGAAGCCTTCGACGTCAACGACCGCTGGCGGATCGGCCGGCGCGTGGAGCGGCTCAATGAGTTGGGTTTCGACGTCGCAGAGCTGGAGATCGTGACGGACATCGGCGGTCGTACCGTTCACCTGCAGCCCAAGGTGGTCGACCCTGGACACCATCGGCGCCGGCTACTGCGGCTCACCGGGATCGACGCGCAGGAGAATCAGGCCCGCCGGCTGCTCAATGACCTAGACGCATATGCGGCCGCCACCGATCAGCAGGGCGAGGACGAGGAGATCGTCGCCTACCACTGGGTCACGGACTGCTATGAACCTGTCGTGCGCGCCGTCCCGCGCGAGCTGCGCGGCAAGCTGGAAGGGCCGGAAATCTACCACGAGGTGCTGGAGCATCGTTGGTACCTGTCTGAGCAGGCGGGTCAGGAGGTCGACATCGTGGACGCGGCGCGTTCGTACGTCGAGGACATCTTGCGGCACAAGCCGGACGAACATGCCGTCCTAGAAGTCGGCCCGACCACTCCAAGCGAACCCGTTTAGCCGGAGGGTTCGACAGCTCCACCAGGCGTGTGCTTAACGTGATCAACCGAACTTGGCGAGCTGGCGGGCGATAACGAGCCGCTGGATCTGGTTGGTCCCCTCGAAGATCTGCATGACCTTGGCCTCCCGGAAGTACCGCTCGACCGGGAAGTCACGGGTGTAGCCCGCCCCACCGAGCACCTGGACAGCATCTGTGGTCACCCGCATCGCCATGTCGGTCGCCACCAGCTTGGCGATGCTCGCCTCCCGCGTGTACGGAAGTCCGGCGTCACGGCGGCGCGCGGCCGCCAGGTACGTCGCTCGCGCGGACTCCACGCCCGCTGCCATGTCGGCCAGCAGGAAGCCCAGTCCCTGATGATCGATGATCGGCTTGCCGAACTGCTCCCGCTGCTTGGCGTACGTGACCGCCGTGTCCAGCGCCGCCTGGGCCAGGCCGGTCGCGCAGGCCGTAATTCCGAGCCGTCCTGCGTCGAGAGCCGCCAGGGCGATGCCGAACCCAGCGCCTTCGGCGCCGATCCGATGCTCGGCTGAAACCCGCACGCCGTCCAGGTTGACGATGCTGGTCGGGGATGCCGTGAGCCCCATCTTCCGCTCCGGGGCGCCGAACGACAGCCCGTCGACACCCGCCGGGACGAAGAAACACGAAATACCGCGGGGGCCGTCGTCCGACGTACGGGCCATGATCGTGAAGTAGTCGGCGTGCACGGCGTGCGAGATCCAGGCCTTGGTACCGGTGAGCACATACTCGTCGCCGTCTCGGACGGCCCGGGTGGACAATGCCGCGGCATCCGAGCCGGCGTGCGGCTCCGACAGGCAGTAGGCGCCAAGCGTCTCGCCACCCACCATCTCTGGCAGCCACCGTTTGCGCTGGTCGTCCGTCCCGTATGCGAACAGCGCCCACGACGACATTGTGTGGACGCTCACGGTGAGCGCTACCGTGGCCCATCTGGCGGCGAGTTCCTCGACGACCTGCAGGTAGACCTCGTAGGGCTGGCCTCCCCCACCGAACTCTTCGTCGTATGGCAGCCCAAGCAGCCCAGCCCGGCCGAGCGTGCGAATGAGTTCGCGCGGAAATGTCCCTTTCGCTTCAGCGGCGTCGGCCTGCGGGGCAAGCTCGGCGTCGGCGATCTGGCGGACCAGGCCGATCAAGTCGTCGGCCTCGGGCGTAGGTAACAGCCGCTCCACAGGCACGATCATGTCCTCCACAGCAGGTCATCGGGGATCGCCCCAACCTTTGTAGCGTGCGCCGGCCGCCTCGCAAGGGATCGCCCCACACAGCTGCCAGGCCCCAAGGGTACCGGGAGTATTGACCGTTGCGCGTAGCTCAGAGCCTGAAGTGAACGACCCGATTCTCCGGTCCTTGCTCAGCTATATACCTAAGGCTACTATGCATCAGAGTTCTAGGGCTTGGAGCTTGCACATGCACATCACCAAGGACCTTGTGGCGGCCTCGGCCACTCCGTTGGTGCTCGGCATCCTCGCAGAGGAGGAGAGCTACGGGTACGCCATCCTCAAACGAATCAGCGAGCTTTCCGGGGGACGGCTCGAGTGGTCCGACGGACTGCTCTACCCCCTTCTCCATCGCATGGAGCGGCTCGGGTACGTCGAATCCACCTGGCACTCACCGGGTAACGGACGGCGGCGCAAGTACTACCGCATCACCGATCGAGGACAAGCCGAGCTGGCCGCTCAGCAGGCACAGTGGGCTACCGTCGTGGACACGCTGCGTGACGCCTGGCGAGCTAACAAATCGACCGGAATCCGCGTCACACCCGCGCTTGAGGTGGGCCCGTGACAACGTCCAAGGAGAAGGATCTCGAAGGTCAGATCGCCCAGTGGCGGGACTACATAACGAGCCGCCGGGAGTTGACGGACACCGACAGCGACGAGCTCGAAGACCACCTCCGGGGCCAGATCGCCGAACTGACCGAAGCTGGCCTGCAGGCAGACGAGTCATTCCTTATCGCGGTCAAGCGCATGGGCAGCATCGACGAACTGTCCCGAGAGTATGCGCGCGAGCATTCAGACCGGCTGTGGAAGCAGCTCGTCATGCCGGCGGATGCGGGGACTCCCACGCAGGCCGCCGCTCGCCGTGACCTGCTTGCCGTCATCGTCTGTGCGCTTACGGCGGCCGCAGCCATCAAGATTCCTGCTGCGTTCGGGCTCGACTTTTCCGATGATGCCGAGTTCTACCAGCGGAACCTCGCCCTGCTCGCGTTGGCGCCATTGGCCGCCTACTTCTGCTGGCGCCGCCGCGTTCGTCCCGGTGTCATCGCAACGGTCGCCGAACTTTTCGTACTCGGCGCCATCGCCGCCAACGCGTATCCCTTGACCGCGGACTCGCAGTCCCACACGCTCACGGCGATCCATCTACCGCTTGCCCTTTGGCTCGTGGTCGGCGTGGCCTATGCCGCAGGCGATTGGCGGTCGGGGCGCAAGCGCATGGACTTCATCCGCTTCACGGGAGAGTGGTTCATCTACTTCGTGCTTATCGCGCTGGGTAGCGGCGTCCTTATCGGGCTGACCGTCACGATCTTTGACGCGATCGGCGTCGATGCAGGGCCATTTGTGGAGGCGTGGTTGCTGCCGTGCGGTGCGATGGGGGCGGTCGTGGTCGCGGCGTGGTTGGTGGAGGCCAAGCAGAGCGTCATCGAGAATATGGCGCCCGTTCTGACGCGCCTGTTCATCCCACTGTTCGCGGCGGCGCTGCTCGCCTTCCTCGCCGCCGTGGTGTGGACCGGCACGGGCCTGGACGTCGACCGAGACATCCTCATCGTCTTCGACCTCCTGCTGGTCGTGGTTCTCGGCCTCTTGCTCTACGCGATCTCCGCACACGACCCGGCAGCCCCGCCTGGTGTGTTCGACCGGCTCCAACTGGCGCTGGTCGTCAGCGCCCTCATCATCGACATCATCGTGCTCGCGTCCCTGATGAGCCGGATCACCGAATGGGGATTCACTCCGAACAGGTCGGCGGCCCTGGGCGAGAACGTCATCCTGCTCGCGAACCTGGCCTGGTCCGCGTGGCTGTTGCTGCGGTTCATCCGGCGTCGAGAGCCGTTCGCCACGCTGGAACGCTGGCAGACCGGCTACGTCACCGTGTATGCCGTGTGGGCGTGGACGGTCGTCCTGCTGTTCCCGCTCTTGTTCGAGTTCACCTGATCGTTCCCGCGGCAGCGATCAGGTGAGGAAACCCCGGTCAGCGTCGGGCGCGGGCGATCTCGTAGAGCGCGATACCTGCCGCAACTCCGGCATTCAGTGACTCGACCTCGCGCGCGATGGGAATCCGCACGACAACGTCACAGGCCTGTGTCACGATCCGCGACATGCCCGCCCCCTCCGAGCCCACCACCAGGCACATCGGCTCGGCGGCGACTTCAAGGTCACCCACCTCGACCGTCCCGTCGCCGGCCAGCCCGACGACGAACAACCCCCCCTCGGCATATTCGCGCAGCTGACGAGCCAGGTTGGTGGCGCGGGCGACCGGCACTCGGGCGGCGGCGCCCGCCGACGTCTTCCACGCACCGACGGACATGCCGGCGCTGCGTCGCTCCGGAACCACTACGCCGTGGGCGCCAAAGGCCGCTGCGGATCGTACGACCGCTCCCAGGTTCCGCGGATCGGTCACTCCGTCCAGCGCTACGACGAGAGGCGGTTCGCCCGCCTCATGGGCGGCGGCGATCAGGTCGTCTGGATGGGCGTATTCGTACGCCGGGACGGTTAATGCCACGCCCTGGTGGACGGCTCCGGCCGTGAGGCGGTCCAGTTCGGGGCGCGGCGCCTCGAGCACCGACAGGCCACGCTCGGCCGCGATCTTGAGGATCTCGCGGACCCGGTCATCGGAGTCGATCCGTTCGGCCACGTACAGCGCCTTGACGGGGACACCAGCGCGGAGCGCCTCGACCGCCGCATTACGCCCGGCCACGGTCTCGGCGGTACCCGTCCGGCCGCGCCCGCCGCGGGCTCGGCTACCTGACGGGCGTCCAGCCGCCTTGCGCGCCGCCGCTGCGCGGCGCGCCTTTGCGTGGCCGGGACGCAGCTCCGCCGGCGGCGTCGGCCCCTTGGCTTCCAGGGCGCGACGCCGTTGGCCACCCGACCCCACCACGGCGCCCTTCTTCGAGCCCGCCTTGCGGACCGCACCGCGCCGCCGCTGGTTACCCGCCATCAGCACTCACCCCTTCCATGATCATTGGCACTTTCCGTGTTGTGCAGCCGGGAAATGCCGATGATCACGGGGAGAGTTCCCATCGGGGGCCGGCCGGGGTGTCCTCGATGACGATGCCGGCTGCTGTCAGCTGGTCGCGGATGGCGTCAGCGGTCGCGAAGTCGCGCTGGCGGCGGGCTTCGTCACGGTGCTTCAACAGAGATGTCACCAGGGCGTCGACCACGCCGCTGAGCCGCTCGGTGCCGAAGACCCCGTTACCCATTTCCGCCCACGGCTCGCCGAGCGGGTCGAGACCCAAGACGCCGAGCATGTGGCGCACCGTAGCCAGGTTGGCCCGCAGGTCACTAGAATCGCCGGCCGCAAGCAGCTTGTTGCCCTCGCGCACGCCGTCGAAGACCACGGCCATCGCCTCCGGCACGGCCAGGTCGTCGTCCATCGCCGCGATGAACGCCGATGGCAGCGGCTCAGACGTTGGATCGACCCCACCGGTCACCTCGCTGGCTCGCAGGACGTAGCCCTCGATCCGGCGATACCCGGCGCCGGCCTCCGCCAGTGCGTCTTCGGTGTATTCCAAGATGCTCCGGTAATGCGCCGACGCCAGATAGAACCGCAGCTCGACCGGCCGGATTCGGCGCACCACTTCCGAGACCAGCAGCGTGTTGCCCACCGACTTGCTCATCTTGGTGCCGCCGAGGTTCACCATCGCGTTGTGCATCCAGTAGCGCGCAAAAGGATGCCCAGCGGCCCGCGACTGAGCCAGCTCGTTCTCATGGTGCGGGAACCGCAGGTCGAGCCCACCTCCATGGATGTCGAACTCGGTGCCGAGGTACCTGGCCGCCATCGCCGAGCACTCCAGGTGCCATCCAGGGCGCCCTCGGCCGTACGGGGAAGGCCAGGACGCGGTCTCCGGTTCGCCGGGCTTGTGTCCCTTCCATAGGGCGAAGTCCCGCGGGTCCCGCTTGCCACGCGGGTCAGCGTCCTCGGCGGCCTTCATGTCGTCGATGCTCTGCCGCGACAACTCGCCGTACGAAGGCCACGACCGCACGTCGAAGTACACGTCGCCGGAACCGTCCTCGGCCGGATAGGCATGCCCCCGCTCGATGAGCTCGGTCATCAGCTCGACCATCTCCGGGATATGACCGGTTGCCCGGGGCTGGTAGGTGGGAGGCAGGCACCCCAGCACCGCGTAGGAGTCGTCGAGGGCGCGCTCGTTCGCGTAGGCGAGCGCCCACCATGGCATGCCCGCCTCGGCCGCCTTGGCCAGCACCTTGTCTTCGATGTCGGTGACGTTCGCGACGAGAGTCACCTGGTACCCCGACTGGACGAGCCAGCGCCGGAGCACGTCGAAGACAACTTCCTTGCGGATGTGACCGATGTGCGGCGGCCCCTGCACGGTCAGGCCACAGTGGTAGATCCCGACCTTGCCCGGGCGGAGGGGCACGAAGTCGCGGATCTCTCGAGTGGCGGTGTCGTACAGGCGAAAACTCACCGCACAAGAGTATCCGCGATGATGGAGAAGACCTGACGACAGGACCGAGGACTCCGTAATGCGGCGATTCGCCCGCCTAAGCCCCGCCAGCGCGTGGTGGTTTCCTTACGCAGTGGGGGCAGCATTGGTGGCAGGCGTGCTCCTCCTGATGGTGTGGCAGGTGGTTGTTCGTGGGCCACTTATTGCCGCCGACTGGCCAATGCACGAACTGCTGACCACGCGGGTGCCGGACGGCGTCGGCAAGGTCATCCTGGACACCCTGTCCCGGCCCGGTCAGCGCTGGTTGACGTTGCCGCCGCTGCTCGCCTTCGGAGCTTGGGTCAGCTGGCGGCGACACCGTGTCCGGCCGATGCTTGCGGTGCTCGCCGGGCTGGGCACGGCTTACCTGGTCGGTAAGACGATCAAGGACGCGCTCGCGCGGACGCCGCCCTACAAAGGCGTCGACATCTTGCACGGTGTCGGCGAAGCGTTCCCGTCCGGTCACGCCGCGAACACCGCCATGACCTGGGCCCTGATCACTGTTCTGCTGTTCGGCGCACGAGGGGTGTGGCCGAATCGGGACCGGCTTCGTCTCGGATTCGTGATCAGCGCCGGGCTGTCCATCCTGGTGGGGACGATCATGGTAATGATGGACTATCACTGGCTCAGCGACATTCTCGGTGGTTGGGCCGTCGGCCTAATCAGCCTGATGCTGGCGTTGGTAGCTCTCGGGCCACCCGCGTCAGCCGAGGATGAGCGCAGTGGCGATTGCGGCCAGGCCTTCGCCGCGGCCGGCCAAGCCGAGACCGTCCGTTGTGGTGCCACTGATGGTGACGGGAGCGCCGGCAGCCTGAGAGAGGACCCGCTCGGCCTCTGACCGCCGCGCTCCAATCTTCGGCCGGTTGCCGATGACCTGGATCGCGACGTTGCCGATCTCGTAACCGGCATCACGAACCAGGCGTGCGGCTTCGGCCAACAGCGCTGTACCCCCGGCACCGGACCATTCGGGCCGGTCGGTACCGAAGATCGCCCCGAGATCGCCCAACCCGGCTGCCGACAGCAGCGCGTCGCATGCAGCGTGCGCTGCCACGTCACCGTCTGAGTGACCCGCGCAGCCGGCCGGCTCGTCCGGCCACAACAACCCGGCAACCCAGCAGGGGCGGCCGTTCTCCATCGGATGGACGTCAACCCCGATGCCGGTTCGCGGAATCACCGCGCAGCCGTTCTTGCCCGCCGGGCCAGGATCGCTTCGGCCAGCGCCAGGTCCAACGGTCGGGTGATCTTGAATGCCTCCTCGTGCCCGGTCACAACCGCGACCTGGTAGCCGAGCTGCTCAACGAGTCCGGCATCGTCCGTGACGGCGCCCGTCGCCGTCGCATGGGCGCGCTCGAGGACGTTCCGCCGAAACCCCTGCGGAGTCTGCACGGCGCGCAGCGTATCCCGGTCGGGTGTGCCGACCACGACGCCACCTTCCACGTGCTTGACCGTGTCGGCAACTGGAATCGCCGGGACGGCCGCCACCGCCCCGCCCACCAACGCGGCCGCCACCGCTGCGAACACCGGCGGCGGGGTCAAGCTGCGGGCAGCGTCGTGAATCAGCACCATGTCGACACCCGGCGGCATCGCAGCGAGCGCGCTTGCCACCGACTGGCGCCGATCGGCACCTCCGCGCACCACAATCAATGAGGGCACCTCACCGGCGAGCAGACCACGGACCTCATCGACTCGGTCGGCGGGCGCGGCGACCACGACCACGTCCACTACCCGGGACGCCAGCGCCCCGCGGACGGCATGCAGAAGCAAGGGCTCGCCGGCCAGCGGCAACAATGCCTTGGGGACACCGGCGCCGAGCCGCTCACCACGCCCAGCCGCTGGCACGATAAGTCCGATGGTCGCCATGGTCTTGTTCATACCAGTCCAGGAGCAGCACGGCCCCGCACGCGCGTGTCACGTGCGGGGCCAAAAGGTGTGCAGCGTGGTCAGGCTGCGCGGATCGTTAGCCGGCGAGCACTTCGTCGAGCAGCGTCTCCGCCTTGTCCTCGTTGGTGTGCTCGGCGAGCGCGAGTTCGGAAACCAGGATCTGCCGCGCCTTGGCGAGCATGCGCTTTTCGCCAGCGGACAGCCCTCGATCACGCTCACGACGCCACAGGTCTCGCACCACCTCGGCCACCTTGATGACATCGCCGGAGGCGAGCTTCTCGAGGTTGGCCTTGTAACGGCGCGACCAGTTGGTCGGCTCCTCGGTGTGCGGCGTGCGCAGAACCTCGAAGACCCGGTCGAGCCCTTCCTGGTTAACTACGTCACGAACGCCGACGAGGTCGACGTTGTCAGCAGGGACCCGAACAGTCAGATCACCTTGGGTGACCTTCAGAACGAGGTACCGACGCTCCTCTCCTTTGATCATACGGGTCTCGATCGCTTCAATAAGCGCGGCACCGTGATGGGGGTAGACAACCGTCTCGCCGACCTTGAAAGTCATATGTTTCAGTCCCCTTTCCCGTGACAAGGATAACACGGCCTGTCCGGCCCGGCAGTGGTGTTTGTGCTGGTCAGGGCAAATTCAGGGCTTGACAAACAGGGTGGTGATGTGCTTGCTGAAGGCGACCTGGGCACTTACCCGAGCCTCCCACCCGGTCCCGACAGCTGCGGTGACCTCGTTGACGATCGCCCTCGGCTGGGTTTTGGGGGTGCGTGGTGCGCAACTCGCCACACTGGCCATCGCCATCCTTTCCGGCCAGCTTTCCGTGGGGTGGCTGAACGACCTCATCGATCGTCATCGTGACCGGGCCGCAGGACGCTCGGACAAGCCCCTCGCCGTCGGGAGCATCTCCCCCGCGACGGTTCGGTGGGCAGTCGGCGTGGCGGCAGGAGTGTGCGTACCGGCGTCACTCGCGCTGGGCGCGATACCCGGTACCGCGCACCTGGCCGCGGTCGCCGGGGCATGGGCCTACAACCTGGGTGTCAAGCAGACCGCGTGGTCGTGGCTGCCCTACGCGGCGAGTTTCGGCCTGTTGCCCGTCATCGTGTGGTTGGTGTCCCCCCAGCCGGGAGTCCCACCGTGGTGGATGATCGCTGGTGGGGCGTTGCTCGGCGTCGGCGCCCACGGGGCCAACGTTCTGCCAGACCTGGAAGATGATCACGCTACTGGAGTCGCTGGCCTGCCGCACCGGCTGCCGCTTAACCTGCTTCGCGCCGCCACGGCGGTCGTGCTGCTCGGCGCACTGGCCCTGCTGACGCTAGGGCCTGCGCAGCCTCTAGGGCCCGTCGAGATCACGAGCCTGGCTGCCGGCGCGGCCCTCGCCGCCGTGGCATCCGGCCTGGGTGACGCGTGGCTGCCGGCCCGCGCACCGCTGCTGGCGGCCGCCGCCATCGCAGCCCTTGCCATCGCATCTTTGCTGGCCGCCGGTGCCACGCCGTGACTGTTTTTGAGCGGTCGTATACCGACCTTCCACAACAATGACCACTTCGGCGCGGGTACGCTAGGTCGCGCTCGGTCGCAGGCGCCTTGGCGGCCGACGTCACAGGGGTTGCGACACCAAAGGAGATCATCGCCGTGCTGTCCGCTGCTCGACGCCGCCTGGCCATCCTCGCTTCGGTGTTGCTCGTCGGCCTGGTGGCCGTCGGATGTGGTGAAGTGCGCGCGCAGACCCAGTGGTCTGGCGATCGCACTGATGGAGTCAGCGCCACTGCGGGCGACATCGGCATCCGCAACGCACTCGTTGTGGCCGACGAAGACAGCCGGCAGGCGACAGTGTTGGCCATGTTCTCCAACAGAGGGGAAGCCGACGAGCTTGTCTCCGTACGGGTCGGCGGCCGCGACGCCGAACCCGAGGGCGGTCCGCTGACCATTCCGGCTCGGGGCAACGTCTCGCTTGGCCCCGACCACACCCGGTTGGACGTGACGGGTGCAACAGCCGAGCCGGGCCGGCGTATCGAGCTCGTGTTCATCTTCGCGAACGCACCCCGCGCGACCGTCAGCGCACTCGTCCAGCCGGCCGACGGCATCTACGCCGACGCCCTCAACTGACTCCGCCCCCCTTCCCGCTGATCATGCAAAAGCCGGGCGACACGCCGCCCGGTCGG
>DASTNZ010000089.1:0-4088 GCA_035762665.1 Jiangellaceae bacterium | reverse complement strand
AAACCTCGAGCCGCGAGGCCCTCCCAGCACGGATCGCCCAACTGCACTGCCAGGGCATGTGCGTGCTCAAGGGAGCTTGTGGCAGCGTCGACCCTGCCTTCGACGAGATCGACATCCGCGAGCAACGCTTCGGGCAGTGGGACGAACGCACTCCAGCGCAGCGCACGCGCAGCAAGCAGTCCCTTGGTGAGGCACTCGCGTGCCAGCCCGAGGTCCTGGCGTAGCAGGTGAAGCCGTCCGGTGAATGTCAAAACCCATGCCTCGACCTGAGGAAGCTGGCCGGCGTGGGCGATGCGCAGGGCTACTTGGAAGCTGCTCAAGGCCTCCTCGTAGCGGCCGACGTCGGTCGACGCGACACCCTGGACAGCGAGGGCCCAGGCGCGCTCGGCCGGCTCCTCACCAGCCAGTGCGGTGGCGTTCTGGAGCCACCGTTGGGCGCGGTCGTAACGCCCTCGCAGCATCTCGACGTAGCCCAGCTCACGATGAGCCTGGGCCGCCAACTCTGGAGCTCCTATCCGATCGGCCACGCCGATCGCTTCGTGCAGGATCCCAGCTCCTTCGCCGTCACGTCCCCTGACGCTGTGGACCAGCGCCGAGCCAAGCGCCACGAGCGTGCGCACCTGAAGCGGCCCGTCGTCGACTTCGTAGGCAGCGGCTACCGCCTGTCGCAGCATGCTGATCGCGGCATCTGCAGCTCCTGCGTCGAGGGCACCAAGACCTGCCTCGAGGCGAGCGGCCGTGACGGTCCTGGTCGCCGGGCGGTCAGGGATCGAGCGTTGTTCCTGCTCAAGGTCCGCGGCGTGGAGCAAGGAGACGCCGGGGTCGATGCCGAGTTCGCGTCGGAAGAGCGCAACGCAGGCGTCTCGTTGGCTCTCAGCCGCGGCTCGATCACCGCTCGCCACGTATGCCCGGACCAGTAGTTCCTGCGCGTCTTCGTCGAGCGGGTTCGCGGCGACGAGCCGACTGGCGAGTTCAACCGCTCGGGCACCGTCGCCCACCGAGAGCTTGGCTCGGGCCGCCTCCCGGAGAACGCCCTCGGCCGCGCCGGCCAGGTGCCTCCGGCCCGCGAGCAGCCATGCCTCGAATGCGGCACACGCAGGAAAGGACTTGCCCTCCAGTAGGTCTCGACCGAGGCCGGGAATGTCGATGGCCTGCCTCCACGTCCCCGCTGTGAGGGCATGAACGTCCACGAACGTGCCGGGTGGCAGCCGGAGCACGACGGGCTCGCCTGCGATACTCGACTCAGGGCCGAGAAGTCGGCGTAGTTGGCTCAGGTTCCAGCTCAGGGCGTTCAGCGGATCGTCCGCGTCGGAGAACAGAAGCTCGGCGAGCCATTCGCGGCTCGGCGCTGACTCCGTGGTCAGGAGATAGGCGAGCAGCGCCCATGCCTTGCGACCGCGAGGTGGCGGCTGCGGATGCCCGGCCTTGACCACCCTCGGCTGCGGTCCAAGCAGGTGAATGGCTAGCGGCTCCGCCATCGACGGCCTTCCATTCAGGCGACCCGTCACAGACAGCATCACAGACCTTCGGTCCATGCTCCAAGAAGACCAGAGCTGTCGACCGATGACAGCCCCGATAAACCAAGGAGCACTCATGTACCGGACGACCGTCAACTCGTACCTGGCCAGCCTGGGCGCACTCGTCGCCGCCGACGGGATCGACGCTCACCTCGGCCACCTGGTCGCGGTGGCGCACGCTGCACAGGCCGTCGTGCCGGCAGCGGCAGCCGTTCTCACCGACACCCGCGAACCGGAGATTGCCCGGTTGCGTGCGCTCGCCATCGCCTCGGCCGCCTTGCTGCGTGACACGGCAGCCGCCAGATCGTTACAGGCGGCACTCACGCAGCGCGACCCGGCCAGCGCCCGAGCCATCGCGGCGTGACATCCGGGTGCTCAGGAGCAGACACCATCCATCCAGATTTCTCGCACCAACTGGCCAACCGGCGGTGCGCCGAGCCCGACGACCGGGAAATCCTCGGGATGGAAGACGAGGTACCCCCGGGCCGGCTGAGCTTGGCAACCAGGGTCCGGATCTCGGGGAACGCGTCGAGCCGCAAGTCTTGCTCGAGCTCGTCGCATGGGCCGATCAATACTCACCGATCTCTGACGCGCTCCGCCGGGCCGTCCCGACGAGCGTTCACGTGGAGTTGGCAGCGGGGGAACCGGCATGAGACGCGATGTGGTCGAGGCTGACCGAACAGTCATGGTCACGCACCGCGACGTGCGGGCCCTCGGGGACATGATGCTGGACCTCCCCGCATGGCGGGGTAGCGCAGCAGCGCGCCGTCGAGCTGACGTGGCGTGGGGCCGACGCCGAGGCTCTGCATGCCGAGGGCAAGGTCGATGTGCGCGTCGAGGTGCAGCTGCTCGGCCGATCATCGTGCTGGTGCATGGCGCACCCACTCCCGCGGGTGCCTGGAGCCGCCGCCACGCGGCCACACTGGTCAAGCTCCTGGCGCTCTCGCCCGGCGGGCGGCTACACCGCGACCGCGTCGTCGAACGCTGTGGCCGGATCTGACTCTCGACGTCGCGCTTCCCCGGATGCACAAGGACGCCCATTACGCCCGCCGCGACCTGGGCGATCGTGACGCCGTCGTGCTCAGGGGCGAGGTCGTCGCACTCTTCCCTAATGCCACGCTCGAAGTCGACGCAGTCACGTTCGAGGCGGCCGCTGATGCCGCGCTTGCGCACGGCCCGTATCACCGGACGAGTGCAGGCAGGCCCTGAAGCTAGCCGGGCCCACGTCTCGGTGGCGCGCTCGGGCACGTAGCAGCGCAACTGAGCCGCCAGGCGGGCGGTGATCACCGCGTCCTTCGGGTCGGATCTGTCCCAGGTCAGGTCCTCGCCTTCGCTGGCTCGCTACACCAGCAGCGGCTGTACGCACACCAACGCCAGCCCACGCTGCGCGGCGAGCTGGTCCAGCACGCGCCACCGGTGTTCGGTCGGCTCACAGGCCACTGTCACCGAGGCGAACCCCGCCGACCGCGCCTTTTGCACTGCCCAGTCCAGCAGCTCGCCGAGCTCCCACGGCCGACACGACACCCTGCGTCGCGCCAGTCACGCGCGGACGTACGGGCGTCGCCGCAACGTGACGCGCGGCGCCGATCACCGCGCTGCCGAAACGGCGCAGCACCATCCAGGCCTCGCGTAGGGATCGGCGTAACCGTCTCGGTCCACAGCCGCCTCGTATAGACAGAGCCATCAGCGCGTGCCCGATCCGCTAGAAGACTGCCGTGCCGTCGGCGTGCGGTTGGGTCCCTCCCCCGGTATGTGGCACAGCCAATCTTGGAGGTCGCGCGCGCCGCCCCTCGAATGAAGGACCGCTGGTTCGCCGTTCGTCGAGGCGTTCAGGTGTGATTCAGCGACCCGCGCTCATACTGCCCGCCGCGAAGGCACGTCCGCTGCCCGACCGTCGGAGGCCGTGGGTGAGGGAGCACGGGCGGATCGACCGCGCCCCGGGAAAGAACCAGGTGGTGGCTGGCCCACGGCCCATGGCCCGACCGGCGTTCGGGCACCAAGGAGGGAGGAGATATGAGGCGCATTGTTCCCGTGGCTGGCCTGTTGGCACTGTTGCCCGGCCTCTATGTTGCGGGGGCTTCGCAAGCCCAGACCGCGACGGTCCGGCTGGAGGAGGCGAAGCTGATCATCGAGGTGAACGCCACCGACGGAGACGCGGGGCTTCAAGTGTTTCTCGACGGTGAGGCCTGGAGGTCGATGGAGATCTTTGGCCCTGACGGCCGCAAGTTGCTGGACGTCGAGAGCCAGGGCGAGCTCGGCGACCTGGGGTTGACCGAACTGTTCTCCGAGAGCAACGAGCCGCCGTTCGAGGAGCTTTCGCTCGAGGAGTTCAAGGCCCTGTTCCCCGAGGGCAGGTACGCGTTCTCGGGCGAGACCGTCGAGGGACAACGGCTGAGAGGCACGGCGAGGCTGTCCCACGACACGCCGGCGGGACCCGTGGTGGTCACACCGGCGCCGGGCGCCGTGGTCCCTGCGGACAATGCCGTGGTCAGCTGGCAAGCTGGTGACCAGCCCGCTGGCGTCGAGATCGTCAGCTATCAGGTGATCGTCGAGCGAGAGAATCCGCTCCGG
>DASTNZ010000088.1:0-14342 GCA_035762665.1 Jiangellaceae bacterium | reverse complement strand
ACCGGTACTGATGCTCTACGGGTTGGGATTCCTCGGTCTGCGGTTCGTCGATGCCACCGCCGCGCTCTGGACGATCCCGCAAGCGTGGCGAACCCAGTCCGACGGCCGGTGGACCAGCCCCACGAGACGTCCGTCGACACACAGCCCGCAACCTGCGGCACGAAGTCGGCCCCGATGAGACACCAAGCGAAGCACCGTCGCCGGCGACGTCGCACCGTCATCGTCGTGGCGGCCTGGGCAGCCATCGTGGGCGGGATGCTCGCTGCCCTCCTGTCCGCGTGCGAACCACGCGATTCGAATACGTCCCCTGACCCGGAGTCATCTCCCATGCGAATTGGATACGTTCCCTACTGGGACCAGGACCGCGCATTCGGTGTGGTTCGCCAGAATCCTGAGCTGTTCGACCAAGTGAGCCCGGTCTGGTATGCGCCGGACGCGACGGGCCGGGTCGGACTTGCCGATGCCGAGAACACTACGGTCGACCTGAGCACTGTGCGAACTCTACAGGTGCACGGTATTTGGGTGATTCCCACGGTCACCAATCTCCGGGACGGCGAGTGGGATCCAGGGACGGTACAGGCCATGCTGCACAATCCAATAGCCGTGGAAACCCATATCGATGAGCTAGTCAATTTGGCCGTTGCCAACGGGTACGACGGGATCGACATCGACTACGAAGATCTAAGCGGACGAGACCGAGAGGTGTACTCGGAGTTCCTGACCAACCTCGGCACGGCGCTGCGCGGGGCCGGCAAGCTGCTCACGACCGCCGTCCACCCCAAGACGTCCGAGGCCGGCGACGACGAACGCAACCTCGCGCAGGATTACCAGGCCATCGGCGCAGCCGTTGATCAGGTACGGGTGATGACCTACGACTATTCGTGGGACACCTCATCCCCGGGTCCGGTGGCGCCCGCCGACTGGGTCGAAGACGTGATCGCCTGGACGGTGACCCAGATCCCTCGGGAGAAGGTCGTCCTGGGCGTTGTCCTGCTCGGTTATGACTGGGGGGAAGGGCCCGGGGCAACAGTTGACTACGAAGAGGCACAATCCATCGCCCGGGCTCATGACGCCACGGTCCGGCGGTTCAGAGACAGGTCACCGTGGTTCACGTACCAAGATTCCTCCGGCGTCTGGCACGAAGTGTGGTACGAGGACTCCCAGAGCGCTCGCGCCAAGCTCGCGCTCGTGTCTGAGTACGGCCTGGCTGGTGCCTTCTTCTGGCGGCTGGGTGGCGAAGATCCGGAAGTATGGCCGACAGCGCGCGAAGCGCTGCGATAGCCAGGAAGGACGCGATCAGCATGACACCCTCGATGGGAATGTCTGGGCTCGGACCGATTGCCTCGCACACGCCCGCAGATCCACCGAGCGACCAATCTGCCGTGCTGGTAATCCGTGCCTGGCGCGAGGAGTCCGCCGAAGACTCGCTGCGGGCGCGCATCACGGCGATCGCTGATCTCGATGCACCTGACGAGGTGGTATTGCTCGTCAGGACACGCCAAGACCTGCACGCCGTGCTCGACCAGTGGCTTGACCGTCTTCTTGGTCCCTGAGTTTCCGAGCCACGGCCACTCGACAATTGTGCGGTTTAGCGCGCATAGTCGTGGGTAGGGTGATCAAACACTTAGTTCTCGAGCCGGCGGGGGCCTAACGGGGAGTTTGCCGAGATGCGCCAGTCTCGAACGCTGCAGCTAGGGCAAACCAACCACTGGACGTGGCAGTTAGGGCTTTTCAACCACTGGCGGCTTGTCAATGAACACCAGATAATTCGGGTGCCATCGCGAAGCCAGCGGCTCGCGGCGCTGCTTGCACTTCGCGGTCGCCAGAATCGGGCACGGCTGGCCGGAACGCTCTGGCCGGACGTGGACGAACACCGTGCCCAGGCAAGCCTTCGCGCAGCGATATCCGTGCTCCATCGTCGTGTCCGCGGCCTCGTCGAGAAGGACCAAAACGACGTGTTTCTGAGCGAAGACGTGGTTGTCGACGTCGTCGAGTTCCGCCACCTCGCAGACCAGGTGCTCGCCGGGCAGCTTCCCGAGCATCCGTCAGACGTCGACCACCCCACGGTGAGCGGTGGTGAACTCCTTCCTGGTTGGTACGACGACTGGGTCTTGGTGGAAAGGGAACGGATCCATCAGCTCAGGCTGCATGTTCTCGAGGCGCTCGCGAGGGAACTGGCTGAGCGCAGCGCCTTTGCATATGCCCTACAGGCAGCCTTGAAAGCCGTCGAGATCGACCCACTCAGGGAGAGCGCCCGGCGAGCGGTGATCAACGTGCACCTCGCCGAGGGCAACACCGCTGACGCGATCCGCGAGTACCAGCGGTTCCAATGCGTACTGCAGGAAGAGATCGGCGTGGTGCCTACCCGCCACCTGACCGAGCTTATGCAGCGTGTCACCAAGCGCTCTCACGTATAAACGAGGGATCAGCCCCGGAGCTGGACGCAGCAGAGCCCAGTCTCCGGTGCGAGCTCTGGTGTTACGCCAGGAATCTGCAGCCCATTGATCACACCACTGATGAGGGCCAGGTTCAACCCGCAGACCAGTGCAGTGTGATCAGTGGCGAGGCGGTCGAATGGGCAGTTGGTCAGCAGGACCCTGCTGCCTGCCATCTGCGGCTCATAGCCGTGCCTCGCGAGCACCTGCACCGTGCGTTCGAGGCCCTCGCGCTCATCGCCACCAGTGTTCTCAGCCGAGGTTGACGCCGACGGTTCCTCGGCGAGGAAGCCGGCGGCCAGCTGACGACCGGTGTCCGCGGCCGCGTCGCTGACCGCCTCCGCGATAGGCACCCCGTCACGAATCGACCGGTCGATGGCAGTGGCGAGCACATCCCCAGCGAGCTCGTACCGGCGCTCAGGCAGGGAGATGAAGAACTGGCGAGACGACCGGCGATAGAGCTTTGCCGGACGCCCTGCGCCCGGACCGGACCGGCCCGACAGGCGGCGGAACTCGACCTCGAGCAGCCCGTCCTCGACCAACCGGTCCAGGTGGAACTTTGCCGTGTGCAGCGGCAGATCGACGGCGTTCGCGGCCTGCTCCCGGCTGACCGGTTCCTGTTGCGTCGCGACGTAGCGGTAGAGCGCCCGACGAGTTGGCTCGGCCAGCGCACCGATGGCTGCGACGTGCTCGCCAAGTTCTTCAGGCACGTGACTCCTTTCTAAAGAACAGATCTATTGACGAAATGCGCGCTGAGTTCTAACGTCAAGACTACTCCCTTTTAGAAGCGTAGGAGGATGTCATGTCCCGAACCCCCGAATCCACCACCTCGCGGAGGCGAACGAACGACGGCGCCCGCCAGGCGTTCCTGCTACTTCGCACGGTCTTCACCGTCGCCCCGATCCTGTTCGGTCTGGACAAGTTCTTCGGCCTGCTGGTCGACTGGGAGCAGTACCTCGCCCCCTGGATCGACGACATCATCCCGGGTGATGCGAACCAGGCGATGATGGCGGTTGGTGTCATCGAGATTCTGGCCGGCCTCCTCGTCGCGATCAGGCCCGCGATCGGCGGATACGTTGTCGCCGCGTGGCTGCTCGGCATCATCGTCAACCTCGTCACGATGGGTGAGTACTACGACATCGCGTTGCGTGACTTCGGGCTGCTGGTCGCGGCACTGGCATTGGCCAGGTTGGCCTCATCCTCGGCTGGCCGTGGGCCAGCAGTTGGTGACCCAAGTCACCGCAAGGCGGGCCTAACCTAATCGCCGAATGCGGCGGCTCGCGTTGCCTGGTCTAACCCGGCGGCCAGGTACGAGGTCGTTCCCTGCTCGAGCAACTCACGCGCAGCGGTCACCAACGCGCCGTAGGCCACCCAAGCGAGCGAGCCACCTGTAGAGATTCGCCGGACCCCGGCCCGGGCCAGCTCGGGGATGGCCGGGCCACCGGCGACAGTGAGTACGTTCAGCGGAGCTTCGACCTGCCCGACGACGTGCTCGATGTCGGCGATAGCGGCAAGGCCGGGCGCGTAGAGCACGTCGGCTCCGGCATCACGGTAGGCCAGCAAGCGATCGACAGTGTCGGCGAGGTCCTTGACTCGGTAGAGATAGTTCTCTGCCCGTGCAGTGATCACCACGTCGTGTCGGCTGGCCGCAGTGACCGCCTCGGCGACCCTGTCGCTTGCAGCGTCAATGGGCAGCAGCCCGCTGCCCGGATCGTAATCCTCGATCGAAAGCCCCGCCGCCCCGGCGGCGGCTAGCAGTTCCACGCTTCTCGCCACGCCGCCTGGTTCCGTCGGGTAGCAGTTCTCGGCGTCCACGCTGACCGGCACATTCACCGCCGTCACCAGCGAATCGACGTGGCTCAGCAGCTCTTCCCTGCGCACGTGCTGGTCGCTCCGGCCGAGCGTCGCGGCGAAACCGGAGCTGGTAGTGGCGATAGCGGCGAACCCCAACTGCTCGAGTAGCCGAGCCGACCCTACGTCCCAAGCGTTGGGCATGACGAACAGGTCATGTTCATGGAGATCACGGAATCGACGCGCGCTTGTCATATGTCCTCAGCAGTCGTCCACTGTTGCTCCCCGCCGGGCTCAGGGAGACGGCAGGCTGGCGCCACTGAGTCTGGCACAAGCGTCGAGCAGTCCCTGCTGGATCGACCGGTCTGTGGCTCCTGGAGGAATGGGAAGTTCGTTCATGTGCCGCATGTACCGACCAGTACGCAGAGCAGCCGGCTCGTCGCTGCTGGCCAGCCAGACCTGGGTCGCCGATCCGGTACGAACGTCGGTGGGGGCGCCAGCGCCGCCCATCTGTGTTCTCACCCACCCTGGGCAGACCGCGGTCACCGTGGTGTCGGGATATCGCCTCGCCATCGCCAGCGCCAGCGCGATGTCGCACAGCTTGGAGTCCTGGTACGCGCCGGTTGCCGACCATCTTCGTTGTTGACGTTGAAGGTCGTCGAGGATGATCTGACCTCCGGATGCCATCCCGGACGTCAAATAGACCAGTCGCGAGGGCATCGGGATGAGGGCGGTGAGGACGTACGGGGCGAGGACGTTGACGTGAAAGGTCCGCTCTAGCCCGTCGACGGTTTCGACCCGCCTACCCGATTCATAGATGCCGGCGTTATGAATCACCACGTCCATCGATCCGAGGGATCGAACTTGTTCGGCAATGGCCTCGATCTCGGCTAGGGAAGAGAGGTCGCCAACCACGACAGGAGTGTCCAAGACGGACCTGCTTTGCACGGCCCTTGTCTGGTTGCGCGCATGTAACACGACACGATGACCCGTCTCGTGGAGCATCTGAGCAGTGGTCAGGCCGATCCCGGCAGTCGATCCAGTGACGAATACGGTCTTACTCATGATCTCCGTTCCCTAGGGCTGCACAAATCTGGGCGACACCAGCCGGATCCAGAGGCCGAAGGAGACCAGGAACTCGTGGAGTCGCCGGCTCGTCGGCTCATGGACGAGGTTTCGATCCTGGTCGAACAGTGTGGTGGCATCACGCAGGAACAGGGTCGGCTGGGACAGCACGAGTGCCTGGGTTGAAGTCAGCACCTGCCGTACTTGCGTCTGAGCGAGACGGGTTCCCCACGGCCCGGACGTTACCCCGGTAACGGCCACGGGCTTGCCGGACAACCCTTCGGGTCCGTCAGTCCGCGACAGCCAGTCGATCACATTTTTGACCACGCCTGGCATCGACTGGTTGTACTCGGGGGTGGCGATGAGCAGACCGTCCGATGAGGCGACCGCCTCTCGGAGGCGTGCGACCCCGGGGGGAGGCGGGTTCTCCAGGTCCTCGTTGAACACCGGGATCGTGTCGAGCGATTCGTACACGGTGAACGACATGTCCGGTGGGGTCAGCGACGCCGCGGCAGCGACGAGGGAGCGGTTGTATGACTCCCGGCGCAGGCTCCCAGGGATGGCCAGGACCCGGGCGATTCGATCGGTCATGCTCTAACCTCCGGCTGGGAGAAGCGAGCGATCGAGATCTGGGCGATCGGCCCTATGGAAACCGCATAGAGCAGTGTGCCCAATCCGACAGGACCGCCGAGCAGCCAACCGGCGGCCAGGACGCTCAACTCGATGAACGTTCGTACCAGGCGTATGGAGCGGCCGGTGCGGGCGGCGAGCCCCGTCATCAGCCCATCGCGGGGTCCCGGGCCAAGCCCCGCGCCGATGTACAGGCCGGTGGCGATGCCATTGGTGATGATCCCGGTCGCCAGCATCAGCAGCTGCCAGGGCAGCGGATCCGGCCGGGGAAGGACAGCCAGCGCGACGTCTGCCACCAGCCCTACGACCAGAGCGTTGGCCACCGTCCCGAGTCCCGGGCGCTGCCGGAGAGGTATCCAGGCAAGTAGCACCAGCACGCTGACGCCATTCACCACCCAGCCGAACGAGATTCCCGTGCGCTGGCTGAGTCCCTGGTGGAAGACGTCCCAGGAGTCGACACCAAGGCCGGCGGACAGCATGGTGGCGATGCTTATGCCGTAGAGAACCAGACCGGCGCCGAGTTGCGTCACCCGCCGCGGCATTCCCCACGTCCGGCGCGCGGGCACAGTTTCATGACACATCATGAGGACCATAATGCATGACGCATCATGAATATTCCTGTATCCTGTCTCTTGATGGCGCTACGTTGGCTCAACCCCACGGAAGAGCGGGCCTGGCGAGGGCTCCGCCGCATGTTCACCCTGCTCGAAGGACAGCTCGCGCGGGAGCTCACCGACGAGTCAGCGTTATCGATGGCCGACTACACCGTCTTGTCGAATCTCGTCGAGGCCGAAGGCCGGCGGTGGCGAATCACCGAGTTGGCCGATCACATGCAGTGGTCGCAGAGTCGACTGTCCCACCAGATCCGCCGCATGGAGACTCGAGGACTGGTCCGGCGGCAGGATGTGACCGAGGACGGGCGTGGAACCATCGTGGTGCTGACCAGGGACGGCACGCGGGCCATCGCTGCCGCCGCACCAGGGCATTTTCGCTCCGTTCGCCGGCACATGATCGACCTTCTGACTGATGAGCAGCTTCAGACTCTCGGTGACATTTCCGACATCGTCGTAGCTCATCTGACGACCCTGGACGGCGGCAGACTTAAGGTGAGAGCGGACGGGTTTGAGGTCGCCCCTAGGCACGGTGATGGGGATGGTCGGAACACGTAGAGCTTCGTCGGTGGCGGCCGCTCGCGAGCGGGATGACCTACTGTCCACGAAAATCGCCATCCCCCGGATTCGCCCGGATCGCCTGACCCGTTCGCGCCTTGTCGAGGCGCTTAATGACGCGATGGACCGTGAGCTGATCCTGGTGTGCAGTCCGGCTGGATTCGGCAAGACGACTGTGCTCGCAGACTGGGCCGCGGCCGCGGATTTGCCGGTTGCCTGGCTGTCGCTGGATCCCGACGACGACGACCCAGCGCGCTTTTGGCGGTACGTCATCGCAGCGCTGGATCGTGTTTGCGCGGGACTTGGTGATCAGCTGCTACCTCTGCCGACCGGCCCGGGTGGTGACCACGGTGTGGTGACCGCACTGATCAACCACATCGAGACCCAGGCAAGCGACATTGTCCTGGTCCTCGACGACTACCACGTGGTGGAGTCACCGCTGATTCACGATGGTGTGGCGTTTCTGCTGAGCCGCATTCCGCGCCGCCTGCATGTCGTGATCGCCACGCGGAGCGATCCACCACTGCCCCTAGCCCGTTTCCGTGTCCAATACCAGTTGGCCGAGCTGCGAGACGCCGATCTGCGCTTCACCTCCTCCGAATCAGATGGGTTCCTCCGGCACGTGTGGCAACTCGAATTGTCACCGGAGGTGATCGCGGCCCTGGAAGCCAAAACCGAGGGTTGGGTGGTGGGCCTACAACTGGCCGCGTTGTCACTTCGGGAGCGATCGGATCCGGATGCCTTGCTTGGCGCATTCACCGGAACTCATCGTTACGTGCTGGACTACTTGACTGAGGAGGTCCTTGAGCGGCAGCCGGATCGGATTCGGGCCTTCGTGCTGCACAACTCGGTCCTGGACCGGATGACCGCACCACTGTGCAACGCGGTCACCGGAGACGCTGATGGGCAGGACATGCTGGAGCGGCTGGAGCGTGCGAACTTGTTCGTCGTACCTCTGGACGAGCACCGCCGCTGGTACCGCTTCCACCCCCTCTTCGCCGACGCACTGCGCGGCCACCTGCGGCGCGTCGCGGCCGAGCAGGTGCCCGACCTTCACCGCCGCGCGGCCGAGTGGTGCGAGCGGAATGGTCTTATCGACGAGGCGATCCGGCACGCGATGGGCGCCCAAGACCCAACCTGGGCCGCACAGCTCGTGGAGGAACATCTCAACGAGACGCTGCGGCGCGGTGAAACCGCACTACTTGGAAAATGGATCGCGCTGCTGCCAGACGATGCGGTGCGTTCACAACCCGGCCTGTTGCTGGCACGGGGAATGCAAAGCCTGCATGGCGGTCACCTCCACGCGGTCGAGGAGTACCTGGATTACGCGGACCGCGCCTTCGGTAGTGAAGCGGGCCGACAGGTACTCCACCTGCCGACCGACGGTGGAATGGTTGCCGACGTCCGAGCAGCGGTTGCAGTGCAACGCGCCGACCTGGCGGTCCTCAGGGGCGATGTTGCGGCCCTGTCCAGTCTGGCCGGCTCCGCCATGGAACTGACTTCTGCCGATGAGCCCGGACCACGCACCTGGATTCGCTTGTTGCTCGCCTCAGCGGACTGGATGGACGGCCGCCTCAGTGACGCCGAGTCGGCATTCGCAGAGGTGCTCGCCGAAGCGCGGAAAGCTCCCGAGGCGTACCCAATGATGGCGACTTGTTTTCCACTCGGGCGCGTGCGGCACGCCCGCGGCAAGCTTGAGGACGCCCTCCGGACTTATGAAGAGGGCCTGCGCTTCGCAACCGAGAGCAGTGTGCTGCCCAACCTGTACCACGCGGCCGAGTCGCATCTGGGTATGGCGCAGGTGTTCTACGAACGCGACCAGCTAGATCGAGCCATCGACCACGTTAACGCCGGACTCGAATTCGGACGGCGAGTCGTCGACGTGACCACTCCCCTCCTCGGCCTCGTCACGCTGGCATGGATCCATCAGGCCCGCGGCGAGCACGAGTCTGCTCTCGCTGCCCTGACAGAGGCGTGCCGGCTGCGCTCGAGCCCTGAGGTGATCGCCATGTGGAACCCAGCGCCGTCGGAGCGCGCCCGACTCCTGCTCCTGCAGGGGCGGATTGACGAGGCCACACGTTGGACCCGAGAACGCGGCCTGAAGCCGGACGACCCGCTGTCGTATGCGAGGGAACGCGACTACCTGGTGCTCGCCCGTGTCCTGGTGGCGCAAGGCGCCCAGGAACGGGCACTTCGCGTCCTGGACCGGCTGAACGGGCTCGCTGAGCCGCAGGGCCGCGTGCACAGCCTTATCCAGATACGCACCCTACGGGCGCTGGCTATGCAGGCGGCCGGGCATCATGCGGAGGCCGTCAGCGAATTGGCCGACGCGCTGGCGCTTGCCCGGCCGCCCGGGTTCATCCGAGTCTTCGCCGACGAGGGCGCCCCCGTGGCCGCACTACTACGCAGGTTGCTCAACGCGCCTGCGCGGACTCCGGCCGGTTCGGCGTCAGTGGAGCTACGCAAGCAAGTGAACAGGATCCAGCAAGCGATGAAAACCTCGGCGCGAGTGGAGGAACAGGCCATCCCAGTTGCCGGTCTCGTCGATGAGCTGACCCGGCGGGAGCTCGAAGTGCTCCGGCTCATAGCGGAGGGCCGGCACAACCGAGAGATCGCCCAGGACCTCTTCGTGACGATCGACACTGTCAAGAAGCACGCAAGCCACATCTTGGCCAAGCTCCATGCCACTAGCCGCACTCACGCGGTCGCACGAGCACGAGAACTCGGTCTCATTTCCTGATCTCAGTGGCCCACAATCGTGGGCCGATGTCAGTCGCGCCGCTGATTCTTACGATGACGCTGGTAGTGGCGGGCGGCGCGGACGCGGTTGCCGCATGCCGTTGAACACCATTCCCGGCGTGGGTGATCCTTGACGAAGTACAGGACGCAACCCGGGGCGAAGCACGCGCGCAGCTGCACCCGGTCTTCGCCGGTGAACGTTGCGATGGAGTGGCTCGCGATCGAGGACAGCGCCCGGCGCGCCGGGGTGGCCGACCCGGCGCTCACGCGCTGGAGGGCGCCATCTTTGTAGTGCAACTGTGGCCACGTCGCTGCTTGCACTGCAGCGTCGTTGACGGCCGCTACCGCCTGGTCGATGTCGGTGATAGGAGATGCGGCCGCCGGACGTGTGTCTCCGGTCACCAGTGCGGCGAGACGCCGTAGCGCGTCGCGGAGCGTGCGGAACCGTTCCAGATCGTCGTTGTTCGGAGCCGGCTCCTCGTTGGAATCCGACTCGTCGTCAAGCTGGATCGCGCTGAGCCAAGCACGCAAGTCGCTTGTCGTGCTGATCGCGTCATGCACACCGTGGCGGTCAGCCCAGAGCGTGTTCATAAACCGGACCGTCACCGGTTCGCCTGGGAGTACCGCCGCGAAGGATGCGCTGACCTCGCCTGTTCCAGCCACCGATGCCGGCGCACGCGTTCGGGCAGTTGCCATGGTTCCTCCACCACTCACAGCTCTAACGGTACCACGGGCTTGCACTCGTTAGATACATCTGCCTATAGTTCTAACGTCAATCAAGTGGTCCAGACGTTAGAACTGGACTCGAGGAAAGGAATTCAGCATGGCCCGCCTATCGCTGGTCAATCCCGCCACCGCTACCGAGGCGCCGCTGCCGGACCTGTTCAGGGAGGCGCAGAGTCGGCTCGGCGCCAACCCGAACATGACCCGAGCGATGGCCAACAGTCCTGCCCTGCTCAAGGGCTACCTGGACCTGTTTGGCGCACTCACCCGTGGTGCTCTGGATGTTGCCACGCGCGAGCTCATCGCGCTGACGGTCGCGCAGGGCAACGGCTGCTCGTACTGCCTGTCCGCACACAGTTATCTCGCGGAGCACGTGGCACGCCTCGCCGAGGATGACATCGTCGCAGCTCGCAAGGCTTCGGCGACAGATTCGAAGACGGCAGCGATACTCGCCTTCGCAGCAGCGGTCAACGACGGTCGCGGTTCAGTGACGGACGAGGACCTTGCAGCGGCCCGCGCTGCGGGTGTCACCGACGAGGAGATAGCCGAGACGATCGGCCACGTGGCGCTCAACGTGCTCACGAACTACTTCAACAAGGCGGTCGAAGTTGACATCGACTTCCCGGTGGTGGCCGCCTGACCAGGTGAAACAAGTCAGCACCTGAACCGCCACGGGCTCCTCACGGTAGGTGTTGACACCGGCTCGGACGGCGTCCCACGGGTGGCCGGACACCCGTGGGACAGCCCGCAAGCCGTCACTTCCGTGATGCCCACGGCGGCTTCTCATGCTCACTGACGGAAAGGTCACTGGGAATGTCCAGGCTCCACGGCTCTCGGACTGCTGGGCGTTGGTTCCTGCGAAGGAAGGTAGACAGCAACGCGTAGGTCTGCTTGGGGCAGTCGTCAGGTAATGAGTGGCCGCAGTTCGACAGCACGTGGTGTTCGACCGTCGGCAGCCGGGTGATGAATCGGTCGATGAGCCGAACCGGGAAGTAGCGATCCCTGTTTCCCCACACGAGCAACACCGGCGCGCGCACGAGATGCAGGTCCGCCTCGGTTTCCGCCCAGCTAACCGATCGCTCAACACGGAGCATGTCCGTCAGCCTGGCGTCCCTGCGTGGCCGGGACCTCATCTCGCGAACAACCTCGCCTACGAGCTGATTAGGGATCCGCTCTCGATGCACGAACGACTTCCTCAGTAGGTGACGCACCGACGCCCTGGACCGCAGCCGGACCGCGAGTTCACCTACGACCGGCAACCGCAGCAGGCGAAATTCCCACACATCCTTGACATCCAGACCACCGGGTCCCAGCAAGGCAAGCCGGGTAACCCGGTCCGGATTGAGTTCGGCAAACCGCAACCCGAACCCGCCGCCCCATGAGTGCCCTACGATCGCCACGCGCTCCAGCCGGACGGCATCAAGAAAGACGGCGATCGCCCGAGCGATAGCGTCGGCGTCGTAGCCGAAGTCCGGATCGAGCACCTCGGTGAGACCCTGCCCTGGTGGATCCAGCGCGACCACGGTGTGGCGCTCGGCGAGAACCTCAGCCATGGTGTGGAACGTCAACCGCCAACCGCCGCTCCCTGGCAGGAGCAACACCGGTGAACCTGTCCCTATCCGCACGTACCGGAATTTCGCGACCTCCGTGTCTATATACCGATCGATCATGACCGCGCACCTACAGATCCAGCGTCACGTCGCCAGCCGGCCGAGCTGAGCACAACAGGGTGGTGCCCGGTGCCGGCAGATCGAGCGGTTCGGGATCGTAGTCAATCTCACCAACTATCACGGCGGTCTCGCAGCGGTGACAGACGCCGGTCCGGCAAGACCAACTGACTGGTACGTCACAACCTTCAGCAAGTTCCAGCAGGCTTCGCCAGCGCTCATCGTCAAAGCGCGCCGCGATCCCGGAGCGCGCGAAGGACACCTCCGGGCCCCGGACGGACGGCGGGCTTGGCTCGTGTGGCGGGCGGACCGCGGTGGTGCCGCTGACCGAGCCGAACGTCTCCGTGTGGATGTTTTCGGCATCGACTTCGAGGGCCGTCAACATCGCCGTGACGTCAGCCATGAAGCCTGGCGGCCCGCACACGTAAGCCTGAGTGTGAGGCGACAGCTCAAGGGTCCTCAGATGCTGGCCGGTGAGGCGACCATCGGCATCGAAATGCTCGCCGCGGCGATCCTTCGGTTCGGGCTGGGTGTACAGAACTAGTGATCTGGCCTGCGGCAACGCCGCCAGCAACCGGCGGGCCTCGACGGCGAATGAATGCCGCGCGCCGTTGCGGGCGACGTGAACCCATGTCACCGGCCGACGGCTGCGCTGTTCGGCCAGGGACGTGAGCATGGCCAGCACGGGCGTCACGCCGATGCCGGCACTGATGAGCGCGACCGGATCCGCTCCTTCCGGTTCGAGCACGAACGAGCCGCGCGGCGCACCCACCTCGAGCAGATCTCCGACCTCCAGTACCTGGTGCACGATGGCGCTGGCCCGTCCCTCGCGCTTGACCGAGATCCGGAGGTGCTTCTCGTCGCCGTGCGAAGAGATCGAATAGCTGCGCGTGAATATCGCACCCTGCCCATCGGCCAGTCGCACAGTGACGAACTGCCCCGGACGATGTGGCGGCACCCCTTCCCCGTTCGCGGGCTCGAGGACGAGGGAGCGAACACCGGTGGCCTCGGGCAGTGTCCGAACAATGCGGAAGTGCCGAAAGCCGGCGTACGCAGGGGGTTCATTGGACAGCGGCGACAGCCCGCTGTTCCCCAGAGCTCCGCGGTCGTGCTGCTCGAGCAGCTGCCGAAACGACCATTTCCAGCCCTCCGAGAGTGCTGGGTTCTCCAGCGCCCGGCGTAAGGATCGGCCGTCGAAGTCGGGGGTGTAGAGCATCGCCGAGACACGATGGACGCTCAGGCGGTGCACGCCTTGGCCTACTCGGACGATCTCATCGTCAGCGCCGACCTCGCCCTCTTTCAGTACGCGCAGGTAGAACCCGGGACGGCCATGGCCGGTGAGCAGGGCGGGCATTCGCGGCTCGTCCAGGCGAATGCCGACCTTGTAGCAGGTGACGCGCGGCTGGGTGACCTCGAACAACGCCGAGCCGATCGCATAGCGATCGCCGATGCATACCTCCTCATCCGGCATGCCAACGACGGTGAAGTTTTCCCCGAACTGCCCTAAATCGGGCAGCGGTCGGCCCAGTTCCCGCTCCCAGTAGCGGTACGACTCGAGCTGGTAGACGAACACCGCGCGGTGCTCACCTCCGTGCCCGACGAGGTCCGCCTGCGCGTCACCGTCGACGTTGAGCCGGCTGACCCAGCGACGCTCGGCTACCGGCTCCTTCCAGATGGCGGTGCGCACGTCCTTGCCCCGCCAAGAGATCGTGCGGGGAAGACCGACGTTGACCGACAGTAGCCGCATACTTCAGCTCACGTGCCGGTCGAGGAAGTCACGGATCTTCGCGGCGATGAAGTCGGACTCCTCCTCCAACGCGAAGTGACCGGTGTCGAGCAGATACAGCTCCGCGTCGGGCAAATCGCGCAGGTAGGCCTCGGCGCCATTGAAGCCGAAGATCTCGTCGTTGCGGCCCCACACGATGAGCATGGGTGGCTGGCGGTCACGGAAGTACTGCTGGAACGCAGGGTAGTCATCGAGATTGTTCTTGTAGTCCCGGAACAGCCGGAGCTGGATCTCCCGATTGCCCGGCCGGTCAATGTTCGCGTTGTCGAGGGTCCAAGTGTCGGGGGAGATGTGCTCCGGATCGCGCGTCCCGTGCGTCCACTGCCACTTGTTGGCT
>DASTNZ010000087.1:0-2264 GCA_035762665.1 Jiangellaceae bacterium | reverse complement strand
TGGAGCACGGTGAACCGCCGCGGCAGCCGTGCGCTCAGCTCACCGTGCGGGATGCGGAAAGGCAGGTCCGAGCGCTCGGCGCCGGGTTCGCTGGCCAGCGCCTCCCAACCGAGCAACCCACCAGGAAGCACGGCCGCACAGCCTCGGGAGAACGCCACCGCGTCCCAGAAATACGAGGCCAGCACGAGGGCGAATCGCTCCTCGCCGGGGTCGTAGGACGCGGTGTCCGCCAGGATGCACTCGATGCCCGCCGCAACGCCGCGCCGCTCCGCCTCGGCCGACAGTTGGGACAAAGCGACGTCGGAGATGTCCACGGCGACGACGTGACGGCCGGCCTTGGCCAGCACCAGCGCACTCCCAGACCGCCCACAAGCCAGTTCAAGGACCGGCCCGTCCGGCAGTCCAGCAGTCATGGCGGCCTCGACCAGCGCGTGTGGGTCGAAGGTAGGTGGCTCGCCCGTGTACCGCTGGTTCCACCGGAGCCGGTCCGGATGGCGACGAAGGTATGACGGCACTCGGCCGACCGATGGTTGGACCGCATCGCCACTCATCGGGTCCCCAGCTCAGAGGTGCGTTGGTGAATTCTGCAAAGCACGTAGCGAACTTTAAGGATGCGCGTTACCTTCGCAGTTGGAACACGGCATGACGCAGCGGGGGGTCGACCGTTGTGGCCTGTGGGCCCGGTCGATCTCGTCCGGGACGACCGCGGGTGTTCGTTCTCGAGGGGGGAACCACATGACACCTGTATCCAGGCACGCGCGCCCTAAGGCGCACCCGGCGAGCCGTCGTAGGAGGTGGTTGGCTTTCATCGGCTGTATGAGCTTGGTCGCCGTCGCGACGGTGGCATCGCCGGCGCTTGCGAGCCACCCGGAGGCGAGCCTAGAAGGCAGCAACTTCGAGATCGACATCGACGCGAACCTCAAGGTCGATGACCCGGCACCGCCGTCGCTTGACTGGGCCAACGTCACCGAGATCCGGGCGACCGACGCGGTGAACGGAACGGGCGACGACTCGTACGCGGGCGGTGTGAAGGAGGACACCGAGTGTCCGGCCGAGACGACCGACTCGATCCCGCCCAACAAGAGCGACTTGCTGAGCTTCCACGTCTACGAGGAGGCCGGCACCGGCGGCCACCCAGGGTTCTTGAACCTGGCCTGGAGCCGGGTCTCGGAGCCAAGCGGGACGACGCTCATGGACTTCGAGTTCAACCAGTCGTCGACCCCCTGCTCCTCCGGTCCCAACGTCGTCCGCACTGCCGGTGACCTGCTCATCGAGTACGCCATCGACCAGGGCGGTGCACGCGCTGAGATCACCGCGAGGACCTGGACCGGCACCGCCTGGGGACCCGCCTTGGACCTCGACGCGCCGTCGGAATTGTGCCCCGACAGCAACGGCGAACCAGGGCCGTGCGCGGCCGGCACGATCAACCAGTCGCCGATTCCGGCTGCGGAGTCCGACGGACTCATCATGACCGGTCAGAAGGACCCACGGACGTTCGGAGAGGCCCAGCTCGACCTGCGGCTGATCTTCCAGCCCGACAAGTGCGAGTCGTTCGGCAGCGCAATGTTGAAGAGCCGGTCGTCCGACTCGTTCACCTCGCAGCTGAAGGACTTCGTGGCGCCGGTTCCCATCGACCTGCAGAACTGCGCGAACGTCATCATCCGCAAGGAGACCGACCCGGATGAGGACCCGAACACCACGCTGTTCAACTACGCCAAGTCGTTCAACACCGACCCCGCGTCGCCGAACACGTTCCAGCTCACCGACGACGGCGTGCAGGACTACGACAACACGGTTCTGTTCGGCACCGGCTACACCGTCGAGGAGTTGCTCGGAGACGATCTGCCGGACGGCTGGGACTTCGTCGAGGTCAACTGTGAGGCAAGTACGGGCGTCACTCCGGTGATCGACGGGGCTAAGGTGACGTTCGACATCGATGCCGACACGGACGTGCTCGACTGCACGTACTACAACGAAGCGCGTGGCACCATCATCGTCGAGAAGATCACCAATGACGGCACGGGGTCGTTCGAGTTCACGTCGGGCACCTTGACGCCGTCGCCGTTCACGTTGACCACAACCGCTGCTGGTGCGGGCGGCAAGGACTCCCGCACGTTCGGCGATCTCACGCCTGGTACGTACGACGTGGCCGAGACCGTGCCGGCGGGCTGGAACCTGGTCTCCGCGACGTGTGACGACGGGTCAAATCCGGCCTCGATCGGACTCAGCGCCGGCGAGACGGTGACATGCACCTTCGTCGACGA
>DASTNZ010000086.1:0-2751 GCA_035762665.1 Jiangellaceae bacterium | reverse complement strand
CGCGTGGCGAGGTACAGGTCGGACATCCCCTCCGGCCCCGGCGCGCGCCCAAACAAAAGTGTCTGCGCGTCCCAGGATAGGGAGGGACGCGTCTCGCCTGCACCGGTGTTCACGGCAGTGCCGAGGTTGACGGGTGCCGACCAGGGATCGTCGACGCTCTCACGCATGGACACGTAGATGTCCTGGCCGCCCTGCGCACCCGGGTAGGGGTGGTTCGAGGACAGGACGAGCTCGCGCCCGTCCTTGCGCACGTTCGGCTGAATGTCGTTGCCCGCGCTGTTCAGCTCGCCAACAGGAGAGGCGGAACCGAAGCTGCCGTCTGCGAGCCGCTCGCTGACGTAGATGTCGCCGGGGACACTTGCTGAGCTGCTCGAGAAATAGAGGAGCGCCTGCCCGCCGACCTCCACGTAGGCAGGGCCCATCTCATCGAGGACGCTGTTGGGCCCGGCCGGCGCGCAGGCAAGGTGCTCGGGCTCCGCCCACCCTTGGGCCGGGTTGAGGCGGGTGAAGTAGATGTCCGCCAGTCCGCAGCTCTCCCCGGTCGTCTTACGGCTGACGAAGAACAGGCCGTCTCCGCGAACGGGCGTCGGGCAGAAGTCGTCCGCCGCTGAGTTGATCGGCTCCCCCAGGTTCTCGGGTGCGCCGAAGGGGGCGTCGGTGCTCTGGCGGTGGGCGACCCAGATGTCGAGCCCGCCCAACCCGCCTGGGCGGTTCGAGGCAAGGTAAAGGCTGAGCCCATCCGGGGACTGGATCGGGCAGCCGTCGAGGAACGGCGTGTTCAGCTCGGCGCTGTTCCCCGCGATCTCGTCGATCTTCTGAGCGGGTTCCCAGGCCGAGAGGTGCATCGCGTAGGCGATCGTCGCCACCGAGGCGACAATTACGATCGCGACCGCGAACGCCAGCTTGATCAATCTGCGCATCTTCATTCCCCCTTGTCGACATGTGCTCCACAGTTGTCGGACTGTCAGGCTGTGGTTCGGCGCCGTCACGTCCCCCAGTTGAATTCTCTGAGCGAGAGGGTCACAGTTGGCCGTGTGACGGGGCGTGTGACGGGCGGGCGTGCGAAGTGGGGTTGAGCATCCACCTCCTGGGACCGCCGAGAATGGAACGGGCCGGCGCTACGGTGGATGCCCCTCGCGGCCACAAGGCGTGGGGCTTGCTCGCGTACCTGCTTCGCAGCCGGGTTCCCCCTTCCCGGGAGCGGCTCGCAACCCTCCTGTTCCCCGAGGCCGACGATCCGTTGGGAGCGCTCCGCTGGACACTGTCGGTTCTTCGCCGTCAGCTGGGCGGGCACGCCGGGCTCGGCGGCGACCCAGTGTGCCTGAAGTTGCTGCCAGGAACATTCGTCGACGTCGGCGTTCTTAGCGGAGGGTCCTGGATGGAGGCCGTCGCGCTTCCCGGCCTCGGCCACGAGCTGCTAAGCGGGCTGGTCTTTCGGTCCAGTCCCGGCTTCGAGATGTGGCTGGAGAACGAGCGCCGTCACGTGGCGGGGACCACGAGCGCCGTACTTCATCAGGCGGCGCTGGCGCTGCTCGCGCGCGGCGATGCCGCCGACGCGGCACATCACGCCTCGGAGCTAGTCCGGCTCAACCCCTACGAGGAGAATGCGCACGTCCTGCTCGTTCGCTGCCTGCGAGCAGCGGGCGATCTCGCGGCTGCAACGCGTCGCGTGGAGGCATGCACCGAGCTCTTCAGGACCGAGCTGGGGACCGAACCGAGTCCTGCGCTCCACACGGCGGCTGCCGGGTCTGAGGTGCCGGTAGCGCCTCGCGTGTCGGGGCGTGCGGCAGTGCTGGCACAGGTCGAGGCCGGCGAGGCGGCGCTTGCCGCCGGCGCGGTCGAGGCCGGTCTCCACCGCATGCGCGGCGCAGTGACGGCCGCGCGACACGTCGACGACCCCCAGATCGTCGCCCAAGCGCTGATCGCGTTGGGCGGCGCGCTCGTCCACGCCGCTCGCGGCACGGACGAGGAAGGCGCGGCAGCGTTGCACGAAGGAACGACGCTCGCCGAGCAGGTTGGAAGGTCCGACATCGCCGCGACAGGATGGCGTGAGATCAGTTGGGTCCAGTTCCTACGGGCGCACTATGAGCGAGCGGAGACGTCGCTAACCAGTGCCGCCGAGCTCGCTGCCGGGAACGACGAGGAGCTCGCCTGGGTCGACCTGATTCGGGGTGCCTGCCGGCATGATGTCGGGGACCACGCGGCAGCCAGCGCGCTGCTGCGCTCCGCCCTCGTGCGCGCGAGCCGGCTGGCGTCGGCCCAGCCACTGGCACATGCCCTCACGATGCTGGGGCGCTTCCACCTTCTACGCGGCGAGATCGAGGACGCGCGGCACTTCTTGGATCAAGCCCTCGAAGTGGCCGAGACCCGAAGCATAACCGCGTTCATGCCGTGGCCGGAGTCGTTTCGTGGCGAGCTCGATCTCGTCCTAGGGGACGTGGATTCGGCGGAGGAACGCTTCGAGCACGCATTCGCCCTCGGTTGCCAGGTCGGCGATCCATGCTGGGAGAGCATCGCCCTGCGCGGTCTCGGACTCGCCACAGCCGCGCGCGGCGACACTTCTCGCGCTCTGGAGCTGCTCGTCGATGCGCCCAAGCTGTGCCGCCGCCTTCCGGACACGTACCTCTGGATCGAGGCGTACGCTCTCGACGCGCTCTGCGCCGTTGCCGTCGACCATCACGCGGAGGCCACGGGGCAGTGGATCGACGCGCTCGAGGCGATCGCTGCGCGTCGGGGAATGCGGGAACTGGT
>DASTNZ010000085.1:0-2160 GCA_035762665.1 Jiangellaceae bacterium | reverse complement strand
GTAGGGTAGAGCGGAGGCGCGCCACTGGCCTTGACCAGCGCGTTTCCTCCGCCCCCCCGTCGAACGGCTCGTGAGGTTTTCCCTCAAGCCGCTCACCGACAGCGTTCACCGGCAGCATTACGGCGTGACATAGCGAACGCGGCCCCGCCGGATGTAGGCAAGGCCCAGCTTCTCGTACAGAACCCGGTCGGGCATCTCCCTGTAGCGGCCCAACCCGCTCTTTTGTCTCCGGCGTCGCAGGTGCCGGCGGAGGCGCCGGTTGGTGTAGGCCTGGAGCTTGTCGAACGCCCGGGACGCGTGGGTGTGGGCGTAGTAGCTCGTCCAGCCCAGCAGCCCGTAGTTGATCTGCTCCACCATCTGGGCGAGGCTCTCGCCTCGTCCTTGGCCGGCCTGCAAGACCGCGCGCACCCGCTGCCGGGCTCGCTTACACGCCTGAGGGGTCGGAAAGACGTCGGTCACGTCTTTGCCATGCTTCCTCGAATGGCGCCGCTGGAAGCGGAACCCCAGGAAGTCGAATCCCTCGGCGGCGGTGGTCACCCGGGTCTTCTCCGGGGACATGGTGAGCCCAAGCTCGCCCAGGTGTTCGGCGAGTCGGGCACGCAGCCGCTCCGTCACCGGCTTGGACGACACGATGAGGATGTCGTCGGCGTAACGGATCAGCTTGGCGTCCAACCCACCCGGCCGCTCGTACCCCCGCTCGACCCAGGTGCGATCAAGCTCATGGAGGTAGATGTTGGCGAGCACGGGTGAGATCGGGCCGCCCTGGGGAACCCCGACGTGGTTGTGCCACAGCCGGTCCTGCTCCATGATCCCGGCCCGCAGCCACGCCCGGATGAGCGCGAGCACGTAGCCGTCGGCGACCCGGCGCTCCACGAGCGCCACGAGCCGCTGTTTGTCGATGGAGCCGAAGCAGTCGGCGATGTCGGCGTCGACGACGTGGACGCACCCGAAGTTCAGCCATCGCCAGATGGCCAGCGAGGCGTCCTTGGCGCTGCGCCTGGGCCGAAACCCGAAGGAGTTGGGCAGGAACTGGGCCTCGAAGATCGGCTCGATGACCAGCCGGCAGGCCTGCTGCACCACCCGGTCCTTCACGGTCGGGATCGACAGCGGCCTGGTCTTGCCCGGCTTGCCCGGCTTTGGGATATGGACCCGCCGGACCGGGCTGACCCGGTAGGTCCCCTCCCGCAACTCCGTGGCGATGCCGGCCAGGAACGCCTCGACCCCGACTGCCTCGATGTCGGCGATCGACTGGCGGTCGACCCCGTAGCTCCCCTTGTTCCGCTTCACCAGCTCCCACGCCCGCTCCAGCACATCCGGGCGGTAGAGCTTGTCCCGCAGCGAGTGGAACCTGCGATCTCCATCTGCCTTGGCTGCACGGTAGAGGGTGCGTTGCAGTTCTCGGACCGTCTCGTAGGACACCGCTTACCCTTTCGGGACTGGCGTCGGCCTGTCGCTGCACTCGCATCCACCGCTGAAGCAGGGAGCCTTTGCTCCGGGCGCGTTGTGTTGTCGCACCCATCCACGCTCGTACGCTCCCCTCCGACTCCCCCAACGCCCATCCCCTGCCACTTCGGTGGTCGCCTTATAGGCGGGGTTACCCGGCTGGAGATCAGGCCGGGAGGCGTGGGGGTCTCCCGAGTTACCCCCCGCAACTGTCCCTGCATGCCACCCCTGAGACGCCGGGGAGCCGGGGGCCGCGCTTGTGCCTGTTGCAGGCGGACACCCCGTGGCAGCCTTCGCCGGTAGAAAAGCGGCTCGGCGCTCCCGATGCCCTCCTCGCGGAGGGGTCCGATGTGACGACGCTACATGTGGGTTCACTCGCGTTGCGGCCTGCAGGTTTGCGTCGGCCCCCACGGGGCCTTCGTCGGACGGCTTCGAGACGGCAGGTTGCCCCACCGCCCCGCGTCCCTCGCTACCGGGCTGAACAGGCAATTGCCCGGGCTGGACTCTCACCAGCAAGCTACGGGTCCTCCTCGGCGCACTCTCCCGCACACGGCTTCCCGACATCGTTCACCGCAAGGCATGCGCAGCCCCATACCGCACCGTCCCGTGGAGACGGTAGACCCCGAGCCGGCTGCACCACGCCCACGTGAAGCGGCGCTGCCAGTTCCGACCCACGAGCCCGTGCTTGGTGCTTGCGAAGATGGCCAGCCGCTCGTG
>DASTNZ010000084.1:0-21069 GCA_035762665.1 Jiangellaceae bacterium | reverse complement strand
CCATCGCAAGATCCTCTACGCGATGTTCGACGGCGGCTACCGCCCCGACCGTGGCTTCTCCAAGTGCTCGCGGGTCGTCGGTGACGTCATGGGCAACTACCACCCGCACGGCGACACCGCCATCTACGACACCCTGGTCCGCCTCGGCCAGTGGTGGTCGATGCGCTACCCACTCGTGCAGGGGCAGGGCAACTTCGGCTCGCGCGGCGACGACCGCCAAGCGGCCATGCGCTACTGCCTGACCGGGGATGCCAGAGTCCGAGCAGCGAACGGCACGGTTCGCATCGCTGATATTGTCCCTAACGCTGAACCGTATTCGGACCATGACATTGATTTGAAGCTCATCGGACGCAGCGGAGAGCTCGTCCGGGCCACGAAGTTCTTCCATTCCGGCTCGCACCCGACGCTTCAGCTCCGGACGACCAACGGCATCGAGTTGACCGGTACACACAACCACCCGGTGCTCTGCTTGGTGCCAGTCGCCGGTGTCCCGACTCTGTTGTGGAAGCTCCTCGACGAGATCCAACCTGGCGACTTCGTCGTCGCCTCCCGTGCCGAAGCGGCGCAGACCGCGGCCTACGACGTGGCCGAACTCGACGCTGCGCTCCTCGCAGGGGCCTTTGTCAGTGAGGGTTACCTATCGGACACTCGGGCCGGCTTCAACAACATCGACTCTGAGTACTTCCACGCGGTTTTGGAGACCTACGACTCGGTCGTCGGTGGCCAGCGTTACGTGTACCGCCGCCGTATCGCCTCGGGCTCGACGCTCTACGAACTGGATATCCAGAACGTCCGGGCCCTCAAAGCGAGCGCGCTGGGCGAGATGGTCGGCCTGGGCAGCGCCGACAAGGTGGTTCCGGAGTTCATCTGGCGTTCGACGTCAGCGGTGAAGATCGCATTTCTCCAGTCGCTCTTCACCGGGGATGGTTCAGCGTCCAAGCAGCCCCGTCACTCGGTGCAGGTGTCGTACTCCACGCGTAGCGACAAGCTCGCTCACGGCGTACAGCAGTTGCTGCTCGAGCACGGTGTCGTGTCGCGCATATGTCGCTACGACCACGGCGAGATCAAGGTAGTGATCTCCAACCGGCGCGATTCGGAGTTGTTTGCGACCAGGATCGGCTTCCTGGGTGCCAAGCAGCAGAAGCTCCGCAGCATACTTGGTGGCCTACCCGCGTTCGCCCGTGGGCTACCGGCCGATCACGTGCCATTCCTCGCGGCCTTCATCCGGCGGCCGGAGTCGGCGCGGAGTTCCGCCGACCACACCTGGTTGAAGCTGCACAACGTCGACCGGGTCGATCGTTGGGAGCGACGTGGCGCCGAAATCGCTGACCGGCTTACCGACGAAACTCTCGCCGTGGTCGAACCCCTGGTGGACGGCCGCTTCTACTACGCCGAGGTCGCAACGGTCGAGGATGCTGGCGTCCAGCCGGTCTACAGCGTGCGGGTCGACACCGATGACCATGCCTTCATCACGAACGGGCTGGTCAGCCACAACACCGAGTGCCGGATGGCGCCGCTGGCCATGGAGATGGTCCGCGACATCGAAGAGGACGCAGTCGACTTCGCTCCCAACTACGACAACCGGAGCCAGGAGCCGGTCGTCCTTCCGGCCCGGTTTCCTAATTTGCTGGTCAACGGCGCGGGTGGGATCGCGGTCGGCATGGCCACCAACATCCCACCGCACAACCTCCGCGAGGTCGCCGCGGGAGTTGAGTGGTACCTCGACAACCCGGAGGCCGCCAGCGAGGAACTGCTCAACGCGCTCCTCGAGCGAATCAAAGGCCCGGACTTCCCTACCAGTGGGCTGATCGTCGGCACCACCGGTATCGAGCAGGCGTACCGCACCGGACGAGGCTCGGTCACAATGCGCGCAGTCGTCGACGTCGAGGAGGACCAAAAGGGCCGCACCTGCCTGATCGTCACCGAGTTGCCCTACCAGGTGAATCCGGACGCCCTGACTCGAAAGATCGCGGAGCTGGCGGACAGCGGGAGGGTGCCCGGCATTGCCGATCTTCGCGACGACTCGTCGGCGCGGACTGGCATGCGCATCGTCATCGTGCTCAAGCGCGACGCCGTGGCTACCGTCGTCCGCAACAACCTCTACAAGCACACCCAGTTGCAGGACACTTTCGGCTGCAACATGGTCGCGCTGGTGGACGGTGTGCCGCGGACGCTGCCGCTGGACGCGTTCGTCCGGCACTGGGTGAACCACCAGATCGAGGTAGTTCAGCGTCGGACCCGTTTCCGGCTTCGCAAGGCCGAGGAGCGGGCGCACATCCTGCGCGGTTACCTCAAGGCGCTGGATGCCATTGACGAGGTGATCGCGCTGATCCGGCGCTCGCCGGACGTCGAAGCCGCCCGCGCCGGACTCATCGAGTTGCTCGATGTCGATGAAATCCAGGCCAACGCGATCCTCGAGATGCAGTTGCGCCGGCTGGCCGCCCTCGAGCGGCAGAAGATCCTCGACGAGTACGAGGAGAAGATGCGGGAGATCGCTGAATACCAGCAGATTCTCGCGTCTCCAGAGCGCCAGCGGCAGATCATCCGCGAGGAGCTCACCGAGATCGTCGATAAGTACGGTGACGAGCGCCGCTCGAGAATCATTCCGGCCGAGGGCGACCTTACCGCTGAGGACCTGATACCCGAGGAGCCGGTCGTCGTCACGATCACCCGCGGCGGCTATGCGAAGCGGACGAGAGTCGACCTGTACCGGTCGCAGCGCCGCGGCGGCAAGGGCGTCCGAGGGGCCCAACTGCGTGAGGACGACGTCGTCGCGCAGTTCTTCGTCACGACCACGCACCATTGGATCCTGTTCTTCACAAACCGCGGCCGGGTTTATCGCGCCAAGGCCTACGAGCTCCCCGAGCTGGCCCGCGATTCCAGGGGCCAGCACGTGGCGAACCTCCTGGCCTTCCAGCCGGACGAGAAGATCGCCCAGGTGTTGTCGATCCGGGACTACGACCAGGCGCCGTACCTCGTGCTTGCCACGAAGAACGGCATGGTCAAGAAGACGCGGCTCACCGAGTACGACTCGCCGCGCTCTGGCGGGCTCATCGCCATCACCTTCCGTCAGGAGGACGATGAGTTGATTGGGGCTGAACTGGTGTCCGCGACAGAGGACATCCTGCTGGTGTCGCGAAAGGCGCAGGCCATCAGGTTCACCGCGACGGACGGGCAGCTACGGCCAATGGGTCGGGCCACTGGGGGCGTGGTGGGCATGAAGTTCCGGGGCGGCGACGAACTGTTGTCGATGTCCGTGGTCCGCGACGGAACGAACTCGTTCGTGTTTACAGTCACCGACGGTGGATACGCGAAACGAACGGTCGTCGAAGACTACCGAGTCCAAGGTCGCGGGGGGCTCGGGATCAAAGCAATGAAGATCAATGGGGAGCGTGGAACTCTGGTGGGCGCGCTTGTAGTCGGCGAGGGCGACGAAGTCCTGGCGATCCGCGCCTCCGGTGGAGTGACACGAAGCCCCGTTCGTGACGTACCAGCAAAGGGACGTGACACCATGGGTGTCAAGTACGTCAGCCTCGGTTCGGACGATGCTGTTGTGGCGATCGCCCGGAACGCGGAGGATGAGACTGACACGGAGTCCGTTCCGGCGGAACTTACTGCCGAATTGAAGGGTGAAAGCTCGTGACGACCAGCGGCGGGACTGGGCGTCCCCCGACAGCGCCTGACCCGCGTCAAGGCGCCCCAGCCGAGGCAAACGGGCCTGAGGACGCGACGCGCGCTTCGTCGCCGTCGGGCAACGGTGCCCGGTCCACGACAAAGGCATCGACGGCATACGAGGTGGCTGCGGCGCTGCGTGCGCAGGCGTCACGCGCAGCACAGGCGACGAGAGAGGCCGCGCACCGGGTGCAGAGCGCGGTGACCTCTCCCGAGCAGGACGTCCAGGCAAAGAACGGCAAACCTGCCGACTCGACTGCCGTGTCGCCCGGTGACTCTGGCGTCACCGGAGCTGCGGCGGCCGTCGCAGCAACGGCTCCAACACGAGAACGCGTACCCACGCGGCCATCGACCGGTTCTGCTCCGCAGCAACCAGGATTGCCGAGGGCTTCCGCCGCGTCCGCAGTCCAATCCCCACCATCCGCGGGCGGCGCTCTTCCTGAGCAGCCAGGAGTCAAAGGCCTGCCAGAGCACGCCGCACAGCTGCCGTCGACCGCCACCCGCGTGCAGACTTCCGCGAGTGCCATCGCACCCGTCGCCCCGCCAGCGCCGGTGAGGCAGCCGGCGGACGGCGAAGTGGATGACACGCAGGTCAGCATCGACGCTCACCCAGAGCCGCCACAACCGGCCCCGGCTCCACCGCGAGTGCCTCAGCGGACGACCGGGCCGGTACGCCGGACCACCCGCGTACGCAAGGCGCGCCTGCGGCTTATGCGGGTCGACCCGTGGTCGGTCATGAAGACCGCATTCCTTCTGTCGGTAGCGGTCGGCATCACGCTGTTCATCGCGGTTGCCGTGTTGTGGTCCGTACTCGACGCTGCTGGCGTCTTCGCCTCGGTCGGCGACCTTGTCAGCGAGCTGACCCAGTCGGAGACCAGCGCCGGCGTGCAGATCGAGGAGTACATCGCCCTGTCGCGGGTGCTCGGCATCACAACGCTGATCGCCGTGGTCGACGTCGTGCTCCTGACCGCGCTGGCGACCCTAGGGGCGTTCCTGTACAACCTGGCGGCCAGTCTCGTCGGTGGCCTCGAAGTGACGCTTGCAGAGGACGATTGATCCGCTTACTAGTTTGGGCTGGCGCGCCGACCTGAGGTAATCTCATTCGGCGCGCTGCGCACAGCCCGGGCCTATAGCTCAGTCGGTTAGAGCGCTTCCCTGATAAGGAAGAGGTCAGTGGTTCAAGTCCACTTAGGCCCACCGAAACTCAAGGACGGACGCCACAATCTAGGGTGTCAGTCGGTTCCGGATTCCATCGCTGCTCGGTCGAGAAGCTCATCGTCACGGTCGACTTCGCCGCGAGATGCGATCGCTTGGGCTCCGCCGCGCGCCATCCGGCCGATTAGTTCGGCGTGACCGGTCCCAATCATGCCCAGGCCCGTGTACTGCTCGAGCTTGGCGCGCGAGTCGGCGATGTCGAGGTTGCGCATCGTGAGCTGGCCGATCCGGTCCAGCGGACCAAAGGCGGAGTCCTCGGTGCGCTCCATGGACAGCTTGTCCGGGTGGTAACTGAGCGCCGGACCGGTGGTGTCGAGGATCGAATAGTCCTCGCCGCGGCGCAGCCGCAGGGCGACCTCGCCGGTGACGGCCGCGCCGACCCATCGCTGCAGTGACTCGCGCAGCATCAGCGCCTGCGGGTCGAGCCACCGCCCCTCGTACATGAGTCGGCCCAGCCGCCGACCCTCGGCGTGGTAGGCCGCGATGGTGTCCTCGTTGTGGATCGCATTGACCAGTCGCTCGTACGCCGCGTGCAGCAACGCCATACCTGGCGCCTCGTAGATACCCCTGCTCTTGGCCTCGATGATCCGGTTCTCGATCTGGTCGGACATACCCAAGCCGTGCCGACCCCCGATCGCGTTGGCCTCTTGGACCAGGTCGACCGGCGAGTCGAACTCGACACCGTTGATCGTCGCCGGACGACCCCGCTCGAAGCCGAGCGTCACGTCCTCGGGCGCGATGTCCACGTCCGAATCCCAAAACCGCACACCCATGATCGGCTGCACCGATTCGATTCCGGCGTTGAGGTGCTCGAGGGTCTTGGCCTCGTGGGTAGCGCCCCAGATGTTGGCGTCGGTCGAGTAGGCCTTCTCCGCGCCGTCGCGGTACGGCAGGCCGTGAGCGACGAGCCACTCGCTCATCTCCTGGCGGCCACCGAGCTGGCTGACGAAGGCGGGGTCGAGCCACGGCTTATAGATCCGCAGGTTGGGGTTCGCCAGCAGGCCGTACCGGTAGAACCGCTCGATGTCGTTGCCCTTGAACGTCGAGCCGTCACCCCAGATCTGCACCTCGTCCTCGAGCATCGCCCGCACCAGCAGGGTGCCGGTAACCGCCCTGCCCAGTGGTGTGGTGTTGAAGTAGACACGGCCGCCGGAGCGGACGTGGAACGCACCGCATACGAGTGCGGCCAGCCCTTCTTCTACGAGAGCCGCACGGCAGTCGACCAGCCGGGCGATCTCAGCGCCGTACGTTATGGCCCGGCCGGGGACCGAGTCGATATCGGACTCGTCGTACTGCCCGAGGTCGGCGGTATACGTGCACGGCACCGCACCCTTGTTGCGCATCCACGCGACCGCAACCGAGGTGTCGAGCCCTCCGGAGAACGCAATGCCGACCCGCTCGCCCACGGGTAGGGAGGTAATCACCTTAGACACAGGCACAAGTATGCACGAAACAACATGAATATGCAATCAAGCAACTGATCGCAGGATGGTCCCTGCCAATGCGGTACGGGTCCTCAGGCTGCGCTAGCCTGCCGAGTGATGACCACGACCGTCTGATGAAGGGGCGGCAAGTCCAGATGAAGAAGAAGCTGCTGTTCACCGCGCTTCTCGCGATCGCCGGATACCTCGGCTACAAGCGCGTGCAGGCCGACAGGGCTGAGCAAGACCTGTGGGCCGAGGCGACGGACCCGGTTAAGCCGCGCGACCTGCGCTGAACGAGAAATCAGCCGAGGGCGCCGTCACGGAACCGGTGGCGGCGCTACGGCGCATCGCCTACCTGCTCGAACGCGCCCGAGAACCCACCTACCGGGTGCGCGCCTTTCGCACGGCGGCTGCAACAGTCGAGGTACTTGGCCCTGACGAACTGCGGGCCCGAGCCGCCGCCGGCACGCTCACCGAACTCGCTGGGATCGGCAAGGTGACCGCGACGGTCATCATCGAGGCGCTGGACGGCGAGACCCCCGTTTACCTCCGTCGACTAGAGGCGACAGGCGGGCGTCCCGTCGCCGAGGCCGGCGCAGAGATCAGGCAAGCTCTCCGTGGTGATCTCCACACCCACTCCGAGTGGTCTGACGGAGGAAGCCCGATCCTGGAAATGGCAGAAGCGGCTCAGGCGATCGGCCACGAGTACATTGCGCTCACCGACCATTCACCTCGCCTGACCGTCGCCAACGGGTTGTCGGCGGATCGGCTCCGGCGCCAGCTCGACGTTGTTGCTCATCTCAACGAACAGCTGGCGCCGTTCCGGATTCTTACCGGGATCGAAGTGGACATCAACGAGGACGGCTCGCTGGACCAAAGCCCGGAACTACTCAGCCAACTGGACGTCGTCGTGGCGAGCGTTCACTCCAAGCTGCGGATGCCCAAGGATGAGATGACCCGCCGGATGGTCATCGCGATCGCCAACCCGCACACCGACGTGCTGGGCCACTGCACCGGCCGACTCATCACCGGTGGCAGGGGCACCAGGCCGGAGTCGCAGTTCGACCCAGAGATCGTCTTCGAGGCTTGCCGCCAGTTCGGGGTTGCCGTCGAGATCAACTCCCGTCCCGAGCGGCTGGACCCACCGAAGCGGTTGCTCCGGCTTGCCGTGGAGGCCGGCTGCAAGTTTGCGATCAATACCGACGCCCACGCTCCTGGTCAACTCGAGTGGCAGCCGTACGGTTGCGATCGCGCGGCCGCCTCCGGCGTCCCGATCGAGCGGATCATCAACACTCGTGAAGCCAGCTCGCTCGCGACTGCGTAACTCCAACTGCGGTCGCTGCATGCGGCTCCGAAAACTCGGCTTGACGTTGACGCAACGTCAACTTCTACCGTGTTAGCTGGATCGGAAAGCCCGATCCGGCGACTCACGGAGGTTGGGCGGTGAGCTGGTCGATCAATGAAGTGTCGCGGATGGCACAGGTCACGTCGCGCACCTTGAGGCACTACAACGCGATCGGTTTGCTGCCGCCGGCCTGGACCGACCACAGCGGCCGGCGCTTCTACGGCGAGGACGAGCTGTTGCGACTGCAGCAGATCATGTTGCTGCGCAACCTCGGTCTGAGCCTGGACGCCATCGCTGACGTCCTGGCCAGCCAGTCCGAGAAGAGCGCGGTCACGGCGCTGCGCAAGCACCGAGAGTGGCTGACCACGGAGCGTCAGCGACTCGGCCGCCTGATCAAGACCGTGGACGCCACGATCGAGCATCTGGAGAAGGGAGGAGAGATGGCGCCGGAGAGCATGTTCGAAGGCTTCGAACAGAACCCGTACGAAGCCGAGGCCCGCGAGCGGTGGGGTGACGCGGTCGTAGACGAGTCGAACGCCAGGCTCCGCAACCTGTCGGCCGAGCAGGCAAAGCAGGCCAAGGAGGGATTCTGGAAGGTCAGCGCCACCGTGCGAGAGCTGCGCAACAGCGGTGCGCCGGTGGACGACCCGCGGGTCCAGGAGGCAATCGATGGCCTCCACAACTGGCTGACGCTGTTCTGGACGCCCAACCGCGAGTCCTTCAGCGGTCTGGCCGACCTGTACGTCGACGACGAACGGTTCCGGAAGAACATCGGTCGCGGTGACGACGCCTTCGTCGAGTACTTGCGAGACGCGATGAAGGTCTACGCCGAGGCTCGGCTGAGCTAACGGGTCCTCAGGCAGGTGGACGGGAGAGCTGCAGATCTCCCGGACGCTGCCTGTACCCTAGTGGGGTTGCTGAGGGGCGATAGCTCAGTTGGTAGAGCACCTGCTTTGCAAGCAGGGGGTCGCCGGTTCGAGTCCGGTTCGCTCCACTTCCGGAGGGTCGACTCTGGCGTTGTATGCAGCTTGACTTCAAGTTTGCTTTAAGTTGCAGGCTGGCAGTATGACTGCCACAGAACGCCAGCAAGTTGCCCTCGTCACCGGTGCGTCCCGCGGTCTGGGATACGCGCTGACCACCACGCTCGTTCAGCGGGGTTGGCATGCCGTGGTCGATGCGAGGGACGGAGACCGCCTCAGCGCCGCCTTCGCAACCGTGACCGGGCCCGGCACTGTCACAGCAATAACCGGTGATGTGACCGACCCTTCCCACCGCCGACGCCTTGTGGCCGAAGCCACCGCGCTCGGCGGGCCAGATCTACTGGTGAACAACGCCAGCATGCTGGGCCCGAGCCCGCAGCCACTGCTGGCCGAGTATCCGCTGGACGCACTCGTCGACGTCTTCACCACCAACACGATCGCTCCACTCGCACTGATCCAGTTGGCTCTGCCGAGCCTCGAGCGAAATGGCGGACGCATCGTCAACGTCACGTCCGATGCCGCCATGGAGTCATACGCCGGCTGGGGAGGGTATGGCTCGTCCAAGGCGGCGCTCGACCAGCTCACCAACATCCTGAGCGCCGAATGTCCAACGCTACGGGTGTACGCCTTCGATCCGGGCGACATGAATACCGAACTGCACCAGCAGGCGTTCCCGGGCGAGGACATCAGTGATCGCGCGGCTCCGCGATCCGTGGTTCCGGGCTTGCTCCGGCTCATCGACGAGGACCTCCCGAGCGGTCGCTACCGTGCCGCAGAGCTGCGCGGGATCGAGACGCCGGCTGTGGCGCCATGAGTGCATCCTCGACGGGGATCACCTTCGAGCTTTCGCTGGATCAGGCCGCGACCACGCCACCTGAGCATCGTGGCCTGCCACGGGACGGGATCAGGCTGCTGGTGGCACGGCCATCTGGAATAGAGCACCGGCGGTTCCGTGATCTGGTCGAGATCCTCGAACCCGGAGACCTGCTTGTGATCAATACGTCCGGCACGCTGCCGGCAGCCGTCGAAGCACGTGGCAGGGGTGGTCCGGTACATGTCTCTACGGTGCTCGACGATGGCTGCTGGATCATTGAGCTGCGACGCGGCGATGGCCAGGGGCCCGACCGTACCCTGGCGCCCGGCGAGCGGCTGAACCTCACCGGCGGCGTACACCTCACGGTCCTTGAACCGTACCCGCGGACGGCTGCCGAACCGGCGCGGCTGTGGCGGGCCAGGCCGGCCAGACCGGTGGATTTGGTCGAGTACCTTGGGCAGTACGGCCGTCCGATCAGTTATGGCTACCTTGTAGATCAGTACCCGATCAGCGCCTACCAGACCGTGTACGCGACCGTGCCCGGCAGTTCCGAGATGCCGAGCGCCGGCCGACCATTTTCCGAATCGTTACTGGTCCAGCTGATGGCCCGCGGCGTCACGGTTGCGCCGATCGTCCTGCACGCCGGTGTCTCCAGCCCGGAAGCCCACGAGCCACCGTTTCCGGAGCGGTACGTGGTCCCACCAGCGACTGCCCGGCTGGTCCGCAACGCCCGCGCTGCGGGTAACCGCGTCATTGCGGTCGGGACGACCGTGGTCCGCACCCTGGAAACCGTCGCAACGCCGGAGGGAACGGTCCACCCCGGCCGCGGATGGACCGACCTGGTGCTGGGCCCGGATCGGCCGGCTCGGGTGATTGACGGTCTGATCAGCGGCTTTCACGAACCGGGCGCGAGCCATCTGAGGCTGCTGGAGGCAGTCGTGGGTCCGGAACTCGTCGGTTCGGCGTATCGCGCGGCGATCGACAACGGGTACCTCTGGCACGAGTTCGGCGACTCCGCCGTATTCCTCCCTGATGAGCGGCCCACATCCCGAAGCGCGATTCGGTAGCGGACGCATGGCAGATCGACAACGATCGTAATTGTCCATATCACGCTCAACGGGGAGGTAGACCATGGACTCGGTTGCCCGCATCACCCAGATCAGCGCTAGGTCGGAGACCGGCTTCGAAGATGCCGTCCGGATTGGCATAGAGCGGGCCAACGCTACTCTGCGCCACGTCAGCGGTGCCTGGGTCAAGGACATGAAAGTCGAGTGCAGCGAGGGCCGGATCACCGCGTACCAGGTGATGCTCGAGGTAACGTTCGTCCTCGAGTGACGTCACGGCGCGCGACCTCACGGACTACGAGCGACCCTGTGGCCGGACCGCTGTCCGCGGTCACGACCACGGGGTCGTTGCGACTCACCGCCTGCCGGATCGGGCGTTAAGGCTAGCCTTCGTCGCTTAGCCGCGGCTGGCTTTCGCTTGGCTCGGCTGGCTTGTCGCTGGCCGACTTCTTGGTGGTCGCCGCGCCGGTGTCCTGTCTTACTGCAGCTGTCTTCCTAGCTGGTGCCTTCTTCGCCGCCGGCGCCTTCTTGGCCGTTGTGGACTTCTTCGTCGGCGCTTTCTTCGTGACCTCTGCGCCACCCGCTGCCGGGGCCTCCGTCGTCGGTGAGGACGGCTCGGTGGGAGCGTGTGGCGCAACCTCGGTATCGGAGAGTGCCTCGTCAGGGCCCGCGCCCGCAGTGTCGTCGGCCGGGCCGGCAGCCGCCGTGTCGGCCGGGCTTGGTACCCATGGCGCGGCGGACGGGTCATAGGTCGTCCACTGCTCGGAGGTGCTGCGGCGGCGCAGGACGGCGGCAATGCCAGCACCTGCCGCGGCGAACGCACCAAGAATGAACGCAAACCGCCTACGCCGCCTCTTCTTGGGTGCCTCAACCAAGGCGTGTGACCGTTCGGATACGTCGACTGCGCGCTCAGAGATCTTGTCTGCAGCCGCTGCAATGGCTTCCGCCAGGCGGGGCACGACATCGTCCAGCATGCGTTCCTTGGCGCTGGCGGCAGCAGGAGCAACTCGTTCGCGAGCGGCTTCCATCGCTGGCGTGGCCCGCTCCTTGGCTGACTCCACAACCGGGGCGATGCGGTCACGCGCCATCGCGACGCGTGGCGCTGCGGCGTCCCGGGCGGCGGTGGCATATGGCTTGAGCCGATCGGCGAGCTCGGTGACACCCTCGGTGCCGGCTTCCCCCGCCTTGCGAGCCGCTTCCCTGGCGGCCTTGCGAGCGACCTCGGCGGCCTCTTTGGCGGCCGTGGCAGCTTCCCGCGCCTTGGTTGCCGCATCGGCGCGACTCTTGCGCCGGCGCAGTTTGGCGCGAACGTCGGTGAGTGCGAACATATGGGCCTCCTCGTAGCCTCTTCTTTAGGCCCCTTCCCCGTACTACACCCGATCATGCCGCGTTCTGGGCCGGATGCCCAGCGAACCACCGACATGCGAGGATGAGGACCGTCAACTTGTCACCACGTGAAGGGCTCATTGTGGCCGAAGAGCTGTACGCGACACTGGCTACCAACCGCGGCGACGTCACGGTCAAACTGTTCCACAACCACGCGCCGAAGACGGTGCGCAACTTCGTCGAGCTTGCTGAGGGCACGCGCGAGTGGGTCGACCCGAGCACCGGGCGGCAGACCACTGCCAAGCTGTACGACGGGACGATTTTCCACCGGGTGATAGCCGGCTTCATGATTCAGGGCGGAGATCCGCTCGGCTCAGGCCGGGGAGGGCCGGGTTACAAGTTCGCGGATGAGATCCATCCCGAGCTGGTCTTCGACCGGCCGTACCTGCTGGCGATGGCCAATGCCGGACCGAACACCAACGGCTCCCAGTTCTTCATCACCGTTGGGCCGCAACCGCATCTGAACCGGAAGCACACGATCTTCGGCGAGGTCGCCGACGCGCAGAGCCGTGAGGTCGTGGACGCGATCGCCAGTACCCAGACCGGTCCGATGGACAGCCCGGTCGAACCGGTCGTGATTGAATCGGTCACCGTCACACGCACCCAGGCCTGACCCGCCGGCCGAGATGAGCTCGACGCCAGCGCCCAGCGTGCCGACGTGTTACCGGCATCCGGGCAGGGAGACGTACATCCGCTGCTCGCGCTGCGAGCGGCCGATCTGCCCGGACTGCATGAACACGGCTCCAGTCGGCTTCCAGTGCCCCGAGTGTGTCCGCGCCGGTACGGCCACGGTGCGCCAGCCGACGACACCGCTCGGTGGCAAGCGCCGCGAGCAGGGTGATCTTGTCACGAAGGTGCTCATCGGCATAAACGTCGTGGTCTGGCTGATCGGGCTGATCGTCGGCTCGGAAAGGCTGCTCGAAGCCCTCGCGCTGGCCAACATCGTCCGGATCGAGCCCGGTGCTCCCCTTGTCGGAGTCCTTGTCGGCGACTGGTACCGAATGCTCACCGCCGCCTTCGTCCACGAGCAGATCTGGCACATAGCGCTCAACATGCTCGCCCTGTGGATTCTCGGGTCATCGCTTGAGCCGATTCTAGGTCGATGGCGATTTATTGCCCTCTACCTAGTCTCGGCGCTTGGTGGCAGCGTCGTGTCGTTGCTCGGTTTACCTCCAGGTGGCATCGCCTTTGGAGCATCTGGAGCAGTGTTCGGATTGTTCGGCGCGCTGTTCGTCGTAGCACGCCGCTTCGGCAGGGACGTCACGTCCGTTCTGGTTATCCTGGGTATCAACGCGGTGATCGGCTTCACCGTCCCGGGCATCGACTGGCGGGCCCACCTTGGGGGATTGATCACTGGTGCGGTCCTGGCCTTCGCCTTTGCCCACGCGCCGAAGACGCATAGAACCATGTTCAGCGTTGCCGCCTGCTCGGTCGTGGTGGCCGCCATCGTGTTGGTGGCTGCGCTTTTCGTGGCCTAGCCGAGCGCGCTCCAACGGAGGGTTATCCACAGGACTTATCCACACTGGGGACGAATTACAGCCGTGTAATCGCAGCTGTGGACGAAAGCTGTGGATGCTCGCTCATTTCCACCGAGTCGCAGCGATGAAGCCCCCGGTGATCAGACCCATGCCGATCACGAGGTTCCATCCACCCAGATCCGACATCAGCGGCACCGAATCACCAGCGACGTAGTAGACGACGATCCACACCAGGCCGAGTACCAGCAGAGTCACCATCGTCGGGGCGACCCACCGACCCGACAAGGCGGAACCCCGCTCCTCTCGGGTGGGCGGCGTGTAGTCGTCCTTACGGCGGCGACGACGGGATTCGGGCACGGTACTGGTCCTTTCACATACGCGGTCGACCGACAACCCCCACGGAAGAAGCTACCTGGCCAGCAGCGGGAGCTGGCTGATCGAACAGCCGTGGGAACAATGGAGTGTAGATTGTTCCTCCTAGTGTGAGGCAATCAGGCGGTACCTTCGCCGTCGGGGCCAGTCAGTTGAGGAGGCGGCGTGTCGTCGGTGCGGTCGTGGCGGTTCGCCGCACCGGTTGCCCTCGCGGCCTGTGGTGTGCTGCTCGTACTGAGCGCCCGGGCCGCCGACGGCGGTGACTTGCGGGGCAGCGGCCACGCAGAGCTCGGCGATCTCGTCCGCGAAGCCGAGCTCCGCGGTGAGGAGCTGTCCCAAACTGCGGAGCAGCTGCGGGCGGAGATCGACGCACTCTCTAATGACGATGGGCTGGTGAAGTCTGGTGATCAGCAGCAGGTTGAGGAGTTCGCCGAATTAGCCGGGTTGACACCAGTCGAAGGTCCCGGCCTGCAAGTTACGTTGTCCGATGCCCCCGATCCCGGAGGCCTCGCGGCAGACCAGAATCTGGAGGACTACATCGTCCACCAGCAAGACCTCGAGGCGGTCATCAACGCACTCTGGGCGGGAGGCGCCGAAGCGATGATGGTGATGGACCAGCGCATCATCGCCACCAGCAGCGTCAAGTGCATCGGACCGGTGCTCTACCTACAGGGTCGCAGATACGGCCCGCCCTACGTCATCTCAGCCATCGGTGACGTGAACGAGATGAACGCCGCGCTGGATGAGTCGCCCGGCGTAACCGAATACCGCACCTACGCAGACCAGATCGGCCTCGGGTTCGGTCTCGAGGTCCAGGAGAACATTTCAATGCCGGCGTATGAAGGACCGCTCGGCGTGTCCGCGGAGACGGCAGAATGAACGACCCACGTCGAATCCTTGTCGTCGACAACTACGACAGCTTCGTATTCAACCTCGTCCAGTACCTGGCGCAGCTTAGCGCCGCCCCTGAAGTGCGGCGCAACGACGAGATCAAGCCGGACGCAGCACTGGAATACGACGGTGTTCTGCTCTCCCCCGGTCCAGGCATTCCGGAGCGGGCGGGCGTATGCGTCGCGCTGATCCAGGAAGCAGCCGGTCGAGTCCCCGTGTTCGGTGTGTGCCTTGGTTTGCAGGCCATGGCCGTTGCGTTCGGTGGTCGCGTTGGTCGTGCCCCGGAGCTTCTACACGGCAAGACGAGTGAGGTCTTCCACGACGGGGTCGGGGTGCTGGACGGGCTGCCGAGCCCGTTCACTGCGACGCGGTACCACTCACTGGCGGTCGACCAGGAGAGTGTTCCGTCCGAGTTCGACGTGACAGGCGCCACCGCAAGCGGTGTGATCATGGCGATGCGGCACAGGGACGTGGCCATTGAGGGCGTGCAGTTCCACCCGGAGTCCGTGCTTACCGAGGGCGGTCACCGGCTGTTGGCCAATTGGCTGACCGTGTGTGGGGACGACGGCGCCGTAGCGCGATCGGCCGGTCTTGCTCCGGTAGTCTCCCGTGGCCCGGACTCGCTTGACCCGGCGACGCTGGCCGGCTGAAGTTCGCCAGCCAGCGTCTCCCGACCTGCTCGGGTAGAAGGCTGGCTTCTTCGAGTGCCTGTTGACCTGCCTGCAGCAATGCAACGCGGGAAGCCAAACGTTGGCGAAAGCCAGTTGCATATGTGCTCGCAGGTCAACAGCCTGGACACGACCAGCTCAACTGAGCGCCTGGCCCCTTAGATCAGTCGCCTCCGCCGTTGCCGCCGTTCCCGCCATTGCCGTCAGTTGGGCAGCCTTCCAGCGTGTTCACACCGATACGGACTGTCTCGCCGCGGGCAAGCTCTGTACCAGGCTCAGGATCCTGAGAGATGACAATGCCTTCATCCTCGTCACAGTTTTGGTCCGGTTGGGCATCCACCTCGAAACCGTACGCATCCTGCTCCAGGAAGGTGCGAGCCTGGTCCTCGGTGAATCCGAGCACGCTCGGCACCTCGACGAGCTCTTCGCCAGACGAGACGACGAGCGTCACAGTGCTGCCCGGCTCCACACTTGTGCCACCGCGTGGGTCGGTGCGGATCACGCGCCCTTCGTCGATCTCGGAACTGCTTTCCTGCGTCTCCTCGACTTCCAGGTCGAGATCGAGCAGCGTGTCGCGAGCCTCGTCACGCGGTACGTTGACGAGGTCCGGGATGGTTACCGACTCTGGCGGCGCGCCGACGTTGAGGTCAACTGCCGTATCCGGAGCCACCGCGGTTCCGATACCCGGGTTCGTCGACAGGACCGTGTCAATCTGATCTTCGTTCTCGACTACCTGGGGTATCTGATCGCCTACCTGCAGGCCCGCGTCCTCGAGTGCTGCCGTCGCGTCCTCGACGGTCATGCCTTGGACGTCGGGCACTTCGACAGTTTCGGGTGATCTGCCGACGACTACTGTCACCGGATCGGTTGCGGGATCGATATCAGTACCGGGCGCCGGATCCTGCTCGAGAACAATGCCTACCTGGCTTTCGTCGGTTACCTCGCGGGGCTCCACGTTGAAGTTCTGGACATTGTTCTCTGTCGCCCATGCCTGGGCCTGTTCCTCGGTCATGTTGAGAAGGCTCGCTACACGCACCAGCTGGGGTGTGTTCTCGTCGTCGCGGAACATCAAGAACCCGATGAGACCGGCCACCAACAGAATGGCGACGGCAGCGCCGATCAGCGCTCCCCAGCTCATCCCCTTCTTCTCGCGCTCCTCTTCCTCGGGATACGCCTCGACAACGTCGTCGTACATCGCCGTCGCGGCGGGTTCGTACATCGTGTCGGCGTAGCCAGCACCGATGAACTGCGTTGCCGCCGTCGCATCGGCCGCAGCGGCCACCGGCAGGCCGGCGGCGCAACGCTCCAGATCGCCACGCATTTCGTACGCGCTCTGGTACCGATCGAGCCGGTCTTTGGCCAGCGCCTTGAGCACGATCGCGTCGAGGTCGCGCGGGATCGAGGGGTCCAGGGCGGACGGTGGCGTCACCATCTCACGCACGTGTGACACTGCGACCGATACAAGCGACTCGCCCACGAACGGCGGCCGTCCGGTCAGCAACTCGTACATGACGCAGCCGGTGGCGTAGAGGTCACTGCGCGCGTCCGCGGATTCACCGCGGGCCTGCTCGGGTGAGATGTACTGCGCGGTTCCGACGACAGCGGCGGTCTGAGTCAGCGCGGCGCCGGTTTCGGCGAGCGAGCGCGCGATGCCGAAATCCATCACCTTGACGTCGCCGCCGGTCGTGATCATCACGTTGCCCGGCTTGATATCGCGGTGGACAATGCCGGCGCGGTGGCTGTATTCCAGCGCGTCCAGGACGCTAGCAGTGACCTCTATCGTCCGTTCGGGCGTGAACCTGGCTCGCTCGTGTAGCAATTCCCGAAGTGTCCGGCCCTCGACGTACTCCATCACGATGTATGGGACGCGATGGCCGTCGATGAAGTCCTCACCGGTGTCGTACACCGCCACGATATTGCGGTGGTTGAGGGATGCGGCGGACTGAGCTTCGCGGCGGAAGCGGGCTTGGAACGTGGCGTCAGCCGCGTGATCGACACGGAGCATCTTGATCGCGACGATCCGGCCAAGCCGAAGATCGCGGCCGCGGCGAACCTCGGCCATACCGCCCCGGCCGAGCACTTCGCCCAACTCGTAGCGATCCCCGAGGAGTCTCGGCTCGGTCATCACTTGCCCTTTCTTAGAATCCGCTCGAAGCGCACGGTACTCGCATTGCCGCTCGATTCCTGCATCGCGTCACCCAGAACCGCTGGACAGCACGGCCAGGACAGCGACCAGCAATAGTAGAGCGCCGACCAGGCCGACGCGCATGGTCTGGACGTGGCCCCAGGTCTCGCGCGCTACTCGATCGGCCTGCGGCAATGCCGCCGCCCAGGCCTGCCGTGCAACCGGGCCGGCCTGCTCAACCGCCTGCCGGGCGAAGGCCATCGCACGGTCTCTGAGCGCGCTCGGGTATGACGCCGCAGGGTGGCGAGTCCTGCGGTTTGGCGTCCGGATTGGGACCGGTTCGGCCAGGTCCGTAAGCGGACGCACTACGGTCATCTGCTCGGGGTTGGACGCCGCGCGCGGTGTTGGTGGAGCGATCGCCGCGCGCAGTCGCGCAGCAAACTCGGCGGCGGACGGGCGGTTCTCCGGTTCCTTGGCCAGCGCGGCGATCACGACCGCACGCAGTGGACCCGGAAGAACCGTCGGCAGCGGCGGTGGCACTTTCTCGAGGTGAGCTCGGGCGACTTCGATGGGGTTGGCTCCGTCGAACGGACGTTGGCCGGCGAGGCATTCGTACAGGACGACACCAAGGGTGTAGACGTCGCTCGCTGGAGTGGCCGTCCGGCCCCTCACCTGCTCAGGTGACAGGTACGCCGGCGTGCCGATCACGTGCCCGGCCATAGTCAGTGGAGCGGCCGATTCAGATCGCGCGATGCCGAAGTCAGTGATCTTGACCGAGCCATCCGGGGTGACGAGGAGATTGCGCGGTGTGAGGTCACGGTGCACAACGCCGATGCGGTGCGCGGCATTGGCGGCGTCGGCAACCTGCGCGACGATCAATGCGGCGCGTTGGGGGTCAAGCGCTCCTTCGCGGCCGAGTAGCTGGGTCAACGGCTCACCGGCGACAAACTCCTGCACCATCCACGGGGGTTCACCACGACCGTCAATGTTGACGTCGTGAACCTTGGCGATGCCCGGGTGATCGAGCCGGGCGCCAAGCTGCGCTTCAATCCGGAAACGCTCGATCGCGACCGGGTCGCCCACATGCGCGGGTCGCAGAACCTTGACGGCGACCGGACGATCCATGCGAGTGTCCGAGGCCTCCCAGACCTCGCCCATGGACCCGCCGCCGACCCAGCGCACGAGCTTGTACCTGCCGGCGAGAACCTGACCGGTAGCCGTCAGTGTGGTCACGATCCGAGCACCGCCTCCATCACGGCCTTTGCAATCGGCGCAGCGAGACGCCCGCCCGCGATGTCGTCGCGTGCGGTGTCCGGTGCCTCCTCAATAACCACGCCTACGGCCACCTCTGGGTTGTCAGCCGGCGCGAAAGAAGTGAACCAGGCGTACGGTGGCTCGTCGCGGCCGCTCTGCGCGGTACCGGTCTTGCCAGCTACCTGGACACCCGACATCTGGGCGGGAGTACCGGTGCCGTTTTCGACGACCTCGACCATCATCTCGGTCAGCTGGCGGGCGGTCTCGGCGGACACCGCCTGCGAGACGACCTCGGGTTCAGTTACTTCCAGGACGCGGACGAGGTCCGGCCCGCGCAACTCGTCGACGAGGTACGGGTTCATCAGCTGGCCGCGGTTCGCGATAGCTGCAGACACCATGGCGATTTGCAGCGGCGTGGCCCGAACATCGAACTGCCCGATCGAGGATTGGGCGAGCTGTGGAGGATTCGGATCGGTCGGGAAGTTGCTCTCAACCGATCGGATGTCGGCGTTGGCCAAGGGGATGCTGTTGAAGCCGAACTTCTCCGCCTGTTCGAGCATCACGTCCGCGCCAAGCTCGTTTCCCAACCCGGCGAACGCCGAATTGCAGGAGATCCGGAGCGCATTGGTGATCGTTGTCTCGTCATTCGGTCCGCACGCCTGCCCGTTGTGATTGGGGATCGTCCGCGTTGACTGGGGCAGGTCGTACTCGGCCGGGCCGGGCACCACTGATTCGGGCTCGAACCCGTTCTCGAGCGCCGCCGCCGACGTCACCAGCTTGAATACCGACCCTGGTGGCAGGATCTCGGCGGCCGCCCGGTTGGCCAGCGGGTTGTCCTCGTCCTCGTTCAGCGCCGTCCAGGCTTCCTGCTGGGTTGGGATGTCGTGGCTGGCCAGCGGGTTGGGGTCGAATGACGGCTTGCTCACCATGGCCAGGATTGCTCCGGTGGACGGCTCGATGGCCACGACCGCGCCTTTGTTGTCGCCGAGAGCGTCCCAGGCAGCCTCCTGCGCCGCCGGATTGATGGTCAGCTTGACCCCGCCGCCACGCGGCTGCTCGCCGGTCACCATGTCGATGAGGCGGCGGAAGAACCAGCGGTCGGCGCTCCCGGAAAGTACGTCGTTCTGCGTCCGTTCGATCCCTTCGCGGCCGAAGAAGAAGGAGTAGTACCCGGTGAGGTGGGCGTACAGCTCCGGTTCCGGGTACTGGCGCAGATAGCCGAGCTCGCCCTCGACAGGGGTTGATTCTGCGATAGCCACCGGCGGTTCGCCGATCAGGATCGGCCCCCGTTCGCGAGAGTACTCGTCGATCAGAACCCGGCGGTTGCCCTCCCGGGAGTTCAGCTCGCCGGCCTGGAAGGCCTGCACGTACGTGACGTTGGCCAGCAACGCCAGGCAGAGCAGCATGCAGCCGGCGGCCACCTTGCGGATCGGCGAGTTCACCTCAGCCTCACCACCTGGGTCGCGGCATCGTCCACCGTAGGCGGCGGCGCGGTTGGCGCGGGTCGGCGGGCCGCGTCCGAGAGGCGGATGAGCAGTCCGACGAGGACCCAGTTCATCACGAGGGACGAGCCGCCCAGCGATAGGAACGGTGTGGTCAACCCCGTAAGCGGGATCAGCTTGGTCACGCCGCCGATGACGATGAACACCTGGAGCATCAGACCGGCTGCCAAGCCCATGGCCAGCAGCTTTCCGAACGGATCACGCAGCACGAGCGACGCTTTCAGGCCGCGGGAGACCAGGATCGCGTAGAGGACGATGACCGCCATCAGTCCGGTGAGGCCGAGCTCCTCACCCAAGGAGGAGGCGATGAAGTCGCTCTCGGCGAACGGGACGAGGTCGGGTCGCCCGCGACCGAGACCAGTCCCGGTGATGCCGCCGTAGGCAAGCCCGTACAGCGACTGGATGATCTGCCCGAACTGGTCGGGATCGGAGAACGGGTCGAGCCATGCGGTGACCCGTGCACGCACGTGCCCGAACAACGTACGGGCGGCGAGGCCACCGACGGCGGCCAGCAGGATACCGAGCACGATCCACGAGATCCGTTCGGTGGCTACGTAGATCATCAGCACGAAGATGCCGAAGACCAGCAGGGACGGCCCGAGGTCGTTCTGCACGGCCAGGATGCCGAGGGCGGCGAACCACATGACCAGGATCGGGCCCAGGTCACGGGCCCTTGGCAGGTCGATGCCAAGCACTCGGCGGCCGGCGAGCGCGAGGGCATCCTTGGTGCGCACCAGGTAACCGGCGAAGGCGATGATCAGCACGATCTTCGCGGCCTCGCCGGGCTGGAACGTCATGGAGCCGATCTGGATCCAGATGCGAGCGCCTCGCACCTCGTGACCGATCACCGGCAGCATCGGCAGCATCAGCAGGATGATG
>DASTNZ010000083.1:0-6137 GCA_035762665.1 Jiangellaceae bacterium | reverse complement strand
CTCCCGATTGCCCGGCCGGTCAATGTTCGCGTTGTCGAGGGTCCAAGTGTCGGGGGAGATGTGCTCCGGATCGCGCGTCCCGTGCGTCCACTGCCACTTGTTGGCTTCGTGGGTGAGGTATTTACTCACCTCCGCCTCGGTTTCCGGGTTGGGATCGGTGGCGTAGGCGAACAGCGGCTCCCAGAAGGGCGTGAACCCGTCAAGGTAGGCGTTCCCCGATTGGGTGACGATGGCGGCAATGCGCTCAGGGTTGCGCTGGGCCAGGCGCAGGCCGATCGGAGCGCCGTAGTCCTGGATGTAGATCGAGAATCTCTCCAGGCCAAGCCGGTCGACGAACTTCAGAATCAGCTCGTAGAAGGACTCGAAGGAATAGTCGAACTCCTCGGCCGAGGGGAAGGCGCTGTGCCCGAAGCTCGGGTAGTCCGGCGCCACGAGGTGGTAGCGCCCGGCGAGCTTCGGGATCAGGTTGCGGTACATCTGCGATGACGTCGGGAACCCGTGCAGCAGCAGTAGCGTTGGCCTGGCCGGATCACCTGCCTCGCGGTAAAAGATGTCCAAACCGTCGATCTCACAGAAACGATGCTTGGTCAGCGTGGCCGTTCCGTCGGTAGTGACACGGTTCATTGCGAGACCTCCTTCACTGCTAACGCTTACGGTCACTTAGCCCACCAGCGTCCGCCACGATGAGTCGTCACCCGCAGGTACCGTTAGGGGGTGGAACCTGGGACGCCCGTGCGTGGCAAGCTGGCGGCCCGAAGGTGGTAGTAGGGCCTACAATGCTCGCGTTATCTCGGTCAGATACCTGCCTTTCGCGAGTGGAGCAGGGCGATGACTGATACGCATCGGGGAGCACCTCGAGGTTCGCCGCTCAGCCGTACCGACGGCTTGCTGACGACCAAACTGTTCGTGCCCCGCACGCCGGTGGGCTTCGTGTTCCGCCCTCGCTTGGTGGAACAGCTCGACGAAGGGTCGGCGCGCGAGCTCGTTCTGGTGTGCGCGCCGGCCGGGTTCGGCAAGACCGCTCTGCTGGCCGACTGGAGTCAGCGAAGGAAACGGCCGGTGGCGTGGCTGTCGCTAGACGCCGCGGACAACGACCCGGTGCGGTTCTGGCGGCATGTGGCAGCCGCGCTGGACCGAGTGCGACCCGGCGTCGCCGAGCGGGTCGGTCCACTACTCGCTCGGCCGTCGCCGACGTCCTTTGACGGGTTCGTGTCAGCGCTCATCAACGAGTTGGTCGGACACGCCGATCCGGTGGTGCTGGTGCTTGACGACTACCACCTGATCGAGGCCGAGTCGGTCCACGCTTCGCTGCTGTTCCTGCTGGAACACGTACCCCCGGGGCTGCAGCTCGTCCTGGCCTGCCGAGCCGATCCGCCACTTCCGCTAGCCCGCCTACGTGGCCGTGGCAAGCTCGCCGAACTGCGCACTCTCGAGCTGCGCTTCACCGATGCCGAGGCCGCCGCCCTGCTCCGCGAAGCGGTCGGTCAAGACTTGGGCGACGACGCTGTGGCGGCGCTGGCCGCACGCACCGAAGGTTGGGCGGCCGGACTGCAACTGGCGGCATTGTCACTCCAAGGACAGTCCGATGTCGCCCAATTCGTAGCGACGTTCAGCGGTAGCCATCGCTACGTTCTCGACTACCTGACGACAGAGGTGCTAGAGCGCCAACCGGAGCCAGTTCGCGCGTTTCTGCTCGAAACCTCGGTGCTGGACCGGCTATGTGGCGAGCTGTGCGACGCGGTCACCGGACGGACCGACAGTCAGTCGGTGCTAGAAGCGATCGAGCGAGCGAACCTGTTTCTCGTGCCGCTGGATGAGGTGCGTGGATGGTGGCGTTACCACCACCTTTTCGCCGACCTACTTCGTACCCGGCTGGAGCTGCAGCAGCCGCACCAGGTGCCGGAGCTTCACCGCAACGCAGCGGCCTGGTGCGAAGAGCACGGGCTAGCAGACGACGCCTTCCGGCACGCATTGGGCGCGGGAGACGCCGACTGGGCCGCCCGTCTGATCGAGCAGAACGCCGATGCACTCCACCTGCGCAGTGAGGGTGCAACGCTGAAACGCTGGCTCGCCGCTCTCCCCGCCGAGGTGGCCGAATCCTGGCCACGGTTGTCCCTCGTGCAGGCGCGCTTGGCCCTCCTCACCGGCCGGGTCGAACAGGTCGAAAACTTGCTCGATGCTGCGGAGCGGGTGTGGACGAGGGCTTCCGCAGCTGCCAATGATCCGTACGCGCCCTCTGTCGGCCGCGCTGCGAGTGTCTATACCAACGTCCCGGCAATGGTCGCGGCAAGCCGCGCCTTCCTCGCCGAACTTCGTGGCGATGCCGACACAACGACCGCGTGGGCATCCAGAGCCCTGGATCTGCTCGGCGAGGGCGACTGGATGCTGGAATCCCTGGCCCGTGGGCACCTGGCGATCGCCGAGTGGCTGCGTGGCCGGCTCTTGGAGGCCGAGCGTGGCTTCGCCGCTTCCGTCTCAGGATGGCGGGCGGCTGGAGAGTCCGCTCTAGTCGCTTGGGGCTGCCATCACGTCGGCCAGATCCAGCGCGCCCAAGGCCACGCGGACGCGGCACTCGACACCTATGGCCAGGCGTTCGAGCTCGCCACTCCCCCTGGACGACCGGCCCTCCCGGCAGCGGGTGCCGCCCGGGTGGGCATGGCTGAGGTTGCTTACTCACAAGGGCAGCTCGACCGTGCATTGAGCTACGTCAACGAGGGGATTCCACTGTGCCGCCGGCTCACCTACACCCAGCCACTGGCCAACGGGCTGGCCACCCTGGCGTGGATCCACCATGCGAATGGAGATGCAGCCGGCGCGCTGGACGCCATCAGTGAGGCCGAGCAGGTCGCTCCCAGCTCGCAGGTAGCGGAACTGCTCAACCCTGTGCCAGCAAGGCAAGCTCGACTGCTCCTAGCCCAGGGTGACGTCGCGGCAGCCACCCAGTGGACCGAAGAGCGTGGCCTGAATGTAGACGATGCCCCGAGTTATCCGCGGGAACCGGCCTACCTGGTGCTCGCCCGGGTGCTGATCGCCCGTGGCGCGGCTGACCGGGCGCTCAGCCTGCTTGCGCGGTTGCAGGGCAACGCAACGGCGCGGCCCGGCAGCCTGGTCGAGATCCACGCGTTGCGAGCGCTGGCGCTGGCATCTCTCGGCGACCAGGCCCTGGCCGTGGTCGCCTTGGCCGAGGCGCTTACCCTTGCCGGCTCCCAGGGCAACATCAGGGTCTTCGTGGACGAAGGATCAGCGATGGGCACCTTGCACGGCCGGCTGCTCGCGACGCGACCGGACCAGCAAGCACTTCTCGGCGACGTGCCGGTCGACTACCTGGCCCGGCTGGCGAGGGCCTTCGACGTCGATGCCGCGCGACGAGACCCGGCCAAGAGGCAGAGCTCCGCCGTCGCCTCGGGTCTTGTCGCAGCGCTGAGCGATCGCGAACTGGAAGTACTACGCCTGTTAGCGGCGGGAAAGCGGAACCAGGAGATTGCCGACGAGCTGTACGTGACACGCGACACTGTGAAGAAGCACATCACACACATCCTCGACAAGCTGGGCGCTGCCACTCGTACCCAGGCCGCGGCCCGCGCCCGCGAGTTCGGTCTGCTGTCCTGACGCCAGGCCGGCCTCAGCTGAGCTGGCGGAGGGCGACTTCGATGCCGCGGTGGAAGGTGGGGTAGGCGTAGATCATGTGCCGCAGCACGCCGATGGGGACGCGAGCGTGGACCGCAACGGCAAGGGCGGAGAGGACCTCACCCCCGGTCGGGCCAGCGGATGTAGCACCGACCAGCACGCCTTGGTCAGCATCGGCGACGAGCTTGATCAGGCCGTCGTTCCCGGCTTTGTGGACCCATCCGCGCGACGAGTGTGGCACCTGGGCGATACCTACCTCAGTGCGGATTCCGGCTGCGCGGGCACTGGCCGCGTTTACTCCGACCGAGCCGATCTCCGGGTCGGTGAAGGTCACCCGTGGCAGGGCGCGGTAGTCCGCTGGTGGCCCTGGGTTGCCGAGGATGTCACGGATCGCGATGCCGGCCTGATACATGGCGACGTGGGTGAACGCACCGTGGCCGGTGACGTCTCCGACTGCCCACAACCGATCGCCGGCACGCTGGTGCTCGTCGACCGTGATTTCTGGGGCCAACTGGTCCAGGCCGACCGTATCGAGGCCGAGGCCGGTGAGATCCGCTCGCCGTCCTACTGCGACGAGCAACCGCTCGGCGGTCAGCTCATCGTCGCCGACGGTCACCAAGAACCGTGCGCCGTCGTAGTGGACGGCCGTGGCGGCCTCACCAACCCGGACGGTGATCCCGTCGGCGGCGAGAACGCGCTCAACCAAAGTTGATGCCTCGGGCTCCTCCGCGGGCAGCAACCGATCCATCGCTTCCACAACGGTGACCACCACTCCGAATCTGGCGTAGACCTGCGCCAGTTCCAGCCCTATCGCTCCTCCGCCGAGCACTATCAGGGACTCCGGCAGCGTCTTCGCTTCGATCGCTTCCCTGTTGGTCCAGTACGGCGTATCGGCAAGCCCGTCGATAAGCGGGACGACGGGGACGGCACCGGTGGCGAGCACGATGCCGCGACGGGCCTCGAAGGTCTCACCGTCGACTACGACCACACCGGGCCCGGCTAGCCGTCCCCGACCTCGGACCAGGGTTCCGCCTTTGCCGGTGAACCGATCGACGGCAGCCTGATCGTTCCAGTCGGCCGTGGCTTCTTCCCGGATCCGGGCAGCGACCGGCTCCCAGTCGGATGTCACGTCCGCGTGCCCGGCAATGCCGTCGAGCCGGCGAGCCTCGGCCAGCAGGTTCGCCGCACGGATCATCATCTTGCTGGGTATGCATCCCCAGTACGGGCACTCGCCACCCACAAGCGTCCTCTCGACACCCACCACGAACAGGCCCGCCTCAGCGAGCTTGCCGCCGACCTCCTCGCCACCGACGCCCATGCCGATGACGACAACATCCACCTGTTGTGCCATACCCGTGTCGTCCTGCCGCTAGCCGACCGCGAGGACCCGTGCAGGCCCGCCGGAGCCACCCTGGTGCTTGGGTGCGCCGACGAAGACGGTCATGCGGGCCGGGTGCACGTCTCCGAGATTCGCCACGTTCTCGAGGCCGTGCTTGCCCTCGCTGAAGGTTGCGATGTGCACAGGGAACGTGGCGTCGTGCCCTGGGTCGATGCCATGTGTGTCGACGCCCAGGCCGACGAAGTCACGCTCCTCCAGCAAGAACTCCGCAGCCTCGAGGCTCCACCCAGGGAAGTGGAAGACGTTGTTTTCGTCGGCGTTGAGGAACTCGTCGGTGGGCAGGCGCTTCTCCCAGCCGGAATACATGGCCAGAAACGAGCCCGAGGGCAACCGGTCATAGTTGCGCTCCCACCGCAAGATGTCGTCGGGGAGAACGACTGCGTCCGGGTCCTTGGCTGCGCGCTCGCTGATGTCGATGACGGCCAGCGGTGCGACCAGATGCTCGGCGGGAACCTGCTCGTTGGTCGGCGCGCCGTCCACGAAATGCGCGGGCGAGTCCCAATGGGTACCGAAGTGTTCGAAGACGTGGAGGAGGTTGGCGTAGACGCCGTGTTCCGCGATGTTGTACACCGGTTCGATCTCCATCGCGAACCCGAAGAAGTTCGGAAAGGTGGGAAACGCCGTATGGGTGAGGTCGACGACCTTGCGGCCACTTGGCACCGTCCACTGCTCGGCTCGGGCGATGCCCGGCATGGCGGCGTTGGCCGCCAAGGCAGCGGTGCCGGCGAGGCCGGCGCCAAGTACGGCACGACGACTTGTCACCTTCTCAATTGCGTGGGGCTCCATGACATGTGGCAAGCACATGACCTACTCCTCTCTCACGTCGGGGTGATCTCGTGGTTGACGCTAGGGGCGTTGTCCGGAACCGTCGTCACGCCAAGGTGGAGGCCGGGGTGGAATCCTGCAGGGAAGGGTGGAACTGCCAGCCGAGAGTCATGCAGCGGTGGCCGCTGCCAGTTCGGCGGCGACCGCGTCAGCGCCGAGGCCCACCAGCCAGGTGAGTGGGGCGCCAGGGAGGAACTGGCTCATCAACTGCGTCAGCTCTTCCCGTTGCTGGTCGATGAGGGCAGGCGCGCCGCCGGAGAGCCGGCGCACCGCCTCCCGATACATC
>DASTNZ010000082.1:0-82009 GCA_035762665.1 Jiangellaceae bacterium | reverse complement strand
TCGGGTGGCAGCATTCCGTTCTCGAGCGGCACGCTGGACAGCCGTACTCGGTTGTATTCGAGAAGCTCAACCGGCGCTGCGCCGAGATTGACCACGCACACGAAGTCAGGCTCGCGGCGAAATGCCAGCACCTCCTCGCCGTGGCCGGGCAGCCACGTGAGTGGGCCAAGGCCGAGGGCTCGCAGGTCATGCCGCATGCGAAGGGCCTCCTTGTACAGGTTGAGCATCGAGTTAGGGTCGTTCTGCTGAACCTGGACCGAACGGGCGCCCCAGCCGGCGGGCTGCGGCAACCACGAGCCGTTCACGCCGAAGCCGTACGACGGTCCGTGACGGGTCCAGGGCAGCGGTACCCGGCAGCCGTCGCGGCCGCGCCGTGTGTGGCCGGATCGTTCCCAGATCGGGTCGCGGAGGGCCGACTTCGGTATGTCCAAGACCTCGGGCAGCCCGAGCTCCTCGCCCTGATAGATGTACGCGCCTCCGGGCAGGGCGAGCATCAGCAGCGCGGCCGCCCGGGCTCGGCGTGTGCCGAGTTCTAGGTCCGGTTCGCCCAGGCCGTCCCGCGGGCTGGAGCCGACGAACGCAGACGTCACCTGACGGCCATATCGAGTCACGTGCCGTTCGACGTCGTGGTTCGACAGCACCCACGTCGCCGGGGCACCTACGTCATCGAAGACGCTCAGCGTCTGATCGATGATCTGGCGCAGTTCCTGCGCCGACCACGCAGCACGGAGGTAGTCGAAATTGAACGCCGTATGCAGGCCGCCCGGTCGAACATAGTGGGCCAGCCGCTCGGGAGAGTCCACCCAGGCCTCGGCGACGAATACCCGAGGCGGGTCGTAGCCGTCCGCGACCTTGCGCCACGCGCGGTAGATCTCGTGGACGTCGGCTCGGTCCCAGTGCGGATGGTCGTCGTTCTGCGCGGACACCACAACTTGGCCGGCCTTACCAACGGGCAGGTCCGGCAAGTCCGGATGCTTGATCATGCCGTGAGCGACGTCTATGCGCATGCCGTCGACGCCATGGTCAAACCAGAACCGGAGGATGTCCAGGAACTCCTGTTGCACCTCCGAGTTGCCCCATTCCAGGTCGGGCTGGGACGAGTCGAACAGGTGCAGGTACCACTCGCCCGGAGTTCCGTCGCGCTCGGTCACCCGGGTCCAGGCCGGCCCGCCGAACGTGCTCTTCCAGTTGTTCGGCGGTAGTTCGCCGTTTGCGCCGCGGCCTGGACGGAATACGTAGCGGGCCCGCTCGCGCGAGTTCGGCCCGGCCTGGAGCGCGGCCTTGAACCACGGGTGCCGGTCGGACGTGTGGTTCGGCACGATGTCGAGGATCACACGCAGCCTGTGGTTGTGGGCCGCGCGAATGAGCGCCTCGGCATCGGCCAGCGTCCCGAACTCCTGGGCGATGCCGCGGTAGTCGGCAACGTCGTAACCGCCGTCCAGCATGGGTGAGGGGTACCAGGGGTTGATCCACAGCGCGTCCACACCGAGATCTCGGAGGTACGGCAGGCGGGAGCGCAGGCCGCGGATGTCACCCACTCCCCTCCCCGATCCGTCCGCGAACGATCGGATGTACACCTGGTAGATGACGGCGCTGCGCCACCAGTCCTGTCGAACGTCGGTCACGCGCAAGAGACTACGGATCCCACCCGGCGGCAGGGCAACTGGACTGTCCAAGTACTGGATCAATCACGTGGAGAGCGATGGGTCAGGCCGTCCCTCCCTGAGCCGTCTCCCAATCCTCGCGGCGCAACTCGTACTCCACCTCGCCGAATTCGGTGCCGGGGACGGGATCCTCGAACTCCATGTGGAACGTCCGTGCGTACTTCAGCCCGGCCTTCTCCATGACCCGGCGGGACGCGGCATTAACCGCCATGGTCTCTGCGTAGATCCGACGGGCGCCAAGCTTACGGAAGGCCAGGTCTACCAGCGCCCGGGCGCCTTCGGTGGCGTACCCTTTTCCCCACGCTGAGCGCCGGAGACGATAGCCGAGTTCTGGTTCGTCGGGCGGATCGCCGTCGCGGGGCCGCAGGCTCAGCCAGCCGATGAACTCACCAGTGGCCTTCTCGTACGTGGCCCATGTGCCGTAACTGGGGAAGAGTTCGTAATACTCCAGGAACCGCGGCAGGATGATCTTTTCTATCTCGGCTCGCGCCGTGGGCCGGCCCTTGCTGATGTACCACATGACCTGGGGATCGCTGTCCAGCTCGACAAGCAGATCCACGTCGTCGCGGGTGAACCGGCGCAGTACCAGCCGTTCGGTCTCGAGAAAGACATCCATTGGCCGAAGTCCCCACTAGATCATGCCCCAGCGGGAAAGACTAGATCAGCCGAAGCGGCCGACCAAGTGCAGAACGCCGACTCGCGTCATTCGTCGAACGTGTTGACCAGCGAGAACGCCGCTCGTTGCAGGTAGTCCCAGAGCATCTCGTGCTGATCCGGTGGCAGGCTCAGCGACTCGACCGCTGCCTTCATGTGATGGAGCCAGCGGTCGCGCGCCTCGGGGTTCACCCTGAACGGTGCGTGGCGCATCCGCAGCCTCGGATGGCCCCGCTGCTCGGAGTATGTGGTCGGCCCGCCCCAGTACTGCTCCAGAAACATCCGCAGCCGATCCTCCGCCCCCGTCAAGTCCTCCTCGGGATAAAGGGGACGGAGCACCGGGTCGTCCGCGACTCCTTCGTAGAAGCGGTGGACGAGCAGCCGGAACGTCTCGTGCCCTCCGACGGAGTCGTAGAAGGTCTGGGTTTGCTGGGTCACGCCACCCATTGTCTCAGGCGTCAGATGCGGCAGGATGGGCACCGTCTGCCACTCGAACCTTCCAAACGGAGGAGTTAACGAACATGGCCGCTACTCGTACCGCGTCTACGCACTGGGAAGGCAACCTCTTCCAAGGTGCCGGCCAAGTCACGTTCGAGTCATCGAGCCTCGGAACACACGACGTCACGTGGGCAGCGCGAACGGAAGATCCGGGCGGTCGGACGTCCCCCGAGGAGTTGATCTCGGCCGCTCTGTCGTCGTGCTACTGCATGGCCTTCTCGAACATCCTGGACAAGGAGGGCACTCCGCCAGCGTCGCTTGACGTCCAGGCAGCGACGACATTCCAGCCAGGCGAGGGCGTCACCGGGATTCACCTCATCGTGCGCGGGAGCGTGCCCGGTATGAGTGCGGAAGATTTCCTGGCAGCCGCCGAGAACGCCAAGGAGAACTGCCCGGTCAGCCAGGCGCTCAGGGCAGTTCCCACCACCCTGGACGCCGCGCTCGACTGAGCCGGATCGGGAGCGCCGGGTGGCTGGGCATGCTCAGCCCTCGGCGCTGCGCGACTCGTCGCCGCGGATCCACACCGTTCGTTGCGGGTTGGGAATCTCGATGCCCTCCGCGTCGAACCGGACCTTGATCCGCTCGCGCAGCTGCCGGGCGACCGACCATTGCTGGAGCGGCTTGGTCTTGACAACGAGCCGGACTACCACGCCGTCGGCCGCGAGGTTCTCGACGCCCCACACCTCAGGTTCCTCGAGAATGAGCGGACCCCATTCCGGATCCCCGGCGAGCTCGTGCGACACATCGGTCAGCAGCTCCCGTACCCGGCCGGGGTCGGCGCCGTAGCTGACCCCTATGTCGATGACGGCGCGGGCCCAGTCCTGGCTGGAATTTCCCACCCGGACCACCTCACCGTTGCGGACGTACCATACGGTGCCGTCGACACTTCGGAGCCGGGTTACCCGCAGCCCGACAGCTTCGACGGTGCCGGCAGCTTCACCCATGTCGATCACGTCGCCGACGCCGTACTGGTCTTCCAACAGCATCATCACGCCGGATAGGAAGTCCTTGACCAGGTTCTGCGCGCCGAAGCCGAGCGCGATGCCGGCGATACCCGCGGACGCCAGCAGTGGCGCGACGTTGTAACCGAACTGGGCGAGGATCATCACAACGGCGACCGCGCCGATCACTGCCGTGACAACGCTCTTGGCCAGCGAGCCCAGTGTCCGGGCGCGGAGTGCGCGTCGTTCGGAGTAGGCGCCGGTGCTGCCGAAAACGATCCGAGCTGCCTGCCTGGATCCGAGCATGCGCTCCGGCGGTCGGGTGGTCTCGGCCCGGTGCACCATCCGGTTGATGAGTTTGTGCAGGACGTACCGGGTGATGAACGCGAGCACGATCAGGCCGACGACCTTGAGCGGGATGTCCAGCAGTATCTCCATCCACCAGTCGCCGCTGTACTGCTCCGGTTCCTCCTCTACCTGAGCGATCACGACGTCAGCTCCTTTCGAAGGAACGCCAGCTGGTCCGCCGCCAGGTCGACGGTCCGCGATACAGCACGGGCCCCGTGCCCGACCTCACGTTCGGCCCGCAACAGGACGGTTCCGCCGGTCGTGGCCGCCTGCAGCGCCGCGCACATCTTGCGGGCGTGCATGGTGTCGACACGGGTGTCGCCTGCGAAGACGGTGAACAGCACGGCCGGGTAGGCCGCACCGTCCCGGACGTGGTGGTACGGCGAGTAGGACAATAACCACCTGAGCTCTTCCGGGTCGTCCGCGGTCCCGTACTCGTCGTTCCACGTTGCGCCGAGCCCGAACGTCTCGTACCTGACCATGTCCAGCAGGGGTGCCGAACAGACGACCGCCCGGAACAGCTCTGGACGCTGGGTCAGTGCGGCGCCGACCAGCAGCCCACCGTTGGAGCCCCCGGAGATGCCCAACTGATGGCGAGTCGTCCAACCGCTGTCGACGAGGTACTCGGCAGCGGCGACGAAGTCGTCAAACACGTTCTGCTTGTGCTCGCGCATGCCGGCCCGGTGCCAGGCCTCACCCTCCTCCGAGCCGCCTCGAAGGTTGGCGATCGCCCACACCCCGCCGGCTTCGACCCAGGTCAGGATGCTCGCCGAGAAGGCGGGAGTGAGTGAGACCGAGAACCCGCCGTATCCATACAAGACGGTCGGCCGCGGACGATCCGGCTCGCCGGTGGGAGATACGATGACCATCCGCACCTCGGTTCCGTCCTTCGACCGGTACGTGACCTGCCGCGACTGGACTGGCGGGACGTCCACCGCTCCCGGGCTCTCCGCCCACGTCGTCACTGCGCCCGAACGGGCGTCGTACCGCAGCACGCGGGTTGGCATCGTGTGGTCGGTGTAGGGGAACCAGGCCTCGTGCCCGCCTTCGGGGCGCTCGGAAAGCCCGCCGACCGTACCGAGCCCGGGCAGGTCAAGTGCCCCGATCCGGTTACCGGTCGCCAGGTCATGGACGCTTATCTCCGAGATCGCGTGCCTGGTCCACAAGGCGACGAGCAGGGGCTGCTCCAGATCGTCGAGGATCGCGTAATCCTCGAGAACCGCATGCGGGTCCTCCGGGAGCAGGTCTCGCCAGGCCGTGGGCTCGGTGGGATCGGCGACGGCCAGCCGACCCCGAGGGGCATCCACGTCGGTCCAGATGTAGAGGCGACCGTCCCGCCTCACGTGCGGGTAGGCCCGGGCGTCGACGCCGGCCTGGATGGTGAGGAGATCTGGCGCCGCCGGATCCGACGCTTCGATGTCGGCCAGCCACGCGTCGTTCCGGGGTGACGTACCCTGGGCCGCCGTGACGACCAGCCATCGGCCATCCCTGCTGACGGAGACCCCGTAGTAGTTGGTCTTGTCCTTGCCATCGCCGAAGATCTCCACGTCTGCACCCGGGTCAGTGCCTATCCGGTGCAGGTAGACCCGACGGTGGTATTGCTCCTCGCCGGCCGGCACGGCATCGGGCGGCAGCCGGCGCACGTAGTAGAACGCCTTGCCGTCGGGTAGCCATGCGACGGGGGAGTAGCGCGCGCGGTCGATCGGTCCGTCGACGTCCTCGCCGGTGGTGACGTCGAGGACGCGCAGAACTGACTCCTCTGTACCTCCCGCCGAGAGCTGGTAGGCGAGCAGGTCACCGGACTTGGACGGCTGCCAGGCATCGAGGGTCGTGGCCCCGGACGGGTCGATCGCCATCGGGTCGATGAGTACTCGCTCGGAGCCGGCAGTGTTCGGATCGCCGTCGATCGTGAGCAGGCCGGCGTGCTCCTGCTCGGCGGTGCGTCGGGTGAAGAAGGCCCGCTCGCCGCGCCATGCGGGCGTCCCGATGCTTCCTGCGGCGAGAAGCTCGGTGAGCCGGGCCTGTAGCGCCGGCCGCGCGTCCCAGGTGGCCTGGTGCTCTGCGAACAACTCGTCCTGCGCGGCCGACCAGGCCATGGTGGCCGGATCGGATTCGTCCTCGAGGGTCCTGTAAGGATCCGGGACGGTGATGCCGTGTAGCACGTCGGCGTGGTCGGTGCGGGGTGCGGTCGGGTATGGCGTCACGTCAGCCGACCATACCCACCGATGAGTTCTCCGGCGCGGCGTCGTCTACCTGGACAACGAATCGTTAAGAGCTCATAGGAGACCATCATGACCGCAGCAACTGCACCAGCGGACCTGCCGGTAACCCGGACTTCGCGCGCAACCAGCGCTTTGCTCGCCTGCGGTGTCGTAGCGGGCCCGTTGTTCGTCGCGGCCGCCGTCATCCAGGCGGCGACCCGGGACGGCTTCGACCCTGCTCGGCACGCGTTAAGCCAGCTGAGCCTCGGGGAGCTGGGCTGGATCCAGATCACGAACTTCATCGTCACCGGGTTGCTGGTGGTGGCGTCCGCGATTGGCATGCGACGCGTGCTGACGTCAGGCCGCGGCGCCATATGGGCACCGCGGCTGATCGGCACCTACGGAGTCGCTCTTATCTGGGGCGGTGTGTTCGTCGCGGACCCGGCGTACGGCTTCCCGGTCGGCACTCCGGACGCCGCACCAGAGGAGCTCAGCTGGCACGGCATCCTGCACGGGTTCGCGCCTGCGGTAGCCGGTCTCGCGTTGGTGATTGCGTGCATCGTCTTCGTCCGCCGGTTTGCCGCCGAGGGCAGGCGTGGCTGGTTGATCTACTCCGTGGTGGCGGCGGTGGTGTACGTCGTGCTGGGCTTTGCTTCGTTTCCCGCTGAGGACTTCCGGTTGATGCTGGCCGGTGGCGCGGTGATCTGGACTTGGGCGTCGGCGGTGACGGCTCGCCTGTCGGCCGACGCGCGCTGAGAATATGCCGACGATCGGGCCATCCAGGCGGTGGCCCGGCCCGACTATGGTCAAAGCATGAGCCAGCCTCCGCAGATGCGCGTCTCGATGCCCGACGACAAGATTCCTGGAGTCTTCGCGGATTTCGTCAGCGTGTGGCACACCGCCGATGTGTTCACCTTCGACTTCGCCGCGCTGAGCCGGCCGCCCGCGCGCATGGAAGGCGAGGACGGCACGCCCGTGACCCAGGCGCAGGCGCAGGTGGTCGCCCGGGTCCGCGTCCCACCCAGCCAGGTGTTCGAGATCATGAAGGCTCTGGAGCGCCAGTTGACCGCCTGGGAGACCGAAACCGGGCGCCGGCCGCGGCCGTCACCGCCATCCGCAGAATCAAAGTAACGCGAAGCCGGTCATAGGTCGGTGGTTGGGCCAGCCTGCGGCGGCGGTAAACGGGTTGCGGTGCGGGCAGGTCGTATCACAATGTGGTGACCATGCTCCGCCACGTCCAGCTGCACGTAGTGCGCGGGCTGGCGGATGCCTTCGACGGGCTTTTCGGCGGCGCAGAGCGCTGACCCCTTCCCGTGCGTCCAAGTGACCCGGCGGGGAGGGGTTGACGCATGCCGACGGGTCACACCAGAGACCACTCAGTCGAAGGAAGGCAATCATGGCCAAGCAGGCCTACGTGCGCTCGAAGCCGCATCTCAACATCGGCACGATGGGCCACGTCGACCACGGCAAGACCACACTGACCGCCGCTATCACCAAGGTGCTCAGCGAGCGAGGGCAAGCGACGTTCACGCCGTTCGAGCGGATCGACCGGTCGCCCGAGGAGGCCGCCCGAGGCATCACGATCAACATCTCGCATGTCGAGTACGAGACCGCCACCCGGCACTACGCCCACGTGGACATGCCGGGTCACGCCGACTACGTGAAGAACATGATCACAGGCGCGGCCCAGCTCGACGGGGCGATCCTCGTGGTCTCCGCGCAGGACGGCGTCATGCCGCAGACCCGCGAGCACGTGCTCCTGGCCCGTCAGGTCGGCGTCCAGCACCTGGTCGTGGCGCTCAACAAGGCCGACGCGGCCGACCCCGAGTTGGCGGATCTGGTGGAGCTGGAACTGGCTGAATTGCTTGCCGACCACGGCTATCGCGACGTGCCGATGGTTCGAGTGTCCGGGCTTCGCGCGCTCGAGGGCGATCCGGGGTGGGCGAAAGCCATCGACGCGCTGTTGCAGGCGGTCGATGAGCATGTGCCGGTGCCGGTCCATTACGTCGACGCGCCGTTCCTCATGCCAGTTGAGAACATGCTCACCGTCACTGGGCGCGGCACCGTGGTTACTGGTGCGATCGAGCGGGGCACGGTGAAGGCCGGCGACACGGTCGAGGTGGTCGGCTTTCGCGAGCCGTACACCGCTGTCGTGACCGGGATCGAGACGTTCGGCAAGACGGTCGAGCGAGGGGAGGCGGGCGACAACGCCGCGCTCCTGCTTCGCGGAGTTCGTCGTGATCAGGTACGCCGCGGCCAAGTGCTGGCTGCTCCCGGCACGGAGTCGGCCCACCGCTTCTTCGTTGCGCGCATCTACTTCCTGACGGCAGCGGAAGGTGGGCGGCACAGGTCCGTGCGGTCCGGGTACCGTCCGCAGTTCTACCTGCGCACGACCGACGTGCCCGGGCGGCTGGAGCTGAACCGCGAGACTCAGCCCGGCCAAACCGTGGAGGTGCAAGTGGAGCTCGGCAAGCCGGTCGCTCTCGAACCGGGTCTCGGGTTCGCCGTGCGGGAGGGCGGTCTCACCGTCGGTGCCGGCTCTGTCGTAGCGGTCCTGGATTGACCTGATCATCGGCACTTTCCGGCTACATAACCCGGAAAGTGCCGATGATCACGGGACACGATGGCGACCACGCTCAGCCGTGATCACTGTCGCTGCCGGCGAGCCAGCAGGCGGCGCAGGACGGTTCGCTCGGTGACCGTCCACGCCGTGGTCGTCAGCAGGTAGAGCCCAGCTGCGAGTGGGACGATCGCCGCCACAAGGACCGTGCCGAACGGCAGCACGCGGATCAGGCCGCCGCCAGGCGTGTCCGGCGGCGGCGTGGCTGTCAGCCGGCGGGTCGCCGCCGCGACCGCGATCAATACCCCGAACAGCAGGGCGAACACGAGCAGGTCCGTCCCGGCCGCATCGAGGAGGCGGGCACCCAGCGGCACGCCAGCGAGCGTGCTCGAAAGCAGGACGTTGACTTGGCCGCCGACGTCGGTGGTGAGAAACAATCCGTACAGCACCATGAACACCGGTGCCTGGGCCAGCGCAGGTAGGCAGCCGGCCAGCGGCGAGGTGCCCTCCCGCTGGTAGAGCGCAGCAATTTCACGGCGGAGTCGGGCCGGGTTGTTGCCGTACTTGCGGCGGACCTCCCGCAGCTTGGGTGCGAGGGCAAGGCGTGCCAGCTCGCCTCGCACCTGGGCGAGGCCGAGCGGCAGCAGGATGATCCGGACGATCAACGTGAGCGCCACGATCGCAGCAGCGGCGCTGGCCGCTCCGAGCAGTGGCGTGAAGGCCGTTGTTAGGTAGCTGACAGCGGTGTAGAGGACGCCGATAGCCGCAGCTAGGGGAGGAAACGAGTACATGGAAGTAGGCCCCTCGTCGGAAATGGATGAGGACGACGAGTTGGGGCCGCGAAGCACAGGAGAGGCTTACGCGACCCTTGGCCGAGAGGATGGAGCTCGAGGGTGGGGGCGTCCCACCGCATTGGGATCGCACAATGGCAGGAACGCCGTTCGCTCGCCGCGCTGCCGTACGGCGGACGCGACGAGCGGACCCGCAATCAGCGCGGCGCGCTCTGGGACAACCAGGGTGAGCAGCAGGGCCGCCGCAGCCGTCGCTGCCAGGGCCGCCAGTCCGGCCGGACTGCCGGCGAGCTCGACGACCGCAGTGATGTGACCGGCGAGTAGCAGCATCAACACCAGCACAGCAGCCAGCCTATCCAGATGGGCCAATTTCCGGTCTCGGGCTAACTCACGGGGGCGCCTCGTCAGCGATCAAGTGCCAGCTGGCGGGAAGACCTCGGACGCTGACCTGGTTGCCGCTAGCACTGATATCCACGGTGACATCTCCCAGCCGAAGATCGTTGAGCGCGAGCGTGCCCCAGCGTTCAGGTATGCGCGAGGCGAACTTCAACGTACGGGTGGGGACGTGCGGTTCGAGCCCGAGGAAGGCCCGTACGAGCAGCAGTGGCGCCGCGCTCGCCCAGGCCTGAGGTGAGCACGAGGTCGGATACGGAATCGGAGCACCAAACTCGGATCGGGCAAAGCCGCAGAACAGCTCGGGCAATCGTCCGTCAAATGCGGCTGCCGCCTCGAGCAACCCGGTGGCGAGCCGCTCGGCGAGTTCCACTGCGCCTGGTAGGTGCCGGTAACGGAGCAAGCCGGCGACTGCGATCGCTGTGTCGTGCGGCCAGACCGAGCCGTTGTGGTAGCTCATCGGGTTGTAGGCGCCCATTGACCTTGCAAGGGTACGCAGGCCGTAGCCGGTATTCATGTCATCACTGGCCAGCCGTTCGATCAACGCGGCAGCGTGTTCGTCGAGGGCGATGCCTGACCATAGGCAGTGGGCGGCATTGCTGGTCAGCGCGTCGACCGGGTTCTTGGCACCATCCAGGGCCACCGCGTACCACCCTTTGTCGGGCAGCCAGTACGCCTCGGCGAACTTGCTGCGCAGGTCTTCGGCACGGGACTGGAGCCGTTTCGCTCTCGTCGAGTCGCCGGATGCCTCGGCCAATTCGGCGCCAGAAAGCAATGCCGCGTAGACGTAGCCCTGCACCTCGCACAGAGCGACCGGAGGAATCGCCAGTCTGCCCGACGCGTCGTTGATGCCGTCGAAGCTGTCCTTCCACCCCTGATTGGCTAAGCCTCGGTCGGTCGCCCGCTCGTACTCGACGAAGCCGTCGCCGTCACGGTCGCCGAAGTCGTTGATCCACGACAGTGCCGCGTCCGCCGCAGGCATCAACTGCTGCACGGTTTGCTCATCGGCACCCCAGCGCCTGGACTCGGCCAGTAGCGCGACGAACAGCGGGGTGGCGTCGACAGTGCCGTAATAGTGACGGCCGCCGAGCACCTCCGCGCTGGCTGGGCCCCTGCGCAGCTCGTGCAGGATCCGCCCGGGTTCTTCCTCCGTGATCGGGTCCACGTTCGTGCCCTGAACCTCCGCGAGCCTCTCCAGCGTGCCGAGTGCAAGTTCCACGTCGAGCGGCAGTGCCATCCAGGCGGTGATCAGACTGTCGCGGCCGAACAGCGTCATGAACCATGGCGCGCCCGCCGCGATGTATGGCCGCCGCAAGGGCGGATCGTCATGGACCTGGAGGGTCCCCAAATCGCTGTCGGAACGCCGCAATATCCGGGTCACGAGTGGATCGTCGGACACTACGGCGGTACGGGCACTTCGCCACGCCTGGATCTTCCGTGCAGGCGCGCTCATCTCCAGTCGCTCGGCGCCGTGGAACCGCTCCTGCATACGCTCGTCCGTCAGCGTCGGCTGCGCCACGATCTCCGCTCGCCAGCTGTCGCGGGGAGGAATGACGACCCGCCAGCTCATCGAGCCGGGCACGACGATCGGGTGGCTCGAGGCCGTGATCGACAGGACGCGGGTGCTGTCGGAAGGGTCTCGCAGCAGCAGCTCGTTGCCCGCTACCGTTGCGGTGGAGGTGCCAGCAGGCGACCGGCCCGCTTTGACCGCGAACAGGTCCGCGAAGTCGGCGTCGGCGTTGATCATTAACGTAACGGCGGTGGCCTCGCGGCCCACGTTTTCGATCGTGATGGTCTCCCGCAGCCCATCGGCGACCAAGCGTTCCCGGATGACCAGCACAGTGCTGTCGGCAACCCCGGATCGGGGAGCATGGCGGAGGACGAAGCGAGCCGCGAATGCTTCGGGCGTCAAGACCGTCAGCGGGAGTGGCGTCTGGCCGTCAATCCGCAGCCGCCAGGTGGAGACGAAACGGGTGTCGCGCAGGAAGAATCCGTGCGTAGTGTCGGGGCGGATATCGCCGGTGCGCTCGGACAGGCAGAACGTGCTGCCGTCGACCAGGGTGACAGTGTCGGCCGCGCTCACGACCGGCACCGGCTCGGTCCTGTTGAGCACGTTTGCGGGGCGGTCGGCCGTCACGCCACGCCCCGCGGCACCTGGACCAAAGCACCGTTGTGGTGGCGCTTTGCGCGCACATTGCTAGTCTGATGCTCGAGGACTGACCGGTAGACCGCCTCGTAGCCGGCGCCCAGCTGATCAACGTTGAAGCGCTTGGCGACATGAGACCGGCAAGCCGCCGGGTCGATGGCGCTGGCCGCCTGCACCGCATCGGCCAGGTGGGCGGGTTCGTCGCAGATGAGACCGGTCACCTTGTCCACCACAACTTCGGGTACTGCCCCGGCACGCAGCGCCACGACCGGTGTGCCGCATGCCATGGCCTCGATCATCACCATACCGAACGGTTCTTCCCAGCGAATCGGGAACAACAGGCAACTGGCCGAGGCAAGTAGCGCCCGCTTGGCATTCGCGTCGGCCACACCGAAGACGTGATCGCGAGCGGTCAACCGCGGGCGGACCTCCCTTTCGAAGTACTCCTTCTCCGCCGGTTCGGCACACTTGCCCGCGAGCACCAGTGGTATCCCAGCTGCGTGCGCGGCGTCCAGGGCCAGGTGGGGTGCCTTGTCTGGGTGAAACCTGCCGAGGAAGAGCGCATATTCGTGCTTCTCATCCTGGAAAGGCCAGTCGTCGAGGCGCAGCGCGTTGTGAACCGTGCCGGCCCAGTTCAGCCCAGGTGCCAGCGTCCGCTGCCGCTCGCTGATCGCCACCAGGTGGACGTCCGATTCCAGCACGCGGTAGTAGCGCTCCAGGTCAGCATCGACCGGCCCGTGGACGGTGACGACGGTTGGAACACCCCAGTTGCGGTAGCCCGTGGCGTTGAGCGGACCTGCAAACGTGTGGTCATGGACGATGTCGACGGCATCCGTGGCGAGCAGGCGCTCGACCGCTCGCCGGATCAGGAGTGCGTGTACGACTTCGGGATAGGGGTCCCCGAGACGCTCCGGGATAGTGCGCTCCCACAGAGGCACGAACTCAGCGGACGTGCGTGGCTCACCGGCGCCCAGCAGGGTGACCCGGTGACCGCGGGCGACAAGGGCGTCGGCGAGCTCAGCAACGACGGCCTCGACGCCGCCATACGCTCTCGGTGGCACGTCGAAGTAGGGCGGGGCGGCCAGTACGACGTGAAGCGGATGCGGTCCGGCGTGATGGACCGGTTGGTGGAGGACGGGTGGAAACGGATCTTCCGTCCACGTGTGTGAAGCAACTGACCGGCCGCTCATGTGCGCTCCTGAGGGTATTGCACTCGAATAAGGGAGGTGCTGAATATCCGCTCTGCCGCAGGTAAAACCCGTTGCATCAACCGCGCGTCGATGGACTTGTGGATATCGAACGAGTGTTCGATACTGGTGTTATGACGGTTGAGCCTCTCGCTGAGGTGCACGGCAACAGCGGTAGTGCACCTGTGGCCGAGCCGATCCCGGTGCTGCCGGCCCTCCATGGGCTGCTACCTGGAGGGTTGCCGCGCGGTCAGGTAATCACCGTCGACGCGGTAGGCGCGCTGCCGCTGGCGCTGGTTGCCGGCGCGATTCCGATGGGTGTTCCGACCGTCGATCTGTGGTGCGGAGTGGTCGGGCTGCCCCAGTCGGGGATGCTGGCGGCCGCCGGCATGGGAGCGAACCTCGATCGGCTGGTACTTGTGGACAAGCCGGGGGAGCGCTGGGCTGATGTGGTAGCCACGCTGCTACCGGCGACAAGGGTGGTGCTGGTCCAGCCACCTGTGCCGCCACCCATCGGGGTGATCCGGCGGCTCACCGCTCTCGCCCGCCAGCACGGTGCCGCCCTGGTGGTGATCGGGCCGTGGGAGGGCGCGCGGCTGCGCTTGCAGGTGACGTCATCGTTGTGGACGGGGCTCGAGCACGGGCACGGCCACCTGCAGGGCCGCCGGGTGAAGGTGGTCGCCGACGGGCGAGGTGCCGGCGGTCGTCCCCGATCGGCGTGGCTGTGGCTGCCCAGCCCGGACGGTTCGGTGGCCAGCGCCGACCTCGAGGTCGTCGGTTCTCTGGAGGCGGCCGGATGACAAGAGTCCTTGCCCTGTGGTGCCCCGACTGGCCGGTTGTCGCAGCAGGCGCCGACGCACGGACCCCCGCCATCGTGGTCTCGGACGGCCAGGTCGCGGCGTGTACGGCGGCAGCGCGGGCGGCTGGCGTCCGCCGCGGCCAGAAGCTGCGTGACGCCCAGCGCCGATGTGCCGACCTGGAGGTCTACGCCGACGATCTCGACGCCCAAGCCAGGCTGTTCGAACAGGTCGTCGCCGTTGTGGAAACACTGTGCCCACGGGTCGAGGTGGTCCGCCCGGGGCTGCTGGCTGTCCCTGCGAGAGGCCCGGCTCGCTACTACGGGAGCGAGCAGGTGGCGGCCAGCACTGTGCGCGAAGCCGTCGATGCCGCGGGCTTCGAGTGCACGGCCGGCGTGGCCGACGGGTCGTTCGCGGCGGCGCTTGCCGCACGGGTGCTGCCCGGCGGAATCGTCGTCCCCGCGGGCGAGACGGCGCGGTTCCTGGCGCCGCACTCGGTATCGGTTCTGGACCGTCCCGAGTTGGCGGGCTTGCTCGTCCGGTTGGGCATCCGGACGCTTGGCGATCTGGCCGCCCTGCCGGCCCCCGACATCCTTGCCCGCTTCGGCGCCGACGGAGCGCTGGCTCACCGGCTGGCCCAAGGACTGCCGGCCCGGCCGCTGGCTGCCCGCCCGCCTGGGGAAGATCTCGCCGCTGTCATGACGTTCGACCCCCCGCTGGACGCCGAGCCGGTGGTCTTCGCCGCCAAGAGCCTGGCCGACCAACTGTACGAGAACCTCGGCTCCCGGGGGCTCACCTGCGTCCGGGTCGAAGTCGAGGTCACCACCTCGGATGGCCGAAGTTGGGCGCGGTTGTGGCGGCACGACGGCCTGCTGTCGTCGCCGGCGCTCGCCGAGCGAGTTCGGTGGCAGCTCGATGCTTGGCGAACAGGGCCTCGCAAGGGTTCGTCCGGCCCGCTTACCGGCGGTGTGGTGCGGCTGCGGCTGGCTCCTGATCAACTCGTGATCGACAGGGGGCGGCAGCTGGTGTTGTGGGGCTCCCATGTCCCCAGCGATGTGGTTGAGCGGGCGGCCACCCGCATCCAGGTCATGCTCGGACACGCCGCTGTCACGCGGCCGGTGCTCACTGGTGGGCGCGCCCCGGGCGAGCAGGTGACCAAGATCCCGTGGGGCGACCGGCTGGAGGCCGGCGCAGGCGCCGAGGCGCCCTGGCCGGGCCGGGTGCCGGCTCCTGCGCCGGCCGTCGTCCACCCCGAGCCGCTGCCGGTGCTGGTCGTGGACGAGGACGGGCGGCCGGTCATGGTCAGCGGCCGGTGCGAGGTGTCCGCGCCACCCGCCGAGTTGATGGTGGACGGCGAGCCGTTGACCGTCACCGGCTGGACCGGACCCTGGCCGGCGCTAGAGCAGTGGTGGGACGCCTCCGCTGCTCGCCGGCTGGCCCGCTTCCAGGTCGCCACCGAGGACGGCCAGGCCTGGTTGCTGCTCGTCGAAGAAGGTCAGTGGCTGGTGGAGGCGTCTTATGCGTAAGGTCCTGCGGCGCCTCGCCCGTACGTTCCGCCGGGTTGCCGCACACGTCGTAGGGATGGGGCGAAGCTGAAGGGCACGCCGGCGGCATACTCGGGCCTCGTGAAGGACGTCTCCGTACCACCCGAACGGCTGCAGCCATGGCTGCAGGGTTTCGCCGAGCGGCATGGCCCGACGTCGTACCACGCCACCGGCGATGTCGTGACCGTTACGGCCGCTGACGGCGCCCGCGCTGAGTGCTTGGTCCCCTTTCCTCCACTGGCCGTGGACGACGCGCAACCGTACGGTGGACTGCTCGCTCACGCTGGGCGGAACCGCAGGGTCGGTGTGATCCTGGTGCGCCGTGGCGGTTATGCGGCTGGTGTGTTCGAGGGACGGGCGCTCGTCGCGTCCAAGGTGGGCGCGCGTCACGTCCAGGGGCGGACGGCGGCAGGTGGGCAGTCGCAACAGCGGTTCGCGCGGCGGCGCGAGAAGCAGGCCAGGGAGGCGTTCGAGGCCGCCGCGGACGTGGCGGCACGCGTCGTCGCACCCGAAGCCGGCCGTATCGACGCCGTGGTGCTCGGCGGCGACAAGGCGGCCTTAACTCGGGTGATGGCCGATCCGCGGCTGTCGCCATTGCGCGATCTGGTGGTGGAGGGCCACCTCGCCGTCCCTGACCCTAAGCTCGCCGTACTTCGGAACACACCGCGGCAGTTCCGCTCGGTGCGGATCCGGCTGTCCGAGCCACTTGAATCCGATACTTAGGTACGGGTTTACCGTCAAGGTATGACGAGCTGGATTCCGACAGAGTGCACGCTTCCGACCGCTGAGCAGCCGGGGCGCATGAAGGCGTTCTCTGGTCTGTTCGCCGAGTCGGTGCGCAAGATCGAGCGGCCGGCGGCCGATCACCTCCGGTTGACGCTGGAGCCGACGCCAACCGTGGCCGCGCAGGTTGCTGAGCTGGCCGTCCGGGAGGCGGCCTGCTGCCTGTTCTTCACCTTCACACTGACCGCGGACGGTGACGGGCTTCGCCTGGATGTCGCTGTCCCTGACCGGCACTCCGCTGTTCTGGACGCCCTGGCAGCACCTGCTGGATCGGACTGACCATGCGCAGCGGTCAGGTTGCCGCAGCGGCGGGAGTGAACCTGCAGACGTTGCGCTACTACGAGCGGCGCGGGTTGCTGCCCGAGCCGGACCGGACGCTGGGTGGCCATCGGGCGTATCCGGAGGATGCCGTGACCACGGTCCGAGTGATCAAGGCGGCGCAACGGCTGGGCTTCACGCTCGCCGAGGTGGCGGAGTTGCTGGACGCGGGGCGGCACCAGCACGGGCAGGCGGACGCCGATGCGAGCCTGCAGCGGCGGGCGAGGACGAAGCTGGTGGAGGTCGAGGAAAGGATCGCCGACCTCGAAGTCATCCGTGAGACCCTGCGGGCGGCCCTGGCCGCCGGCTGCGACGACCTGATCGAGTGTGCCGAGAGTCCCGGGTGCCCGCTGCCGTTCGCGGAGCTCGCCGTGGGCGACTCGCGGCCGATCTACTTGCCCGGCCGGTAGCGTTCCGATCGTGACGGTCGGCCGGTCGGTCCTGCTGTTCGTCCTCGCCGCGTCCGCCGAGATCGGCGGCGCTTGGCTGGTCTGGCAGGGCCTGCGGGAGAGCAGGGGCCCGCTGTGGATCGGCGCCGGCGTGCTCGCCCTGGGAGCGTATGGACTGGTGATGACGCTGCAGCCGGAGGCGCACTTCGGGCGGATCATGGCCGCCTACGGCGGGGTGTTCGTCGCCGGCGCGCTGATCTGGGGGGTCATCGTGGACGGGTTCCGCCCCGACCGCTGGGACGTGCTCGGCGCCGCAATCTGCCTGCTTGGAGTCGCTGTGATGATGTATGCACCGCGTGGCTGACCTCGTTTGGTGATCGAAGAACCATTCAGCCCGGATATCCGGACGGAGGCTGTCACCGGGCGCTGCTAGAATCGAACACATGTTTCAAGAAGGTGTGCCAAGCGAGGCGCAGGGTGCCGGTGATTCCGGCGTGCCGGAGCGCCCGAGCGGTGACGTCTTCCCATTGATCCCCGGCGCGCCCGACCCGGTTCGATTGGCGCAGGTGTTAGCCGAGCATGAAGCCGGCGGCGACTCACGACTGGAGGAGTTCTTCGACTCTGGATGGATTGGACCCACCCCGGAGGAGGAACTCGAGGCTGTCCTGCGCATGGAGAGGTCTGCCGACCATGATCCGGCTGCCTGTGTGGAGGTGCCTGCGGGCTTTCGGGGCCCGGATGCGTGTCCCGAAGGACCCACGGATTTGTTGGAGGCGCTGGCACAGCATCCGGGAGCCCGGGTGCCTGCACGGATGCCGTCGGTGGAAGAGCTGCCGGGCGGAGCTGAGCTGGCTGCGATCCTGGCGTGTGCGAACGTGTCCCAGCTTGGTGCGTACGAGCTTGTGGAGTTCATCGCCGGGTGTGAGCGTGTGGTCGCCGCGATGGGCGCGCTGCAGGCGAGGGGCATCGCTGAGCTGGCCCGCCGGGTAGAGATGCGCCCCGTCGAGGGTGCCCGCGTATCGGTATCGCCGCAGCGGGTGACCGGGCTGGAGGTAGCGGCCCGGCTGGCGGTGTCGGGTGCCGAGGGTGAGGCGTTGGTGGCGCGGGCTGAATACCTGCAGCAGGTGCTGCCGGACACGTTCGCCGCGTGGGCAGAGGGGTGGGTCGACACCCGCAAGGCGGAGATGATCGCTCGGAAGCTGTACCGGCACGACAACGAGCTGGCCCGCACGGTGGAAGGTCGGGTGTTGCCGAAGGCCGCGGAGCTGACGGTCGAGTCGCTCCGCCGGTTGATCAACCGAGAGATCCATCAGCTGGATCCCAAGAGTGCAGAAGCCCGGCACGAGGACGCCAGGCAGCGGCGGTACATCGTGATCACGCCAGGCCAGGACGGCATGTCCTGGATCGAGGCGTACGTGCCCGACGAGGTGGCCGCGGCGGTAAAGGCGACTCTGGACGCCGGTGCTGCGTCGCTCAAGCAGCGGTTCCGGGATGACGGGCGAACCATGGCGGCCCGGCGGGTCGACGTGCTGGCTGCCCTCGCGGCCGCGGCGCTGGTGGCTGGCCCGGTCGGCGGCTGCCCGGCATGCGGCGGTGGTATCAAGCTCTCCGACGCGTCGCACCGGCCGGTCGCCGTCAACGTCACCGTGCCGGCAAGCAGCCTGCTCGGGCTCGACGAACAGCCGGGGGAGCTGGCCGGATTCGGCCCGATTACGGCAACTACGGCCCGCAAGCTGGCGACTGGGGCGGTGTGGCGGCGGATCCTGACCGACCCCGCGTCCGGAGCGGTCCTCGACGTCGGGCGCGTTCGCTACCGGCCACCGGCGCCGCTCGCCGAGCACATCGTCCTGCGCGACGTCAGGTGTGTTTGGCCCGGCTGCGATCGACCGGCAACCGCGCCTGGAGTCGACATCGACCACATCCTCGACTGGGCGCTCGGTGGGATGACCGCCGACCACAACCTGGGTCCGTTCTGCGAGAAGCACCACGTCGACAAGCACAACTCCAAGTGGCAGGTCAGCCAGCCCGAACCCGGCAGGTTCGAGTACACCTCACCCACCGGGCATCGCTACACGCGTCAGCCTGAACCAGTCGGCCAGGTCATCGAGCGAGCCGGGCAGGTCATCGACAACGACTCCGACCCACCCCCGTTCTAGATCATGGGATGGCACAACCCGCCGATCTCCTGGCGTGAGTTCAATGCGCGGCTCACCTGGGGGGCGAAGGTCACCCAGCTGCATCCAGAGGAGTGGTGGGAAAGGATCGCGAGCCCGCCGGAGCTATTGACCGGCGGCTCCGCCCTGCCCTGGGCCGAGTTGCACTGCCACTCGTCGTACAGCTTCTTGGACGGCGCGTCCGACCCAGATGTGCTGGTAGCCGAGGCTTCCCGGCTCGGTGTCGAAGCGCTGGCGATCACCGATCACGACGGAATGTACGGAGTCGTCCGGCTGGCCGAAGCCGCCGAGCGAGCCGACGTCAAGACGATTTACGGCGCCGAGCTGAGCCTGGACCTTCACTCCAGGCAGACCGGTGTCCCGGACCCCGAAGGGCGACATCTGCTGGTGCTCGCCCGCAACGTCGACGGTTACGGCCAGCTGGCCGGCGCCATCACCCGGGCGCAGATGCGTGGTGAGAAGGGCCGCCCGGTGTACGAGCTCGCCGAGCTGGCAGCCGCTCATGACGGGCAGTGGGTGATCCTCACCGGCTGCCGAAAGGGCCTGGTGCCGGCTGCGCTGGCGGCCGGCGGCCCGGCGGCCGCCGAGGACGAGTTGCACCGGCTGGTCGACATGTTCGGGCGCGACAACGTTTTCGTCGAGCTCATCGATCACGACCAGCCACTCGACGATGCCCGCAACGACGCTCTCTACGAGCTGGCGCAGCGAGTCGGTGTCGGTGTGGTCGCATCCAACAACGTCCACTACGCGCGTCCGGCCGACGCCGACCTTGCGCTGGTGCTGGCGGCGGCCAGAGCACGGAGCAGCTTGGACGAGATGGTCGGCTGGTTACCCGCGAACGGTACGGCACATCTGAGGTCAGGGGCCGAGATGGCGGCGCGCCTGGCCAGGTTCCCGGGGGTTTATAAGACCACGCTCGAGCTCGGCCGGGCGTGCGCGTTCGACCTCAAGCTCATCGCTCCCGACTTGCCCCCGCGGCAGTTGGGGGAGGGGCACAGTGATACGAGCTGGCTCCACCACGAGGTCGAGGACGGTGCCCGGAAGCGGTACGGCCCGCGTGGCCCCGCGACCAGGCACATCTACGACCGCATCGACCATGAGCTCAAAGTGATCAAGGAGCTGAACTTTCCCGGCTACTTCTTGATCGTCCACGAGATCACGGAGTTCTGCCGCAAGGAGGGCATCCTCTGCCAGGGGCGAGGTTCAGCGGCCAACTCGGCGGTGTGCTACGCGCTCGGCATCACGGCGGTCGAGCCGATCTCGAACAAGTTGTTGTTCGAGCGGTTCTTGTCCACGGCCCGTGACGGTCCGCCGGACATCGACATCGACATCGAGAACGGCCGCCGTGAGGAGGTCATCCAGCACGTCTTCGACAAGTACGGTCGTGACCGCGCTGCGCAGGTCGCGAACGTCAACACGTTCCGCCCCAAGATGGCCATCCGGGACGCCGCCCGCGCCTTCGGCTACAGCCCCGGCCAGGCGGATGCCTGGACCCGCCGGGTGGAGTTCAGCGTCGGGCCGGACGACGGGCCGCAAGGCGAGAAGACCCCGGCGCAGCCGCTGCCTGATGACGGCGCCCTGCCTGACCGGGTAGCAAGTGTCGTCCGCAGGATGCTGCGCCTGCCGCGCCATCTGTCCATCCACTCCGGCGGCATGGTCCTCTGCGATCGACCTATCGGTGAGGTGTGCCCTGTCGAGTGGGCGACCATGCCGGGCAGGAGCGTTCTGCAATGGGACAAGGACGACTGCGCGGCGGCGGGACTGGTCAAGTTCGACCTGCTAGGGCTGGGCATGCTCTCGGCGTTGAGCGACTCGTTCAAGCTGCTCGAAGCACATCACGGGCTGCCCTACGAACTGCATACGCTGCCGTCGGAAGACCCGGCCGTGTACGACATGCTGTGCGACGCCGACACGGTCGGCGTGTTCCAGGTCGAGTCGCGGGCGCAGATGGCGACGCTGCCCCGGCTGAAGCCGCGGAAGTTCTACGACGTGGTGATCGAAGTCGCGCTGATCCGGCCAGGACCGATCCAGGGCGGCTCGGTGCACCCGTACATTCGTCGGGCAAACGGCGACGAGGAGATCACTTACCCCCACGAGTCGATGAAGCTGGCGCTCGAGCGCACTCTGGGCGTCCCGCTGTTCCAGGAGCAGATGATGCAACTGGCCATCGACTGCGCCGGATTCACGCCGAAGGAGTCCGACGAGCTCCGCCAGGCGATGAGCTCCAAGCGTTCACCTGAGCGCATCGCCGGGCTACGCGAGCGGCTGCTGACTGGGATGGCTGAGAACGACATCCCACTCGATGTCGCCGAGGACATCTACAACAAGCTGCACGGGTTCGCCAGCTACGGGTTTCCCGAGTCGCACGCGTACAGCTTCGCCTACCTGGTCTATGCCAGCTCCTGGCTCAAGCGGTACTACCCGGCGGTGTTCACGACGGCCTTGCTGAACAACCAGCCGATGGGCTTCTACGCACCGCGGACGCTGATCGCCGACGCCCGCCGGCACGGCGTCGTGATCCGTGGGGTCGACATCAACGCCAGCGACGTCAAGGCGGTGCTGGAGGATCCAGTTCCCGTGGTGTCGGATCATCCCCACGCCCCGGCTGAACCCCAGCCGGCGATCCGGCTCGGGCTGGCCACCGTCCGTAACCTCGGCAAGGACGCCGCTCAAGCCATCGCGGGTGGCCGTCCGTACGCCAGCCTGACGGATCTCGTTCAACGAGTGCGGGTGCCGCTGCCTGCCCTCGAAGCACTCGCCACCGCCGGGGCGTTCGGCTGCTTTGGCCTGGATCGGCGCGAGGCGATGTGGGCGGTCGGCGCCCTTGCCGGGACCGGACCCGGCCAGCTGGCCGGTACGACTCCGGGAACTGTCGCGCCGAAGTTGCCCACGATGACACCGGTCGAGCAGACCTTCGCCGACCTGTGGGCCACGGGGTCCTCACCCGACAGCCACCCCGTCCAGCACATCCGTGCCGAGCTGGAGGTGCTGGGTGCCGTCCCCGCCAACAAACTGGCCAGCATGAAACACGGCGAGCAGATGCTGGTCGGTGGGCTGGTGACACATCGCCAGCGCCCGCCCACCGCGAACGGCACTGTGTTCATGAACATCGAAGACGAGACCGGGATGGTCAACGTCATCTGCCCGCAGAAGGTCTGGGAGCGGCAGCGCCGGATCGCCCTCGACTCGTCCGCCCTGCTTATCGACGGTCGCCTGGAACGAGCCGAAGGCGCGATCAACCTGCTGGCCATGCGGCTCCGGCCGCTACGGGTGAGCGGCAGCATCCGCAGCCGCGACTTCCGGTAGGCGGAACCTGTAACGTCGTGCGACGTGCGTCTTGTGATTGCTCGGTGCCAGGTTGATTATGCGGGGCGGCTGACCGCGCACTTGCCGATGGCAATCCGGCTGATCTTGGTCAAGGCGGACAGCTCGGTGTCCATCCACGCCGACGACCGCGCCTACAAGCCGCTCAACTGGATGAGCCCGCCTTGCCGGCTGGAGACGATGGACGGGGTATGGACGGTCGCCAATCCAGCGGGGGAGCGGCTGATCATCACGATCGACGAGATCCTGCACGACAGCTCGCACGAGCTGGGCGAGGACCCCGGCCTGGTCAAAGATGGTGTGGAAGCACACCTCCAAGAACTCCTCGCCGAGCACGTCGAGGCGTTCGGCGAGGGCTGGCGGCTGGTCCGACGTGAGTACCCGACCGCCATCGGCCCGGTCGACCTGCTGTGCAGGGACGGTTCCGGCCGGACGGTCGCCGTCGAAGTCAAGCGGCGCGGGGAGATCGACGGCGTCGAGCAGCTGACCCGGTACCTCGACCTGCTGAACCGCGACCCGCACCTCGCGCCCGTTCGGGGTATCTTCGCGGCGCAGGAGATCAAGCCGCAGGCCCGGACGCTGGCCGCGGACCGCGGTATCGATTGCATCACAGTCGACTACGACGCCCTTCGCGGCCTCGACGACTCGTCCGCCCGCCTGTTCTGAGCCGCTCGCGTGCGAGACTGCGGTCCGTGGCACGCGAGATTAAGACGGTTGGTGTGGTTGGCCTCGGCACCATGGGTGCCGGCATCGCGGAGGTGTTCGCTCGGCATGGCCGGACAGTGATAGGGGTCGAGAGGGACGGCGAGATGCTGGCGGCTGGTCGGCAGCACGTCGAGCGTTCGACCGCCAAAGCGGTGCAGCGGGGGCGGCTGGCCGAAGACGAGCGGGCGGTGCTGATCAGACGCGTCACCTTCACCACTGATCTGGCGGAGCTCCACCCGTGTGACCTCGTCGTCGAGGCTGTCCCGGAATGGATCGACATGAAGATCGACCTGTTCACACGGCTCGACGGCATCGTGGACGCGGGCGCGATCCTGGTCACCAACACGTCGTCGTTGTCGGTCAGCGAGATCGGCGCAGCCACCAAGCACCCCGAGCGGGTCGCCGGCATGCACTTCTTCAACCCGGCACCGGTGCTGAAGCTGGTCGAGGTCGTGCGGGGGCAGGCCACGGCGCCGGAGGTCGTCGACACCGTCGATGCACTGGCTCGGGACGTCCGCAAGGTTCCCGTCGTATGCGGTGACCAGGCCGGCTTCATCGCCAATGCCCTGCTGTTCGGTTACCTCAACCAGGCCGCGACGATGGTCGAGTCCGGCTACGCCACCCCGGAAGCGATCGACGCTGCGATGCAGAACGAGTACGGCTATCCCATGGGTCCGCTCGCCTTGCTTGACCTGATCGGCCTGGACACCGCCGTGCAGATACTCGAACGCATGCACAGCCAGTCGCAGCGCGATCGGCACGCGCCCGCGGCGATTCTCCACGACTTGGTGGCCGAGGGTCGGCTGGGACGTAAGTCGGGCCAGGGTTTCTATGGCGAATCGCCACAGCCGGGCAGGCCAGCGGCCGGCGAGCCGGCCGCTGCCGAAATCGCTGACGCGTTGATCAGGCCCTATCTGGACGACGCGGTCAGGATGCGCGATATCGGCTACGCCCCCGAGGGCGACATCGACACGGCGATGAAGCTAGGCTGCGGGTTGCCCAAGGGTCCGTTCGAGATCCTCGCCGGCCGATGAAGGATCACCCGATCGCGCGGGTTCTCGTCGCCGCGGCCAACGGCCAGTTCCCTGATCCCGACGGTTCGGTCGAGGTGGTGCCTCCGTGGCGGCCCGGCGTAGAAGGTGTGCTGTCGATGACGGGCCGGGCATACATCGCCACCACGCGATCGGTCGACTCTGTGCTCGCCCACGAGCCGGACGGTTACGGCCGGGCCGTCGATCCCCGATTCATCGTGTGGCTGGCAGGGCCGGACGGCTGGTGTGACTGCCTGGACGCGGTGCTGGTTGCCGTCGGGACTGGCGTCGGCGGCCCGCCACTTCGGCCTGATCTGGCCGATCATCCAAGGGCAAACCACGCCCGCCTGGTCCGGGACGAAGTTACGGCGTACGGCGACAACCGCGGACTCGTCACGCTGGGGCGCGGCATCGGAGGGCTGGCCGAGTTGGGGATCGAGCTGCGGTCCGGGACTGAGCGCGGGGCCGGTCGGTCGTTGATCCGCAACTCCCTCGGCTTGATAGAAAAAGGTGAGCCGGTCGTCGCCTCGGTAGCGCCCGGCAATGCGCGTGCGCTCCGGGCATTCCTCGCGGCCGGCTTCACGCCGGTCGGTTCGGTGCAGCTGGTACGTCCGGTGGGACGCTGATCAGCCGCAGCCGCATGCGCCTCCGCAACAGCCACCACCGCTTGACGGTGCGGGAGCGGCGCTTCCGGCCCGGCCGGTGATCGCGACGGTGGACAGCAGCTTGACCGTGTCGTCGTGGCCCTCTGGGCAGACGGCCGGCGCGGCGGCGTCGATCATCGGCCGCGAGACCTCGAAGGTGGCGCCGCAGGCGCGGCAGCGGTAGTCGTACCTCGGCATGCCCTCAGGATACGCGACAGAAAGTCGCTACCCGTCGGTAGCGATCTTGGCAGAGTTCGGGTTCTATGTCAGCAATGTTCTTCGCGCTGCAATGAGGAGGTTGGGCCGATGGACCTACGACGAGGTGTCCTTGCGTCCGCGGCGGCGGTGCTCATGCTTGGCGGCGGCCTGGCCGCGGCCAACCCGGCCGCCGCCGAATCGCGACCGACCGCTGTGGTCTCGCTCGGCGACAGTGCGGCGTCCGGCGAGGGCGCCCGGAACTACGAACCCGGAACGAACCAGTCCGGCAACTTCTGCCATCGCTCCCTGGACTCCTACATTCACGAGACGGCGATCCCGGGTATCGACGCGACGATCAACCTGGCCTGTTCAGGCGCCCGGTCGACTCACCTACAGATCGGTGGCCAGTCGAGGTACGGCGAGAATCAGGCGGCTATGCTGGCGGACGCGGCGGCTCAGTACGATGTCAAGCTGGTCACGGTCCAGATCGGTGCGAATGACGACCCTGGATTCGGCGAGACCGTCCTCGAATGCGTGATCCGCTGGGCCGCCATCGTCGGGCCGGGCTGCCGCGACACCATCGGCGCCGAGTGGCCCGACCGGGTCGAGGCGATGAAGCCGAAGGTGGCGGACGCGGTCAATGATGTGCGCAAGGTCATGAGCGACGCCGGCTATGCCGAGTCCGATTACGAGCTGGTTCTCGTCTCCTACGCCTCTCCGGTCACCGAGAACATGCGGCTGCTGACGCATGCGCTCGAGGGCTGTCCCATCAGGCTGGCGGACGCGAAGTGGGGCCGGACGGTTGCCACGGTGCTGCTCAATGACGCTCTTCGGAGCGTTGCGCGGGATCTCGGCGTCCGCTTCCTCGACCTGTCCAGGGCAACAGAGGGTCGCGAGGCGTGCAACCGCAGCGTGTCGACCCACTGGATCCGGCCGCTCACCGTAGCCGTGCAGGATGTCGTGAATGGTATCGGCGGCAACCTGGTGCAGGAGTCATTCCATCCGAACGCTCGCGGGCACTCCCAGATGGGCGGCTGCGTCCGGGAGTTCTACGCCGGCGACGCCACACAGGCAGCGTGCCGCCGCGGCTCGGACGGCAACCTCCACGCGGTCGCGAGCGGCTGACTTGGTCGGCCCCTGACCCTCGTGCTTGACCCCCACCTGAGTTGCATGATCAACGCTGGTGGGGGGCGATGAGGCGGTGGCGGATCCGGGCCGAGATGTTGTCGATCGCCACGGTCACGATGATGATCACCACAAGGGTGATACCGATCCGGTCCCACTGCCGGCGGACGAACAGCTCGCCGAGAATCGAACCGATGCCTCCGGCGCCGAGCACGCCCAGTACCGCACTGGCCCTGATGTTGATTTCGAACCGGTAGAGCCAGAAGGCGACGGTCTCAGGGAGCACTTGCGGAACGATGCTCGACCGCACGATGGCCAGCGGTCCAGCTCCGGCCGCCGCAGCTGCCTCCATTGGACCCCGGTCCGCGCTTTCGACGACCTCACTGGTCAGCTTGCCCAGCGTGCCGACGGAGTGGATCCCGAGCGCAAGCGCTCCAGCAAGCGGCCCGAGCCCGAAGACCGGCAGCATGATCGCGATAGCGAAGATCAGCTCGGGAATGGCCCGGATGGCATTGAGGATCTGCCGCGTGATAAACGTGACCGGCTTCGGCGAGACATTCTCGGCCGCCAGCAAGCCGATCGGGAACGACAGGATCGCGCCCAGCAGGGTGCCGATCCACGCCATGTGCAGCGACTCCAGCATCAGCTCGATGGCGCGCGACCAGTAGCCAGCCTGGGGCTCGACAGTCGGGTTCGCCAGCACGCCCTGCGCCATGAGTTCCAGGTAGCCCGCCATGGTGGCCGGAAGCGCAGGAAGCTCACTCCAGCGCGCGTCCACGGCGATCACGCAGGCGACGATGACTGCGGCGCCGGCCAGCAGGGTGATCGTCTTACGAGCCCTGCTCGGTGGCCGGGGCCGGGTGGCCTTCATATCAGCCTCCGGCGCAGCGCCAGCGACACCCGATCGACGGCGAACACCAGGACGAACAGCGCCGCGATCAGCGCACCGATGTTGTCGAAGTTGAACTGGTTGAGCTGCACCCGCAGCACCTGACCGATGCCCCCACCGCCGACGATGCCAATCACGACGGAGGCGCGGATGTTCAGCTCAAAGACGTACAGGCTGTACGACACGTACGTGGGGACGATCTGCGGGACGACAGCGACCCAGGCGCGCTGCATCCGGTTGGACCCGGCCGCGTCGGCGGCCTCGACGGGTCCGGTGTCTACGCCGTCGATCGTCTCCGAGGTGAGCTTGGCGTTGACCCCGACGTTGAACATGATCAACGCCAGGATCCCGGCGAGCGTTCCCGTGCCGACTGCAGCGACGAACAGCAAGCCGTAGGCCACATCTGGCAGGGCGCGGACGATGCTGAGCACGCTCCTGCTGGTGTGGTAGGCGATCTGGTTCGGGCTGGTGACGCGCCCCGCGAGCAACGAGACGGCCAGTGCGATGCCGTTGCCGACGACCGCGGCGATAACGGCGATGGACAGTGTCTCAACCCACGCCTCGCGGATCCGGAACACGAACCCCCAGTCGGGATTGGCCAGCTCGGCGAGAACGCTGCGACCACGGCTCAGGTCGCTGGCGCTGGGCAGCCGGAATCCGATCTCGTAGGCCGACCACACCGTGATGACGGCGAAAAGCGCCAGCCCTGCCCACCAATGCCAGGTCCGGGCGGGTGGCGCGGGCCGGCGGGTCACGGTGGTTCGTCCGCGAGCACATCGTCGGCCGTCAGCGAACGGCCGTAGATGTGCTCGAACGCAGAGTGATTCGCGTCGCTGGCCGGGCCGTCAAAGACCACGCGGCCCCTGCGCAGCCCGACGATCCGGTCACCGTACGTTCTGGCCAGGTCGATGAAGTGCAGGTTGACGACTGTGGTGATGCCCAGGTCACGGTTGATTCGCTGCAGGTCGCGCAACACGACGTTGGCAGTCGGCGGATCGAGGGATGCCACGGGCTCGTCGGCGAGCATGACCGTCGGCTCCTGGGCGAGGGCACGGGCTATCGAGACCCGCTGTTGCTGTCCACCGGACAGCGTCGCCGCGCGGGCATACGCCAGATCTACGATCTCGACCCGCTCCAGTGCCTGGAATGCGATCTCCTTGTCGGCCTCCCGGTACAGACCCAGCAGCGTGCGCCAGGTCGGCGTGGCGTGCAGCCGTCCCGTCAGCACGTTGGACAGCACCCGAGCACGTTTGACCAAATTGAACGACTGGAAGACCATCCCGACTTCGGACCGGAGCCGCCGCAACTCGCGGCGGGACAGCTGGTCCACCCGGCGGCCGGCGACCTCCAGCGTCCCGCCCGTTAGCGGCACCAGGCCGTTGACCGTGCGAATCAACGTCGACTTGCCGGCACCTGACTGCCCGACCACAACGACGAACTCGCCCGAAGCGATCTCCAGGTCGATGTTGTCGACCGCGCGGACGCCGCCAGGGTAGACGACGGTCGCACCGGAAAACTTGATCATCTACTCGCCAAAGTTCGCCTCGACCTTGCGCGCAACGTCGATGGCCTCCAAGTCGGCTGGTACGAGCCCCTCGATGCTGTAGACCGCCTCGAACGCTTTGGCGCCCTCGGGGGTCTCGATGATGTCGAGAAACGCTCGGGTGATCGCCTCGCGCAGGTCTTCAGGTAGGTCACCGGCGATCGCGACTCCGTCGTTCGGAATCTCTGGCGACCAGGCGAACACCACAACTTTGCCGATGTCTGCCACCTCGCCGACGACGACATTGCGTGCGTCGTCGAAGCTGACACCCACTTCGGCGTCGCCGCGGTGAACCGCCAGGATCGCTCCCGGGTGGTCCCCGGCGAACTGCGCGTCCACACCGGTGATCGGGTCGATTCCAGTGACGGTCTGCAACTGGGTTGCCGGGTAGTAGTACCCGGACGCCGAGCTGGGGTCGACGAAGATCACTGTCTCGCCACTGGTGATCCGGGTGAGCGCCTCTTCACCCACCGGTCCCTCGGTTGCGGTGTCGGTGCCGTTGCAGTACGTGAAGACGTTGCCTTCGGGGTTCTCCGCCTCGACCACAGGGGTGTCGCAGAATCGGTCGGGATTGTTCGTAATCCACTGGGTGTGGTAGCTCGCCGCACCACGGCGCACCGACTGGAGTGTGATGACCGCTCCGGCACGATCGGCGGCCTGTACGAGTGCGATCGGGCCGAACATGCCGACGTGTGCGCGGCCGGTCTCCATGGCGATGACGAGGGCGGCGTAGTCGGTGGGCACGAATGTCTCCACAGGTACGCCGACCTCTGCTGCCAGCAGGTCGCCGAGCACCTCGGCGTCCTCCACGAGCTGGTCCACCTCGTGTGACGGCACGAGGCCGAGGATCACTCGGTCGGGCCAGCCTTCGGGTCCGGAACCTTCCGGACCGCCGTCGTCCGAACCTCCGCCGTCCGACCCCCCACCGCAGCCGGCGAGCAGCAGGCAGCTTGCCGCCGCGGCCGAGGCCCATGCTCGAGTTCTCATGATCTCTACGCCCCCACCAGTCAGCTGAGCAGATCCACGTGGCCTGGACCCACCAGCGAATCGGATCGTACCCGCCGTCGCTGATGGCCGGTGGAGAACAATGAGCCACATGTCCCGCCGCCGCCCGCGCCGCCGGCAAACCCCGCCCGGAATCGAGCGCCTCGAGGAATGGCCGGACGGCGACTGGATGGTGCGCCAGCTGACTGGCAGTTCGGCGATCAAGCCGTATCGCTGTCCAGGCTGTGATCAGCTGATCCCGCCGGCCACACCGCACGTGGTGGCGTGGCCCGTGGAGGGTGAGACGCTGAGCGGTGGTGGCACAGGCGAGCGGCGGCACTGGCACACCGGCTGCTGGGAGGCACGCGACCGCCGCCGGCCCCGCAGTTAGAGAGCCAACCGTCCGGGTGGACCAGTCAGCGCGGCTGGCACATTAGGCTCGTTGGTGTTATGAGCAATCGCATCCGAGGCAACACCGTTCTCCCCGCGCGCCGGGAGGCGCTGACGCTACACACCGCTGACGGGCTCGATCTCGTCGGTGAGCTGGCGTTGCCGCCGGAGTCCGACCCCGTCGCGACTCTGATCTGCCTCCACCCACTGCCCACCCATGGCGGGATGATGGACAGCCACCTCTACCGCAAGGCGGCTTGGCGCCTTCCGGCGCTAGCCGGCATCGCGGTGCTGCGGTTCAACACGCGGGGGACGTCCAGCCTGCAGGGCACCAGCGAAGGCGCCTTCGACAACGCCCGTGGTGAGCGGTACGACGTGGCGGCGGCCATCGAGTACGCCGACTTCCACGATCTACCTAACATCTGGCTCGTCGGCTGGTCGTTCGGAACCGATCTCGTCTTGATGTACGGCCTCGATCCCGTGGTGGTGGGAGCCATCCTGCTGTCACCACCGCTGCGGTATGCAACGAACGACGAGCTAGCCGCATGGGCCGATGACGGCCGACCGCTCGTGGCGCTGATCCCCGAGTTCGACGACTACCTGCGGCCGCCGGAGGCGCGGGAGCGGTTCGCCCGGGTGCCTCAGGCCGAGGTGGTCGCTGTCGAGGGCGCGAAGCACCTGTGGGTAGGGGACGCCGAACGGGCTCTGGACGAGATCGTGCGCCGGGTCGCACCCGGACGCGCCCCACTGCCCGCGGCGTGGGCTGGGCCGGCTGACACGGCGGATACCAGTGCATACGCCGATCGCACGGTAGCGACGTTCGCGGACGTACCGGTGCCCGGGCCGGAGCGAGACGGGTGAGCGTCGAGCTTGCCCACGATGAGGCCGGCGCCGGCATACCGCTGGTGCTGCTCCATGGATTTCCGCTATCCCGCGTCATGTTCTCCGGACAACGTGCCGGGCTGGCCGACCGGGCTCGGGTCATCGTCCCCGACCTCCGTGGGTTCGGCGCTTCGCCTGGGCCGGGCGAGTCCGAGCCGTCCATCGATGCCATGGCCGATGACGTTGCCGCCTTGCTGGACCGGCTTGGGGTCGAGAAGAGTGTGCTCGGTGGGCTGTCGATGGGTGGGTACGTCGCCATGGCCATGCTGCGCCGCCACCGGGAGCGAGTCGACGCCGTCGTGCTGATGGACACCAAGGCCAGTGCGGACGGTGACGAGGCGCGGGCGAACCGCGAGCGGGTGGCCCGCGCTGTGCTCGACGATGGCTCGGCAGCGCTGCACCCCATGCTGGAGACGCTGCTCGGCGAGAAGACCAGGCGAAACCGCCCTGACACGGTCGAGCAGGTGGCTTCGTGGCTTGATGCGGCCCGTCCAGAGGGTGTCGCCTGGGCGTCGCGAGCCATGGCCGCCCGGCCCGAGTCGTTCGATACGTTGCGGTCCAGTGGCGTGCCTGGATTCGTCGTCGTGGGGGAGCAGGACACCATCTCGCCGCACGAGGACGCGATCGCGATGGCGGAGGCATTCACTCCGCAGGCGCCGGTCTACGTGATACCGGGCTCCGGCCACCTGTCGGCAGTGGAGAACCCCGACGGGGTGACCGGCGCCCTGCGTGACGTCCTACGGCACATCCAGCGATCTTGAGACGATCCACAGCGTACGACGTTGTGGATTGTCTCAATGGATAGGTGTAGCGCCTACTTGCTCTCGTCTTCGACGACCTCGGCGTCGACCACGTCTTCGTCAGGGCCCGCCGACTCGACGGCCGGCCGCGGCGACTCGAAGCCCAGCATGCTCTTGAGCTGGTTGAGCGTGGAACGGGCGGCCTCGGCCTGCCGGTTGTAGTCCTCGGCGATGTGCTGGGCCTCGGACTTGATCCTGGCGGCTTCCTTCTTGGCGTCGCTGACGGTGGACTCCGCCTTCGACTTGGCTTCGGCAACGATCTGCTCGGCATTGCGCTTGGCGTTGTCGACCAGGGCCTTGGCCTGCTCGTCGGTCTCGCGCTTGACCTTTGTGGACCGATCGTCCTCCGCCTTGGCCCGCGCCTCCGCGGCCTTGGCCCGCGCTTCGGCCTTCTCGATGAGCTCCTGGGTGCTCCGATCGGCCTTCGCCCGCCGGTCTTCGAGCTCGGCTTCGGCCTCTTGACGCCGGGCGTTGAGCTCGGTCTCGAGGTCGTGGAGCTCGCGGTCGACACGAACCCGCAAGTCGGCCAACTCGGCCTGCTTCTCGGCGATGTCGCGCTCAATGTCGCGAACCGCCTGCTTCTTCTGCTCGGCGATCTCGGTGCGGAGCTTTGCCCGGGTCTCCTGGACCTCACGGTCGGCCAGGGCCTGCTTGCGGTCGAGCTCCTGCTCGAGCTTGGCCCGTGCCTCCGCCGCCTGGTGCTCGACGGCTGTGCGGATCTTGGTGGCCTCCCGCTCAGCACTCTCGACCAGAGAGGTGGCTTCGCGTTGCGCGGCCTGGCGACGCTGCTCAGCCTCGCGGCTCGCCTCACCGATCAGCTCGTCGGCCTCACGCTTGGCGTTAGCCCGGAGGTCTGCGGCATCGTTTTCGGCTGCCGCGCGCATCTCCTGGGCGTCGAGCCGGGCCTCCGCGCGCATCTCGGTCGCCTCGGCGTCGGCGCGCCCGACCAGTTCGTTCGCCTGCTCTTCTGCAACCCGGAGCAGGTGCTCGATACGGGCGCCGAGCCCCGCATAGGTCGGCTGCTCCATCTGCTCGAGCTGGCGGAGCTTGGTCGCCGACTCCGCGTTCTCCGCCCGGAGCCGCTGGACCGCCTTGTCCAGCTCGGTGTTCTTCTTGCGCAGCGTCGCGATCGCAGACTCCATGTTGCGGATGTGCTGCTCTACCTGGACCTTGTCGTAGCCGCGCATTTGCATCTCGAAGCCGCCAGTAGGCTCCTTGTCGAAGATCGACAAGCCATCTTCGGGCACGTCAGTGGTCATGAGTTCGTTCCGTGCGTTTTCCATGATCTCCCTCGTCGGGGTGGCGTCCCCTGGGTGTGGCCCGAGTCTCCCCGCGAACGCCGAGCCGTGCCGTGTGCTGATTCGCGAATAGGCAGACTACTCCGACTTTGGCGTGTTGCCGATGGGTCACTGGGCCTCATCTCGACAGGAGGACGTATCAGTTTGGCGACATTAGAAGCCGGCGAAGTTCGACGATGCGTTTGTCGAGCTCTTCGTTCTTTTTGCGTAGATCCCAGATCGCCGCTTCCAACGTTCGGACATGCAGTTCGACCTGGCGCGGGTCGTAGCCACGGAATCTGATCTCGAAGCCACCAGTGGGCTCTTTGTCGAAGATCGATCCCTCGTCGAAACGGCTCACGCTCATCGGGTCCCCCTTTATCATCCCCCGCGGCGTCAGTGATCGGCTGCAGCGTAGTCGGCGATCCGCCGTACCGGCCAGTACCCTGCGGAAGCATGACCCCGTTGTTCGCTGCTGTCGACCATGTCGGTATCGCCGTGGCCGATCTGGACACTGCGATCAACTGGTACCAAGACACCTTCGGCATGAAGGTGACTCATCAGGAGATCAACGAAGAGCAGGGGGTCCGCGAAGCAATGCTCGCCGTCGGGACGGCGGGCGGTACGCAGCTGCAGCTGCTGGCTCCGCTGCGTCCGGACTCGCCGATCGCGCGGTTCCTTGATCGATCCGGGCCGGGCATCCAGCAGATCGCGTACCGCGTCGATGACATCGAGGCGGTCTCCGCCGAGCTGGAGTCACGCGGGCTGCGCCTGCTGTACGAGGCCCCGCGCCGCGGGACGGCCGGTGCATTGATCAACTTCATTCACCCGAAGGATGCCGGGGGAGTGCTGGTCGAGCTTATCGAACCGGCCAAGTGATCATTCCGGGCCGAACTCCGGGATGACGCGTTTGGTCAGTTCCCCACTGGCCCGCCAGATCCACACCTGCCGCCCGCCGTCGGCGAACCGGACCAGGCTCGCGTGGTCGATGTCCACTGCGAAGCAGTGGTACGGCTCTGAAGGCCGCCAGTCGATCCGCTTCTCGATGACGTCTTCGTAGGCGTGCTTGCGGATCGGGTCGGTGACCTCTATCGCACGACCGTAGAGCTTGAGGTCGCCCTCATTTTCCGACTCGTGGGCTTTGTCGGGCACCAGGCTGTGGATAGTCATGCGTGCGTCGCGCTGGAGGTCAAGCGCCTTCGCGGACCGCCAGATCATCCCCGTCATCAGATCGGCGTCAACGAAATCGCACTCGACCGCGCTGATTCGCGGCGTGCCGTCCGCCCGCAGCGTCCCGAGCAAGAAGATCTGCTGATGCTCGAAGCGCTGCCGCACCATCGTTGCCAGCTCAGGACACGCCGACTCGAACTCACTCCATCGCATAGGTCACACGGTAGGAACCGGCACTGACAAGCCACCGACGTTAGGCATCCTTGGCAAGAAGCGCTTCGCCCTCCACCCAGCGAGCCAGCGTCCAGAGCAGGTCAGAGCACCGGTTCAGGTAGGGCAGAACATGGGACCTCTCGGCGGCGGCGTCCAGGGCCTCTCGCTCGGCGCGGCGGACGACCGTGCGCGCCAGGTCCAGGGCAGCGGCCACCGGATGCTCCCCGGGCACGGCGAAATCCTTCGGCGGTTCGAATCGGGCCGATATGTCGTCGATGATCGACTCGAGCGCCGTCACCATGTCGGCCGTCACCAGGGTCTGGCCAGGCTTGCCCCGGTCCCGCCGCTCTGGGTTTAGCGCCACGTCGGCCATCAAGACCCACAGGTCACGTTCGATCCCGACCAGCAAGGCGTCGAGCTCGGATCCCCGCTCGACGCCGGCTCTGGCCAGGCCGATCGCCGCCTGCGCTTCGTCCACTGCACCGTTCGCCCGTACCACCGGTGCGTTCTTCGCAACCCGCCCACCGAACAGCAGGCCGGTCGTGCCGTCGTCGCCTCGTTTTGTGTAAACCTTCACATCGGAGAGCTTGGCACGGCCACGTATCGTGGACGGTATGACCGTCATCGTTGCCGGTGCCCGCACGCCCATCGGGAAGTTGCAGGGCTCGTTATCTGGATTCTCCGCCGTCGACCTCGGTGGCATCGCCATCAGGGGTGCCCTGGAAAAGGCCGGCGTCGCGCCTGACCAGGTCGACTACGTGATCATGGGTCAGGTGCTGCAAGCCGGCGCCGGGCAGATCCCGGCCCGCCAGGCCGCGGTCAGGGCCGGTATTCCGATGACGGTTCCCGCGTTGACGATCAACAAAGTCTGCCTATCCGGGATCGACGCGATCGCCCTCGCCAGCCAGCTCATCCGGGCCGGTGAGTTCGACATCGTCGTGGCAGGCGGCATGGAGTCGATGACCAACGCGCCCCACCTGCTCATGGGCTCGCGCAAGGGTTTCAAGTACGGCGACGTCACGATGCTCGACCACATGGCCTACGACGGGCTGCACGACATCTTCACCGACCAGGCGATGGGGGCGCTGACCGAGTCGGCTGGCGTGCCGACCCGCCAGGAGCAGGACGAGTTCAGCGCCCGCTCGCACCAGCGGGCGGCTGCGGCCTGGAAGAACGGCCTGTACGACGATGAAGTTGTGCCGGTCGAGATCCCACAACGGCGAGGGGAGCCGGAACTCTTCACCGAGGACGAGGGCATCCGCCCGGACACGACCGCCGAGGCTCTGGCCAAGCTTCGCCCATCGTTCTCCGCGGACGGGACGATCACGGCCGGCTCGGCGTCCCAGATCTCCGACGGCGCGTGTGCCGTCGTCGTGATGAGCAAGGCCAAGGCCGAGGAACTAGGCCTGGACTGGCTCGCCGAGATCGGCTCACACGGCGTCGTCGCCGGTCCCGACTCGTCCCTGCAGAGCCAGCCGGCGCGGGCCATTGCGACAGCGTGCGCGCGCGAGGGCATCGATCCCACCTCGCTGGATCTGGTCGAGATCAACGAGGCCTTCGCGGTAGTCGGCATCGCCAGCACTCGGGAGCTCGGGCTGGATCCTGAACGGGTCAATGTCAACGGTGGAGCGATCGCCGTCGGCCACCCGATCGGCATGTCCGGCGCCCGGCTCGTCCTGCATCTCGCTCTCGAGCTGAAGCGGCGCGGTGGCGGCGTCGGTGCCGCCAGCCTGTGCGGCGGCGGTGGTCAGGGAGACGCGCTGATCGTCCGGGTGCCGCGGAGCTGATGGCGCCGTCCATTGCCGAGCTCGTAGAGCGGGCTCGCGCCGGGAGCCCCAGGGCAGTGGCCCGGCTCATCTCCCTGGTCGAGGACGCCTCGCCACAGCTGCGCGAGGTAATGGCAGCCCTGGCGCCGCACTCCGGGAGCGCCGCGGTCATCGGCATCACCGGCTCGCCCGGCGTTGGCAAGTCCACGGTGACGTCCGCGCTGGTAACGGCGCTGCGGGCGAGAGAGCAGCGGGTCGGCGTGCTCGCCGTCGACCCCACGTCGCCGTTCTCCGGTGGTGCCCTGCTCGGAGACCGGATCCGGATGCAGGAGCACGCGACCGACGAAGGGGTCTACATCCGGTCGATGGCCACCCGAGGGCATCTCGGCGGGCTGGCCTGGGCGACACCGCAGGCGCTCCGCGTGCTGGACGCCGCGGGCTGCGACGTCGTGCTGATCGAGACTGTCGGCGTGGGCCAGTCGGAGGTCGAGATCGCGGCTCTGGCGGACACGACGGTCGTCCTGCTCGCACCGGGGCTCGGCGATGGCATCCAGGCGGCCAAGGCCGGGTTGCTCGAGGTCGGTGACATCTACGTGGTCAACAAGGCGGATCGCGAGGGTGCCGATCAGGTGGTCCGCGACCTGCGCGGCATGGTGCGGCTTGCCGAGCGCCGACCGGGCGACTGGCGCCAGCCGATCGTGATGACGGTCGCTTCTCGCGGCGAAGGCGTCGAGGAGCTGGTTGCCGAGATCGACAAGTACCGCGCCTGGCTGGACGGCTCGGGGGAGCTGGACCGTCGTCGCCACCGGCGAGTCCGCGACGAGATCGAGGCCATCGCGATGACCGCGCTCCGGCAGCGATTCAGCCACCTGCACGGTGACACGCGGCTCGACACGCTGGCCAAAAAGGTGCTGGCTGGTGACCTTGACCCTTACGCTGCTGCAGATGATGTGATCGCCGCACTGTGAGCCGATGCGGCGCGGCGGGAGGACATGGCGCCCGCTTTCGGGTAAAACGTAAAGTAGCAGCCATCTGATGAGAGGACCGGGCCCACGTGTTCAAGAAGGTGCTGACCGTGCTGGCCATCGCCTTCGCCGCCTATTATTTGATCACCGCCCCCTCGGCGGCGGCCGATGCGGTAAGTGGCGCGGCGTCCGCGGTTGCGTCGGTGTTCGAGTCTGTCATCACGTTCTTTACTGAGTTGTTCTGATGATCGACGCGTTCCTCCGATGGCTCGACCGCATCGCGGAGGATGGCCCGTTGCGGATGTTCTTCCGCTGGGTCACTGCCATGTTCGGTCGCAGGATGGTCGCGCGGAAGCTGATCGCGGGCGAGGAGGTCCTCTCGGTCGCCTTGCACAGCTGGATCGCCTACGTCGTGCCCATCCTGATCGGCGTCGGCGGCTTGGTGCTGGGGATCGTCTGGCTCCCGCAGGTGCCGGTGTCGTCGGCGTGGTTCGCGATCGCGGTGGTCTTCGGCATCCTGGCGTACAGCTTCTACAAGATCCTCGAGGTGGCGAGGGACCGGTTCGTTATCACCGATTCGCGAGTGTTCCGTGTCTGGGGCGTTTTCTCGCTGAACGAGGCCGAGATGGAGATCGTCAGGGTTCTCGACATCACCGTCCAGCGGCCGTGGTATCTGCGACTTGTGGGATCCGGCAACATGGTGCTCGAGAATGCGGCGCAAGAGCAGGGCCTCCGTGAGATCAAGCTGATTCCGCGGGCGTCTGAGCGGGCGATCGCGATTCACCGGCGGCGCCGCCGAATGATGGGCCTGATGGGCGACGAGGAGTCTGGCACCGAGCCGATCCCGCAAACCGTGCCGCGGTCGCAGCATCCGCGCAAGCCCCGGCCGGTGACCGCGCGCCGCAATCGATAGATTTACCGCGTGGCTGACCCACTCGATTTGGCTTTCGACCCGATCGAACGGGCCGCGTCCATCTGGCGCGACCGGTTCGGGCCGTCTGATGCCATGGCCGCGGCCACGTCCGTGATGCGGGTTCAGCAGCTGCTGCTTGCCGAGTTCGACAGGATCTGCAAGCCGTACGGGGTGACCTTCGCCCGGTACGAGGCGCTCGTTCTGCTTAGTTTCAGCCGCACCGGAGCGCTACCGATGGCCAAGATCGGTGAGCGCCTCATGGTCCACCCGACGAGCGTTACGAACACGATCCAGCGGCTTGAGGCCGCAGGATTCGTCACTCGCGAGCCGAATCCGCGCGACGGCCGCGGGACACTGGCGCGGATCACCGAACTCGGGGCGGAGGTCGTCGACAAGGTAACCAAGGAGCTGATGCACGCTGACTTCGGCCTTGGTGGGCTGGACGCCGAGGGCCGGGCGCAGCTGTTCGACGTACTCCGCGATGTCCGGATCACCGCCGGCGACTTCCGCCCCTGACGTCGTTAGCGGCGGGCCCAGGAGTCGGGGCGTGCGGTCAGCGCGCGAACGTGCTCCGGCAGCGTCCCGGTCAGGACGTCCGCGATAGTCGTCGCCTCGAGAACCTCGCGCATACTCGCCCGCACTGCCACCCACACCTGGGTCAGATGCCGTGCCGCGCCAGGGTATGCGGCGTCCTCTGGGGGCATGCCCCGCACGGCGGCCAACGGTCCCTCGATGGCCCTGACGACATCGGCGATGGGAATCCTGGCGGGGTCACGGGACAGACGGTAACCGCCCGCCGAACCACGCTGCGACTCGAGCAGCCCGGCTCGGCGCAGATCGCCGAGGATGCTTTCCAGGAACTTGCCGGGGATGTCCTGAGCCTCGGCAAGCTCCAGCCGGGTTGCGGACGCCGGCGCCCGCGCGGCCAGCTCGACCACAGCACGCACCGCATAGTCGGCTCGGGCGGTGACGTGCACCCGTGCATCTTATGAGCCACAGGTGACCCAAGCGCTTACTAGGACATCCTAGTATTGAAACCATGGACGCCCACGAGATCGAGGCCGGCCGGAGGCGCTGGCAGCAGCGATACGACGCCTCCCGAAAGCGCGACGGCGACTTCACGACGCTGTCCGGCATGGAGGTCGACCCGGCATACGGCCCGCCCGAGGGCACCGACGACCCTCGCTTCGAGCGGATTGGATGGCCCGGCGAATACCCGTTCACTCGGGGCCTTTACGCCACCGGTTATCGGGGCAGGGCCTGGACGATCCGCCAGTTCGCCGGCTTTGGTAACGCCCGGCAGACCAACGAGCGGTACAAGATGATCCTGCGTTCCGGGGGTGGCGGGCTTTCGGTGGCCTTCGACATGCCGACCCTCATGGGGCGCGACTCCGACGACCCGAGAAGCCTTGGCGAAGTGGGTCACTGCGGCGTGGCGATCAACTCGGCGGCCGACATGGATGTGCTGTTCGACGGCATCCCGCTCGGCGAGGTGACTACCTCGATGACGATCAGCGGGCCGGCCGTCCCAATTTTCTGTATGTACGTCGTGGCAAGTGAGAGGCAGGGCGTTGACCAGTCCGTGCTGAACGGCACGCTGCAGACCGACATCTTCAAGGAATACATCGCCCAGAAGGAGTGGCTGTTCGGTCCGGAGCCGCACCTGCGCCTCATCGGCGACCTGATGGAGTACTGCGTCGAGAACATTCCTGCGTACAAGCCGCTGTCGGTGTCCGGGTACCACATCCGCGAGGCCGGTTCGACGGCCGCACAGGAGCTCGCATTTACTCTCGCCGACGGCTTCGGCTACGTCGAGCTTGGCAAGTCTCGTGGTATGGACGTGGACCTGTTCGCTTCGGGGCTGTCGTTCTTCTTCGACTCGCATGTCGACTTCTTCGAGGAGATCGCCAAGTTCCGGGCCGCTCGCCGCATTTGGGCGCGCTGGATGCGTGACGTGTACGGCGCGACGACCGACAAGGCGCAGTGGCTGCGGTTCCACACCCAGACCGCAGGCGTGTCACTGACCGGCCACCAGCCGTACAACAACGTGGTGCGCACTGCCGTGGAGGCGCTTGCGGCGGTGCTGGGCGGGACGAACTCCCTGCACACGAACGCGCTGGACGAGGTCCTGGCACTGCCCTCTGAGGCAAGTGCCGAGATCGCGTTGCGGACTCAGCAGGTGCTGTTCGAGGAGACCGGCGTTGTCAACGTCGCGGATCCCCTCGGTGGCTCCTGGTACGTCGAGGCACTGACCGACAAGCTCGAAGCCGAAGCCGAGAAGATCTTCGGGCAGATCCGCCGGATGGGCGAGTCCGAGGCTCGCTGGAAGGAGACGTACGGCCCGATGACCGCGGGCATACTGCGTGGCATCGAGGACGGCTGGTTCTCCGGTGAAATCGCCGAGGCCGCGTTCCAGTACCAGCAGAAGGTGGAAAAGGGCGAGAAGAAGATAGTCGGAGTGAACGTCCAGACGGAGTCCGTCACTGGTGACGTCGACATTCTGCGCGTCTCGCACGAGGTGGAGCACGAGCAGCGGCGGCTGCTGGCCGAGCGCAGGGCGGCGCGCGACGAGGCGGCTGTTCGATCCGCGCTCGATGCCATGGTTGAGGTGGCCCGCGGGTCGGACAACATGATTCCGGCCATGCTGGACGCGGTGCGGGCCGAGGCGACTCTCGGCGAGATCTGCGACGCGCTTCGCGACGAGTGGGGCATCTACATGGAACCTGCCCGCTTCTAGTCGGTCTCCAGCCAACTTGTCCGGGTCGGCCGCGCGGACGCTGCAGGCCAGCGACTTGTCCGGCCGGACAACTCACGTTGACTGGGCGGCGCTGCAACCGGATCGCAACCGGACGCGGCGGTCCCGCAACCTGCAAGCAGTTCGCTGATGGCACCGCGACATGACGTCGTGTCATTGATCAAGGAGGCGCCATGACCGCTAGAGCGCTGTCCGCGATGATCGCTCGCGATCCGTGATGACACCGGGTCCGGCTTGCCCGCCCGCACCGCGTGTGCAAGCCGGACCGCGGGAAGGCTGCCGCCTCAGTTTTCGTTCTGCCCAGGTGTCGGGAGAGGATGGAGACATGAGCGCGGAAAGCTTCATGCGCCCGGGCGTAGTCGACCTGTCTGCCCTCAAGGCAAGGACAGATGCCGCTTCGTCTGGCGCCGTTACCAGCGGTTCGGGTGTCGTTCGCGATGTCACCGAAGCGACGTTCCAGGCCGCGGTCCTCCAGCAGTCGATGTCGGTGCCGGTCGTGATCGACTTCTGGGCGGAGTGGTGCGGACCCTGTAAGCAACTGTCCCCGTCGCTGGAGAAGCTGGCAGCCGAGTACGGCGGCCGGTTCGTCCTCGCCAAGATCGACGTGGATGCCAACCAGGCGCTCGCCGCCTCGGCCCAGGTCCAGAGCATCCCGATGGTGATGGGTGTCATCAAGGGCCAGCCGGTACCACTGTTCGCGGGTGCGCTGCCTGAGGCCGACGTCCGCAGATACATCGACGAACTGCTGCGGGTCGCCGCGGCCAACGGGGTGTCCGGCTCGTTCACGCCCGCGGCGGAAGGTGAGGAAGCCGGCCTGCCGTCCGAACCACCCCACGACCCACGCTTCGACAAGGCCTACGAGGCCATCGAGCGCGGCGACTACGACGCCGCGGCCGCAGCCTACGAGGAACTGCTTGCCGAGACGCCCGCCGATGCCGATGCCAAGGCCGGCCTCGCCCAGGTCTCCTTGTTGAAGCGGACGGCCGAGGTTGATCCCGCCGCCGCGCAGGCGGCTGCGCAGGCCGGGCCTGCCGACGTCGATTCGCAGTTGCTCGTCGCCGACCTCGAAGTGGCTGCCGGCCGAGCCGAGGCGGCCTTCGACCGGTTGATTGCGACCGTCCGCGCGACCACCGGCGACGACAGGGAACGGGTACGGGCTCGGATGATCGAGCTGTTCGAAGTCGTCGGCCAGGCCGATCCCCGCGTCGCAAAGGCGCGCGCCGCGCTCGCCAGCGCGCTCTTCTAGCGCTCCGGACCACGGCCTGCCTAAGGTGCGCCTGTGGACGCATCGGAGATCGACGACTTCGGCCGGCTGTTTGGCGAATTCCTCGCCCATGTGGTCGAGCCCGCACGTGGGGGCGTGGTAGGGCGCGAATCGATTGTGGAGCGGGTTGAGAGCTTCTTGGCTGCTGACCCTGCAACGCTGCCTGTTGTCACGGAGGATTTCCGTGCCTTCGAGCATGCGACGATCCAGATCGCGATCGAGCGGCTGCTCGATGCTCCGAACGTTAGGCACGACTTGGTCGGTATCGGCGGCGGTGGGCGAGCGCACCAATCGTTCTCCGAGATCCTCGAGATGAGTCGACAGCATCGGGCGTTCTGGCTCGGAGCGGTGGACTACGCCGCCGTGCCGGTGTCGCCCGACAACGAACGCACCTGCGTGAGCTTGGGCCTCTATCTCATCGAAGACGGCGAACTGGGTCGGCTTGCCGTGCTGCTGCGTGGTGCGAACCCTCAGTATGGCCAGGCCGCGATGCTCGAGGTCATCGCCGCGACGACCGGGGATGCCCGAGCCTGGCTATCGAAGCTCAGAGACGAGCGGGTTCGGAGCAACACTCTGCGCGGCCAGGTGTTGTCCTTCGAACCGAGCCAGTTCGCCGAGGGCGCCGGACCGGTGCGATTCATCCGCCGCCCACACCTCGGCCGGGACGACGTGATCATGCCCGACGGCCTGCTTGAGCGCATTGAGCGGCAGGTCGTAGGCATCGCCGAGCATCGTGATCGGCTCCGCGCGGAGGGTCGCCATCTCAAGCGTGGCGTGCTGCTGTACGGGCCGCCGGGGACCGGCAAGACGCATACGGTTCGCTACCTAACGGCCGCGTTGCGCAAGTTCACGGTGATCCTACTCGCCGGGCCGGCAATCCAGTTCGTCACCGAGGCTTGCACCCTTGCCCGGACTTTGCAGCCGTCACTGATCGTCCTGGAAGACTGCGACCTGGTCGCGTCCGACCGGTCGTTCTCCCCGTCCGGCCAGCCACTGCTGTTTTCGATCCTGGACGAGATGGATGGGCTGGGCAGCGACGCGGACGTGTGCTTCCTGCTTACGACGAACCGGGTGGACCTTATCGAGACCGCACTGGCGCAGCGACCAGGCCGGGTTGACCTCGCCTGCGAGATCCCGCTACCGGATGACGAGGGACGGCAGCGGCTACTCGACCTCTATGGTGCGGGCATCGAACTGACGGCGGACGATGTGGCCGCGGTCGTGGCTCGCACGTCAGGCGTTCCGGCCTCGTTCATGAAGGAGCTGACCAGGCGCGCCACCCTGCTGTCCGCAGCCCGGGGTGGGGAGCGGACGACTGCCGCAGACATCCGTAACGCTGTGGACGAGCTGATGGCGACTCAGGAGACGCTGACCCGCCGCCTGCTCGGTACAGGCGGGGACGAGCATTCACCGGCTGAACCTGCCGCTGCCCCGGGAGGGGAACCGTCCGGCTGGTTCGCGTATGCGCCGGCCGCGTACACCACACGACGCTTGATAGCCAGAGACGAGACGACTTGATCAAAGTGGAGTTCGATCCGGAAACCCAGGTCGAACTCCACTTTGAAAACCGTTCTCACGTGCCCGCGCTGCTGACCCGCGTCGGTGCCTGCCGCGCGCCGTGCGGAATGATTCGGTAGCGTCGCCACGGTACGGAGAGGGGTTGAACGGCTTCATGCGGCGCTTCGCACGAGTGCTCTTGCTCGTCATCGGCTCTATCGTGGCGCTCGCCGGGCTCGCCGTCGCGCTGCTGACCGGCCCTGACGACACCGTCAGCACCGGTGAGCGCGACCTGACCAGCGAGACCCCAGGTTTCGTGACCGCAGCGTCGTTGTTCGATTTCGTCGGCCCCAACATGCGAGTCGCCGCGACGGCGGCCGACGGTCGTGAGGTCTTCGTCGGCGTGGGCCATGAGGTCGACGTCACGGGGTATCTCGACAGCGTCGCTTACGACCAGATCAGCCGGCTGCGCTTGCCGGCCTCATACGACCTCGAGCGGGTCGATGGAACGGTGGCGAGCGTCGAACCGGAGCCAGCGTCCAGAGACTGGTGGTACGTCAGTGCTGCGGGCCCGGGTCGGCAGGAAGTCAGCTACGCTCTCGGTGCCGAGCCGGTGAACGCCGTGGTCATGGCGGCCGATGGGAAGGCTCCGGTGGCGATCACCGTGGAGCTCGGCCTGCAGGTCGACAATCTGTTCACCACGGCGCTGCTGGTGCTCGCCGTCGGGGTTGGCGTGATCCTCGTCGCCGTCTTCGCGCTTCGCCGTCGGCGCCGGACGCGATCACCGGCCAACCGATACTCCGAACCGGCCTGGCAAGGGGAACAGTTACCGTGAGAACCCACGTCGTGGGCGCGGCAATGGCCGCTTGCCTGCTCGTCGCAGGATGCGCCTCGCTGCCGGAGTCCCGTCCGGACGTTCCGGGCGGCAAGGTAGGGGCGACTGACGAGCAGGCCCAGAGGCTCTTCAACCGGTACGACGAGGTCAACAACGCTGCGAACGCCGATCGCGACGCAGAGGCCATTGCCACCATCGAGACCGGGCCGCTGCTCGAAACCTCACTGACCGGGTATGAACTGGCGGCGGCCAATGGCACGGAACCACCGGAGGCGTACTACCACACCGATGTCTCGGCGTACTCTCCACGATTCACCGAGTACCCGATGTGGTTCGTCGCGACGTCCCGGATCAATGGCGACCCGGACCGCGTCGCGGTCCTTGCGCTTGGTCGGGAGAGTGCCTCGGCCGAGTGGCTCGTGGAGCAGGGCGGCACATTGGGCCAGGTGGAACTGCCGGAGATTCGCCTCGAAGACGGCGCCGCCCCGGAAGCTACCAACGAGCAGGCCGGCAGGGTCGCCACGCTGGTGGAGGAGGTCTACGGATATCTTGCAAGTGGTGAGGAACCCGCCGGTGCCGACGTGAGCGCTGAAGGACTGTCGAGCTACCGCGAGTGGGTGGAGAACTCGACCATCCAGCTCGAGGAGGTCACCGATCCCGAGATCAGCTGCCGTTCCGACGACCAGGCTGAAATCCGCGTGCTACCCACGACTGACGGTGTACTCGGCCTCGCCACCGGACGGTGCGTGCTGAGGCAGGCGCTCCGCGAAGACATACCCGGCGAGATGACGTTGGGTGGCGAGCTGGCCGCCCTTGCCCCCGAGGCCGGCCGGTCGGTGGAGTTCATCAGCTCACATCCGCTGGCGGTGCATGCGCCCGATGACGGCGACGCCGTTGTCCACGCCGGCAACTGGCGGTGGGCGGACGTCACGATGTCGGCGGACTGACCGAGACGCCCGTCGAGATCACGACTTCCGGCGCGTCCGATGGGTCCGGCTGGAGCGGCGCGATGCCGGCTTGGCAGTGGGCCGCGAGGCGGTTGCCGCTGAGTCGTCCGCCGCAAGAGGCTGCGGTTCTGGGAATGGTCGCAACCAGAGCGTGCCGAGCGGGGGTAACTGGAGCGGCGCGGACACCGGCTGGCTGTGCCAGGGGACATCCTCGGTCTCGATCGCACCGAGGTTGCCCGTTCCCGAGCCGGTGTAGACCGTCGCGTCGGTGTTGAGGACTTCTTCCCAGCGGCCGGCGAGTGGTAGCCCAGTGCGGTAGCCCGTGTGTGGGATGGCCGCAAAGTTGGTGATGCAGGCCAGCACCGACCCGTCCGACCCCCAGCGCAGGAACGAGAGCACATTGCCGGCCGCGTCGTTGGGATCGATCCAGCTGAACCCGGCCGGGTCCGCGTCCTGGGACCACAGCGCCGGTGTCTGGCGGTAGATCAAGTTGAGGTCGGTGACCAGTTGCCTGACCCCGGCGTGATCGGCGTGATCGAGCAGCCACCAGTCCAACTCGCGGGACTCCGCCCACTCGGATTCCTGGGCGATCTCCCCGCCCATGAACAACAGCTGCTTACCGGGATGCGCCCACATATATGCGTAGAACGCCCGAAGGTTCGCCAGCTGCTGCCACCGGTCCCCGGGCATCTTGCGCAGCAGCGAGCCCTTTCCGTGGACGACCTCGTCGTGCGACAGCGGCAGCAGGAAGTTCTCGCTGAACGCGTACATCAGCGAGAACGTCATGCGGTGATGGTGGTACTGGCGGTAGATCGGATCGAGGGACATATACCCGAGCGAGTCGTTCATCCACCCGAGGTTCCACTTCAGCCCAAAACCCAGTCCGCCCAGGTGAGTGGGCTGCGTAACGCCAGGCCACGCCGTGGACTCCTCGGCGATCATCACCGCGCCCGGGACGGTCTTGTACACCGTCGCGTTGGTCTCCTGAAGCAAGGAGATGGCTTCTAAGTGTTCCTTGCCGCCGTGTACGTTCGGCAGCCACCGGCCGTCGTCGCGGGAGTAGTCCAGGTAGAGCATCGAGGCCACGGCGTCGACGCGGAGCCCGTCGATGTGGAACTCCTCGAACCAGTACAGCGCGTTGGCCACCAGGAAGTTTCGAACCTGTGGCCGGCCGTAGTCGAACACGTAAGTGCCCCAGTCGGGATGTTCGCCCCGCCGCGGGTCAGGGTGTTCGTACAGCGGCGCGCCGTCGAACCGGGCCAGCGCCCATTCGTCCTTGGGGAAGTGGCCGGGTACCCAGTCCAGGATCACTCCGATGCCGGCCTGGTGGAGGCGGTCGACCAGGTAACGGAAGTCGTCCGGAGAACCGAACCGGGCGGTCGGCGCGTAGTACGACGTCACCTGGTAACCCCAGGATCCGCCGTACGGGTGCTCGGCCACGGGCATCAGCTCGACGTGGGTGAATCCCATGTCAGCGACGTAGGCGGTGAGTTCGTCGGCGAGTTGCCGGTACGAGCGCCAACCACGCCACGAGCCGAGATGCACCTCGTAAACCGACATCGGTCGTTCGTAGGCATGCCAGGTCAGCCGGTCGGCCAGCCAGGCGTCGTCGCCCCACTCGTAGCTGGACGAGTACACGACCGAGGCCGTCGCCGGGGGACTCTCGGTCTGGAAGGCCATCGGGTCTGCCTTCAGGTGCCACACGTCGTCTGGGCCGCGGATCTCGAACTTGTACCGGTGGCCTGGGGCCGCGGTGGCGATGACGGTTTCCCAGACGCCGGTGGCGCCGTGCGGCTGCATCGGGTCGGCCGGGCCGTCCCAGCCATTGAAGTCGCCCGAGACGCGCACCTCGCGGGCGTTCGGCGCCCAGACGGCGAACGCCGTCCCACCTTCGCCGGGGTGGGCGCCCAACACGTCCCACAACCGTTCATGCCGGCCTTCGCCAATGAGGTGAAGGTCGACCTCACCAAGCCACGGCGAGGGAATGGTCATGTTCCTGGTCCCTGAGGTTGGCCGTCGGCGGTCAGAGCATCCTTGAGCATTGGATCGAGCTGCTCAAGGGCGGCGTCAGGAGCTGCGCCGAGGGCGTCCAGCATCTTGGCGAAGAAGCAGCGGGCGGCAGCGGCAGCAGTGACTTCGAGGATCTCGGTGTCGGACAACCTGCGTGCGCGGAGGTTCCCGATGTCGCTGTCCGTGATGGTGGTCGCATCGCGGGCTACCTGTGCGGCGTAGGCCAGCACGGCTCGATCGCGGTCGTCGAGCGGAGCGTCGTCCGAACCGGCAGCGATCGCCGCTACGTCTTCCGGAGTGTGGAATCTGGTGGCGAGAACCCGGCCGTGGGCCAGCGAGCAGTACTGCGAGCGCAGCTCGCGAGCCGCGCCGAGCGTGGCGAGCTCATACGTCCGGAGGTCCATGGAGTTCTTGATGGACATGTTCAGCGCGACGCATCCCGCCATCACCTCTGGCCGCAGGCTGAACGCCTTGCTGTAGTTGGCGATGTACCCCTGGGTATTGAGGTCCGCCTGGTACATGGCGGCGACCTCGCCGGTGGCCTCTTCGGGCGCCACCGTCGTGATGTAGCTCATAACAGCCTCCAGCGGGTACGAGTGGACCCGATCACCGGACCGCCCCGGCGATGCGTTCGGCGGCGGCGAGCGGGATGGGCAACCAGGCGGGCCGGTTGCGGGCCTCGTACACGGCTTCGTAGATCGCCTTGTCGGTCTCGTATGCCCGCAGCAGCACGGCGTCGTCGCGCGGATCGCGACCGGCGGCGCGGGCGTAGCCGTCGCAGAACGCCGAGCGGTTTCGTTGGGCCCACTCGGTGGCCCGATAGGTGATCTGGTCGTCGCCAGGGTGGTCGGCCACCAGCAGGTGCCAGGCCGCATAGTCAAACGAACGGAGCATCCCTGCCACGTCGCGAATCGGGGAGTCCAGCGCCGTGCGCTCGGCCGGCGTCTTCTCGGGTTCGCCCTCGAAGTCGACCAGCTTCCAGCCGACGACGGTGCGCAGCACCTGGCCGAGGTGGAAGTCGCCGTGGATCCGCTGAGTTGGCACGTCGGTGTCCAGCTCGGCCAACTCGTCGAAGGCGGACTCCAGCGCCGGTGCATGCTGGGTCAGCTCGGGCACGGTGACCACCGCGGCCTTGAGCCGGGCTCGCATCGCGTCAGCCAGGTCGGTGACGTCGTCCGGGCTCATAGTGCCCACCGGCAGCACCTGCGCCATCCGCGAGTGCACCTGCGCGGTGGCCTCTCCGAGCCGTTCGGCTTCGCCGGCGAAGTCGCCGCCGACCTCGTCCGCGTGCAGGTCGCCCTCGGCGAACAGGTCGCGGACGCTGGCAGTGGCCAGTGACCAACCGTCGGTGGCCGTGGTCAGGTACGACTGGAGCATGGCCAGGCTGGCCCCCTGCTGGCGGCCATGCCGGTCTTCCCAAGTACCTTCCAGCCAGCCCAACAGGGGAGCGACATTGGTGCAGCCGGCCCGGGTGAGCGCGTCGTGGATCTCCACGTCCGGGTTCAGCCCCGGTTGGATGCGGCGAAATACCTTGAGCAGCGCGACGTCGCCGTAAGCCAGCGAGGTGTTGCTCTGCTCGCCCGTGAGGACGAGGGATGGCTGGCCCAGCGGCAGCGACGCGCCCGGCTCGGTGATGAAGCGGAGCGCGCCGACAACGTCCTGGCGCTCGAACCGCTCCAGCAGGTCCGCCATCGCAGCCTTGTCATGCAGCGCGTCGTAAACGTACCCGGCGTCGATGTGGCCGAGCAGGACGTGTTCCATCCGGTCGTCCGGATGCGGGCGCACCGACAGCGGCACCTGGTACAGGTCGGTGTCCGGCCCCTGCGCGACCTCGACGAGGAGATGCCAAACGGCCGGGTCGTCGGCCAGCAACGGGGTGGCGGCGAGGACCCGAAAGCCGTCGACAGGTCGATCCTTGCCCGCGAACCAACGCTGGTGCGGCAGCCAGCCGGGGAGCAATGCGGCGGCGCTCTCGAAAGTCACTGGAGTGCCTCCCCGAGCCGGAACCAGTAAAACCCGTGTGGCGCGAGCGTCAAGAAATACGGCAACTCGCCGATGGGCGGGAACCTTACGCCGCCGAGCAACTCCACTGGCTGCATGCCCTCGAACCGGCGCAGGTCCAGCTCGACCGGCTGGGGGAACCGCGACAGGTTGTTGACGCACAACACGATGTCGTCGCCGAACACCCGGACGTACGACAGCACCGACGGGTTCGAGCCGCCGAGGTCAGTGAAGTCGCCGAGCGAGAAGGCGGGGTTGGCTTTGCGGATCTGGATCATCCGCTGGGTCCAGTGCAGCAGTGACGAACTGCTGGCCAGCTGGGCTTCGACATTCTTGACCTGATACCCGTGCACGGCGTCCATGACCACCGGCAGGGTCAGCCGGCCCGGATCGGACGTCGAAAAGCCCGCGTTGCGGTCGGGTGTCCACTGCATGGGTGTGCGGACACCGTCCCGGTCGCCGAGCCAGATATTGTCCCCCATGCCGATCTCGTCACCGTAGTAGAGAACGGGTGATCCCGGAAGCGACAGCAGCAACGCGGTGAACAGTTCGATCTGATTGGTGTCGTTCTCGAGCAGGGGGGCGAGCCGGCGGCGGATGCCGATGTTGGCCTTCATCCGTGGGTCCTTGGCGTACTCGGCCCACATGTAGTCGCGTTCGTCGTCGGTGACCATCTCCAAGGTCAGCTCGTCGTGGTTGCGCAGGAAGATGCCCCACTGGCAGTTCGCCGGGATGTCCGGAGTCTGGGCCATGATCTCGCTGATCGGGTAGCGCGACTCGCGGCGCACCGCCATGAAGATGCGCGGCATGACCGGGAAGTGGAACGCCATATGGCACTCGTCGCCGCCGACCGAGTAGTCGCCGAAGTATTCGACCACATCGGCCGGCCACTGGTTGGCCTCACACAGCAGCACGGTGTCGGGGTACTCGTCGTCCACCATCTTGCGGATCGCCTTCAGGAACCCGTGCGTCTCGGGCAGGTTCTCGCAGTTGGTGCCCTCGGCTTCATACAAGTACGGGACGGCGTCCAGCCGGAATCCGTCGATACCGAGGTCCAACCAGAACCGGAGCGCATCCGTGATCGCCTCGCGGACGGCGGGGTTCTCGAAGTTGAGGTCCGGCTGGTGACTGAAGAACCGGTGCCAGTAGTACTGCCGGCGGACGGGGTCGAACGTCCAATTGGACGATTCGGTGTCCACGAAGATGATCCGCGCATCCGGGTAACCGGTGTCGTCGTCCGCCCAGACGTAAAAGTCGCCGTACGGGCCGTGAGGATTGGTGCGAGAAGCCTGGAACCACGGGTGCTGGTCACTTGTGTGGTTCATGACGAAATCCACCACGACCCGCATGCCCCGATCATGTGCGCGCCGGACGAACATGGTGAAGTCCTCGAGCGTCCCGAACTCTGGCAGCACACCCTTGTAGTCCGACACGTCATAGCCGCCGTCGCGCAACGGGGATGGATAGAACGGCGGCAGCCACAGGCAGTCGACGCCGAGCCAGGCCAGGTAGTCGAGCTTGTCGATGAGCCCGCGCAGGTCACCAACGCCGTCGCCGTTGGAGTCCTTGAACGAGCGAACGAGCACTTCGTAGAAGACGGCGCGCTTGAACCACTGAGGATCCGTGCCAGGGGCAGGGATCGGGTGTTCGAAGGTCACGGGCCCCACCGCCGGACCGACAAGATGTGGGCGGGCTCGGCGGCCGGGTCGAGGCGTACGTAGTTGTGCTGGCCCCAGGGATAGGTGGCGCCGGTGAGTTCGTCGTGTGCGGTGAAAGTCTCATGCCAGTCGAAGCCCAGCGTGGGCATGTCAAGGCTGATCGTCGCCTCGCGGGCAGCGTGCGGATCGAGGTTGACCACGATGATCACGCAGTCTTCGCCCTCTCGCTTGGAGCAGCAGATGATGTCGGGGTTGTCGGCGTAGTGGAAGCGCAGGTTGCGCAGCCTCCGCAGGGAGGGGTGGGCTCGGCGGAGGTCGTTGAGTCTAGTGATGTGCGGAGCGAGCGTCTCGCCGGCTCGGGGGCCGTTCGGCGTGTACGCGGCCCAATCACGCGGCCGGTACTGGTACTTCTCCGAGTCGAGGTACTCCTCGCTGCCCGGTCGGACGGCGACGTGCTCGTACAGTTCGTAGCCGGAGTACACGCCCCAGGTCGGGCTCATCATGGCCGCCAGCGTCGCTCTGATCTTGAACGCGGCCGGGCCGCCGTACTGGAGATACGCGTTGAGGATGTCCGGAGTGTTGACGAACAGGTTCGGCCGCATGTGCGTGGCCGAGTCGCGCAACTCGGTGAGGTAACTCTCCAGTTCGTATTTGTTGTTGCGCCAGGTGAAGTAGGTGTACGACTGCTGGAATCCGATCATGCCCAGGGCGTGCATCATGGCCGGCTTGGTGAACGCCTCGGCCAGGAAGATCACGTCCGGATCGGTCTCATGGATTTCGGTCAGCAACCGGTGCCAGAAGTTGACCGGCTTTGTGTGCGGATTGTCGACCCGGAAGATCCGGACGCCGTGGTTCATCCAGTGGTGGACGATGCGTTTGACCTCGGCGTAGATGCCTTCGGGGTCGTTGTCGAAGTTGAGCGGGTAGATGTCCTGGTACTTCTTCGGCGGGTTCTCCGCGTAGGCGATCGTCCCGTCCGCACGTTTGGTGAACCACTCCGGGTGCTCGGTGATCCACGGATGGTCGGGGGAGGCCTGCAAGGCCAGGTCGAGCGCTACTTCCAGGCCGAGCTCGCGCCCATAGCGGACGAAATCCACAAAGTCCTCTAAGGTGCCGAGGTCCGGGTGGACGGCGTCGTGCCCGCCGTCCGGGCTCCCGATCGCCCACGGGACGCCAGGATCGTTCGGGCCGGCGGTCAGCGTGTTGTTCGGACCCTTGCGGAACGTGGCGCCGATGGGGTGGATTGGCGGCAGGTAGATGACGTCAAAACCCATCTCGGCGACGGCCGGTAGACGCTTGGCCGCGGTCTTGAACGTGCCCGAGGTCCAGCTGCCGTCCTCGTTGCGGCGGGCGCCTTCGGAGCGTGGGAAGAACTCGTACCAGCTGCCGAAGAGGGCACGTTCACGTTCGACCCGCAGCGGGAAGGGACCCGCCTGGGTGATCAGGTCGCGCAGCGGGTACTCGTCCAGAATCGCCGAGACGTCCAGTGCCAGGGCCGCTGCCAAGCGCACTTCGGGCGGGCGGCGTATGTCCCGCATCGCTTTCGCGGTGTCGCGAAGCAGCTGTCGCTCATTGGTCTTACCGCGGGGCAGGGCGGCGGCGGCCCGGTCGATCAGCTGCGCGCCTTCGGCGAAGACCAGATCGATGTCCTGTACGGCCTCGACTTTGATGTGCGCCGTGTGCCGCCAGGCGTTGATCGGATCGGCCCAACCCTCGATGACGAACGACCAGTCGCCTTCCGACTTGGGTGTGAGGCTCGCCGCCCAGCGATCCTCGGCGATGCCGTGCATGCGGATCCGTTGGCGGTCCGTGCCAGTCGGGTCGCGGAGGATTGCGGTGGCGGCCACGGCGTCGTGGCCTTCGCGGAACACGGTTGCGGTGACGTCGAACGTCTCGCCCACGACGGCTTTGGCGGGGTAGCGCCCGCACTCGACGATGGGCGAGACGTCGAGGATCGGGATACGTCCAGTCATCAAGGGTCAACGCTACTGCGACCCGAAGCGATCTGCGGACCCCTGGCGGCTCAAGTTGGACGGCGGAGAGTGCCCAGCGTCACACCATTCGGATCATGGCCGGCGTTGGAGTTGACACTTCAAGGGGCTACCGTTTCCCGTCGTGCGTGCCATTCGACGACTGACCGTTCGTACCGTGCTCCCCGAGCCGCTCGAGCCGCTCGGGGAGCTGGTTTCTAATCTGCGCTGGTCCTGGCATCGGAGAACCCAGGACGTCTTCGCCGCTGTCGACCCTGGGCTGTGGGAGCAGGTCGGACGCGACCCGATACGGCTGCTGGGCGAGGTTCCGTCCGAGCGGCTGGCCAAGCTGGCGGCGGACGAGGTATTCCTCGCGCGCGTCCGCGAAGCCCATGATGACCTGCGCCGCTATCTCACCGATGACCGCTGGTACCAGGAGCACGATGGCGACTCGCCCGAAGCCGTGGCGTACTTCTCGCCCGAGTTCGGTATCACCCACGTGCTGCCGCAGTACTCCGGCGGCCTCGGCATCCTGGCCGGCGACCATCTCAAGGCGGCCAGCGACCTCGGTGTGCCCATCTTCGGCGTTGGCCTGCTCTACCGGCACGGATACTTCGTCCAGTCGCTGTCGCGCGAAGGGTGGCAGCAGGAGCGCTACCCTCTTGTCGACCCGAACAACCTGCCGCTGACCCTGCTCCGCGAGGCGGACGGAACGCCGGTGCGGGTCCATATCGGGTTGCCAGGCGGTGCACAGCTCGCCGCGGCCATCTGGGTGGCCCAGGTCGGCCGCGTCCCATTGCTGCTGCTTGACTCCAACGTAGAGGAGAACGGGCAGGCCGAGCGGGAGGTCACCGACCGGCTGTACGGCGGCACCGGCGAGCACCGACTCCGGCAGGAGTTATTGCTGGGCATCGGCGGCGTGCGGGCCCTTCGGGCGTACAGCCGCGTCACCGGCGCACCGGCGCCCGAGGTGTACCACACCAACGAGGGGCATGCGGGTTTCCTGGGCCTTGAGCGCATCCGCGAGCTGATGCACGAGGAGGGCCTGGACTACGACGCCGCGCTCGAAGCGGCGCGCTCCGGCACTGTCTTCACGACACACACGCCGGTGCCCGCCGGTATCGACCGGTTCGGCCGCGACCTGATCCAGCAGTACTTCGGTGGCGATCATGCGCTGCCGGGAGTTCCCCTGGACAAGATCCTCGCACTGGGCGCCGAGGACTACGCGGGCGGCGATCCGAACATGTTCAACATGGCCGTGATGGGCCTGCGGCTGGCGCAGCGGTCGAATGGCGTGAGCAAACTGCACGGATCGGTCAGCCGGCACATGTTCAGCGGGCTGTGGCCCGCTTTCGACGAGAACGAGGTGCCGATCACCTCGATCACCAACGGCGTCCACGGCCCGACCTGGGTCGCTCCGGAGATGATGGCGCTCGCCCGGCGTGCCGGTGGTCCGGAGTGGGCCGGCGGCGCGGAGCTGGCCGAACACGGCGAGGTCTGGGAGCAGGTCAGGGATGCCGAGCTCTGGTCCGTCAAGCGCCGGCTCCGCCAGCGCCTGGTGGACGAGGCCCGCCGCCGACTGCGCGCGTCCTGGCGCGACCGCGGCGCCAGCGAGGCCGAGATCGGCTGGGTGGACGGTGTCCTTGATCCGGACGTCCTGACGATCGGTTTCGCCCGGCGCGTCCCCTCGTACAAGCGACTGACCCTGATGTTGCGTGACCCCGAGCGGATCAAGTCGCTGCTACTGCACCCGACGCGGCCGGTCCAGATCGTCATCGCCGGAAAGGCGCACCCTGCCGATGACGGCGGCAAGCGGCTTATCCAGGAGATGGTGCGGTTCACCGGTGATCCAGAGGTTCGGCACCGCATCGTGTTCCTGCCCGACTACGACATCGCGATGGCCCAGCCGCTGTACCCGGGCTGTGACGTGTGGCTGAACAACCCGCTGCGCCCGTACGAAGCGAGCGGGACGTCCGGCATGAAGGCCGCCTTGAACGGTGCGCTGAACCTCTCTATCCGCGACGGCTGGTGGGACGAGTGGTACGAGCCGGAGTTCGGCTGGGCCATCCCTTCCGCGGAAGGGGTGGAAGACGCCGACCACCGAGACGACCTCGAGGCCGCTGCGCTGTACGACCTCATCGAGAACGAGGTCGCACCTCGGTTCTATGACTCTGGGTCGGACGGCGTGCCGCGCCGGTGGTTGGAGATGCTGCGCCAGACGCTCACCTCGCTGGGCCCCCGAGTGCAGGCGACCCGCATGGTCCGGGACTACGTCCAGCAGTTGTACCGCCCCGCAACGGCCTCCAGCCGAGCGCTCAACTCCGACTACGACGGGGCAAAGGAGCTGGCGGCCTGGAAGGAGCGGGTCCGCGCGGCCTGGGGCGGCGTGACCATCGAGCATGTCGAGTCATCCTCGTCCGGCGACGCGTTCGAGATGGGCCAGCCGCTGTGGCTGCGGGTGTTCGTCTCGCTGGGCTCGCTGACGCCGGATGACGTGGACGTTCAGGTTGTGCACGGCCGAGTCGACGACTCAGACGAGCTGCGTGAGCCGGCGGTGACGTCGCTGTCGGTGGGTGAGACCTACGAACACGGCCGTTACCGGTTCGACGGTGAGATCAGGCTCGAACGGACTGGACCGTTCGGCTACACCGTGCGCATCGTGCCAAAGCACGAACGGCTCGCCAGCGGGGCCGAACTCGGCCTCGCCGCGCTCCCCTAATCGATCTTAGACAATCCACAATGTCGGACGCTGTGGATTGTCTCAAGATCGGGGTTAGTGGGCGCGGAGCAGAACGCAGCTGCGGCCCGGCAAGGTGATGGTGTCGCTGGCCGCGTAATCGGCCGGCGGCGCCTCCGGGTCGGTTGTGATCAGCACACGCTCGTAGCGCTCGGCCCAGATGCCGCCGGGCAGCTTGACCTCGATCGGGTGGGGGGCGGCGTACAGCCAGAGCAGGAACGAGTCATCGGTGATCCGCTCACCACGCGGCCCTCGAGCCCGGATGCCGTCCCCAGCGAGGAACATGCCGAGCGCCCTCAGCGACTCGTCGTACCACCGCTCGTGGGTCATCTCCTGGCCGTCGATGTCGAACCAGGCGAGATCCTTGCGTCCGGCGGGTACGACAGGGCGTCCCTCGAAGAAGTGCTGTTGGCGGAACACGGGGTGGCCGCGGCGCAGCGCGAGCAGCCGCCTCGTGAACGCGAGCAGGTCGCCATACTCGTCGCGGAGTGACCAGTCGACCCAGGTTAGTTCGTCGTCGATGGAGTAGGCGTTGTTGTTGCCGCCTTGCGTCCGGCCCATCTCGTCGCCGGCGACCATCATCGGGACGCCGGTGGACAGCAGCAGGGTAGTGAGGAAGTTGCGCATCTGCTGTCGCCGGCGGCCGAGGACGGCGGGGTCGTCTGTGTCACCTTCAACACCGCAGTTCCAGGAGCGGTTGTCGTCCGTCCCCCCGTCACTTCGCTCGTTGTGCTTGTGGTTGTACGAGACCAGGTCACGGAGCGTGAACCCGTCATGGGCGGTGACGAAGTTGATCGACGCGGACGGGTGGCGTCCGTCGTCCGCGTAGAGGTCGGACGAGCCGGACAGCCGGTAGGCCAGGTCGCGGACACCCGTTGCGTGCCCGCGCCAGTGGTCCCGGACGGTGTTGCGGTAGCGGTCGTTCCACTCCGTCCAAAGGTGCGGGAACTCCCCGACCTGGTAGCCGCCGGGGCCGACGTCCCACGGCTCGGCGATAAGTTTGGCCTCTCGCAAGATCGGATCCTGATCGATGACGGTCATGAACGCGCTCAGCATGTCCACGTCGTGCATCGATCGGGCGAGGGCGGATGCGAGGTCAAACCGGAATCCGTCGACATGCATCTCGCGCACCCAGTACCGCAGCGAGTCCATCACCATTTTGAGCACGTGCGGATGCATGACGTTGACCGTGTTGCCGCAGCCGGTGTAATCGAGATAGTCGCCGTTCTCGTCCAGCCGGTAATAGGCCGCGTTGTCGATGCCGCGGAACAAAAGGGTCGGCCCGTCCGCGTCCCAGTCGGCGGTGTGGTTGTAGACCACGTCCAGGACCACCTCGAGCCCCGCCTCGTGCAGCGCGCGGACCATCGACTTGAACTCGGTGACCTGTTGGCCGAGCGTCCCGGTGGCCGCGTACGGACCATGCGGGGCGAAGAACGCCAGCGTGTTGTAACCCCAGTAGTTCTCCTGGCCGCGGGCAAGTACAGGTGGCTCGGTAACGAAGTGATGCACCGGCAGCAGTTCGATGGTGGTGACACCCAGGTCGAGCAGGTGCTGGATGGCGGCGGGGTGGCCGAGCCCGGCATACGTCCCCCTGAGGTGAGCAGGAACGTCCGGGTGGCGCCTGGTGAACCCGCGGACGTGCAGTTCGTAGACGACCGTGTCGCTCCACGGAATGCGGGGATGATCGTCGCCGCGCCAGTCGAAGCCGTCGTCGCCCACGACGACGCCGGTCGAGTGACCGGTGACGGCTCGGACGTATGGGTCGACCAGGAGCTTGGACGCGTCGAACCGTAGCCCGTGCCGCGGATCGTAGGGTCCGTGGACGCGGTACCCGTACCGCTGGCCCGGACGGACGTCTGGCACGCGGCTGTGCCAGACGTCGAAGGTCCGCTCGGTGAGGGGGATCTTGGTTTCGGCGCCGCCCTCGTCCAGCAGGCACACCTCGACCCACTCAGCGTGCGGGGCCCACAGCGCGAAGTTGGTGCCCTCGCCGTCGTATGCGCTGCCCAGTGGCGACCAGTGACCCGGCCACGCTGTCGTCGTTCTGGACATTCAGAACGGCATGTTGATGAATGGCGACGAGTACACCGGTTCGGCGCTGAGCACCCCTTCGGCGGCCTCGGAATCCAGCGTGTGGCGCTCCTGTTCGGCCTGGATGACGAGCGAAAGCAGCCGCACGTCGCTCGGGGTGGCCAGACCGGTGACCTCCGGGTGAGCGAGCACCCAGGCGACGGCGGCAGTGATCTGGTGTTGCTGGTCGAACGGCTCGTACCAAGTGGTGTAGGTCTTGACGTCCGGGTCGGGCCAGTTCTGTTTGGCCACTGTCTTGATGATCATCAGGCCGGCGTCCTGGTACTCGATCTCATCGACGAGCGCCTCGTACGAGTTGAGGTATCCCTGGTCACGGGCGAGCACCGGGTTGAGGGGGGTCAGGACCGTCGCGAACGGGTAGCGCTTGAGTGCCTCCAGGTGGGTGGCCGGAGCCTCGAGCCCGTGGCCGGTAATGCCGATAGCGGCGACGAGCCCCTCTTCCTGTGCGCGGATCGCGGCGTGAAGCGCGCCGTCGGCGCCGGTGGCGGCGTCGAGTTCGGTGAGATCGCCGATAGCGTGCAGCTGGAGCAGGTCGACGTGGTCGGTCTGGAGCCGCTCCAGCGACGTGTTGATCTGCCGCCAGGCGGCTTCGCGATCACGCTCACCGGTCTTGGTGGCCAGGAAGATCTGATCTCGGAGGCGGTGCATGACCGCGCCGAACCGCAGCTCGGAGTCGCCGTAGCCCGCCGCGGTGTCGAAGTGGTTGATACCGGCGGCGAGCGCCTCGTCGATGGAGGCGGTGGCCACCTCCTGGGTCACGTCGGAGAGGGCCGCACCGCCGTAGATCAGGACGGAACTGTCGTGGCCGATCCGGCCGAGTCTGCGTCGCTCCATAACCACCAACTTACTTGCCAATCGTGCGTCGCCGCTCCGGCCGGCCGCGGGCGGATGCGACATGTGTCTGAGGGTGCCGGTTCTGACATAGACCGCAATTCCGCCATTTTGCCAATGAAGCGGCTGATCAGCTATTGCATAAACGATCAGCTGTCTTTGATGGTCGCGAGCCGTAGTGGCGGGAGCCCAGCGCAGAGCCCCGGACGGCCCGGTCGTGAGCACGCCAGGCTGGCCGTTGATGTCGACGAACTCCCCGCGGTTGATCACCTGCTTCCTATACGTGTGCATTGCAAAGGACGTCGAAGGCAAGTGGCCAGAGGGGCGTTCGCTGATCAAAGTGACGGACGAGCCGGGTTTCCTGCTCGACCTTCACATTGATTTTGAGTCGAGGACGGCGATTGCCGGTCAGCCACAGCGGCCGGTTAGGCTCCGCGGCATGAGTTTCGTGAAGCTCGAGGTCGAGAACGCGATCGGGACGATTCGGCTGGACCGCCCGCCGATGAACGCCCTCAACGCCGAGGTGCAGGACGGCCTGTTCGAGGCCGCCCAGGAGGCCACCCACCGCAAGGACGTCCGCGCGATCATCGTCTACGGCGGCGAGAATGTCTTCGCAGCCGGCGCCGATATCAAGGAAATGGCGACCTGGTCGTACACCGACATGCTCGACCGCTCGACCGCACTGCAGGCGGCGTTCACCGCCGTAGCGCGGATCCCGAAGCCGACCGTCGCCGCGATCACCGGTTACGCGCTCGGCGGCGGCTGCGAGTTGGCCCTGGCCTGCGACCGAAGAATCGCCGGTGACAACGCCAAGATCGGCCAACCGGAGATCCTGCTCGGCGTCATCCCGGGGGCCGGTGGCACCCAGCGGCTCACCCGCCTCGTCGGCCCGGCGAGGGCTAAGGACATCATCTTCACGGGCCGCTTCGTCGGCGCACAGGAGGCGCTGAAAATCGGCCTCATCGACCAGGTCGTCGCGCCCGGCGACGTGTACACCGCGGCCGTGGAATGGGCAGCCCAATTCGCCAACGGGCCCGCATACGCACTTCGTGCGGCCAAGGAGGCCATCGATCGCGGTCTCGAGACCGACCTCGACACCGGCCTGGAGATCGAGCGGCAGCAGTTCGCCGCGCTGTTCGCCACCGAGGACCGCACGGTCGGCATGGAGTCGTTTGTGGAGAACGGCCGTGGAAAGGCGCAATTCCGTGGCCGCTGATCCAGAGGACGTCGAGCGCGCCTGGCACGACACCAAGCTTGCCCAGGTGGTCTACCACGACTGGGAAGCGAAGACCTACGACGATAAGTGGTCGATCTCGTTCGACCAGCGCTGCATCGACTACGCCCGCGACCGGTTCGTCGCGATCGCCGGCACGGAGGGCTGGCCGTACGCCAAGGCGCTGGAGATTGGCGCGGGCACCGGCTTCTTTTCGCTCAACCTCCGCCAGGCAGGCGTGCTGGACGAGGTGCACGTCACCGACATCTCGCCGGGCATGGTCGAGGCGGCAAAGCGCAATGCCGCGAAGATCGGCTTCATGATCGCGGGTAGGACGGCCGACGCCGAGCAACTGCCCTACGATGACGAGACGTTCGACATCGTCGTCGGCCACGCCGTGATCCACCACCTGCCGGACGTCGAGCAGGCGTTCCGCGAGATGCTGCGAGTGATCAAGCCGGGTGGGCGGGTGGTCGTCTGCGGCGAGCCCACCCGCTACGGCGACTTCATCGCACGCCGGCTGTCCCGCCTGACCTGGTGGGCGACGACACGCGTCACGCACCTGCCATTCATCAAGGACCGCTGGGCCCGACCCCAGCAGGAACTGGACGAGTCGTCGCGGGCGGCCGCCCTCGAGTCAGTCGTGGACCTGCATACCTTCGACCCAGACGAGCTCGCCCACACCGTCGAGCGAGCCGGTGCGATCGGAGTGAGAACCACGACGGAGGAGCTGACGGCTGCCTGGTTCGGCTGGCCGGTGCGGACGTTCGAGGCCGCGGTCAACCCCGACCGGCTCGGGTGGGGATGGGCGATGTTCGCCTACCGGACCTGGCAGCGCCTGTCCGCCCTCGACCGCATGCTGGCCCGGGTCGTCCCGGACGAGCTGTACTACAACGTTTCGGTCACTGGCCGGCGCCCGTAGGGTGGGCGGCGTGCCGGTTCGGCGACATCGCGATCCGAGGCAGGTTCGGTACCTGACGCTGGAGAACCTGCGCTGGGTCGTCCAGCACCGCGCGTGGACGCCGTTCTACCTGGTCCGGTACTGGCGGTTGTTCCTGCTCCGGCTACGGCACCCCGAGGTGGTCACCGAAGGCATGGTGTTCCTCGGCCGGCGAGTGGAGGTCGAGGGACGTCCGGGCTACGGACGCGTCGTGCTGGGTAAATGGGTGCATATCGGAGACGGGACGGCGCTGCGGGCGCACGAGGGCACGCTCCGGATCGGCGACAAGGTGGTCTTCGGCCGTCACAACACGGTCAACTGCTACCTCGACGTCGAGATCGGCGCGAAGACGTTGATCGCGGACTGGGTGTACGTCGCCGACTTCGACCACCGCTTCGACGATCTCGACATACCGATCAAGGACCAGGGCATTGCCAAGTCACCGGTGCGGATCGGGCCGGACTGCTGGATCGGCATAAAGGTCTCCGTCCTTCGCGGGACGGTCGTCGGCCAGGGATGTGTACTAGCCGCACACGCGGTCGTCCGGGGTGAGCTTCCGGACTTCAGCGTTGCCGGTGGCGTGCCCGCGAAGGTGCTCAAGCGCCGCAAGAGGCCGGCTCAGGTGAGGTTGCGAGCCAAGTCGGCCTGATCATCTGCTGCCGGTTCTCCGGTGAACACGTTGCCCAGGCGGGCCGGCTTGGGCCGCCGCCGCGGCTGGCGGGCATCGACCGTCACGGGTGACCTGCAACCAGATAAAGGTCAAGGCACTCGGCCAGGCCGTTGGAAGAGAGGGTGAAGTCCTGTGCTGTCACCCGCGTAACGAGAGCGGTCAGCTCGGACGGCCACGCCTCGGGCTCGGTAGCGAGCTGATCCGCGACCACGTCGCCGCGATAGTCGTCGAACAGCAGCCCGTGGTGGACGCCGAGAACAGTCTCAGTCGTCAGCCCGGCCTCTGCCACGAGTGCCAGCAGCCCGTCGGCGTCCAGCTCGCGAGCGTGGAACAGATCCCCGGGCGGGAAGGTCAGCCTGTTCGGCGTGGTCAGCACCAGCCAACCACCGGGCCGCAGCACCCGCGCGCACTCGCTGAGGAACGCCGGCTGGTTCCACAGATGCTCGATGGTCTGCAGGCTTAGCACTACGTCGAACGTTGCGAGGCGGAACGGCATCGCGACCAGGTTGGCCCGCACGGCGGGCAGGGCGTAGGCCAGGTGCGCATGTTCGATGGTCGCTGCGTCGTAGTCGAGGGCTACAATCTGGGCCACGCCGGCGCCACGCGCGACCGCTGCGCCGTAGCCCTCGCCACAGCCGGCATCGAGGACGCGTGCACCCCCACATAGCCTGGCCGCCGCCAGGTAGGCAGCCTCGTGTCGCCGGAACCAGTAGTTCTCGGCGGGCACACCGGGTATCGTCCGCTCACCGGTGATGGGCAAGGTCACGGGCGTGATTCTGGCACTCGCTTAGACCACGTCAAAGTCGGCCATCATCAGCATCATGTCCTCGTCATAGTGCGAACGGAGTACTGCACTAGGTAGCCTGTCTACATGAAGGCAGATGTGCTCCGTGGGCACTTGGATTCGCTGATCCTGTCCGTGGTCGAGGGCCGCCCGCTCCACGGCTACGCGATCATCGAGGCATTGCGCGAGCGCTCTGGAGGCCAGGTAGACCTGCCGACGGGCACGGTGTATCCGGCGTTACGCCGCCTGGAGCGGTTGGGCTATCTCGATAGCCAATGGAGCATTGTGTCCGGCCGCAAGCGGAGGACGTATCAGCTCACCGCGACGGGAGTGGCTGCGCTCGCCTCAGACCGGGCCGCCTGGTTGGAGACCAGCAAGGTCATAGGCGGGATCCTAGGAACGGCACGCTGATCCAACGGCAACGCATCGCGCCGCCGATACCGCCAGCCACGCAGTCGTCACCAGGATGAAGGCCGATACCGCGATGCTCAGGGTCGTCATGCGCAGAGTGCCCGGTGCCCACAGCCAGAGGATGGTTCCGCCGAGCATCTTGGCAATAGAAGTCGCCAAGACCAGCCAGCCGACCATTCGAGTAGCCTGGGTGGCCGAGCTGATCCACTTGGCAGCCCAGCCGAAAGCGGCCACGGCGAGCACCGCCCCTACCAGCGTGGCGGCACCGAGCAGGTCGATGGCTTGGGCCAGTACGGCGTAGGCGGTCGGTACATAAGTAGTCGCGAACTCCGCCGAATCCTCTCGCCACGCCAGGTTGGCGGCGGCGAAGGTCGCGGCAGTGAACGTGAGGAGAAGCCACGCGGTCTGCCGTCCGGTGTTTGCCGCAAGCTCCTCCCGGAACGCCATCGCGACGTCGGCCGGACGGCCGAGTTCGTCGATCGCCTGACGTTCAGCGTCGGATCGTGGTGCCCCGGCGGTGGAGTACGCGTCCGCCGCGTCGATCAGGCCATCGCGCAGCTCCCGCAAGATGCTTCGGCGGGCATACCACGGGCCGCGTAGTTCCTGCTGCAACGCTACGACGTACTCGTCGATTGGACTGCGATGCGCTCGCATGTCTACCAGTGTGCCTGCTCCCGTGCTCGGACTCGAAGCGGAATTCCGGGGATGGCCATGTGACCCGAAACACCCTGGGCGCCGGCTTGCCCGCTTGTTACTCATGGGTAACATCAGAGACACCGCTGACCGGCCACCCGATTCGGCATGGACGGAGCTTGGATGGCAGGCTGGCGTCAGCCCGAGCGGGTGAGCAGTCCGCGCGCCCGCCACCATGGAACTGCACAGGAGGTCGGCACCCGGCCATGAAGATCGTTGTTTTGGTGAAGCATGTTCCCGACGCGACGGCGGACCGGAGGTTTACCGAAGACAAGACCGCCGATCGGGTGGGAGTCGACGGGATTCTCTCGGAGCTGGACGAATACGCCATCGAGGAGGCGCTGAAGGTCTCCGATGCCGGTGACGCCGAGGTCGTCGTCCTGACGATGGGTCCGGAGCAGGCGGCCGAGGCGGTGCGTAAAGGCCTGCAGATGGGTGCTGACTCGGGCGTGCACGTTGTCGACGATGCCCTGCACGGCTCGGACGCGGTGGCGACGTCAGCGGTGCTGGCAGCCGCGATCAACAAAGTCGGGGACGTCGATCTGGTGCTGACCGGGATGGCGTCGACCGACGGGAGTATGAGTGTCGTTCCGGCGATGCTGGCCGAGCGGCTGGGAATCGCCCACGTCGGGTTTGTCGGTGAGTTGACCGTAGGTGAGTCCTCGGTGACCGGGCGACGGGACGGGGATGTCGCATCCGAGACGGTCGAGGCGCAGCTGCCGGCGATCGTGTCGGTGACCGACCAGATCAACGAGCCGCGGTACCCGTCGTTCAAGGGGATCATGGCCGCGAAGAAGAAGCCGGTCGATACGTGGTCGCTGGCTGACCTGGGGTTAGAGCCTGCGACGGTGGGTCTGGGCGCGGCCTGGTCGGTCGTCGATGAGGTGGCCAAGCGGCCGCCGCGTACCCAAGGTGAGATTGTCACGGACGAGGGTGACGGCGGGCGCAAGCTGGCCGAGTTCCTGGCGGCGCAGAAGTTCATCTGAGGAGACAGCGATGGCAGAAATTCTGGTTCTGGTCGACCACGTCGACGGCGGGGTCCGAAAGACCACGACCGAGCTGTTGACGATTGCCCGCCGGGCCGGTGAACCCGCTGCGGTCTTCCTGGGTGCCGGCTACGACGCGGCCAAGGAGACGCTTGCCGAGTACGGCGCGACCAGGGTGTACGTCGCCGATGCGCCGGAGTTCGCCGACTACCTGGTGGCGCCGAAGGCAGAGGCGGTGGCCCAGATCGCGCAGGCCGCCTCGCCTGCCGCCGTGCTGGTGAGCTCCAGCCCGGAGAACAAGGAGATCGCGGCTCGGCTGGCGGTCAAGCTCGAGTCGGGAATCATCACCGATGCGGTTGACGTCGCGGACGATCTGACCACCACGCAGTCGGTGTTCGCCGGCGGATACACAGTGACTGCGCGGGTGACGCACGGCATCCCGATAATCACCGTCAAGCCGAACGCCGCGACTCCGGAGGCCGCGCCCGCCACCCCGGTCGAGGAGAAGGTGGCGGTGAGCATCTCCGGGGTCGCCAGGACCGCGAAGATCGTGGACCGGCAGCCGCGCGCTGCCACCGGGCGTCCGGAACTCGCCGAAGCCGCCGTCGTAGTGTCCGGCGGGCGTGGTACCGCCGGTGACTTCGGCCCGGTCGAGGCGCTCGCGGATGCGCTCGGCGGCGCCGTGGGTGCGTCTCGCGCCGCTGTCGACTCCGGGTGGTACCCGCATGCGTACCAGGTCGGCCAGACCGGCCAGACCGTCTCGCCGCAGCTGTACCTCGCGGCAGGGATCTCCGGCGCCATTCAGCACCGCGCGGGAATGCAAACGTCGAAGACCATCGTCGTGGTGAACAAGGATCCCGAAGCACCCATCTTCGCCATGGCCGACTTCGGCGTCGTCGGTGACCTGCACACAGTGCTGCCGCAGGCGACCGAGGAGGTCCTCAAGCGTAAGGGCTGAGGAACCGGTCCGGCCGGTTACTCTGGAAGGCGGTATGTCTGCAGGCCGTGTGTACCTTGATCACGCCGCAACGACGCCCGTCCTTTCCGAGGTGATCGATGTCGTCGCGGCGCGCATGCGCGCGCCTGGCAACCCGTCGTCGCTGCACGGCTCGGGCCGGGCGGCGCGAAAGGGCGTCGAGGAGGCCCGCGAGAGCGTGGCCGCGGCACTCGGCGCTCAGCCCAGCGAGGTCGTGTTCACCTCGGGTGGGACGGAGGCGGACAACCTGGCCGTCAAGGGGCTCTACTGGGCGCGGCGGGCGGCCGACCCGCGCCGGATCCGCGTCCTGGTTTCCAGCGTCGAGCACCACGCTGTCGCGGATCCGGCCGAGTGGCTCGGTAAGGCCGAGGGCGCGCAGGTCGAGTGGTTGCCGGTCGACGGCGATGGCCGGCTCGTCGTGGACGAGTTACGTGCCGCGGTGGCGCGGGATCCCGACTCGGTCGCGCTGGTAAGCGTGATGTGGGCGAACAACGAAGTCGGCACGCTCCAGCCGATCGCCGAGGTGCTCGCTGCCGCGAGCCGGCACGGTATCCCCGTGCATTCGGACGCCGTCCAGGCAGTCGGCTCGGTCGCCGTCGATTTTGCGGCCAGCCGCCTTGCCGCGATGACCGTTTCCGGTCACAAGCTCGGCGGACCGGTGGGTTCGGGCGCGCTGCTTGTCCAGCGGGACGCCGACCTGGTGCCGGTTCTGCACGGAGGCGGCCATGAGCGAGAGATCCGGTCCGGAACGCTCGATGCCGCGTCGATCGCCGGTTTCTCGGCGGCGGTGTCGGCGGCCGTCTTGAATCGGGCAGACCACACGCGACGGATCGGAGAGCTGCGCGAGGCGCTCGTGCGGGGCGTACTCGACGCCGTCCCGGACGCCGTGGTCAACGGTCCGGCCGACCCGCGGCGTCGGCTGCCCGGCATAGCCCACTTGTCATTCCCCGGCTGTGAAGGCGACGCGATGATGATGTTGCTCGACGCCCAGGGCATCGACTGCTCGACCGGCGCCGCCTGCGCCGCCGGAGTTCCAGAGCCGTCCCACGTGCTGCTGGCCATGGGAGCAGATCCGCTCTTGGCCCGAGGGTCGCTGCGGTTCTCGCTGGGGCGAACCTCGACCCGAGCCGACGTTGACGCGCTGGTAGCGGCCATCGGTCCGGTCGCACAGCGCGCCCGAGCGGCTGGATACATGAACGTGAGGGGTTCTTAAGGTGCGAGTTCTTGCGGCTATGTCCGGCGGGGTCGATTCTGCCGTCGCCGCGGCGCGGTGTACGGACGCCGGTCATGACGTCACCGGCGTCCACCTGGCGCTGTCGTCGAATCCCCAGTCGTTCCGCAGCGGGGCCCGGGGCTGCTGCACACTCGAGGACTCGCGAGATGCCCGGCGCGCGGCGGACGTCCTGGGAATCCCGTTCTACGTGTGGGACCTCGCCGAGCGATTCCGGGCCGAGGTTGTGGACGACTTTGTGGCCGAATATGCGGCTGGCCGTACGCCCAATCCGTGCTTGCGGTGCAACGAGAAGATCAAGTTTGCTGCCGTCCTTGATCGGGCAAGGGCGCTCGGGTTCGACGCCGTGTGCACCGGCCATTACGCCCGGATCGCCGACCGGCCGGGCGGGCGGGAGCTGCACCGGGCGGTCGATCCGGCCAAGGACCAGTCCTACGTGCTCGGCGTGCTGACGGCAGAGCAGCTGGCCGGCGCGATGTTCCCGCTGGGCGGGTCGTTGAAGACCGACGTGCGGGCGGAGGCGGCGATGCGCGGGCTGGCCGTCGCGGACAAGCCGGACAGCCATGACATCTGCTTTATCGCTGACGGCGATACAGAAGGTTTCCTTCGTGACCGCCTAGGCGCGGCGCCTGGCGACATCGTCGATGAGGGCGGCGCCGTGGTGGGCGCGCACGACGGAGCGTATGCGTACACAGTGGGCCAGCGCCGCGGGTTGCGGATCGGCCGGCCGGCGCCGGATGGCAAGCCGCGCTACGTTCTCGACATCTCCCCGGTCGACAACCGGGTGACCGTCGGCCCCGCCGAATCGCTGGACGTCAGCGAGATCGTCGGTACGCATGCCCGGTGGTGCGGGCCAGCCCCTGCGGGCGTGATCGAATGCGAGGCGCAGTACCGAGCACACGGCTCGCCGGTGCCGGCGGCCGCCTGCTGGGACGGTTCGGCTGTGACGGTGCGGTTCGCAGATTCACAGCGCGGCGTGGCGCCCGGCCAATCGATCGTCCTGTACGACGGCACCCGTGTCATCGGCTCGGCCACCATCGACCACACCTCCTGAGCCCACCCCTGAAGTTGGGAGCGGGGGACGGGCTAGTTGCGGCGACTGATGACGACCCAGGCTGTCCGGGCGAGGATCTGCAGGTCAAGCACGGGTGACCAGTTGGCCAGGTAGTGCAGGTCGTGGCCGAGCTTGTACTCCGGATCGGTGTGGTAGTGGCCGTACACCTGCGCCAGCCCGGTGATGCCCGGCGGCACCTGGTGGCGGCGCCCGTACCCGGGAATCTGCTGCTCGTACGCGTGCAGCTCCTCCGGGCGCTCTGGGCGCGGCCCCACGATGGACATCTCGCCTCGGACGACGTTCCACAACTGCGGCAGCTCGTCCAGGCGAGTCAGGCGGATCCAGCCCATGCCGCGGACGATGCGCGGATCGTTGACAGTGGCCTGGACCGGGTCCCCCTCGGCTTCGGCGCCCAACCGCATCGTGCGGAACTTCAGCATCCGGAACGGCTTGCCGTCCCGACCGGCACGAAGTTGCACGAACAGCAATGGCCGCCCAACGATTGCGGCCACGTACGCCGTAGTGAAGGCCAGCAGGGGCCCGGTGACCGGTAGCATCAGTGCCAGGATCGTCAGGTCCATCCAGCGCTTGATCCGGGCTTGCGACGGCCGCAGCACGTGGCTCGACAGGGCGACGTACGGGATGCCACCGATCTCCCCGATGCTGCGCAGCCCGAGCAACGAGTCGTGCGCGCTGACCACCTGCAGGGCACCCACCCCAGCCTGCTCGAGCCGGGCAAGCGGTCCAGCGTACAAGCTCTCGAGATATCGGCCGTCCAGCAGCAGCACGTCCGTGGCGTCGAGCGTCTCGATCTGCTTTTCCAGCCCGTCTACCGACGGGCAGGATCCCGCGACGATCACCGGTGCCTCGGCATCGTAGAGGTGGCGAGTCGCCAGGTCGACTGCCCGGTCGTCACCGACCAGGACGACCCGCGGCGGGCCCTCGTATCCCATCCGGAGCCACCGGGAGAGACGGCGGTTTGCTGCCAGGCCAAGCGGCGCGACCAGCGCGTATGCGAGCAGGATGCTCCGCGGGATCAGGAACTCGCCGAGCAACCAGCTCACCAGACCGGCGATCAGCGAGCTCAGCCAGACCAGCATCACGATCTTGGGCAACCCGGAGCGGCTGCCAAGGCGCGGATCACGGTCGTACAGGCCGCCAACGTAGAAGACGACCAGGTGAAGTGCCGTGATGATCGCGTACGACCACCAGTAGCGCGGCAGGTGCGCCCACGCGTTGAAGTCCGTTCGAACGAGGCTCATCACGCCCGTAACGGCGAGCAGCGTCAAGTAGATGACCGCGACGTCGGCCAGGTGCAGCAGGCGAATGCCGCGGACGTTCAGCGCTTGGATGAGGCGAATTCGGCGCGCTGTCCACCGGTCCGCTGATGTCACGGTCGCATGGTATTCGCCTTGGCAGCGTGATCGCGCTTCGGGAAGGCGGTCTATGACGTGACGAAGTCAATTACACGTGACACGACGCCGGGATCACGCAGGATTCGCCGATGCCCCAGGCCATCCGTGCTCAGCAGCCGAGCGTGCGGCCAGGCGCCGGCGATCTGCTCGGCCTCGGCGAACGCCACCTCCTTGTCCCGCTGATCGTGGACGATCATGGTCGGAGGCATGCTAGGGCCGACCTTGAGCAAGTCGAACTCGCTGACTGGACGGTCCAGCATTCCTTCGAGATGGCGCAGCATGGCGCGGTGCGTGCGATCGGAGAACCCGAACAGCCTCGCCATCGCCCGGATGTGCGGCACCGGGCCCACGGTCGGCGCAATCAGGCCTAGGCGCGCAGGCGGGGCCAACCCGTCGTTGATGCTCCAGGCCGTGGTGGCCGCGCCTAGCGAGTGGGCGACGATGGCGGCCGGCGAACCGTAGGCCCCGACCACTGCTTGCAGCGCCTCCATCATCTCCAGCCCGGTCGTCCGGCGCGGACCGTGCCGGCCGGGTCCAGATTCACCGTGGCTCGGCGCATCGAAGGCAACCACCTGGTATCCGCGCGCCGCGAGTGGCTCAACGAAGGCGCCGAGCTGGCCTCGCCAACCACCCCAGCCGTGCACCAGGTACACCGGCATCCCCTCACCCCAAGCTTCGACGACCACGCGCCGGTCACCCGAGAGGGTCACGGTCGAGGTGGAGTCTTGCGGTGCGGTCAGGCCGGGGATGGGGCGATCGTCACGTCGTGACCTGTTGCCGTTCGGGAGCGTGCACCAGACCCGGGCCGCAAGCCGCCCACCGACGACGGGTGCCACCCGGTCAAGGACGGTGAATGTCGTACGCAACGTGGTGAACAGAGCTGTTCGGCGAAACGTACGAACGGTCGTGCTATTTTGCGTCGGTACTGCTGCCGTGCTGGTCATGGTTGGTCTCCTCAGATGGTGTCGGGCTTCGGTCGCGCAGCGTCGAGCAGAGTCTCGAAGGACTGTCTGGCATGTGCCTCGGCTGCTGTGTCACCGAGCAGCCGGTGCGAGTGGTAGAAGCTGAGCATGACGCCGTGCAGCGCGGACGCGAACAGGGCGGGATCGGCGTCAGTGCGGAAGTGCCCTTCGTTTATACCGGTGCGAAAGATCTGCGCGATGGTCTCTTGCAGGTCGGTGTGGTCGCGGATGAGCTGGTCGCGGACGGCGCCGGGTCGGTCGTCGTACTCTGCGGCGGCCTTGACGAACAGGCAGCCGCCCGGCATTCGGTTGCGCCCGCAGGTGAGCCAGTGCTCGAACAGTGCCCGAACCCGTGGCTCGCCGCGAGGCGCAGTGAGGGCGGGCCGGATCACGGCGTCGATGAACTCTTCGCGCGCCTGGGCCAGGACCTGCAACTGCAGCGACTCCTTGGACTTGGCGTGTGCGAACAGCCCGCTCTTCGACATGCCGGCAGCGGAGGCCAGTTCGCCGATGGTGAGGCCGGACAGGCCGACCCGCGCAGCGGTCTCCACGCCGCGGTGCAAGATAGTCTGCCGAGTCGTCTCGCCCTTGCTCACGGGAGGAGAATAGTACGACCGTTCGTTAATGTCCAGCTGTCGGCGGCGAGGAGTGGTTTCTCGCGTAAGGTCAGACTCCGTGACCTACCCCTGGGGCATCGGCGTTGCGAGCGGCATCGGATCGCTGCCCTATGACGATCCGGATGAAGCCGCCCGAATTACCACCGGCGAGCTGCCCGACTTTCCTCACCTGCCCGAATTGCCAGGCCGCGGGGCGGGCGCGGATATGATCGGTCGCGCCGCAGCGTTCCTGGTGGACCTCCATGTGGACCTGCAACCCGCGGGATGGCGACTGACCGACCGGCCGGGAGGGGACGAGCGGCGCGCCCGGTCTCTGCTGCGTGCCGATCTGGACGCCTTTGAGATCGCTGCAGTGGAGTATTCAGGCCCGTTAAAGCTCCAGGTCGCCGGGCCTCTGACGGTTGCCGCATCGATCGAACGTCAGCGCGGTGATCGGGCCATCGCAGATTATGGCGCGCGGCGCGATCTGGCTCAGTCACTCGCCGAAGGACTTCGCGACCACGTGGCCGACGTGGGGAAGCGGGTACCAGGTGCCCAGGTGGTCGTCCAGGTCGATGAACCGTCGCTGCCGGCCGTGCTGGCGGGTGCCATCCCGACGTTCAGCGGGTTCGGCCGGCTGCGGGCGGTCGAACCGAGTGAGGCCGAGCAGCTGCTGGGCGAGGTAGTGCGGGCCGCGGGGGAGTGGCCGGTGGTGCACTGCTGCGCCGCCGAGGTCCCGCTGCGCCTCGTGCATCGGGCCGGCGCTCGGGTGGTGGCGCTGGACGTCGGCCTACTGACCGGCAGCGTTCACGACGAGCTGGCTGAAGCGGTCGACGCTGGGCTGGCGTTATGGCCCGGTGTCGTCCCGGTCCGCCGCCCCGTCCGGGTCCCGACCGACCGGGACCTTGTCGTGCGGCTGGACCGGCTGTTCGCCCGGCTCGATGCCGATCCGGCCCGGTCGGTGGCAGGAATCGTCGTCACGCCGACCTGTGGACTCGCGGGTGCTGACGTCGGCTGGGCCCGGGAGGCGTACCGGTTGGCCCGCGACGCGGCTCGAGCATTCGCTGAGCATGTCGGCGTGGCCCGGTAGCGTCTGACGATGTGACGACGCATGACGTTGAGCCGGCCGGCGCGGCAGACGTCCCGGCGGAGGCCCGGGAAAAGCACGCCGAGCTGGCCGAGCAGGTTGAGGAGCACCGGTATCGCTACTTCGTGCTGGACCGGCCGGTCATCGCGGACGCGCAGTTCGACGCCCTGGTGCGGCAGCTTGAGGCGCTGGAGGAGCAGTACCCAGCACTGCGTACGCCTGACTCCCCGACACAGAAGGTCGCCAGCTCGTACTCCACGGATTTTGCCGCAGTCGAGCACCCGACCCGGATGGAGAGCCTCGACAACTCGTTCACCGAGGACGAGCTGGTGGCGTGGGCGCAGCGGGTCGAGCGCGAGGTAGGCACCGGCGCGGAGTACTTGTGCGAGCTGAAGGTCGACGGGCTTGCGGTCAATCTCGTGTACGAACGCGGCCGCCTGGTTCGCGGCGCCACCCGTGGCGATGGGCGCACGGGTGAGGACGTCACGCCGAATCTCAAGACGATCGAGGGAATCCCGCACCGGCTGACCGGCGACGACTTTCCCCCACTGCTCGAGGTCCGCGGCGAGGTCTACTTCCCGGTTGAAGATTTCGAGGCGCTGAACGCGTCGCTGGTCGAGGCGGGCAAAGCGCCGTTCGCCAACCCGCGCAACACCGCGGCAGGATCACTGCGGCAGAAGGATCCTCGGATCACGGCCAGCCGGCGGCTCAGCATGGTGTGCCACGGTATCGGCAAGCGGGACGGCTTCGAGCTGACTCGGCAGTCGGAGGCGTACGAAGCGCTCCGCCGCTGGGGGCTCCCCGTAAGCGACCGGGTGCGGGTGGTGAAGACACTCGCCGAAGTGCAGCAGTACACCGCCTACTACGGCGAGCACCGACACTCCGTCGAGCACGAGATCGACGGAGTCGTGGTCAAGGTCGACCAGATCGACCTGCAGCGCCAGCTGGGATCGACGTCGCGAGCGCCCCGGTGGGCCATCGCCTTCAAGTACCCGCCGGAGGAGGTCAACACCAAACTGCTCGATATCCGGGTCAACGTCGGGCGCACCGGCCGGGTGACCCCGTACGGGGTGATGGAGCCGGTCAAGGTGTCCGGTTCAACGGTCGAGAATGCCACGCTCCACAACGCCCACGAGGTCAAGCGCAAGGGCGTACTGATCGGCGACACAGTGGTGCTGCGCAAGGCGGGCGACGTCATTCCGGAGATCGTCGGGCCGGTCGTCGACCTGCGCGACGGAACCGAGCGCGAGTTCGTCATGCCCACCGAGTGCCCGTCCTGCGGCACTCCGCTGGCGCCGGCCAAGGAAAGCGACGTCGACATCCGGTGCCCCAACTCGCGCAGCTGTCCAGCGCAGCTGCGAGAGCGGCTGTTCCATCTGGCCGGCCGGGGGGCGTTCGACATCGAGGTGATGGGGTGGGAGGCCGCGTCGGCGCTCCTTGACGCCGGAGTCGTGCACGACGAGGGCGACGTCTTCGACCTGACCGAAGACAAGCTACTGGGCATCCCGATGTTCACCCGGGCGGCGACCAAGGCTGAGCGGGAGGCCGGCCGCGGCGAACGTGTGCTCAGTGCCAACGGCGAGCGGTTGCTGGCGAACCTCGAGTCGGTGAAGTCGCAACCGCTGTGGCGGGTGCTCGTTGCGCTGTCCGTCCGTCACGTAGGTCCCACCGCGGCGCGAGCTCTGGCGATGGCCCTCGGCTCACTCGACGCCATCGAGGAGGCTGCCTCCAGTGGCGAAGCCGGCGAGGCCCGGCTGGCTGCTGTTGAAGGTGTCGGGCCGACCATCGCGGCCTCGCTGCGCGAATGGTTCGACGTCGACTGGCATCGCGAGATCGTCCGCAAGTGGCGGGCGGCAGGGGTCCGGATGGCCGACGAGCGTGATGAATCGATGCCTCGCACCCTGGAGGGTGTGACCGTCGTGGTCACCGGATCGTTGCCGAACTTCTCCCGAGACGAAGCCAAGGAGGCGATCCTCGCCCGCGGTGGCAAGGCAGCGGGCTCGGTCTCGAAGAACACGTCTTTCCTCGTCGCCGGCGAGAGCGCGGGTTCCAAGCTCGACAAGGCGATCGAGATTGGTGTGCCGGTCTTGGATGAGGACGGGTTCAGGGCTTTGCTCGAATCAGGACCGGATGCGGTTTCGGCGTCTTGAACAGGTGGCGTCAGGCGCCGAGCCACGCTAATACGGCCATCACCCGGCGATGATCGTCCCCTGATGGCGGCAGGTCCAGCTTGGTGAGGATCGAGGAGATGTGCTTCTCGACCGCACCTTCGGTAATTACCAGCTTGCGGGCGATCGCTGAGTTGGAGCGTCCTTCGGCCATCAGACCCAGCACCTCGCGCTCACGTGGCGTGAGTTCGTCCAGCGGATCACGGCGCCGCCGGGCCAAGATCTGAGCCACGACTTCTGGATCGAGGACGGTGCCACCTGACGCGACCCGTTCCAGCGCTTCGGACAGCTCTACCAGGGCCGACACCCGGTCCTTGAGCAGGTAACCTACGCCGCCCGCACCGTCGGCGAGCAAGTCACTGGCGTAGGACTCCTCCACATACTGCGACAGCACGAGTACACCGGTGCCCGGCACCCGACGGCGTGCCTCGATCGCCGCCCGGAGTCCCTCGTCGGTGTGCGACGGCGGCATTCGCACATCCACCACAGCTACGTCCGGTCGGTGCTTTTCCACGGCCGCAACCAACGCATCGCCGTCCCCCACCGCTTCGGCGATGGTGCAGCCGGCCTCGGTAAGCAGCCGGATGAGTCCTTCCCGAAGTAGCACGGAGTCCTCGGCCAGTACGACACGCATGCGGCCGACGTTATCGGGTCCGGCCGAGCCGCAAAACCGAACGTGATCACCGGTTCGCCGAGAGAGAACGGTAGTGCGGGAATTGAGTCGACCTGGCTCAAGTTAATCCCGATGTCAGTAGCTGACCAGCTGCTATATGACCAGGAGGAGCACATGACCACTCTGACGTTGCGCCGTTGGTTCGACCCTGAGTTCGACTCGGTATTCCGTTCGATGGCCGTACCACAGACCAGCATGGGATTCCGGCCGGCCGCTGAGGTCGTCCGCGACGGTGAGGACGCCCTCGTCCGTCTCGAGTTGCCCGGCATCGACCCTGAGAAGGACGTCACTGTCGAGGTCGAGAACGGCACGCTCGTCGTTAAGGGTGAGCGCCGCGACGAGCGGTCGGAGGAGAGCAATGGCAGGCGGCTGCGCGAGGTTCGTTACGGCTCGTTCCGCCGGGCGTTCCAGCTGCCGTCGCACATCACCGACGCCGACCTGTCGGCCACCTACGATGCGGGCGTCCTGACCGTCAAGGTCGCCGGGGCCCACGCCGGCTCGACGCCAACCCGCATCCCGGTGACGGCTGGTGGCGCCGCCAGTGAGCTCAAGGCCGCCTAACGGTCAGCGAGTGAGCTCGCAGGCCTCAACCCAGCGCGCGGGGTCGACCTCGGATGGTCGGCCCCGCAACTGCTTTGTGCAGTCGTCGATGGTGCTCGCGAGCAGCTCGTACATCATTCTGTCGGGGTCCGAGATGCAGGCTCGGGCAATGCCCTGGACCGCGCACCGAACAGCGCTAGGGCTTGCGTGCCGGCGGAATCCCTTCGTCGAGATCCGCATACCGCGCGTGAAGCGATGAGCCCACTTGGCCGCGTCCGGCACCTCATCGAGGGCCTGCCGGCTGGCCTCGGAGAGCTCGTCGGCCGGCCGACCGTCCAGGTCAGCGAGAAGCCGCTCGGACGTCAAGATGGCGACGGCGAGCACTCGCTGGCGCTCCGCGGAGGCCACCGGCAGCGCCGTCCGCGCCGCACGCAGGGCAATGGTCGCATCCACTCTCAAGTCGCCACCGGTCAACCCGATCACCGATGGGATCAGCTGGGCGAGACGCGGCCGGGCGTCATCCGAACTGAAATCGTTGACGAGCCGGGCCATCGTCGCGAGCAGCGGATGCGTGCAATTCGGGTGATCGCTCCACCGCTCACCGGCCAGATAGGACGCGAGCTCCATGAAGCACGCACCCTTCTTGGGGTTGCGATGCTTGCCTCGGGACAGAACAGGCAGCGCATCTGGCACAGCGGTCATATCAACAGACATGTCAGCACCCCTCCGCTGGGTCTCTCGCTTCCAGTCTGCGCTGCCGAGCCAAATATCGCTACACCTTAGGCGGTCTGACCATCATGCAGCCGGGATCTGCGCGGTGAGCACAGTGCCCCCACCGACCGGGCTATGAACCTCCAGCGTGCCGTCGATACCAGCGAGCCGGTCGGCCAATCCGGCTAGTCCATGCCCTTTGCCCAGGTGCGCACCGCCGACTCCGTCGTCCGAAATGTGTACGTGCAGGACGCCGTCCATCCGTACGACCGAGACAGTGACCGACGTGGCTCCGCTGTGCTTAGCGACATTCGTGAGCGCTTCTGCGACTACAAAGTAGGCAGCGTTCTCGGCCGCCGCGGGTGGGCGATCGTCCCCACCGAGGGCGACGTCCAAATCGACGGGAATGGGGCAGCGCGCGGCCGCGGCGGCGAGGGCGGCTTGCAGGCCGCGGTCGGCCAAGATTGGCGGCGCGATCCCACGGGACAACGCGCGCAGCTCGGCCAGTGCCTCCTGAGTCTGAGCCAACGCCTCGTCCACCAACGGCCTGGCCGCATCCGGGTCGTCAGCGAGGCGACGCTGCGCCGCTTCGAGGTCCATGGTCAGCCGGACCAGCCGCTGCTGCGGGCCGTCGTGAATGTCTCGCTCGACCCGGCGCAGCGTGGTGGCCTCGGCCTCGACGACCGCGGCCCGGCTGAGGTGCAGCTGCTCGGCCCGCGCTCTAAGGGCCGCGTTCTCGGCGGCACCGGGGTTGGTCAGCATCACCCGGCCGAGTGCTGCCTCCATCGCCGAGAGGCCGCGGGCGACGAAGGGCAGCGTGACAAGAAAGATCAGGCCGAGAACGACGTTCGCAAACACGCCGAACGCCGCCGAATCGACTCCGATCAGCTCCCAGAGCGTCTGGTTGTCCGGGATGCGTTCCAGTGCCCAGCCATAGGTGACATACGCGATGCCGCCGATCGCGGTAGCTATCCAGGTGACTATGACGACCCAGGTGAAGATGCGTACTGGGAACGCAACGACCGCGTGAGCGAGGTCGCGCCAGTACTGAGGGTCGCGGAGGACGCCGAGCAGCCGCCGGCCCAGGTTCCCGACATTTTCCCGGTAGTACACCGGAGGTAGCGGGCGCTGCTCGCAGATGCGGATGCGGGCCCGTTCGAACTGGGCGAAGCCACGGGCGATCGCGAGCGTGAGCACGAGGACGGGAATGCCCACCCAAATGATCAGCAGCGATACGCCGAGTGAAAACCCAGTCACGGCGGCCGCGAACGCGGCGATCGCAATGGGCAAGTTGACGATCAAGAAGGCGAGATCGCGACGGAGTTGCGCCCAGCTCACTCGCGGCGCTGGTGTGCTCTCGGCGCCATCCAGCTCGGAGGGGACGGGAGTAAGCGGTGTCATGCCACAACCCTCCCGTTCTGCCTTGCCGGCGCCCATCCGGCGGGCAGGCCGATTCGACCTGAGGCTAGCCCTACCCCCATTGCCAGCGCACCAGCGGCGGTGAGCGGCCACAGGTCTGCGGCCGGGTTGAACCCCACCACGGCAAGCACGAGCAGCCCACCACCCGTCAGGACCGCTGCTGCGGCGGCACGCGACCGGCTGGGCCTTGGCCGGTGTACGAACAGCGGATGCTCGAAGCGGACCAGGAGTCGCGCCAGGACAGCCAGGGCACCCGTGAGCAGCGCCAGCCAGGCTGGTAGCGTGCCGCGCCACTCCGCGCTGAACGGTTCAGGCATGGCGTACCCAAAGCCGATGACCGCGATGCCAGCGACGGTTACGAGCGCCGGCGTGTGCCACAGATAGATCGTCATCGTTCGGTGTGAGATCCACGCGAGCAACGCGGCGACGGGCGGCAGGGATGCCCACCTGATCAGCCAGCACCGCACAGCCATCAGCAGCCCGAGCTGTATCGCTGCCACGCCGAGGAGCACTGCTGTCGGCGGGTTCATGTTCGATACTGCTGACCCCGGCATGCCGATCATGCTGGCCGGGTACGGGCCGACCGCGACGGCGAGCGCCGTGGCCAGCAATCCAGCGCCGGCGAATGCGAGCGCCGGAAGCGAGCGCCAACGATGGCCCCGGCCGTAGTGGACGCCGGCAAGATAGATCGCCCCCCACACCAGCACCGTGTTCGCATAGCTGAACCATGATCCGCCGTCGAGCCGGCCGAACCGTGCGATGTCCACGGCGACGGCGCCCGCGGCGACGACGCCGATGCCAACGCCGCCAGCGCGGTCATGGAGTCGCAGGAGCGCAGGAGTAACGGCGATCAGCAGCACATAGGCGGCGAGGAACCACAGCAGCCGTCCAACGAGTGCGGACACCGTCTCGACCGGCTGCACCGGAACGCCGACGGCAATGAGAAGATGCGGGAGCGGAATCCAGGCGATGGCCAGCGGAATGGCGGGCCTGGCGAGGCGCGCGAGCCGGTCGGAGACCCAGCCGGCGGTGGTTCCCCGGCCATCGCGCCGGCGGGCGTCGAGACTTAACGCAGCCGCTGCACCTCCTGCGAAGAAGATCAGCGGCATGACTTGCGAGACCCAGGTCACTGCCCAGCCGCCACCAGTGGCCAATGCGTTGGCCGTCGACAGGTCGCCATCGTCGTAGGAGATCACCGGCATCAGCCAGTGCAAGCAGACGATCGTCACGATCGCGGCTGCTCGCAACAGGTCGATGAACCGGTCCCGCGGTGGTCGGGGAGATCGGGGTGCCGCGCTATCTCGGCGGCTTCGGGGCTGATCCAGAAGCGCTGTGGCCATGCCTCGACGATCGTCTTCTGCATGGCGGCGCACATCGCAGCCACCGGGCGTCTACGCGCTCCGGCCACCGGGAACAGCGGGGTGGGGCTAGCCCTACCTGGAGTGCGCCCAGTGCTGGTGCCGACGGCGGCCCATCCCGCCGAAGCACCAGAGGAAGAACAGCAGGAACAACCACGGCGCGCTGCCGGTGACGATGGCGGTAGCGATGATTCCTGCGATGGCAATCGGGCCGAGCAGCATCAGCGGGTGAAAGCCGGGCGGCGGACCGGGTCGGCGAGGGCTCGCGAGGGGATTGCCTCCAGTACGGACGGTGCCGCGCGCCGGCGCCGCCAGCGCACTCTTCCGCGGTAGGTCACTGAACAGGGGTGACAGGTCGCCCTCGTACTTGGCGGCCCACACCCGATCGATGCGCTCGTCGTATTCGTCCTTGGTCAACCTGCCCACCGCGTAGTGCTCACCGAGCGCCGCGGCCGCCGCGTCACGCTCGGCGTCGCCGATGCGCATCGGGGTCATTCCCTGCCACCTCCGTCGAGGTCGTCGAGCGGGTCGCGGTCATCGCCGTCCGCGAGGATGCCGTACAACTTCCGGCGGGTGTCTGACAAGACCGTGCGTGCGCGCGCCTGCTGGTCGGCGCTTCCGGTGGCCATGATCTGCCACAGTGCGGCGGCGGTCTGGCCGATCAGCGGCTTGAGGTTTTGCTCGTCCTCGTCGTCCGGAGTTGTCATCGCCGCCCACGGGGCGGAAACCTCGTCGGCATGCTCGGCGACGTAGGTGCGGCCGTCGTCGGTGAGGTGGAACACCTTGCGGCCGCCTTCCTCCGCGGCCCGGACCAGGCCTTCGTCCTCGAGTTGCTGTAGCGTCGGGTAGATCGAGCCGGGGCTGGGTTTCCAGATACCGTCGCTGCGGTCGGCGATCTCCTGGATGATCTGGTAGCCATTGGCCGATCGCTCGGCCAGCACGGCCAAGATCGCGGCCCGGACGTCGCCGCGCCGAGCGCGTGGTCCGCGCCACCGACCAGGACCACCAGGCCCGCCAACCCATGGCGGCGCACCCCACGGTGCTCTGCCACCAGACCAGTGACCGAACATCATCCAGGGGGCGAATCCTTGCCCGCCCCGTCCTCGCCAGTGTGCTCCGTGCATAACAACTCCCGTGCCAGTCGCGATGAGTCGACGATATATCGTCGACGGATCGGATGGCAATAGGAGGAGGCAAGCAGGAACGATGGCATGATCTTGCTCCGCCGGCCGAATCGACGGCATACGGCTTCTTCAGCGAGATCGTGCCGTCGTTCTTCACAGGAACGGCCCCCCAGAACGCGGCACCGGCACTGGACGATGGGCGCAGGGCAATATCGGTGCGCGCTTCGGTCGCCGAACGCCGTAGGATCGTTCAGTTGCCGACCAAGGCCAAGGAGCCCGATCACGCATGTCCTCGATCAGCCGTGACGAGGCCGCGCACCTGGCGCGGCTCGCGCGCCTCGACCTCGCACCCGACGAGCTTGACCATCTCGCTGGCCAGCTTGACGCCATCGCGGGCTTCGTCGCCAAGGTGTCCGAAGTGGCCGCCGACGATATCCCACCGACTTCCCACGCATTGCCAATGACCAACGTGTTCCGCGACGACGTCCCCCGCCCGGGGCTGACCCAAGAGCAGGCCCTTGATCAAGCGCCCGACGCGGAATACGGCCGGTTCCGGGTTCCGAAGATCCTGGGGGAGGAAGCATGACGGAGCGGCGAGCCGACGCGGGCGCGAAGCGGTCAGCGAGCGCACCGATGCTGCCCCTGGAGCGTGGGAGGAGGGGAGCGCGACCATGAGCGCCGATCTCACCCGCAAGACGGCCGCCCAACTGGCGGCCGCGATCAAGGACGGCGATACAAGCGCCGTCGAAGTTACTCAGGCGCACCTCGACCGGATCGCCGCCGTCGATGAGCAGATTCACGCGTTCCTCCATGTCGATGCCGATGGCGCGGTCGCCGCCGCCCGCTCGGTGGACGAACGGCGGGCGGCGGGCGAGCAGCTGGGTCCACTGGCCGGCGTCCCACTCGCGCTCAAGGACGTATTCACCACCAGCGACATGCCCACGACCTGTGGTTCGAAGATCCTCGAAGGTTGGCGGCCACCGTATGACGCGACCGTCACCCGCCGCCTGCGGGAGGCGGGCATAGTCATCCTCGGCAAGACCAACCTGGACGAGTTCGCGATGGGCTCGTCGACGGAGAACTCTGCGTACGGTCCGTCTCGCAACCCGTGGGACCTGTCAAGGGTGCCCGGTGGTTCGGGTGGCGGGTCGAGTGCCAGCCTCGCGTCGTTCCAGGCACCACTTGCGATCGGCACCGACACCGGCGGGTCCATCCGCCAGCCGGCCGCCGTCACGGGAACCGTGGGTGTCAAGCCGACGTATGGCGGGGTCAGCAGGTACGGCCTGGTGGCCTGTGCGTCCAGCCTCGACCAGGGCGGCCCGTGCGCGCGCACGGTCATGGACGCCGCGCGCCTGCACTCTGTGATCGCCGGACATGATCCGATGGATTCCACGAGCATCGACCAGCCGGTGCCCGACGTCGTCGGGGCGGCCCGGCGGGGCGCGGACGGCGACCTGTCCGGTGTCCGCGTGGGCGTGGTCAAGGAGTTCGCCGGCGAGGGTTACCAGGCCGGTGTACTCGCTCGGTTCGCCGATGCTGTCGAGCTGCTCGACAAGCTTGGAGCCGAGGTTGTCGAGGTCTCGTGCCCGCACTTCGAGTACGCGCTGCCGGCGTACTACCTGATCCTGCCGAGCGAGGTGTCGTCGAACCTGGCGCGGTTCGACGCTATGCGCTACGGCCTGCGGGTGGGCGACAACGGTGTCCGCAGCGCCGAAGAGGTCATGAACCTGACCCGCGGCAAGGGGTTCGGCGCCGAGGCCAAGCGCCGGATCATGCTCGGCACGTACGCCCTGTCGAGTGGTTATTACGAGGCCTATTACGGGCAAGCACAGAAGGTGCGCACCCTGGTGAGCCGCGACTTCGATGCGGCATTCGAGCAGGTCGACGTACTGGTCTCGCCGACCACACCAACGACGGCGTTTCCCATCGGCGAGCGCGTCGACGACCCGCTGGCCATGTATATGGCCGACCTGTGCACGATCCCGTCGAACTTGGCGGGTAACGCGTCGGCGTCGTTCCCGTGCGGGCTCGCTGACGAGGATGGCCTGCCGGTTGGCCTGCACGTAATGGCACCGGTGCTGGCCGACGACCGGCTGTATCGCATCGGCGCTGCGGTCGAGCAGGCCTTCGCGTCCGCGTGGGGCGGCCCGCTGCTCGACCAGGTGCCCGACCTGGAGGTGGCGTAAGTGGATATT
>DASTNZ010000081.1:0-29158 GCA_035762665.1 Jiangellaceae bacterium | reverse complement strand
GCATTGACCTGGCTCGCCGTCATCCCCGGCCTGTCCGCGAAGTCCGCCGACGGCGCGAGCGCGTTCTCCTACCCACTCATCTTCCTACCGTTCATCAGCTCAGCATTCGTGCTCACCGACACCATGCCCGGCCCGGTACGCACCTTCGCCGAACACCAACCAGTAACATCCATCGTCAACACCATCCGCGACCTGTTCACACAGCAACCGGTCGGCACCGACATCTGGACCGCCCTCGCCTGGTGCGGCGGCATCCTCACCGTCGCCTACATCTTCGCCATGGCTACCTACCACCGCAAGATCGTCTAAGGATGTGTCTCCCTGGACCAATCAGTCATCAATGCCGCTGCGAGGCGGGTGTATGCGCAAGCAGGCAGGATGGATCACCATTCCCGTCAGGATGAATCGCCCCGGGTCTGATGGAGCTATGGATCCATGCCAGTCCGATACACTCCGAAGTGGACTTCTCGGTCTTTCCTCGTAAACCCGAGGAGACCCGCGATCCCCCGCCCCATGGCATGCCCTCTCGTTGCTCGTGAGTCAGATCGCTTAGTCATCTAAGTCCGCCGCGGTGATTCCGGCGATGTCCGGACGGCACAGGTAGTAGACCTGAACGGTCGGCTGCTCTGACGAGCTCTATTCCGTGCTGATCGTGAAGGTGTCGATGAGCGCTCCCGCCTGGTCAATGGCCCGGACGAGAATGCGCTGCTTGTAGACGAGAATGTCGAGGTAATGCCGGGTTGATGCGCTGACGGCGGTGAAATCCGCGCGTCCTGTTGCGCGGACCTTGGCGCCGGCACCCGAGACCACGTAGGTCACTCCGTCGATGGGTTTTGATCGTTGGTAGTCGTGGTCGTGACCGGAGACGACGAGAGGGACGTCGTACTCGGCGAAGAGTGGTGCCCACTGCGCCTGGACGTTCTCGTCCGACCCGTGCTGTCCGGCTGAGTAGGCGGGCTTGTGTGTTGCGACGATGGTCCATGTGCCGGGCTCCACGCGTGTGGCCAGGGTCTTGCGCAGCCACTGTGTCTGCCGCGGGTCTGCGGTTCTTTCAGTGTCGAGCACGATGATGCGTACCGGTCCGATGTGTTGGACGTACCAGCTGCGGTGGCGGCCGAGGGCGGCCATGATCTCTTCCTGCTCATTGCTTTGGTAATCGTGGTTACCGAGGACAGGCACGAGCGTGGTGCCGTTGTCCAGAAGATCGGCGAAGGGCTGTGTCACGGTCTGGTCGACGAGTTCGGCATCGCCGTCCTCGTAGACGAGGTCGCCGAGGAGCAGGAGGCCGTTGTAGGGACCAGCCCTGTTGGCCTGCTTTGTCATCTGCTCAGCGGTGGCCTTTTCGTTGGCGTCACCGGTCCCGGTGTCTCCGGCGACGGCGATGCGAGCCAGCGGCGGGTCGGCGATGGCTGGCACCTCATTGTCGGCCGCGGTTGGCAGTGCCTCGACGGATCTGGTGAACGTACCGAGCAGGAAAGCGATCGTGAGAGCGGCGACCATCAGCGCCGCGACGGCGCCGATCAGGAGGAGACGTCGCTTCTGCACGTTCTCAGTATCGCTTTCGGACGCTTGACGCGGAGCGTGTGGTCCGGACGGTCGGCACCGTGGGCCGATGGCATCACGAGTTAGCGTGCCCGACGGTACGTGAACCTCGTCCCCTCGTCGGCCTCCCGGTGTGGTCGATATCCCACTCGGGCATCGGGACACCGGGCCGATGCGGTTCCGGCGGTCTCGCTCCGCTGCCGAACGGTCAAGGTCTTGCAGGGTCCGGGTGCCGAGCAGGCCCGCTCCCACGAACAGATGCCGGCGACGGGGAGCGTGGCGATGACCGAGGTGTTGATCGGACGGATCAAGTTGAGACGAAGCACACAGTGCCAGGAGGTCACGACGCCAGGGGTCGCGTCGTCTTAGTTAGTAGGAGTCAATCGTCACCGGTCGAACGGAGCACGGACTTGAACGTCCAGGAGCAGCGGATCGCCACCTGTGTCCTCATTATCGGCACAGGGGGATCGGGACTTCGCGCCGGGATCGAGCTCGCGGAACGCGGGGTGGATGTACTTGCGGTCGGAAAGCGGCCTTCCGCGGACGCACACACGTCCCTGGCAGCGGGAGGCATCAACGCCGCGCTTGCCACGATGGATCCCGAGGACACCTGGCAGCAACATGCCGCGGATACTTTGAAGGAAGGTTATCTTCTGGCCGATCCGCGGACGGTCCAGATCGTTGCGGAGGGGGCGGCGCGAGGGATTCAAGATCTCGAGCGGTACGGCATGCCGTTCGCGCGTGAGGCCGATGGACGTATCTCGCTTCGGTTCTTCGGTGCTCACACGTTCCGCCGCACCGCGTTCGCGGGCGACTACACGGGCCTGGAGATTCAGCGCACCTTGATCAATCGCGCCACACAGCTCGGAGTGCCGATCATGGACTCGGTCTACGTGACGAAGCTGCTCGTGCGCGACAATGTGATCTTTGGCGCGTACGGCTTCGACGTCGGTGACGGAACGCGATACATCATCCACGCCGACGCGGTCATCCTGGCCGCCGGTGGACACAACCGAATCTGGCGGCGGACGTCCTCACGTCGCGACGAGAACACCGGCGACTCGTTCCGCCTTGCCGTGGAGGCCGGCGGCCGGCTGCGTGATCCGGAGCTCGTCCAGTTCCATCCCTCCGGTTTGATCGAGCCGGAGAATGCAGCGGGAACCTTGGTATCCGAGGCGGCTCGGGGTGAGGGCGGGATGCTGCGCAATCGGTTCGGCGAACGATTCATGGCGCGGTACGACCCCGAGCGGATGGAGTTGTCCACACGGGACCGTGTTGCGCTTGCTGCCTATTCCGAGATCAGGGACGGGCGTGGCACCCCAAACGGCGGAGTGTGGCTCGATGTCTCCCATCTGCCTCGCGAGACGATCATGCGCCGACTTCCCCGGGTCTACCAGACTCTTCTCGAGCTACAGATGCTCGACATCACCACGACACCTATCGAGATCGCCCCCACAGCGCACTACTCGATGGGTGGCGTCTGGGTGCGCCCGGACGATCACGGAACAGACGTTGAAGGCCTTTACGCCATCGGGGAGGCGTCCAGCGGACTCCACGGCGCAAACCGGCTCGGAGGGAACTCCCTTATAGAACTGATGGTGTACGGGCGCATCGTCGGGAAGGCCGCCGCCGGCTACTCGGCACAGCTCGGTGGTCAGCAACGCTCCGCGACCGCGGTGGCCGAGGCGAGAGGCGAGATCGACGAGCTGCTCTCCGCGGATGGAGGCGAAAACGTCCGATCTCTGCAGCGTGCGATCCGCAACACCATGACCGAACGTGCGGGCGTCGTGCGCGACGAGTCCGGTGTGCTAGCCGGCCTATCGAAGCTGGACGTCATCGAAGCGCAAGTTCCCAATGTGGGCATTCACCCGGACAACGCGGGCTATCAAGACCTGGCCCATGCCTTTGACCTCAAGGCCTCACTGGTTGCAGCCCGGGCGACTCTGGAGGCGGCGCTCGAGCGGCGTGAGACCCGCGGTTGCCACAACCGCGCAGACTACCCAGAACTCGACGAATCCCTGCAGGTCAACCTCGTCTGGTCCGGGCCCGGTCGCATCGAGCGTGAGGAGATCCCGCCAATTCCAGATGAGATCGCCAAGCTGATGCGCGACGTATCGACGGATGGAAAGCTCGTCGAGTAGCAGGGATCGGGACCAGCTGTGCTCATGGCGCTGTCGGACTGGACTTCCGCTCGTCGTCCAAGAGCCGCGCTGCTCGGGCTTCGAGATATCGCTGTTCGGCGACGCTGGTGGTGCGACGTGCTGCGGCTTGGTAGCTGCTGCGCGCTCCCACGCGATCACCCGCCATTTCCAGCAGATGTGCGCGGACGGCGTTGAGGCGGTGATGCTCCGCCATGCGGGCATCGTTGTCCAGGGTTCGAAGCAGTTCGAGCCCATCCTGGGGCTTTCGCACCATCGCGAGTGCGACGGCCTGGTTGAGCGTGATCATCGGGTTGGGTGAGATGCGCTCGAGAAGTCGGTAGAGCACAAGAATCTGTCGCCAGTCGGTGTCCTCTGCACGGGTTGCCTCGGCGTGGACGGCGGCGACTGCCGCCTGGAGCTGGTAGGGGCCCAATGGCGCGCCGGAAAGTGCACCGGTGACGAGAGCCAGGCCCTCCTTGATGGAGTCCTTGTTCCACAGCTCGCGGTCCTGTTCTGCGAGAGGAACAAGAGAGCCGTCCGGCCGCGTGCGTGCCGCACGCCGAGCGTCGGTGAGCAGCATCAGCGCGAGTAGCCCAGCCACCTCACCGTCTAGGGGCAGTTGGTGGCGCACCTCACGAGTGAGGCGAATGGCTTCCGCAGTCAGCTCGCCACGCTGCAGGTCCGGTCCGGACGTAGCGGTGTAGCCCTCGTTGAATATCAGGTAGAGCACATGCAGGACGACGCGTAGTCGGTCAGCGCGCTCGGGCAGCGGCGGAAGCCGGAAGGGGATGCCGCTGGCCTTGATGGTCTGCTTGGCGCGTGTGATGCGCTGGGCAATTGTCGCGTCCGGTACCAGAAATGCGCGCGCGATCTCTGTCGTTGTCAGACCGCCGACCGCACGCAGGGTGAGTGCCAGTTGGGAGGCCGGGGTCAGGGCGGGATGGCAGCACAGGAACAGGAGGACGAGAGTGTCGTCCTCATCTGCCGAACGGGGCTCGCCGGGGGCGGGTTCCAGGAACGCGTCGGACGGCACCCGTACCGCGGCCGTCTCCTCGCGGCGTCGGCGCGCCTGATCGCTCCGTATCTCGTCGGTGAACCGGCGGGACGCGACCGTGAGCAGCCAACCCCGTGAATTGGCGGGGATGCCTTCTTCCGGCCACTGGAGGGCGGCAGCCAGCAGTGCTTCCTGCACAGCGTCCTCGCACAGGTCGAAATTGCCGAAGCGGCGAACGAGCGTACCGAGGACCTGCGGCGCGAGCTGGCGCAGCAGGTCCTCGATCTCGGCTTGCGTGGTCACATCTCGACACCGGCCATATCCATGATCGGCCGAACCTCGACAGCCCAGAAGCGTGCGGCCGGGTCATGTCTCACGATCTCGGTCGCTCGCTCGATGCTCGCACAGTCGAGAACGTAGTAGCCGGCCAGCTGTTCCTTGGCTTCGGCGAACGGCCCGTCCGTGATGGCTGGGACGCCGTTTCGCACCCGCACAGTCTTGCTGTTGGACGGATGCGCGAGCGCTTCCCCAGCACCAAGGAGCTCCCCGGACTCGCTGAACTCCTTGAGGTACGCCTCGGCCTCGGCCATCAGCTCATCGCGTTCGCTCTGGGACAGGGCCTCGAAGGCCCCGGGGTTGCTGTAGACAAGCGCGACGTACTTCATGTTCTTGCTCCCTTCCTGCCTGAGTGGCCTCTCTCACAGCAGAGTCGGAGCGGGCGACGCGTTTTCGACATCGCATAGATCTGGCGGGATCGGATCGCCGATGTGCGCGGCGACGCACTTGGGTGTCGAAATCCTAGTCCGCGCTCCGACTGTCCTGTGAACAGTAACAACGAAGGAGTCACCTGATGCCGGAGCGCACACAACGAAGCCGTTGGCTGGCCCTGTTCACCGTCTGCCTCGGATACCTGATGATCGTCCTCGACGTGACGATCGTAGGCGTCGCCCTGCCGTCGATCCGCGAAGATCTCGGCTTCTCAGAGAGCTCGCTCGCGTGGGTCGTGAACGCCTACCTTCTGACGTTCGGAGGGTTTCTCCTCCTCTCTGGGCGTCTGGGTGACCTCTTTGGACATAAGCGGCTGTTCCTGATCGGGATAGCAGTCTTTGCACTCGCATCGCTCGGGTGCGGGCTCGCCACGTCGCAGGCAGGCTTAGTCGGCGCCCGGGCGGTACAAGGATTGTCTGGGGCGATCGTTTCGGCGGTGGCGCTCTCCTTGATCGTCACCATGTTCACCGAGCCAGCGGATCGCGCAAAGGCGATGGGGGTCTTCGGTTTCATCGCCGCTGGTGGCGGCACGATCGGCGTCTTTGTCGGCGGGATTCTGACCGAAGCCCTGAACTGGCATTGGATCTTTCTCGTCAATGTCCCGATCGGAGTGGCCGTCATCGTGTTCGCGACGCTGGCGCTCCCGCAAACCCACCTTGGGCCAGCCTCTCGGCGGGTAGATGTTGCGGGCGCATTTACCGTGACCGCCTCGCTGATGCTAGCTGTCTACGCGATCGTGAACGGCAACGAAGCAGGCTGGACGTCCGCGCGCACGCTCGGCCTGTTGGCTGTCGCCGGGGTGCTGCTGGTGTGGTTTCTTGCGATCGAGGCGAAGACACCGGCGCCGCTCGTGCCGCTCGGCCTCTTCCGCCATCGAAACCTTACGACCGCGAACGTGGTTGGCGTCCTGTGGGCGGCGGCCATGTTCGCCTGGTTCTTTCTCTCCGCCCTCTACCTGCAACTCGTGCTCGGCTACAGCCCGCTGCAGGTAGGCCTCGCCTTCCTGCCGGCCAACCTGATCATGGCCGTCTTCTCCGTCGGCCTTTCCGCCAAGCTCGTCATGCGCTTCGGTTTCAGAACGCCGCTCGCGAGCGGTCTTCTGCTGGCCGCGGCCGGACTGGCACTGTTCGCGCAGGCACCAGTCGACGGCGTCTTCCTCACCGATGTGCTCCCTGGCATGATCCTCCTCGGCGTCGGCGCCGGCATGGCCTTCAATCCGGTACTGCTGGCTGCTATGGGCGATGTCAAGCCGAGCGAAGCCGGTCTGGCTTCGGGCGTGGTCAACACCTCCTTCATGATGGGCGGCGCGCTGGGCCTGGCGATCCTCGCCAGCCTCGCCGCATCCCGCACCAACACCCAACTGGCCGCGGGCGGTGATCAACTGGCCTCCCTCACCAGCGGCTACAACGCAGCGTTCGTCGCCGCAGCCGTCTTCGCAGCCGCGGCGGCAGCGTTGAGCGCGGCGCTTCTCCGACGAAACACGGCTCCTGCCGCGGCGGTCAGCAACGAGGCACAGGAAGATCTGCAGCCGGCCGCCGAGCCTGGGTAACGGAACGTCGAACTCAACAACTGGCCGTCGCCGAAGTCGAGAACTACCAGCCGGGATTAACGTCGAGACGGCTCAGGTCGTTAAGTATCTCAGCGATCGGGTGGCCTAGATCCAACCCTCTTCCCAGGCGCGGTGTGCGGCGGCGTGCCGGGTGCCGCCACTACCTGGAAATGCTCGCTGCCATGGCAGTCGGGATGGTCGTTCTTGGCGCAGCCGTCCGAGGCGTACTGGCTCTGGCGGGACTGGAGTTTCCAGCGCAGTATCCGGAACTGGCCGCCGTGGAAATGGCCTTCGACATGTCGGTCGGCATGGTCGCCTGGATGCGTTTCCGAAGGCACGGCTGGGTGCACACCCTCGAAATGGCCGGCGCCATGTTCGTGCCCGTCCTCGCGCTAATTCCGCTGCTCTGGCTCGGCGTAATCGCGGGTGACTCCCTGCTCATCCTGGAGCACGTCGCGATGCTGCCGCTCATGTGGCTGATCATGCGTCGACGCCGCGCCGCATACGGCGGCTGAGCCGTACAGCGGCTCACGCACCACACCCGGATTTCCGCATCAATTCGCTTCGAGGAGGAATGTCAATGGCAACCATGGTGCGGCGTGGTTGATATCTTGATCGCCATCACGCTGGTCTTGAAGCTGTAGCAGCCCGGTGTCATGGACCTCAATCATTTGGAGCGACATCCACCGCAGGCTCACACCTACGGGGCGGGCGCGCTGCTGCCGGTAGCAAGTTCATGCCCCGTCGTGCTGTCGACGTGGTCGGGGATCTCGTCATGACGGTCGCCCGTACTGGGCGTTCCAGTGGGCTCGAACATCAGGATCGAGGCACCAGTCGACGATGGCCGATGCTCCACTCCTCTCGGAACGACGAAGACGTCGCCTCGATGCAGGTGAACGGTCCGCGTGCCGCCGTCCGCGTCCCGAAGGGCGATGTCGAAGTCGCCGTCCAGAACCAGGAAGAACTCGTCGGTGTTGTCGTGGACGTGCCAGACATGCTCGCCCTGCACCTTGGCGATTCGAACGTCATAGTCGTTGACGCGCGTGACGATGCGCGGGCTCCACAAGTCGTCGAACGACTCGAGTGCGGCATCGAGATTGAGGGGTGCGTTTGCCATGCGACCAGTCTGCCGCCGATCCATCGTCGGTGGACTGCATACGGGCTCCTGCCTGAGTCTGACGGGGCTGGCGGTGACCTGGTCGGCGATTGCTTCGGTGGTCAGCTCGGGCTGGCGGCGGGCGTGACGCAGGTTGAACGATGTTGCATCGCTACAGTTCGGGTGTGCGGGCAGCGGTCACCACCTCATATGGGCCGCCGGATGTGGTGCGGATATGTGAAATCGACACGCCGTCCGTCCCCGAGGACGGGCTGCTCGTTCGGGTTCGCGCCACGACGGTGAACCGCACGGACTGCGGCTACCGGGCGGCCCGGCCATTCTTCATCAGGCTATACAGCGGGCTTGCCCGGCCGCGGGCCGGCGTGTTGGGTACTGAGTTCGCCGGTGTGGTCGAGAACGTCGGTGCGCGGGTGACGTCGTTCGCCATCGGTGACCGGGTCTTCGGCTACGTCGAGGGCTCTTTCGGAGCGCATGCGGAGTACCTCGCGGTGCCCGAGAACGGGTTGGTCGCCACGATCCCGGAGGGCTTGACGTTCGAGCAAGCCGCCGCGAGCACTGAAGGCGCACACTATGCCTTGTCCTTCATCAAGTGGGCGAATGTTCGCCCGGGGCACGACGTGCTGGTCAACGGCGCGACGGGGGCGATCGGCTCCGCGGCCGTCCAAATCTTGAAGAACCTTGGCGCCAACGTGACCGCTGTCTGTGCCGCCGAGCAGGTGGAGTTGGTCCGCAGCCTAGGCGCCGACCGGGTGATCGACTATACGGCGGAGGACTTCACCCGGGACGCCCACAGCTATGACGTGGTCATGGACGCGGTGGGTAAGAGCTCGTTCGGCCGTTGTCGGCGGCTGCTGAAACCACGGGGTGTCTATCTGTCGTCTGACCTCGGTCGCCTATCGCAGAACCCCCTGTTGGCGCTGATTACTCCGTTGTTCCGCGGCAGGAAGGTGGTGTTCCCCATCCCAATGGAAGACCAGCGGGTGATCGCCAGGATCAGGGAGATGCTCGAGTCCGGTGCGTTCAAACCGGTCATCGACAGGCGGTACACGCTGGAACAGATCGTGCAGGCGTATGCCTACGTCGAGACCGGGCAAAAGATCGGTAACGTGATCATCACCACCGAGTCCTCGGGGCAGCCCGACTGATCGAGCTTGTCCCGGAAACCGAGGGAGTCATCTACCAGTTCCAGAGGATCTGCGTGGCCTGGGATGTGCTTCGATCCGCCCGGCCGACTGGCCCGCGCATCCGGTGAGCAGATGGTGCTGTCATCGCCACGACCGCTCGGTCGGCGGCATGATGTCGCCATGAGCCGTCCGGCCGTGCCGCTCGCACGGCATCTGCTGAGGGTGCGTGACCTGATCGATCGGGCGTACGCGGAGCAACTGGACATCGCAGCGCTGGCGCGCAGCGCGTCGGTGTCGCCGACCTACTTCAGCCGAAGCTTCAAGGCGGCGTTCGGCGAGACCCCCCACCAGTACCTCATGAGTCGGCGGATGGAGCGGGCCAAGGCCTTGCTGCGCGCCGGCGACTTGTCCGTCACAGAGGTGTGTCTTGCCGTGGGATTCACCAGCCTCGGCTCGTTCAGCACCCAGTTCCGGCGGTTCGTCGGAGACAGCCCCAGTGCATATCGCGAGCGGGACGATCACCACGAGTTGGCTCGTCTGCCCCACTGCTACGTGCGGATGTGGACCCGCCCGCTCGGCTGACTGTGCAATCGGCCCGCGCATCCGCAACTGTGCAGCTTTCGAGAAGCCGAGCGCTGCTTGCCGCGCCTACGGTCGAGATAGCGGTCCGCGGACAAGCTGCGGAACCAAAATCGACGGGAACTCGCCATGGAAAAGATCCAGTCCAGGGACGGCACAGTGATCGCGTATGACCAGATCGGCCAGGGGCCGCCGATCGTCCTCGTGGCGGGCGCCTCCTGCGATCGAGCGATCGACGTCCCGATCGCGGAGGCGTTGGCGCGAGATTTCACAGTGCTCAACTTCGACCGACGCGGTCGCGGTGACAGTGGCGACACGCTGCCCTATGCCGTCGAACGGGAGGTAGAGGACATCGGTGCGTTGCTGGATGCGGCCGGTGGATCCGCGAGTGTTCTCGGGTTCTCCTCCGGTGCGGTGCTGGCCGCAGACGCCGCCGCCAGCGGACTGCCTATCGACCGACTCATCATGTGGGAGCCGCCATTTAGCATCGACCCGGACGGTCCTCGGCGGGCGGCCGAATACTCCGAGCACCTTGTCGAGATGCTCGCGGCCGATCGCCGTGATGACGCGCTCGCGCATTTCATGAAGCAGGTGGGGCTTCCGGAAGAGATGATCGCAGGGATCCGTCAGTCACCGTACTGGCAGGTCGGCCTGGGATTGGCGCATACACTCGCATATGACGCCCTGATCATGGGCGACAGCACGATCCCGGCCGAACGGTTTGGCGGGATCAACGCCCCAACGCTCGTCCTTGCGGGTTCGGAGAGTCCGGGATTCCTGCGACAGGCAGCCGAGCGGACAGCCGCAGCGATACCTGGGGCACGCCTCGACGTCCTCGAGGGCCAGGACCACAATGTGTCCGGGGACGCCATCGCGCCGGTCGTCGCCAAGTTCGCTGGCCGGTGAACCTGGCCGAGCGCGAGGGTCGGATCGATGTGTCGGGGGATTGCGGCAAGTTCGTTGCGGAGGAGAGCATCCATGATCACGGGTATCGCGCTGGTCTGCGTCAACGTTTTGGACATGGACCGGGCCCGGGACTTCTACGTTAATACGCTCGGCTTCGAGATCGATGTCGACATGGTTCAGGACGGCTTCCATTGGCTGGTGGTCCATGCGCCAGATCAGCCAGAGGTGCCGCTTATGCTCGTGGAGCCGGGCCCACCGGCCATGGACGGCGACCTGGCGCTGCAGATCCGATCACTGGTGGCGACCGGTTACATGGGCCCCGGCGCATTCGCCACCAACGACTGCTGGGCCACTTATCACGAGTTGAAGGCCAAGGGCGTGGAGTTCATCGAGGAACCAGAGGAGCGGTTTTACGGCATCGACGCCGCGTTCCGCGATCCTTTCGGCAACCACTGGCGGCTCACCCAACGTAAGGAGATCGAGCTGCCAAGTTAGGTCGCGTGTCACGATTTCGCGATCGGATTCGACGCGCACAAGGTTAGTGAGCATCTGCTATCAGCGTCGTGGTGTCGCATCGTGAAGCCGGTTTGGCCATTGCGTCCCTATCTGGTCAGGGCGTGGCCGCGGCGGGGCGTGCGCGGTCGGTGACGAGGTGGATCGCGATGCCGGCGAGGGCCGTCCCCATCAGGTAGCGCTGTACGCGCAGCCACAGGGGCCGCCGCCCGAGAAACGCGGCCAGCGTGCCTGCCGACACCACGATGAGGGCGTTGACGGTGAGGGCGACGGCGATCTGTGTCCCTCCCAGCAGCAGGCTCTGCGTGGCGACGTTGCCCAGGGTGGGGTCAACGAACTGGGGCAGTAGCGCCACATAGAGAATGGCGATCTTTGGGTTCAGCAGGTTGGTGACCATCCCCATCGTGAACAGCCTTCGTGCCGGGTCCACGGGCACTGACCTCGGCGCGAAGACCGCCACGCCTCCTGGCCGGACCGCGTTCCAGGCCAGCCAGAGCAGGTACGCCGCACCGGCGATCTTGACGGCTGTGTACAAGGCGGGTACCACGACGAAAACGGCCGTGATCCCCGCCGTCGCAGCCGCGAGATAGGCGAGGAAGCCCGCCGCGACACCGAGCAGCGAGATGAGCCCGGCCCGTCGACCCTGTGTGATCGATCGGGAAACCAGGTAGATCATGTTCGGTCCTGGCGTTAGAACCAGGCCAAGGGCGACCGCGGCGATACCGAGCAATGCGGAATGGCTGACCACGTCTTGGCAACCGGCTCGGTGTGCGGACGTATTCCGTACCCGGACGGCGGCGATCTCGGCCATGAGCAGACCCGCCGGCTGACACGCGAGCCGGCCGATTCTCGTCCATTGTCGATGACGATGATCGGTGGGCTTCCGTGCCCGTACGCCTGACGTTCACAAAGGTGTCGTGATCGAGCGCCTTTCAGGACACGTTCGCTGCGTAGCTTCGCGGCCGAGTCCGTTACTCCGAACTGGAGGTGTCATGTCCGAACAGCACGTGAGTCCCGCTGTCGCGCGCCGAGGCTTCATAAAGGGAGGGCTGGCCAGCGTCGCAGCACTAGCAGCGCTGGGCCCTCTGGAGGCATTGAGCGCTAGGACCGCGGGGGCCGCCCCGATGTCCAAGGTCCCGCAGAGCCCGGACTACGGGCCCCTGTCCCCGGTAAAGGACGTGTCGACCGGACTTGAGCTGCTGGCGCTGCCGAAGGGTTTCGAGTACATCTCGTACGGCTGGACCGGCGATGTCATGTCCGACGGTGTGCCCACACCGGGAGCGCATGACGGGATGGCGGCGTTCCACCGAGGCGACGGCAAGATCGCTCTAGTCCGCAACCATGAGCTCGGCGGCTACTCCGGCGCGTTCACCTCGCCGGCGTACAACCCGGCCGCGCGGGGTGGCACGACGAACGTGGTGTTCGACCCGGACGCTGGAGAGTTCACCGATTCGTGGGCCAGCCTGTCCGGCACCATCCGCAACTGTGCTGGCGGCCCAACGCCGTGGGGCACCTGGCTGACGTGCGAGGAGACAACGGAGATCGCCCCGGACGGCACGAGGCACGGGTACGTCTTCGAGGTGCCCTTCGACGGGCCGGGTGACCCCCGCCCGCTACGCGAGGCGGGACGCTTCAGTCACGAGGCGGTCGCCGTCGATCCGAGCACCGGGATCGTGTACCTGACCGAGGACGCCACACCCTCTGGCTTCTACCGGTACATCCCCAACACTCCCGGTGCACTGCACGACGGCGGCGAACTGCAGATGCTCGTGATCGAGACATCGGACGGATCGTCCTACACAACCTACGAAGACGGCACCGGCACGGAGTACTTCACCTCGTGGGTCACCATCGACAACCCGGACTACGCTCCCGGCGAGACCCGTCCCGCGCTGCAGGGCCAGGCCATCGGCGCGGCCGTGTTCCGCAGGCTCGAGGGGGCGTGGTGGGGCAACGATCACGTTTACATCGTTTCGACCAGCGGCGGACCGAGCGGGCAAGGTCAGGTGTTCGAATACGACCCGGAGCTGGACACCATGCGCGTGCTGTTCGCCTCCCCGGACGCGTCGGTGCTCAACAACCCGGACAACATCTCGGTCAGTCCACGCGGCGGGATCGTCCTGTGTGAGGACGGAAGCGAGGGCGAATACGTGCACGGTCTCACCACCGACGGGGAGATCTTCCCGTTCGCCCTCAACAACGTTGAGATACCAGCGAGTGGCGTGCCTGGTAAGTCCATCGCGCCGGGCAACTACCGCGGCTCCGAATGGTGCGGCTCCACCTTCGAACCCAAGAAAGGCAACTGGCTGTTCGTCAACGTGCAAAGCCCGGGCATCACGTTCGCCATCACCGGCCCGTGGCGGCGCGGATCTTTGTAGCGCCGAGCACGAGCAACCGCACCCTTGGTCGGCCGCCCTTCTGCAGGGGCGGCCGACTGTGTGTCAACGCTCTGGATATACCCCGGGTGAGCCCGCAAGCTGATCGATAACATCACGGAAGACAGCCAGCCAGTTTTCATTGCCGACGCCCCAGTCACCCCCGAGCCGAACGATGACTGCGTCCGCGAGTGGATCCACGTAGATGTATTGCCCGTAGTTTCCGAACGCGTAGAAGCGGCCAGGTCGCTGGCCGTCGAGCCACCAGAAGTAGCCGTACGGTTTGGCATATGGGGTCGTGGTTTGGGCGGCGGTAGCGTCGCGAACCCAGCCCTGCGAGACGACCTGGTCTCCTTTCCACCGGCCATGATGGAGAAGGAGCAGGCCAAAGCGGGCATAATCCCGAGCGGTCGCGTTGAGCCCGCTTTCCATCTTCTCGAATCCCGAGCGCTCGGAGTCGAGGCTCCAGGAACCATTGCTGGCGGCACCGAGCGCTTGCCACAACTCGCGAGCCATGTAGTCGGCGACAGACGTTCCTGTCGCACGTTCCAGCACGAGGCCGAGCAGAAGCGGGTTGTAGTTGTTGTAGTGCCAAAGCTGACCGGGCGCTCGCTCGATCTCGGTTTCCTCAAGTGCCGCGTCACGGAGGTCCACACCGTAGTAGGTGTAGGTGTCGTCGCCCCAAGGCCACGGAAAGCTTGCCTCCTCGTAGCGCAGCCCAGATCTCATGGTCATCAAGTCGCGCAGGGTGATCCGGGCGAAGCGTGGGTCTCGCTCGGCGAGTTCAGGCACGTATCTGGTGACCGGGTCATCGACGCCGCCGATCAATCCCTGGTCGATCGCGATCCCGACCAACGTCGAGACGAACGACTTCGCCACGGAAAAGGACGTCTCGAGCGTGTCTTGACCAGAGGGGCCGTAGTAGCGCTCGTAGACAATGCTGTCCCGGTGAAGCACCACGAAGGCGCGGGTTTCAGTGTCGCGAAGAAACGCATCGAGGGATGAGCGGCCGCCGTCGGCGATGGCGCGCAAGTTCGCCTCGGGCTCGACAGGGAGCGAACGGACCTGGTCACCCGCCGGTAGCGAACGCGCGGGAAACCGGTCCTGGTCGCCGACGTCCGCTTCCGTCCAGATCACCGCTCGCGCAATCGTGGATCGATCCGTCGAAAGCCACGCCCACCCGTAGAAGCCGATTATCACGAGAAGCAGCCCGATGACGCCGAGGGCAAACCCGCGGAGCCGGCGGCGTCCGGCCCACCGTCGCATTCAACTCCTCCTGAACATCTCAAGATTGCGGAACCCAGGATGCCCGAGCGGCGATGGTTGTTCCTTGGCTCAGGCGGCTCATTGCCGTCTCAGGCAACATCACGCCTTGCGCCTTCGGGACTTTGCCGGAGCGGTTGTGTCGCTCTCGGATCATCCAAAATTGCACGCATGCGGTCTTGAACGAATTGCCTGCTCGGGCCGCATGGGGTGGAGCTAAACCTCAGCTGTGTCCGTTGGAGTTCCGAAGGTCGAGAAGTAGGCGGGTCAGAGCAATCCGGGAAGGCACGTCCAGCTTGCGGTAGATCCGCTTGACGTACTGGCTGACTGTGTGGTGGCTGAGGTAGAGCCGGTCGGCGATCTGGCGGTCGGACAGGCCGTCGACGACCAGTAGTGCCACGTCTCGTTCGCGAGGGGTTAGGGCCGTTAGCGTCTGCGCGGAGATCTCGGCCTGGTCGCGTTGGAGTTCCAGCATCGTGATCAGGGTGCTGGTTTCGGCACGTGTGTAGCTGGAGTGGCCGTGTAGGAGCCCGGTGTCGCCGTCGACCAGCTCGACGTCAACATGGCGCGAGAAGCTCTGCTCGGCGCCAGGTCGGGCGATCACCTGATGGAGCACGTGCTCGCCGTCGACCACCTGGGCCAGCATGCGACGGGCGGCGACGTTGAGGCGCGGTTCGGGGTCAGTCGGATCGATGATCACCACCGCGCTGCCGGTGCGGTCCAGCGCCACGACGGCTTGGTTCCGCTCCTGCCGCAGGTAATCCCGATGCTGGATTCCCTCGATCACAGCGCCAACAACCCGGCCCAGCGCCTCGGTCAATCGCACCTCGTACGGGGTGAGGCCCCGGCTGGGGTCGTTCGTGCCGCAATGCAAGGTCCCGATGACTCCATCGCGGTTGATGACGGGCGCTTGGACCTCATGACGGATGTCGTGGAGGTACTTGAGCTTGGTGTAGAGCGGATCCTCAAGCCATTCGTCCATCGCCATCAGATCCATGTTGTACACCGCGCGTCCGGAGGCGCAGAGGTGCGTCTTCAGCCAGTTCAGCTCCCGCCCGCCCCGTTCGTAGCGCGCCAGGAAGCTGTCGCTGACTCCCGTGGAGCCGACGCACAGCTCATCGCCGGTCCAGGGATCGATGAGGTACAACGCGTACATCGGCAGGTCGAACAGCCGGCCGAATCCCGCTATGAAACGACGCCCCAGCTGGCGATTGCTCGAGGCTGCGCACAACGTCCGAGCGAAATCAAGCAGCTCTACCCCGGCGGCGGGCTCGTTTACCGTCGGCTGGCTAACCGGCCGCGCTTGAGCGACCGGCCTGGATAGTTCCCTGGCCATTGCCTCAGCGTCGCGCCTTGGAAGCAATCGAGGGAGACGGCTGAGCGCCAGAAATCGAAACTATCCTGCCCCGGGTCATCTGGACGGCTGAAGGAGCACGATGGATACAGCAGCGATGTACAGGAGGTGCCACCGTGGTGCACCGGGTCGTGACCATACTTTCCCCTGGGGTGAACCCGTTCGATCTTGCGGTTGCGTGCGAGGTGTTCGGGCTACGCAGGCCAGAGCTGGGCGTCGAGTGGTACGACCATCGGCTGGCCGGCGTGGTCCGGCCGATCGTGGTCAATGGTGGCTTTACGCTCGACCCGCCCTTCGGCCTCGAGGCGCTCAAGGATGCCGACACGGTGATCGTGCCGGCATGCCCACACGAGCCACCCACAATGATGATCGAAGCATTGCGGGCGGCGTACGAGCGCGGAGCCCGGATGGTGTCGTTCTGCGGAGGCGCGTTCGCGCTCGCGGCTGCGGGCATCCTGGACGGGCGGAGGGCGACCACACACTGGATGGACATCGACGATCTGGCCCGCCGCTTCCCGGAGGTACGCGTCGAGACGGAGGTCCTGTACGTCGACGAAGGCCAGGTGCTCACCTCCGCCGGCACCGCGAGCGGGATCGACCTCGCCCTGCACATCGTTCGGCTCGACTACGGACCTGAGGTCGCCAACAAGGTGGCCCGGCGGATGGTGACAGCACCACACCGGGAGGGTAGGCAGTCGCAGTTCGCGTACACGCCGGTCCCGGTCTCCCCGTTCGGCGACGCGATCGGCGTAGTGATGGATTGGATGTTCGAGCACCTGGACGAGCCGATGACGGTCGACCAACTCGCCCGGCTCGCCGCGATGAGCTCCCGCAACTTCGCCCGCCGGTTCGTCGAGGCGACCGGCACGACCCCAGTGCGATGGCTCACCCACCAACGGATCCTCCGCGCTCAGGACCTGCTCGCGGCGACGTCGCTGCCGGTCGACGTGATCGCGAGCCGGGTCGGGTTCGGCACCGCGGTTAACCTGCGCCAGCACTTCCGCCGGGAGACGTCCACGACGCCGGCGGTCTACCGGCAGCAGGTTCGCCGGCCGACCTGACGCCGTTCCTTACACCAGGCTCGGGTGGCGCTGGCGCTCAACGCGGCCCTCGACCTCCAGGTGCGGAAGCCACTCGAGCCAGCGGGGAAGGTACCAGTTGCGGTTGTCGAGGAGCACCATGACGCTGGGTAGAAGGACGGAGCGGATGACGGTGGCGTCGATGAGGAGTGCGACGGCGACGCCGAAGCCCATTTGTTGGAACATGATCAGTTCGCCCCGGGCAAATCCGGCGAAGACGGCGATGATGATGAGCGCGGCACCGGTGATGATTCGGGCGGTGGAGGCGACGCCCCACCGGACGGCCGCCGCGGTGTCGGCGCCCTGGTCGAAACGCTCGCGGATTCGGCTGAGCAGGAAAACTTGGTAGTCCATGGACAGGCCGAACAGGATCGAGAAGAGGAACAACGGAACCCACGCCTCGATCGTGTCTACGGTCTGGAAGCCCAGGACCTCCGCTCCAACGCCGTGCTGGAAGACCAGTACGAGCAGGCCGTACGCGGCGCCGACGGACAACAGGTTGAGCGCGATCGCCGTGATGGAGATCACGATCGACCGGAAGGCGATGGTCAGCAGGACGAAGGAGAGGCCGAGGACGAAGGCGAATACCAGCGGCGCGGGGTTGGTGACGTTGTCGAGGTAGTCGATGGTCTCCGACGTGGTGCCGCCTACCAGTGGGTCGGCGTCGGCTTGCTGGAATGCCGTGGGAACGATCTGATCGCGCAGGTCGCGCACGGCTGCGATGGCGTTTTCGCCGGTGGGGTCTCCGCGCACCGGAACGACGAGGTCGGCTACGTCGCCATTTCCGACCCGGATCTCACCAGGACCGAAGCGCGGGTCGGAGGCGAGTTCGTCCTGAAGCCGCTCCATTGCAGACGAGACCGGGGCCTCGGAGTGGTTCGCCACGACCACGTGGACTGGATTCACCGTATGGTCCCCGAAGTCGCGCTGCAGCGCGGCGTAGCCTTGCTTGGCGGCCAGGTCGTCGGGGAGAGTGCTGACCCCGGCGGTGCCTATGCTCAGCCCGAACGCGGGAACCGCGACCGCTATCAGGGCGGCCGTGCTGATTGCCAGGCTGAGCGCGGGCCGCCGAAGCACCCGGTCAATGATCGCTCCCCAGAGCCGGCCCTCCGGGTTGGCCCGCTCTACTGACCGACGGCCGACGATCGGCAAGCGGATCGCGTCGACGCGGTCCTTGAGCAGCCCCAGCAGCGCCGGCAGCAGAGTCAGCGCCACCGCCAGTGACGTCAGCCCGACCAGGATCGCCCCGGCGGCCAAACTGCGGAAAATCGTCGAGGGCACGATCAGCAGCCCGAACATCGCGACCACGAACGCCGATCCGCTGAACAGCACCGCGCGACTCGCCGTCCCGCCGGTGGCCACGATCGCCTCGCCTGGAACCCGGCCGCGGCCGCGTTCCTCCCGGTAGCGGGAGATGACGAACAGCGCGTAATCGATCCCCAGCGCCAGCCCCATCCCGGTGAGCATGTTCGTGGTGAAGATCGACAGGTCGACCAGCTGGGTGAGCAGCGCCACCAGCCCGAGTGCGGTGGTGATCGCCACCACCGCCATCAGCAATGGCACCAGGCCCGCCACCACGGTGCCGAACACGAGCAGCAGGATGACAAGCGCCGCCGGCAGCCCGAACTTGAGCTCGCCTTCCTCCAGATCACGCGCGGACAACTCGTTGAAGCCGAAGTCCCGCGCCGCATCACCCGTGATCGTGACCGCGAAATCCGGGTCTGCATCCGCCTGCTCCACCACTTCGATGACCTCGCCGGCGTCGTCGACCTCGCCGATGTTGATCGGGATCAGTGTCGCCCGACCATCCGCCGACACCAGGGACGGGCCGCCACCGTCCAGGTAACTCAGCACGTTACTCACTACGCCGCTGTCCCGGGCCGCGCTCACCACCCCTTCGACGAACACCCCGAACTCCTCGTCTTCGACCGTCAGGCCGGACGAGCGCACCACGATAAGATCGGAGATCTCGTCTCCTGGATCGGGCGGGAAGGCCACATCCAGGCGGTCCTCAGCCCGCTCGGACTCCGGATCATTCGTCACCGCCGCCTCGGAGCTGAACCCCGTCAACACCAGCGCGAGGGCCGCGACCGAACCCGCCAGGACGACCCCCCACGCCGCAAGCGTCCACCCCGGATGGCGGCTGCAAGCACTGGCTAGCGTGGCCGTGGAAAACCTCATCACGCATCTCCCTTGGTCGGGTCCTCGACCGTCAGCTTGCGGCTACCGTTGCTGGTGCTCCCTGGTGACGTCTTGAACGCAACGCGCGCCACGGCCATTTGCGGGCTGAATCCCCAGAACGGGGGACGGCCCGAGAACCACCAAGCTGGTGTCTTACCGGCCAGGTGCCGACGAACCTAGCGTCGCCGCGTGAAAGACAGTCCGTTACCTCACTCCTCGGACAAACCCCGGGCGACCTCGCACACCTTCTCGGGAGCGGTCAGAGTCGTCGCGACGCCGACTACGGGGCAGCCCTGGCCGCTGCCGCGTAGCCGGTACCAACCGCACCTACCCATTCGCCGCGGCTCCAATATCGCTCCCGAAGCGGTTCGTTCAAGACCAACCCACGCCGAGTCCGAACGATGCCTGGTACAGCGCGACGTTCAGATCCAGGCAATGGAACCTCGACGGATGCTTCTCAAGGCCACGGGTCTTACAGATAGGACGGACAGATGATCACTAAGCACATCGGGCTGGTGCCAGGCGGTGGATCGCAGGGCATGACCTCGCCGGTGGCCCACTGGCACGCGCTGGACATCGAGGTGAAGCGGGCCGAGGTGACCGTGGCGGGTGCCACCGTGAAGGAGCCCGCGCACGATGTCGGTGCGGCCGGCTGGTGGCCACCGTCACCCATCCCCCCCGACGGCAACGTGCTCGCGCTGCTCCATGACCGATGAGTGTCGACCCCCGCTGCCGCGCTCAGCGTCGTCGTGGCACCGAACATCGGCTCACCTACGACACCGATGTCGGGAGTGGCCAGTGCCTCGGCGGGCGGTGCGCCGTATCTGGCGGCGCTGTCGGCCGCGATAGTCACAGATGCGCACCCGACGGCAACATGCCTGGAACGCCGGCCACTGATGTTGGTGCCACGTTCGCGCAGTTCACCGGCGTCTGCGGCTCGGGTAGGAGCTTGCTGGTGTTCGGCACGATCGCGCCGCGGAGCTCTGGTCCCGCGAAACCGAGCGCACCCTGTCGGCTCACTGAACCTAACAACGCCCTGCTAGTTGGCACTATCAAGGACGAAACGGATGATCGAAGCCAAGAACCTCACCAAGCGCTACGGCGAGAAGACCGCCGTGGACGATCTTTCTTTCAGCGTCGAACCCGGCAAAGTGACCGGGTTTCTCGGCCCCAACGGCGCCGGCAAGTCAACGACCATGCGCCTGCTGCTGGGACTCGACCATCCCAACAGCGGCGATGCCACCATCGATGGCAGGCACTACCAGGACCTGCGGCAGCCGCTTTGCGTAGTCGGCGCGCTACTTGAGGCCAAGGCTGTCCACACCGGCCGGAGCGCCTACAACCACCTGCTGTGCCTGGCCCAGACGCAGGGGATCGGCAAGAAACGCGTCGAGGAGGTGCTCCGGCTGGTCGGGCTGCACGATGTCGCGCGCAAGCGGGCCGGCCGTTTCTCCCTCGGCATGGGGCAGCGACTCGGGCTTGCCGCCGCGCTGCTCGGCGACCCGTCAGTGCTCATCCTGGACGAGCCGGTTAACGGGCTCGACCCCGAGGGCATCGTCTGGATCCGCACCGTCATGAAGCAGCTGGCGGCCGAGGGCCGGACCGTGTTTGTGTCCAGCCACCTGATGAACGAGATGGCGCTGACTGCCGAGCACGTCATTGTCATTGGCCGGGGCCGCCTCGTCGCCGATTGCACGACGGAGGAGTTCATCGAGCGCGGCAAGAAGCAGACGGTGCTGGTGCGCAGCCCGGACGCCGAGCGGCTGACGGAGGCCATCGCGCTGGAGGGCGGCAAGGTGTCCCAGAACGGCGCCGGCGAGTTGAGCGTCGCGGACATGGAGGCTGCCCGGATCGGCGAGATCGCCGCGGCCGGCGGGCACGTGCTGCACGAGGTCATCTCGCAGCGCGGCTCGCTGGAAGAGGCCTTCATGGAGCTGACCCGGCAGAGTGTGGAGTTTGGCGCCACCGGCGACGCCGTCGCGCCAGAGGCCCAGGGAGATGCCAAATGACCGCCACCACTGCCGACACTGCCGCGGCACCGGCGGTCCGCCGCACCGGCTTCGGCCAACTGATGCTGTCGGAGTGGACCAAGATCCGGTCCGTTCGGTCGACGGTCTGGTCACTTGCCCTGCTCGCCGTGGTCTTCCCGGGTTTCGCCGCGCTGTTCGTCGGGTTGGGCGTCGCCCAGTGGGATCAGACGAACGAAAAGGACCGTGCCCAGATCATCGCGGACCCGGCCGCAGTCATCCTCGGCAGCGGCACTTTGATGGGCCAGCTGGCCATCTGTGTCCTCGGCGTCATGGTGATCGCGTCAGAGTACTCCACCGGCATGATCCGGGCCAGCCTGCTGGCCGTGCCACGGCGGCTGCCCATGCTCGCCGCCAAATCGCTGGTGTTCAGCCTGCTGGTCTTGATCGTCAGCCTCGTGGCCGCGTTCGGCACATTCTTCGTCGGCGCCGCGCAGTTAGAAAGCATTGCCCCGGTCTCGCTCAGCGATCCCGGGGTGCTCCGGGCCGTCGTGGGCAGCGGGCTCTATCTAGCCGTGCTCGGCCTGTTCGCGCTCGCCATCGGCGCCGTTGTCCGGCACACGGCGGCCGGGATCACCAGTGTGATCGGGTTCGTGCTTGTGCTGGCTCCACTGGCCCAGCTGCTGCCCGGGAAGGCCGGCTACTACATCCACGCCTACCTGCCGACGGAGGCCGGTCACCTGATCGGGCAGGCCACGCAGGCTCCGAACGACCTGCTTACGCCCTGGCAGGGGTTCGGGGTCTTCTGCCTATGGGCCGCCGTCCTGCTCATCGCCGCCGGGATCCTACTCAAGCGCCGCGATGCCTGATATTTCCGGCACCAGCGTTCGCAGCAGCCCCTGGTTGGCACGCCGTCCCGAGTCGCTGTGGGATCGAGCCAGGCGAGATCGACGGAGACCGCGTAAGCGGCTTCCGCCTAACAGATGAGACACGATGAACGTGGCCACCTGGCCGAACACGCAGTCGCCTGCGCTACATGCTGCCGACGGCCCCGATCTGCTCCGCGTGCACAGCGCGCGGGTGAACAACCTCAAGGACGTCAGTGTCGAAATCCCGAAGCGCCGGCTGAAACTGTTCACCGGCGTGTTCGGGTCGGGCAAGTGCTCGCTGGTGTTCGACACGATCGCCGCGGCGGCTGATCAACGAGACCCACAGCGCGTTCGTGCAGGGCTTCATGCCGACGCTTGCACGGCCGGAGGTCGATGTGCTGGAGGGCTGACGACCGCCAGCAGGTCGCTCGCCGAGGGCGCCCTGACGATCCCCGGCTTCAGCATGGACGGCTGTACGGCCGCATCTCATGGGCTCCGGTTTCCTCGACCCGGACAAGCCGATCCGGAATTACACCAAGACCGAGCTGCACGACTTGCTGAACAAGGAACCGACCAAGATCAAGGTCGACAGCGTCAAACCTGACCTACGAGGGGCTGATCCCGCGGGGCCAGAAGTCGTTTCTGTCCAGGACGTCGACGCGCTGCAGCCGCACATCCGCGCGTTCGTGGAGCGGGCGGTGACTTTCATCGCCCGCCCGAGTGTGGCGGCACCCGGCTCAGCGAGTCGGCTCGGTCGTCGAGGATCAAGGGGATCAACCTCGCCGAGGTCTGCGCGATGCAGTCAGCGACCTGGCGCGCGCGGCGAGGGCTGGACGAGCCGTCGGAGGCGCCGCTGGTGGCGTCGCGGGGGAGACCCCTCGATTCGTTCGTCGAGATCGGTCTCGTCCACCTCTCGCCCGGCTGGAGCGCTCCCGTAGTCGGTCTCGCCGTGTTCACCCGCAACGGTCATGGCGCCCCGTCCGGATCGGTCAGTCTGTTGCATCCAAGGTCAACCATCTACCACGCGTTACGGCCGCTGTCCGCCGAATGCGCGATTCGACCCGCACCGAAGGCGGTCGGGCCATCGCCGCTTGCTCGGTGCGATGCGGCTTTCTGGTCCTACGACGAGCGCGTGTGCTGCAGCGGCCTGGTGGACGCCGCGGACCTCGCCTACACCAAGCCCGAGCCGCAAATTGCTACTACCGATGGCAGGCGGCCGGGCAGATGTGACTGGGTGCATTAGTTCGCCGGCAGGCTAGCGCCCGGTTCGCGGGACCAGGGCTCACTGCCCGCGAGGCTGGCTGAATTGCACCATGTTGCCGGCGGGATCGCGGAAGGCGCAGTCGCGGACACCGTAGAACTGATCCATCGGCTCCTGTAGTACCTCGGCCCCTGACGCTCGGATGTGCTCAAAGGTGGCGTCGCAGTCGTCGGTGGCGAAGATGACGCCGCGCAGCAGGCCCTTGGCCAGCAGCGACGCGGCCGCCTGCTTGTCGGCGAGCGAGGCGGTCGGGTCGGCGCCGACCGACTCGAGCACGATGGTCACCTCCGGCTGCGCGGGCGATCCTACGGACAACCAGCGCATACCTTCGGCCTTGACGTCGTTGCGCACCTCCAGGCCGAGTACGTCGCGGTAGAAGGCGAGCGCCTTGTCGTGGTCGTCGACGGTGATGAAGCACTGAGAAAGCTTGATGTCCATGCGTTTCACGCTACGGGCGGGGGGCAGGTTTCGCTTCTCCATTCCTGACCGGTCTGGTGTAGATCTTGGCGAGGCAGGAGGGGACACCGCCGCCCCAGCCGTGGTCGCGGGCCCGGTAGGAGCTCGGGCTCTCGCCGATAAGCTCGGTGAACCGCGAGCTGAACGATCCGAGCGAGGTGCAGCCGACCGCGAAGCACACGTCGGTCACGCTCAGGTCGCCGCGTCGCAGCAGCGCCTTGGCCCGCTCGATCCGGCGCGTCATCAGGTAGCCGTATGGCGTCTCCCCGAAGGCGGCGCGAAAGCTGCGGGAGAAATGGCCCGGCGACATGAAGGCGACGCGCGCCAGCGCCGGAACGTCGAGCGGCTTCGCGTAGTCGCGGTCCATCAGGTCACGGGCCCGGCGCAGCCGGACGAGGTCCTCCAACGTCACGCGACCTCCATCCCTCAGCACCAGGCGCCACAGGTGTCGGCGCCGTGAAGGCCTGGCTGCTCGACAGCGCAGAGCGCCGAGGACAGGGCCGCAACGATGTTTCTCGGTGTCACGCGAGGCACTGTGGCCTCCTTACGGGCTTCCTTACGCCTACTGGGCGCGCAACTCATCAGTCACGGCCGGGGCCTGCAAGGCACTTTCGGGGCGGGGCCTTGCCGATTACCACGCCGCTGATGGCCGCCTCGCCGCCAGAGCTAACTACGGACGCGCGTCGCGGTCGAGTGATATCCCCCGCCGCCGGGGTACACCCATTCCCCGGTCATGGTGGTGCCGTCGGCGCTGAACGTGCCTCGATAAAAGGCCGGAGAGCCCTTCTCGCCACCCCAAATTGTGAGGGTGTCGCGGTCCAGTTCGTATACGTAGTCGAGGGTGTTACCAGTGTTGTCGTAGTAGCGCGACTTGATGTCTTCACCCGGCTCCGCCCCGAATGGCCGTTCGTGGCCGATGATCTCGATGCCCTTGGTGCGCTGCCCGTACTGCTCGAGGTCAACGTGCTGGAGGAGGAAGAAGCCGCCTTCCATCCACTCGTAGGTGACCTGTCCCTGGGCGCCTCCCGAGATCTCCCATGTGCCGACCAATCTATCCAGACCCCTGAGATCGGGGTTTGGCTGCGGGGACTGCTGGAAAGCGTTGGCATCGTCAACTGTCATTGCTGTTCTCCTTGTGTTATGTGTGGCTTGTCCTGGAACTCATTCGACGGCGAGGAACTCGATCAATGTTGGCGCGAGCTTTTTCGGGGCCATCACCGGTGCGGCATGCCGTTGGCCGGGCAGCGTTCGGCGTTGCGCGTTTGGCAGAACATCGACGAGAGCCTCGACTGCCTGTCGCTGCGCGATGGAGCTCTTTCCGCCGTCAATCACGAGGGTCGGCGCGTTGACCCCAGCCCAGCGATCGGGTGGCAGTGGGTTGCCCAACTGGGTGTCCCCCATGATGGCGATGTCGTAGGTAGCCGTATGCGCCATCGATTCGAGCTTCGACCACGCTCCGGGCATCACCCGCATGATGGCGACTACCGCGCTTGGCACGCCGATGGCTTGTGTCATGAAGAGCCTGACCGCCTGGCCGCGCCGATGGTCCGCGATGAGCCGCGTGATGTCCTCGGCGAGATCCTTCGGTGGCAACGGGCCGTTGTGGTCCACTCGGAACGGCGGTTCGTAGAGGGCAAGCTTGGTGATGTTAAGACCACTAGCCGCTGCCTCGAGAGCGAGCACGGCACCAGACGAACTACCGAACAGGAACGCTGAGCCACCGGCTTCGTCGAGGAGCGCTGCGATGTCTTCCACCTCGCGTTGGACGTGGTACGGAAGGGTGTCGCCGCTCCTGCCCCGGCCGCGGCGGTCGTAGTTGATAACGGTGAAATGCGGTGCTAGGAGCGCGGCCAGTCGCTTCGTGTCCGACCGGTCGGCCAGAGATGATGCGACAAGAATGATCGCCGGTCCGTTGCCGGATTGTTCGAACGCGATTGAAGTTCCGTCCTTCGAAGTCACCGATTTCTGCACCGTATCCATGACACTCCCTTTTCTGACCTACCGCCTTCTAGTTCCGCGACAGCTCGCCATTTAGTCGACCCGCAAGGGCGCTGACCCATACGAATGCGATGACGATCGCGATGGCAAGGCGCGTGCTGATTCCGGCTGTGTCGGGCCACCATGTAAGTGCCAGCACAGCGAGGCCGGTCGCGGCACAGTATGTCGCCCATGCTCACCGGCTGAGCCCAACGAAACGGCGCGTGAGTACAAAGCACGCGACTATGAGCGCGTCGAATGCCACTCCCGGACCGATGTTGTGCACGATGCCGTGCCAACTCGGCTCGTCGACGGCAGGAACGCCGGGCGGGAATCCCAGATCCGGGTCGGTGAGGAAGATTCCACCGATGACCAGGCCCAGGCCGAACATGCCAACCAGCAAGGGGCCCCACGTGCCCGCTCGGCCAGGGTGCAGCACACGCCACATCCCCACGGCGAACGCCAACGACAGCAGGCCCGCAACGATGAAGTTACTGATCTGCACCCAACCCATGTCGCCAAGGCTCAGCAGACTGAGCGGGTGGCGGCGAAGGTCGAACCCGTCGCGTGTGGTCACCTGAAAACCAGCCACGAGTACGAACAACGGCCCGGCCACCACCCCACAAGCCAGCAGCACCCGGGTTGTCCTGCCGCGTGCTCCGGCGGACACGTTGCGAGTCCGGGACGCAGAGGTCTCTGTCGCCTGAGTAAGGAATGAGTCCGACATTTCGTTCCTTCGTGTCCTGGCGTTTCACCAGGGCGAAGTCGTCCGCATGGGTGCGTGGATCCACGGGCGTCGACCCCGCCATCGGCCGGTCCAAATTTGTCGGCGCCGGGGCGGTCGATGCTCCCTGGCTGGCATTGTCATCTGCATATCGATTACCTCTCCGGTGATCTCGGCCCGCGCGTCGACACCAGGCTCGGCGCATAGGTGCGCTGGTGGCGGCTGCGACTGCAACTAGTCCATGCCCCGATCGTGAACGGCGGACTGGCGCGCGTCTTGAACGAAACGCCCGGCAAGCGTTAATGCCGGGATGCATGAACCAAACGCTCAGTCGCGCATCCCGGAATCGCGGAGATCGAGCAGCAAGCGGGTCAGCGCAACACGCGAGGTCACGTCCAGTTTCCGGTAGATGCGCTTGACGTACTGGCTGACCGTGTGATGGCTGAGGTACAGCCGGTCGGCGATAAGCCGGTCGGACAAGCCGTCGACCACTAGCAGGGCTATTTCCCGCTCGCGCGGCGTGAGCGCCGTCAGTGTCTCCTCGGAGATCTCGGCCTGATCGCGTTGGAGTTCCAGCACCGTCATCAGGGTGCCGGGCTCGGCGCGTAGGTCAATGGAGCGGCCGAGAAGGAGCCCGGTGTCGCCGTCGGCCAGCTCCACGTCTACGTGGCGAGAGTAGGCCTGTTCGGCGCCGGGACGGGCGATAACCCGATGCAGCACGCGCTCGCCGTCGACTACCCCGGCCAGCATGCGCCGGGCCGCGTCGTTGAGCTGCGGTTCCGGGTCGGCCGGGCCGGTGATCACCACTGCGCTGCCGACTCTATCGAGCGCACCGACAGCCCGGTTCCGCTGCCGGCGCATATCGTCCTGGTGCTGAATTCCCGCGATCACAGTGCCAATGACCCGGCCGAGCGCCTCGGCCAGCCGCACCTCGTACGGGGTGAAGCCGCGTGTGGGGTCAGCTGTGCCGCAATGCAACGTCCCAACGACTCCGTCGTGGTTGATGACGGGCGCTTGGGCCTCATGGCGGATGTCGTGAATGAACTTGAGCTTCGTGTAGAGCGGATCCTCGAGCCATTCGTCCATCGCCATCAGGTCCATGTTGTACGCCGCTCGCCCGGTGGCGCAGAGGTGCGTCCTCAGCCAGTTCAGCTCGCGCCCGCCTCGTTCGTAGCGCGCCAGGAAGCTGTCGCTGACACCGGTGGAGCCGACGCACAACTCATTGCCCGTCCAGGGATCCGCGACGTACAGCGCGTACATCGGCAGGTCGAACAGCCGGCCGAAGCCGGCCATGAAACGGTGTCCCAACTGCCGGTAGTTCGACGTCGCGAACAAACCACGGGCGAAGTCGAGCAGTTCTACGCCGGCCGGGGGCTCTCCCGCCGGCTGCGCCGCCGGGGACGGCGCCCGGGCGACTAACGTTGATAGCTCCGCGTCAACCATTGCTCCAGCGTCGCGCGCAGCAAAGCGCCAGACGAGGCGGCTGAGCGCCAGAAAACGCAACTATCCTGCCCAGAGCAGGCGGCCGGGCAAAGGAGCAGGATGGTCACGGCAGCGACATAAAGGGAGGTGCCACCGTGGTCCACCGAGTGGTGACCGTGCTCTCCCCCGGGGTGAACCCGTTCGACCTGGCGGTCGCCTGCGAGGTGTTCGGGCTACGCAGGCCGGAGTTGGGCGTCGAGTGGTACGACCACCGGCTGGCCGGCGTGATCCGGCCGGTAGTGGTAAATGGCGGCTGGACGCTCGACCCGCCCTTCGGCCTCGAAGCGATCGAGGACGCCGACACGGTGATCGTGCCCGCCTGCCCGCACGAACCACCCACGACGATGGTCGAGGCATTGCGGACGGCCTACGAGCGCGGAGCCCGGATGGTGTCGTTCTGCGGTGGCGCGTTCGCGCTCGCGGCGGCCGGCATCCTGGACGGGCGAAGTGCGACCACACACTGGATGGACATCGACGATCTGGCCCGTCGCTTCCCGAAGGTGCGGGTCGAATCGGACGTTCTGTACGTCGACGAGGGCCAGGTGCTCACGTCCGCCGGCACCGCGAGCGGGATCGATCTCGCGCTGCACATCGTTCGGCTCGACTACGGACCCGAGGTCGCCAACAAGGTCGCCCGCAGGATGGTGACGGCACCGCACCGGGAGGGTGGGCAGTCGCAGTTCGCGTTCACGCCGGTCCCCGTCTCGGGGTTCGGCGATGCGATCGGCGCAGTGATGGACTGGATGTTCGAGCACGTCGACGAGCCGATGACGGTCGACCAACTCGCCCGGTTCGCGGCGATGAGCCCCCGTCACTTCGCCCGCCGGTTCGTGGAGGCGACCGGCACCACCCCGGTGCGGTGGCTCACCCACCAACGCATCCTGCGCGCCCAGGACCTGCTCGCGGCCACGTCGCTCCCGGTCGACGTGATCGCGAG
>DASTNZ010000080.1:0-11820 GCA_035762665.1 Jiangellaceae bacterium | reverse complement strand
GTCAGGTCCGGGCGGTGGGTTTCCTTGACAAGCACGTCACATCGGGCGGCGGCCGTCTTGAACTGGAGGGGCGTGAACAGGCCGGCCTTGAGTTCGCCTTCCGGCTCATGCCAGATGATGATGATCTTCTCGTAGCCGTCTTCCGGAACGGTTCCAAGGAACGCACGGAACTTCGCGTCATACCCACCGGTGGCGAGGCTCGGGATGTTGGGCTTGAAGCTCCACACGCTCGCGCGCTTGCCGACGTCCATCGCGGCGACGGTCGCCGCCCACGTCGGGGGAAGGTCGTCGGCCGGCTGGTTGTACGAACGACGCACCTTCAGCGGCCCGTAACGACCTTCATACGCACTGAGTTCGGTGGCGTTGTCGACGTTCGACGAACCGATCAGCATCGTCTGCCCGTCAAGGGAACTCACGGTGTAGGAGACGGTTCTGGTCGTGGTGCTACCGCCCGAGTCGGTGACCCGGACGGTGACCGTACCCATGATCAGGCGACCGCCGTGTAGACCGCCACCGCGCCCGTATCGCTGACCTTCGCCCACGTACGGTCAACGTCCTCGACGGTGACGGTCAGCGGGTCGATGATCGCCGAGGTGGTGATGACGACGTCGTTACCGGTCGAGTCGGCGACGGTGATGGTCTGGGATGCGGTGCGCTGGTCGGCGTCGCCGTACGTGACCGTCAGGGTCATTGCCTCCCCGACGGCATAGGCGGGCTTGTTCAGTGACGCGGCGGCGGTGGGTACGGCCATGGGTCACCTCCTAGATACGCGGAAGCCCCCGCAGGTACGGGGGCTTCCGCTTCGGGGGGAAGGGGTTACAGGTTGGTCTGGCCGCTCTGGGTTTCGCCCTCACCGGTCATCTCGCCGAGTTCCCGGTCGATCTCGGCCACGCGGGCGTGGTCCTGACGCGCCTCGGCCTCTGCGCGCTCCTGGCGGAGTTGCTGTTCGGGGTCAGGCTTGTTGTGCTTGGGCATGTGTCCTCCCGGGACGGTTGATCTGCCGTCGCAGAAGATACCCACTCCGGTGGGTTCACGAACGGGCCAACGCCCGCGCGATGCCCTCTTCAATGGAGACGCGCGGCTTGTAGATCTGCTCCATGCGCGTCGGGTCGCCCACCCGGTACATCACTCCGGTGGGCTTGTCGGGCAGGTAGGTGACCGGCTTCTCGGGCTCACCGGCGAGTCGAGCGACCATCAGCGCAAGCTCGCCCATCTCCGTCCCGATGCCGGTGCACAGGTTCACCGGCTCGCGTACGTCCTGCTCGACGACCTCCAGGGCACCGGCGATCACGTCATCGATGTGGATCCAGTCGCGCGTCTGGCCGGGTGGTCCCCACACCATCAGGTCACCGTCGCGGGCTCGCTTGACGATGGACGGGAACGGGAAGTTCAAGCTCTGGTCTTCGCCGTAGCCGCTGAACGGCCGGACAACGTACGTGGGCAGGCCGACTTCGTTGGCGGCTCGGGCCATGCGCTCGCCGGTGAGCTTCGTCCACCCGTACGCGGCATCGGGTGAGCTCCAGGTGAACTCCGACTCGATGTCGGACTCGCGCAACAGCACCTGCGGGTCACCGGTCTGGAGGTGCACCGGATAGGCGGCCGGCGACGAGAAGTACAGCACCCTGCGCTGTTTCGTCCTAACCGCCCACTCGAACATCGCCGAATCGAGGTGGAGGTTCGCCGCGAGGTTCATCGGCCTGCCGTCGATCGCCGCTCGGTGTGGCTCTACCGCCGCGCAGTGGACGACCAAGTCGTAGACGTCGGTGTCCCACTGGAACAGGTAGAGGGCATCGTTGCCTTCGGCGATGTCCCAGCAGTTCACCGAGTAGCCCCGGTCCGTCAGGACCTGTGCCGCGTGTCTTCCGACGAAGCCGGCCGAGCCGCTGACCAAAGCTCGCTTCATCTCTGCTGCACCGCCCGGCGGCCGTACTTGGCGGTTGCCGCGCCGCGAGCAGGTCCACTGTCGTGTCGACGGTGGCAAACGCGGCAAAGCGCCGCCCAGTCATCCAGATCCCGCCGGTACTCGTGGCTCCGATTCGCCCATTCGAGCGGCGCGTCACTGGTGCCACAAGCTTCGCATCGCTCCGGCTTTGTCTTGTTCTGCGCGACCCACTTGTGCAAGGCCCTGTATCCGACGTTCTCGCCACGCCAGCCTGGGCTGAGTTCGCCTCGGGGCCGCGACTCTCCAGGACGGAACCAGGCGGGATTGTCGTTCTGAACTTGGTACGTGAGTCCCGATGGCCGGATCGCGTAGCGGTACTGGCATGCCTTGCTACACCGCTTGCCCCGTCCCGCATCCAACCGCTGTTGAGTTGTCTGAAATACCCGACCGCAAGGACAGGCCTGGTCGATTCGCGGGTTCTTGTTGGGGTGGTTGGTAAAGTTCCCTCTCACCGGCACCACCAGATCCCGAACCGGTACTCCCCGCCGGCTGGCTTGAGATCCAACTCGTTGTAGACGAGCGGCTCGAACGCCGCCGCCCGGAGCATGTCCTCGACGGCTTCCCGGTCCCACGCGTGGTAGTGCTCGATGTTGGTATCCCCGAACGCGTCCACAGGTGTGGACAGCACAAGGTTGTGCGTCTTGTCGCGGATGGCCTTGAGGACGGTGTCCGGGTCGTCGAGGTGCTCCAGCGTTTCGCAGCAGACGAAAAGCTGCACCCTGGGAATCCGGGTGACCGTGGCCTCGATGCGTCCGACGTACGGGTAGCCGGGTGCGTAGTCGCCGAAGATCCGCTCGTCGGCGTCGATGTTCCGAAGAATCACGCCGTCGCCGCACGACAGGTCCGCCGCGCTGGGAACGTGTCCGCCGAGCGTTCTCGCCAAGGCGACGGTGACCTGCACCCTCACCGCGTGGTCGAGCCACCGGCTGTGGTCGTGGGGCTTGGCGTAGATCTGCGCGAGCTTCGCGTCGTCGTGCGCTTCACGGAGGCGGACCCGCTTCACGGCTTCACCGCCATCAACACCTGGAACATCGACACCCGGGCGTGGTTGCGCACAACCCAGCCGGCCTGCTCCATCAGCTCCCGGTAGCCAGTGGTGTCCCACGCCCAGGCGTGGAACTCGTAGTGGCTTTCGGGTGTCTCGTTCCACGGGCTGGACGCGACGAGAACCCGGCTGTTGTCGAAGACGGTCCTGACGAAGCCGTGCGGATCGACGATGTGTTCCAGCATCTCCGTCGCCACGGCGATATCGCCCCACTGGATGGGTCCATCCAGCACGTTGCCGAGCCGGACGTCCACGCCACGCTCTTTGGCGGCGGCGACATTGGAGGGACACAGGTCGTATCCCCACCCGGTCAGCCCAGGCCCGAGCAGGGAGAGCAGTCCGCCGTCTCCGGCGCCCAGGTCGACGACCGTGCGGAACCGGTGCGCCATGGCAGCTTCGGCCACGAGGCGCGCCGATTGCAGCAGCCGGCCCCGGTGGAGGTCCTGTTCCAGGTGCGGTGCGCGCTCCCGGTCGAGATACCACTCGGGGGTTGTATAGATAGGAATTTCGCCATCCTGGAACAGCCGCCACTCAGCCACGCAGCGCCCGCACCTTCGCCACGTCGGCCTCGAACCGCTCCCGCCTGTACAGCCCGTAAGCCTCGGCGTCGGCCGAGTACATGCCGGCGTCGTTGACCCGCTTGTATCCCTCGTCCCACTCGGCCTTGCCCGCCAGCGGATGGCGGTGCTCGACAACCACGTCCGGGAGGTAGCGCAGGCATTCGGCCGCCAGCCCGAGGTCACGCCAGAAGTCGTCGACGTAGAGGTGGGTCAGGGCCGGTGGCGCCATGTAGCCCAGCGCCCGCACGATGTCCGCGGTCATGGCGCACTGCGTGGGCAGGTTCCGCCGCTGGAGGAGGTCGTCGCCGTAGACGATGCCGGTACCGAGTTCTAGGAGGGCATCCAGATACGCCTGATCCCAGCCGTGCGTACGTGGGAGGTGATCGTCACCCATGAACCCGACCGCGAACGGCGCGCGCCACGGTCGGCCTCCGAACTTGTGATGATCCCCCGGCGTGGTCAGCTTCGTCGCCGCTTGGTTCAGCGACTCCACCATCGAGCGACTACCGGCAGGTAGAATGCCCGGCCAGATAGGTTTCGTTGCGGTCCAATAGTCCGACTCTCTCGGGTCGTCGTCATCGACCGCGAACACGAGTTTGGTGTCGGCCGTGCACGTGCTTTGGAACGCGAGAATCAGTGGCTCGACCGCTTCCGGCCTGCCTCGTGAGGGGACGATGACGACGAGGTCAGCCATCCTTGCTCCGCGAACTGAGCGGCCGACCGATGGGGCGCTTGGGCTCCGGGTCGGTGAACTGTCCCTGGTTCGCCCTGACGATCGGGTCGCCGTCGTCGTACTCGTCGCCTTCCTGCAACCACACCGACTGGCCGTTGAAGCCGACGAACGTGCTGACCTTGGCGTAGACCTTGCTCATCGGATCTCCTTCAGCAACCCGCGCTGAGCCAGGTACGCGTCCATCGTCAGCTCACGGTCCTTGATGTGGCCCAACTGCACGGCGGTGTTGACGAACAGCGGCAACCCCGCCAGTCCGGCGCGCCAGCAGAAGGCGATGTCCTCGCTGACCGGCTCGCCGTCGTGCTCCAACTCCTGGAACCAGGGGAAAGCGTCGTTGAACCCGCGCCTACCCCGGCCGGGCATCTCGATGTCGCGGATGCGTTCCAGGGCTGTCTTGTGGATGAGCAGGCACGCCCCGCCGGTCGCCGCGACCTGGAACATGGAGTCCGGCGGCCACTCGTGGTAGCGGACGACCTCCGGCGAATCCTCCTCGCCGAGCAGCCCGAACAGGGTGGGCTGGATGTCGCCCTTGTCGTCGAAGCCGAAGCACAGCCCGCCGACGATGGGCGCCTCGACGGGATCGGCGTAGTCGAGCAGCCGTTCGACGGTGTCCGGCATGAACGTCATGTCGGTGTCGACCATCCACAGCCAGTCGGCCTTGCCGTAGTCCAGGAACTTGCGCACCAGCGCGTTTCTCGGACCGGACAGGTTGGCGCCAGCCTGCGTGGCCAGCCGGCCGCCGCCGTTGACGATCCGCTTGTGGAACGCCACGTCGTAGACGATCAGGTCCAGCATGGATTCCATGAACGCCGCATGAACGACGCCGGGATGCAGGTAGCCGATGACCACCTTCTCGGACACGGGGCGGCTCATGCGTCGCCACCCTTGGCTTCGAAGGTGCGCCCCGGGTTGTCCTCGGCCAGCTGCACGGCCCTGGAGATCTGGAGCGCTTCCTGATTCTCTTCGTGGTAGGCCGTGACCCGGGTGCGGACGACTTCCCCCCGCTCGTCGTAGTCCGCCGTGAAGGTGGGCGAGACCAGCTTGCCTTCGGTCCACTCCGGTGCGTTGTCATCCTCTACCCGGAACCGCTTGCTGCGGTAGCCGGACAGACCCTCGACCGGGCCGACGATCCGGAAGCCCTCAGGCATGCGCGGGTTGTCGTTGGTGAACTCGGGCAGCAACTCGTCCGAGACGAGCACGTCATAGGTTGGCATTAACTCTCCTGGGTGTGCGGAAGGCCCCGAGCCAGGAACCCGGGGCCTTCCTACCCGCCGGTGCGCTACCGGGGGCGTTGACGGTTAACTGACGGTGTTGCCTTCCTGCTGCGCCATCTGCTGGCGCCAGCCCATCGCCATCTGCCGGGCCTGCTCGCACGCGGCCGCGTAGTCGTTCTGCGCCTGCGTGACCCGCGGTGCGTCGAGCAGCACGTCCAGGCTGGTGGCTGTCTGCGGACTACCGGCCGTTTCCGAAGACTCGGCCGAGACGGGGAGATCCGACATCAGCCGAGCGCCGTCGCCGCGGCGACCTGGTTGAGCTGGAGCAGCCGGAACGCCGACGCGTCGACCACATCCGCGCCGACACGCCAGAAGGCATACCATCCAGCCTGGCCGGTGGGCCGGTTGTTGCCGGTGGAACGGATGATCGGGTCGTACAGCACGGACATGCCGACCCTGTCCACAATGTAGTATTCGGCGAAGTTGCCGGCGAGCAGGATGTTCGCGCCCGTCGACACGACACCGGTCATGGTGGAGCACTCGTACTGGTTCTGGCCGAGGAGCTGGTTGGGTACGCCCATGCCGAGGTTGGTCCAGAACGAGCCGCCGCCGGAGGTGTCGAATCGCCGGATCAGCGAGTAGATCTTCTTGTTGGCGATCCACGACGCCTGAGACGCGTCCCGGGCCCGCAGCGCGTCCGAGGTGTTGTAGACGTCACCGACGGCGAAGGCGTTGGTGGCCGCCGCGGTCACGATCGACGCCGTGACGGCCTGCACTGCGGCGACGACACCGCGGGGGATGGTCGCACCGGTGTTGGCGGTGGCGAACGCCGCCTCTTCGAGCCGCACCTTGGCGTCGGCCAGCAGCCGGCCGAGTTCGGCGGCGAAGCCGGAGTCGGCCAGCACCTCGTACGAACCGAACACCCACGCATCCGCCTTCTTGGGCGTGATGACTGGCTGGCCGAACGTCGGGGTGGCGTCGGCGGTCTCCACACCTTCACCGGTCCACGCGGCCGTGACACCGGCCGAGGTGACGCCGTTCCACGTGTCCGTGGCGATCGTCTTGATCGTCGAGATCGACCGCAGCGGGCCGGCGATCCCGGCGTTCGTCAGGATGATCGTCGGGTCGAGCGTGAACGGTACGAGATACCCGCCGTTGGCGTCCGACAGGGACAGCGCGGCACGCATCGCCTCACCCACCCGGTAGCCGCGCGACTTGACGTAGTCTCTGAACTCCTCGTGGTACTCCGGCGAGCCGGTGAGCAGCATGTGCCGGGCGATCAGCGGGGCGTGGACGTTGTCCAGCTCCAGCAGCTCGGTCAGTCGTTCCTTCGCCCGGTCGTTGACGTGCCGCGGCGCCTGCTCCACCGCGGCGGACGCCCGGCTGATCACATCCTCCGGGCTGAAGTTCGCCCGGCCGATCAGCGACCGATGGAGTTCGTCGTTGTTGTCGAACGGGTCGACCTGGCGCATGATCTCCGGACCACGGCGGGGCGCGGTCGGCTCGACCTGCGTCGGCTGGAGCGAGGCCCGCAGAACCTCGGCGACCTGCTCCTCCCGCTTCACGGCCTTGTCGTAGGCGGTCTTGCGGGTCGTCCACTCCTCCAGCAGCGTTTCGGCCCGCTCGATGTCCTCGTCGGACGGCTCTTCCAGTTCGTTCAGGGTGGTGATCTCGGCGCGCAGAACCTCCAGCTCACCGCCGATGATCTCGGACTGCTTCTTCACTTGGTCACTCCCAAGAAGTGCGCCTGCGCCCGCAGGCGCGCGATCCTCTGCTGCCGACCGGAGTGCTGCGTGAGCGAGTCCTCGGCGCCGGGTCCCGGGTCGGGAGTGGCGGCAACGTCGTCCGGGTCCATGGGAGTGGATGACGTGATGTTGCGGCTCAGCGAGAACAACTCCTCGCGGATCTCGTTGAGGGTGGAGCGCATGGCGAGGATGCCGGCGTCCGCATACGCCGGCGTTGGGGTGGGGCCGTACTCGCGTAGGCCCAGCTCGGCGTGTCGCCACATCGGCAACGGCGCGCCGGGGCGGGCGCGGGGAGGACGCTTCGGGCTGGAGCGAATAATCGGGCCTCGGAACGAGTAGCCGCGGATGTCGCCGTTACGGATAGCCTCCAGCACCGAATCCGCCAGCTGCGACTTGTTGTATCGGGTCACCGTCAACAGGCCACGCTGGTCGGATCGCACGTCGATCGGTCGACCGATCGGAACGCTTCCCAGATCGGACGGGGTGCCGTGCAGGGTCATGCCGTGGTGGTAGTACACGCCGACCCGGTCGATGCCGTGTGACAGTGTCCGGTTGAACGCCGACCGCTCGATCTCCTCCATGTAGTGCCCGTACTGGTCGCGGATCTCGGCCGGGCTGTTGAAGATCGCCGCGTACGCCTCGACCGTACGGCCATCGCTGTGGCCATCGGCCGAGCGGAGGATGTGGATGTCCTCCAGGGCCCACGACCGATCAAAGACCGCGCGGTCGGAGCGCTGGGCGTCGTCGGACACCTCGATGCCGAACTTGCGCGCCGCGGCTTTGATCTTCCCCATGGCCTTGTCCCCGTACGGCGACTGCGGAGCGCGGGCGAGCGCGTTGCGGACGTGGGCCGCGTCGTGGATCGGGAAGTGCCGCTTCGACCGCGGGACGGTCTTGCCATCCTCATCCTTCTCCCCGCCGGGCTCGATGTACGCGAACGCGCTGTCCGGTAGGTCGTTGATCGCCGCAGCGGTCATCTGTGCCACGTCAGCCTCCTGACGATCCGTTGGCGGCGATTGCGAGGGGTTCGGGTCCGATCCGCACGATCTGCCACCCGGCGGTCAACATGGCCTGCGCCCTGGCCGGTTCGGTGACGGTGACTGATTCGCGGGTGCCGGGCGGCTGGAGTTGGACGGAGAACAGCCCGGAGTGCCGTCCCCGCAGTCGGGTGACTTCGCCGGAATCGACGAACTCGACCGCGGCGTCCCACTCGGCCCCGGCGTCGGACAGGGTCCGCAGGGTCTGGGCGTCCTTGAACCGGATCTCGGCGGCGTCCCGCTCGTCCTCGCGCAGGAAGTCCACGTCACGGGCGTCGTACCAGAGTCGTGACGTATCCGGGTCCGGGGGCGGAACGAGGACTTCGAGGGAGCCGGCGGCGTTGCGCCACAGCGGTCGCATCGTGATCTGCCCGAACGCGCGCTTGGCGGCCTGGAAATTCCCGGAATTCAGCGAGCTGCCCTGCATACCCTCGGATAGCGCGGCGACAACGGGGTGTACCCCGGCAGCGGCGGCGATGCGGGTCTCCCCCGCACCCTGCGTGATCTTGAAGTCCATCTGGTGCATGTTGGCGCCGACGACCGTGACGTCCGCACCGCCGCCGGTGTACAGCGTCTTGTACGCGTTCTCCACGCCCTTGTGCTTGGCGTCCATCTTCTCCACGAACGCCTCGAACTGCTCCGGGGTGACTTCCTTCGGCAGCGACACCGCCAAATTGGGTGTGGCGGCGTTCTCGTACCACTTCAGCTTGTGCCGGGTGGCCGAGGAGTCCGACTGGATCTCCCTCACCACAGGTGTCAGCCAACTCATTCCCCGGTAGGACGCCAGCGGATCGGGGGATGGGGCGAAATGCGCCACCTCGTCCGGCAGGAACACCTCGGGGTCGTACTTGGGGTTGTTGTCGTAGATGCCCGGGTTGTTCTTGCCGCCCTCGTAGTAGACGTACCCGACCCGTTTCATCCCCACGACACCACCGCCGGGCCCGTAGCGGGGGGCGAGGATGATGTCCACCCAGTCCGGCCGCAGTCGGACGATCTCCCCGTCGAGGACGGTGCCGAACCAGTTCCCCGCCAGGTCCGCGTCCAGGATCATCCGCGACAGCAGATCGCCGGTGACGCCACCCATCCATGGCCGTTCGAGGATCCCCAGCTCTGGCTTGCCGAACAGCTCCGACGGCCGGCCACCGCGCAGCGCTTGGAACTGGAACCGCGCCTCACTGAACACCTTGCATCGGACCATCTCGCAGGCGTAGACGATCCCGTTGGAGCGGTAGGCGTTCGAGACGAAGTCGACGAACGAATCCCCGATCGGCTCCGCCGGCATGTTCTGGTACGTCGTCCGGTAGCCGAGCGGATCCTGTTCCCCGCCGTACTGGAGAACCCACTGGAGGTAGTCGGACAGGGTGTAGCGGGAGATCTCCCGGGGTGAAAGCCAGTTCCGGAGCGCGTCCAGGATCTTCACGCGCTCACCGCCACTCCACCATAGGGATAACTGCAACGGCCGGCGCTTCGTGCAATATCCACACGCCCATGCACAGGGTGATGGCGGCGTCGATGTGGCGCTTGGACTTGCCCTTGCTCAGGGTGAACCCGCGTTCCTGGACGCGTTTCGCAGCGGATTTGACGTGCGCGCCCAGCTCCTCGTCGCCGTCGTGGACGATCCGGGCAGCGACGATGAGGTCGAACGCCAGCCCGCAGGCCGGCGCCATGCGCTGCGGGGACTGGTCGAACTGGATGACCTGGATGCCCTCGTCTTCCAGCATCCGGCCGGGCAACTCGAAGAACCGCGGGTCGTACACGACACCCCGGAACCCGGGGCCTGTCGCTTCGTCCCGGACGTGGTTGAAGACGTCGAGGTGGTCGATCTGCCCGTTCGTGGGGTTCCAGATCCGCGACGTGATGGCGAACCGGTCGTCGGGCAGCCGCTCGATGCGCGACACGGCAACCGAGTCGCGCTTGAGCGCCATGTCCACGACGACGACGAACGGGTTCTCGGGGTCGGACTTCCATTTCCCCTGGCACTTGCCCCACGCCGCCGGGTGATCCTTCAGCCAGGACTCCTCGGCGACGTCCACCCACTTGTTCGCGTAGTAGCGGATCCACTCGTGAGAGGGGAAGGCGGGCTTGCCCCAGTCGTTGACGCGGTCCTCGACGTTCCACAACACACCTGCGGCGGCGGATGCTTCGACCACGGCCTTACGCCGATCGGCGATCTTGGTGTAGTCGAGCCCGTCGGGGGCCTCGCGCCAGTCCACCAGGAGTCTCGGGGACAGTCGCGGGTTGCGCCGGACCTTCAGCCCGAGCTTGTAGAGAGCACCGAGGAACGAATGGTCCCGGTCGAACCCGGCCGTCGACAGGGAGATGATCCGCCCACAGCCCCGGGGAGTCCTTCGCTTGCGGGTGGACTTGCCGATGACCGTCGCCAGGCGGGCTTTGCGGTCACCGACGTCGCCCCACTCGTGCAACTCGTCCCGGACGAACAGGGTCGGCAGCCCGCCCTCATTCGTTCCGGCCACCGCGGCGACGCGGAAGATCCTTCCCGGTCTCCCGTCGGAGAACTTGACCTCGGTGTCGTAGACCTCGAAGAACCCGCACAGCGGGGACTCCTTGACCGCCTGGTCCCGTCCGCCGCACATCGTGGCCACGGCGGAGAACAGAAGGTCGGCCTGCTCGAACGAAGCGGCCGCGATGGGGATGTTCGGCGACGAGACGGCGATCTGCGGCGGGCCGGCGAACTCCAACACCACGATCGCGGCGATGAACTGCGTCTTCCCGTCGCCGGTCGCCGCTCCGCGCAGGGCTTCGTCGTAGTGCCACTGCCCGCAGTCGGGGCAGTACTCGTACCAGCGGTAGAGGAACTTCTTCTGATCCAGCCGGAGCGTGATCAGCTTGCCGTACCAGTCACCCTCACCGCAGATGCAGTAGCGCTCGATCCAGTCCACCGCGATGCCACCGTGCGACGGCCACAACTCGCCCGGCTCAGGTTTCCAGCCGCAGCCTTGGCAGCCGGGGTCAGGCGTCGATGACGCGCGGGTCGGCCGCCTCGACAGGGTCCGGGTCGCCACCGTCACCCCCGTAGCGGGCGTTCATCTCGGCGAGGCTCTTCTGCTCGGCGATCACCGCGATACCAAGGTTCGACCGGTACAGCGGCCCGACGCCCATCTGCCTCTCGCACCGCTCGGCCGCGTCCAGCGCCCGGTATGCGATCTTGTAGAGCGGGTTCTCGACCGACTGCCCCATCGACCCCTGAACGAGTGGCTGCTCGTCCGCCTCGCTGACAGTCCGGAGATATCGGTCGTACTCGGTGATCCACCGGATCAGGACGCCCTGATCGACCGGAGTTTGGACGGATGAGACAGCGTCGTCCCAGTACGCCTCCCACAGTTTCGCCGCCGGCTCCGACAGACCCTCGGGGGGATCGAAGCGCCCACCCGAAACGACGGACAGGTTCGCTGCTCGACGACCGTTGCGGCGGTCCACCGCTGTGCCGGCGGGTTTCTTCGTGCGGGGCAATTTCGGCCTCCGTCACGGAAAGTAGCTGTGGATCTTAAAAAGCCGGCCCGAGGTACCACGGATCAAGGTCGGG
>DASTNZ010000079.1:0-33563 GCA_035762665.1 Jiangellaceae bacterium | reverse complement strand
CGGCGGCGCGCGTGATGAACCGCGGTGTGCCGCCCACTGCCTGGAACGCCCGGACCGGCGAGTTCACGCCGCCCGGAGTCACCGCGCGGGCACGGTCGAACAGGGCGGCGCTGGCCGGCGCGTCCATCGCGTACGTCACGTGCTGCATTCTCGCAAGGCCGCTCCGCCCGGCCTGGGCCGCCCCTACCCGCCCGTTCGGTTGATCACGACGGCGGCCTAGGCGACAGGCTCGTCCGGGTGATCTGGATGACGGTTGAGCGTACGATGCGCGCGGCCAGCCCACCCCACACGATCGACCGCACCGGACGCTTCGCACGTTACCGACGGAGGTTCCGGGTGTCCATGATCAAGACAGACGCTTCCGGCATGGGAGTGCCATAGTCCCGATTGATACCGCTCCTCCCTGATCAAACCGGCGCCAAGACTGCAGGGTGCGCTTGATCACCGACGGCTTGATCAGGCAGGAGCGGTTTCAATCGATAGGTGCACGGACGCGCTAGTTACCGGAGGCGGCGGGCCACCTCGACCGCCCAGTAGGAGAGCACAATGTCGGCCCCAGCCCGCCGGATCGAGACTAGCATCTCGTCGATCGCACTTTCGCGATCGATCCAGCCGTTGGCCGCGGCCGCCTCGACCATCGCGTACTCGCCTGACACCTGGTAGGCCGCTACCGGCACATCCACCGCATCGCGAACCCGCGTGAGCACGTCCAGGTATGCCATGGCCGGCTTGACCATCACGATGTCGGCGCCTTCGGCCACGTCAAGCCTGACCTCGCGCAGCGCTTCGCGACCGTTGGCGGGGTTCTGCTGGTACGTCCGCCGGTCACCCTGCAGCGCGGATTCGACGGCGTCGCGGAACGGGCCGTAGAAGGCGGACGCGTACTTGGCCGCGTAGGCGAGTGTCCCGACGCCCGCGTACCCGCCGCCGTCCAGAGCCGCACGCACCGCGCCCACCTGGCCGTCCATCATCCCGGACAGCCCGACCAGATGCGCCCCGGCACCGGCCTGCGCCAGGGCCATCTGTTCGTACACACGCAGAGTCGCGTCGTTGTCGACCGAACCATCGTCGGCCAGCACTCCGCAGTGCCCATGGGAAGTGAACTCGTCCAAACACAAGTCGGCCATGACAACGGTCGCGTCCCCCACTTCCGCCACCACGTCACGGATGGCCGTGTTCAGCACGCCGTCCGGGTCGACACCGCCGGTGCCCGTCTCATCTCGCGACTCCGGAACTCCGAAGAGCATCAACCCACCGACGCCGGCCTCCACCGCTTCGAGCGCGGCCTTGCGCAGGGTGTCGCGGGTGTGCTGGACGACGCCAGGCATGGACGGGACCGGGCGTGGGTCGCGGGCGCCCTCGCGGACGAACATCGGCAACACGAGTTGGTGCGGGGCCAACGTCGTCTCGGCGACCAAGCGGCGCAGGGCAGGAGTCGTGCGCAGCCGGCGAGGCCGTTCGGCGGGAAAGTTCACGCTCCTATACTGCCGCGCTCCGGTCCGGCCCGCCTCACCGGGATCGGCGGGTCCGCCCGACGAGGATGCATCCCGCATCGAGGCTCTATCGAAGGGCCGCCGTCATTGGAGGGGCCGCCGGCATGTGGTCGCGGAGTCGCTCGGACTGTCTGCGCTACGGGTGATCGAGACCGGGGTGACGTGTACGAGTCGGAGCGCCAGCAGTGGGACAGCGGCAACAACGCGGTCGCGCTGGAACCTGGCGTCGTCGTCACCTACGACCGCAACACGCTGACGAACACACTGCTGCGCAAGGCCGGGGGTCGAGGTCGTCACGATCGTCGGTGCCGAGCTCGGCCGGGGCCGTGGCGGTGGCCATTGCATGACGTGCCCGCTCATCCGTGAGCCTGTGGAGTTCTGACATGACACCTCACACAAAACGGCCCTCGCTGGCCTGGCAGCCGCGCTGTTGCTCACCTCGTGCGCGCACGGCACCGGCCGGGACGATGTGAACGGCCTCGTCGTGACCCCCAGTCTTTCCAGCCTCGACGGTAAGACAGTGGTGGCCGACGGCATTGTCGACCCCGACCGTGACCTGGTTTCCGGATCGCAGATCACGATGTCGTTCAATGCCGACTCGGTGAGTGTCGACGCCGGCTGCAACACCTTTGGCGGACCGGCGTCGATCGCTGACTACGAGCTTGTTGTGGACGTGCTCGCCTCAACCCAGATGACGTGCGACGAGGCGCTCGAAGAGCAGGACCAGTGGCTCACGTCGTTTCTGGGTACCCGCCGAAGATTCGAGAGGGTGAACGACGACTTCTAACCTCAGCAGCGACGACACCGTCATTCACCTGGTGCCCGAAGACGACTGACGACCCCGGCCTACGTCGCCTGGCGGCGAGCAGCTCGCCGGCGGCGCTTCTCCGACGGGCGGGTCACCGGCTCGCCGGCCTCGATCAGCGAGAGCCGACGCGCCGCGCCGTAGTCGGCCAGCGACTCGGCCAGCATCTCCACCGACGGCTCGGGCGCCAGGACGTCGACCCGTAGCCCGTGCTCCTCCGCTGTCTTCGCAGTGGCCGGCCCGATGCAGGCGATCACCGTTGAGGAGTGTGGCTTACCAGCGATTCCGACCAGGTTCCGCACCGTCGAAGACGAGGTGAACACCACCGCATCGAATTTGCCCGTCTTGATCGCCTCGCGGGTTTCCGCAGGCGGCGGCGCCGCACGCACCGTCCGGTACGCAGTGACGTCGTCGACCTCCCAGCCGAGATCGACCAGACCAGCGACGAGCGTCTCGGTGGCGATGTCGGCCCGAGGCAAGAAGACCCGGTTGATCGGGTCGAGCACCTCGTCGTATGGCGGCCACTCGGCCAGCAGGCCCCGCGCGGACTGCTCGCCGGAGGGAACCAGATCAGGTTCGATGCCCCAGGCGCGCAGGGCGGCGGCGGTCTTCTCGCCCACCGCAGCGACCTTCAGACCCGACATGGCGCGGGCGTCCAGGCCGTACTCGACCAGCTTCTCCTTGACCGCGCGGAGCGCGTTGTACGAGGTGAAGGCGATCCATTCGTAGCGACCCTCGACCATGCCGCGAACCGCCTTGTCGATCTGCTGCGGGTTGCGCGGCGGCTCGACCGAGATCGTGGGAACCTCCTCGGGCACGCCGCCCGCTCGCCGCAGCGCCGTCGACAGCGCGCCGGCCTGCTCCTTTGTCCGCGGCACCAGAACACGCCAACCGAACAGTGGCTTAGTCTCGAACCACGACAGGGTCTCGCGGTGGTTCACGACGTCGCCCACCACCACGACGCTCGGGGTGAGCTTCGCGGCTGTTACGTCACCGGCGAGCTTGGCAAGCGTCGAGACGACAGTCCGCTGCTCGACAGTCGTGCCGGACGCGATCGCAGCGGCGGGCGTGTCGGCGGCTCGGCCGGCCTCCATAAGCCCAGCGCACACCTCGGCAAGTTCAGTAGCTCGGAGCAGAACCAGGGTGTCTGCGGTGTGGTGGTTCCAGTCGACCTTGTCGCTTGCATCGACTATCGCCACGCTGCGTTTGCGACCGGCGGCGAGCGGAATGCCGGCGTAGCCCGGGACTGCGGTGACGTCGGACACACCCGGTACAACCTCGAACGGGACGCCCGCCTTGGCACAGGCGAGGGCTTCGTCGGCACCGGTTGGGTGGGTGAACGGGTCGCCGTCGAGCAACCGGACGACACGCCTGCCACCCTTGCTTGCCGACACGACTCGCCGGGAGCGGACCGCGGCGGTGAGTGGGAGGCCATCCTCATCGTGCCCGCAGTCGATCACCTCGACGTCCGCTCGGGCGTGGCTCAGGAAGGCACGGTGGTCGTCGCGGTCGGTAACCACGACATCGGCGTCGGCGAGGGCCTCGGCGGCGCGCAGAGTCAACAATCCGGGGTCGCCGGGGCCGGCACCGACGAAGACGACGCTGCCCACGGCGGAACGGTTCGGAGTGGTCACGGGACGGTCTCCTCCTTCGGCGCCCGATCGCGGGCGTCGACAACTGCCCCGGCCCCGTCGGCGAGCAGCTCGGCCGCGAGATCACGACCCAGCTGCTCGGCCGCGTCGAGCGGGCCGGTGGCTGACTTGCGGATGCTCACCGCGCCGTCGGGGGACACGACCACGGCACGGAGGTACAACTCGAGGCCCTCGTCACCCTCTGCCGCTTCGGCGTACGCGCCCACGGGAGCACTACAGCCGGCCTCGAGCGCGGCGAGCAGGGTGCGTTCTGCGGTCACGGCAGAACGAGTCGTGCGGTCGTCAAGTACGGCCAGCAGGTCGATCAGCTCGGTGTCGTTGTTGCGGCATTCGACAGCAAGCGCTCCCTGCCCCGGTGCAGGCAGGACCTGAATCGGATCCAGGGTCTCGGTGACGTCGTCAAGCCGGCCCAGGCGGGCCAGGCCGGCGCGGGCCAAGATCACCGCGTCAAGGTCCCCGTTGGCCACCTTGGCCAGCCGCGTGTCGACGTTACCCCGGACATCGACGATCTTCAGCCCCATACCGAGCGCCTTGATCTGGGCCGCTCGACGTGGTGCCCCAGTGCCGACCAGCGAGCCTTCGGGCAGTTCGCCGAGGGTGAGCCCGTCGCGGGCGCATACAACGTCGCGCGGGTCTTGCCGCGTGGGGATAGCAGCGACTACGAGGCCCCGGGCCGGGGCGGTCGGGAGATCCTTGAGCGAATGCACGGCCAGGTCCACGGTGCCGGCGAGCAACGCCTCGCGGAGTGCGTTGACGAACACACCGGTGCCGCCAATGCGCGCCAGCGGGTCCTGCGATACGTCACCACGGGTCGTGATCTCCACGAGTTCCACGACGCGCCCTGATGTGGATGTGATCGCTTCGGCGACCGCTTGCGACTGAGCGAGAGCCAGCTTGCTAGCGCGGGTTCCGAGCCGAAGGGCACTCATCGAGCGCCACCCCCCTGTCCACTCTCACGTTGATCGGGGGTGATGCGCGGAGAACCACCGGATACCACGGATTGGCCGCTGTCAATTGACGGCTGGGTTACCGCCTCGACCGTTTTGGGATCGAGGGCGAACAACTCGCGTAGCGCCGATTCATACGCCGCTCCATTGGGCTCCGCTGCGAGCTCCTTGACCCGCACGGTTGGCGCATGCAGCAGCTTGTCGACCACGCGACGGACCGTTGCCGTGACTTCGCCTCGGGTGCGTTCGTCCAGCTCCGGCAACCGACCATGCATGCGCGCGAGCTCCGCATCGACGACGTCGTCGGCCATTGCGCGCAGCGCGACGACAGTGGGCGCTACCTGGGACTGCCGCCGCGCGGCGGTGAACCCGGCGAGCTCTTCGGCCACGATTGTCCGCACGTCCTCGACATCGGATGTGGCGGGTGCGGCTTCACCTCGATCGGCCAGAGTCGCGATGTCGACCAGGTGTACGCCAGGCAGCTCGCGGACGGCGGGATCGACGTCCCTGGGCAACGCCAGGTCGAGCACGAGCAGCGGCTGCGCTTCCTCGATGACCTCGTGCGGAACTACCACACTGGCCGCCCCAGTGCACGCCACGAGCAGGTCGGCGGATGCGAGGGCAGCCGGCAAGTCCCGCATGGGGATCGGCACTCCCCCGACCGATTCAGCTAACCGTGCGGCCCGGTCCTCAGTGCGATTCGCGACCACGACCTGCGCTCCGCCTCGGGCCAATGTCGTGGCCGCCAGGGCAGCCATCGACCCGGCGCCGACCACCACACAGGTCAGCCCACGCACTCCAGCCGGCGCCAGCACCGCGAGCCCGACCGTGACGAGCGAACGGCCGGCTGCATCAATGCTGGTCTCTGCGTGCGCTCGCTTGCCCACCCGCAGCGCCTGCTGGAACAGCGCTCCCAGTACCCGCCCGGTCGTACCGGACGTCTGGGCGAGCCGAAACGCTTCGCGCACCTGACCGAGGATTTGGCTTTCTCCCACCACCATGGAGTCGAGACCGGCCGCCACGTTGAACAGGTGAACGACCGCGCGCTCCTCGTAGTGGACGTAGAGCTCTGGTTTCAGCTCGTCCAGGTCTACGCCGGCATGCCGGGCGAGCAGCCCGCTGGCCTCCTCAACGCCGCCGTGGAAGGTGGCAGCGTCGGCGTAGAGCTCGACGCGATTGCAGGTGGCCAGTACGACGGCCTCGGAGACATGGGCGGACGAGTGCACGTCGTCGAGTAGTTTGCCGACAGCGTCTGCATCGAGGGCGGCGCGCTCCAGTGCCTCGACGGTAGTGCTTCGATGTGACAGGCCGACGACAAGCAGGCTCATCCGCGCACCGCCTCCGCCAGTGTCGCGGCCTGCTCGGGGGTCAGCGCCAGGGCCGCGCCGTTCTTCCGCTGTTCGTGGTAGGCGAGAATCTGCAGTTCGATCGACATGTCGACCTTCCGCACATCGACACCTTCAGGTACCTGCAGCACCGTTGGCGCGAAGTTCAGAATGCTGGTGATCCCCGCCGCGACCAACCGGTCGCATACGCCCTGTGCCGCACGGGCGGGAGTGGCGATCACGCCGATGGCGATGCGGTGCCGCTTGATCAGTACTTCGAGCTGGTCAGCCGACTGTACGGTGAGTCCGGCTACCTCCTGCCCGATCTGTGCGGGATCGGTGTCGACGAGCGCAGCGATACGGAATCCGCGCGACGCGAAGCCCGTGTAGTTGGCCAGCGCATGACCGAGATGCCCGATGCCGACAAGCACGACGGCCCAGTCCTGAGTGAGCCCGATCTCGCGCGATATCTGGTGGCGGAGGAAGTCGACACCGTAGCCGACACCGCGGGTTCCGTAGGAGCCGAGGTACGAAAGATCCTTACGCAGCTTCGCTGACGTCACCCCCGCCGCCTCGGCCAGCTGGTCGGATGAGACAGTAGATACGCCGCGCTCGGCGAGTGTGGTCAGCGCGCGGAGGTACAGCGGCAGCCGCGCAACCGTGGCTTCCGGAACACCCCGCGCACCCCCGCCCGGCCCACCGCCGCTCGGTGCACTACCGGATGCGCCGGCGCGGGTGGCGGCGGCCTGGGTACGGCGCATGCTGCGGGTCACATTGCTCCCGGATCGGCCGGCGCAGAGCGCTGCCCTGCGCCAGTAGTGCGTGTCGCCGTTAAGCCTAGGTGACTTGTGAACGCATGCACAAAGTCACAAGTCGTGGTGTAAGATTCGCCACTCCCTGCCTGCCGTTCGATCACGTTCGGCAGGCGGCGCGACGTAACTACAAGTCTGCATGCATGTAGGTACGTCGCGCCGCCTGTCGAACGTGATCGAACGGGCCTAGGGCCAAGGGATGGCTCGCGACCGGTGGTACGCGACGCCTGATGCGTCCCACCGCCGGGCATGCGAGGCGAGGCGCCTTGCGAAGCCGACCCAGTCCCGGGCGTCCCGTTGTGACCAACCCACCTCGGCGAGCGCGGGGAGCCTGGGCAGCATCATGTATTCGACTTCGCTGATCCTACTGACGGTCTCGGTCCATAGCGCCGCCTCGATCCCGAGCACATCCGGTTCGGTGATCTCGGATGAGACCTCAGCTGGCTCCCAGCCGTAGGCATCGGGCACGTCGACGTATCCCGCCCAGTCGAGCCCTAATGCGGACGCCCGGTCGTACTTCATGTCGAGATACGCACGGTCGGCCGGCGACATGATCAGCCGGGCACCCTTGTCAACCGCGACCGCCGCCTGCTCCGGACCGACGTTGGTGTTCCAGTACTGCACCACGGCCCCCGGAACGAGCCGCGCTGTCGTGATCTCCTGCCAGCCGACGGGCTGCTTGCCGACGGCCTGGATCACCTTCTGTGCGCGTTCGATGAACGGCCCGTACTGCTCCGCCGGCGTACTCATCGCCTCGTCGCCTCCCAGGTGGAGGTACGGCCCAGGCGTCAGCGCGGCGACCTCACCGAAGACCTCGTCGAGGAACTGCTGGGTGATCGGCTTGTCGGTGCACAACGAGCTGAATCCGACTGCGGTCCCGGTGGCAATCGGTGGCGCGACACCATCACAGGTGAGCTCGGGATACGCAACGAGTGCGGCGTTGGTGTGACCCGGGACGTCGATCTCGGGAACTACCGTGATGAACCGGCTCGCCGCGTAGTCGACGATCTCGGCGTAATCGGCCTTCGTGTAGTAGCCGCCCGGGTCACCGCGGACGGCCGTGCGGCCTCCTACACCCGCAAGGTCGGGCCACGAGTCGATTTCGATTCGCCAGCCCTGGTCATCGGTCAAGTGGAGGTGCAGGACGTTGATCTTGTACAGCGCGGCCAGGTGGATGACCCACTTGACGTCCCGGACGCTGAAGAAGTGGCGGGCCACGTCAAGCATCAGGCCGCGCCAGGCGAATCGCGGCACATCCCTAATGCGCACGCCGGGCACCTCGGCGGGCAGCCGGATGCTCGCGGGTAGCAGTTGGCGCAGGGTCTGCGCTGCCCAGAAGAGACCACCGGGACGGTGAGCCCGAATAAGGATCCGGCCGGCATCGGCCACCAGTTCATAGCCTTCGTCGCCCAGGTCTGGTTCGCCATCCAGCACCAGATGCACGGCGGCCTCGGGCGCATCGGTGGTCCCCAGTCCGAGTAACCGGGCCACGTACGCAACGACCGACCCCGCTTCGGGATGCCCGAGGTGTACCCGCGCTGACGAATCGATCACGGCTGGCGAGCCGTGCAGGGTCACCGATGCCGGTTCCGGCACCACCGGCAGAGCACTCACCTACGACAGCGCCGCTCGCAGCCGCGACTCGTCGACCCGCCAGAAGTCGTGCTGGCGGCCATCGACGAAGGTGACGGGTATCTGCTCGCCGTACTCGCGTTCCAGCTGGTTGTCACCTGCAATGCTGCGCTCCTCCCACAACAGGCCCAGCTCGCCGCATACCCGCTCGATGACGCCACGAGCGTCATCGCACAGGTGGCAGCCGGGACGGCTGAGCAGCAGCACGCGGGGTTGATTCACAACCATGACCATATAGCGCGAGCCACAACTAGGCTGCAGCCATGCCCTTCCGCCCGTACCGCACACTCCGTGAACGGTTCGTACTCGCCGGCGAGGCCGCCGCGGCGGCGGCGAAGGAAGAGGCGGGGTTGCCCGCACCCCCGGACACCCGCGCCGCCGCATTCTTCGATCTGGACAACACTCTGCTCCGCGGGGCGTCGATCTTCTACCTCGCTCGTGGCCTCTACGCGCGCAAGTTCTTCGAGACCAGCGACGTGCTTCGCTTCGCATACCAGCAGGTGCGCTTCCTCCTGGGTGCCGAGAATGCCGGGCACGTCGACCAGGCGCGCGCGACGGCGCTGTCGTTCATCGCGGGGCGCTCGGTGGAAGAGCTCCAGGAGATCGGTGAGGAAGTCTTCGAACAGCACATGGCGCAAAAGATCTGGCCCGGCACGCTTGAGCTGGCTCGCGTCCACCTGGACCAGGGTCAGCGGGTGTGGCTCGTAACTGCGGCGCCGGTCGAGGTGGCCACGATCATCGCGAAGCGGATCGGGCTGACCGGCGCACTGGGAACAGTTGCCGAGCACGTGAACGGTCACTACACCGGCCGCCTGGTGGGCGATCTGCTCCACGGGCCGGCCAAGGCCGAGGCGGTGCGTGCGCTGGTCGTTCGCGAAGGCCTGGAGCTCGAGCGATGCGCCGCGTACAGTGACTCGACCAACGACATTCCGATGCTCTCGCTGGTAGGCCAACCCTGCGCCGTCAATCCGGACCGTGCGCTGCGCGCTCACGCCCGCGAGAACGGCTGGCGGATCCGCGACTTCCGGGGCCGGCGACGCAACACCGCGCTGGGGATCGCGGCCGGATCCGGAGCGGCGACTGGCGCCGTGATCGGCGTCCTGCTTGCTCGCCGCCACAAGCGGTGAACCCTAGCGGAACGGGTTGCCGCGTTCGGTGAGCAACGTGTAAAGCGTGTGCTGAATCGTCTCGCGGACCCGGTCCGTGAGATCGAACACCAGCATCGGATCCTCCGCGGCGTCAGCGCCGAACTCATTCGTCGGAATGGGAGATCCGAACTGGATAATCCACTTGGAGGGCAGCGGGATCAGACCCAGCGGGCCAAGCCAGGGAAAGATGGGGGTGACCGGGATGTACGGGAGGCCAAGCAGGCGCGCCAGCGGCTCGACGTGCGCGATCAGGGGATAGATCTCTTCGGCGCCGACAATCGAGCACGGCACGATAGGCGCACCCGCGCGGATCGCCGCAGAGACGAACCCACCTCGGCCGAACCGCTGCAGTTTGTAGCGCTCGGCGAACGGCTTGCCGATGCCCTTATAGCCCTCCGGCCATACGCCCACCAGCTCGCCCGAGCCGAGGAGCCGCTCGGTGTCCTCGTTGCAGGCCAGCGTCGTACCGCTCTTGCGAGCAATGTCGGCCACGAGCGGAAGGCGAAACACCAGATCCGCGCCGAGCATGCGCAGGTGCCGGTGCGCGGGGTGTTCGTCGTGGACGGCCACCTGCGTCATAAGCGAGTCGACCGGAATAGTGCCGGAATGGTTGGCCACGATTAGGGCCGCACCCTCAGCCGGAATGTTCTCGATACCGCGGGCCTCAACTCTGAACCAGTACCGGTACAGCGGGCGCAATAGCGGTAGGAGCACCGCCTCGCTGAACTCCTTGTCGAAGCCGAACAGATCGACCTCGTAGTCACCGGTCAGCCGGCGGCGCAGGAAAGCCAGCGCTTCGGCGAGGCGCTTGTCGACGTCCGGGCCAAGCACCGCGTGAGCCACTTGACCAATGAATTCGAGCATGTCCTCGAGTGGATTGGGCCGGGACTGAGCAGCTTCCCGGGTTTCGCCGCGTCGCGAGCCATCGCCAGCCGTGCCCATCGGCGTACCCGGGCCCCGAGCCGAAGTTGTCCGGGGCGGCGCCGGCTGCTTGCGTGGTGGGGCCTTCTTGGTGGCCGGCCGCTTTCGTGGCCGTTGCGCGTCAGTCATCGGCCAACCCCTTGCCTCCCCAGGAGGCCGGCAAACACGCGCTCTACGTGACGTACCCGATCCCGGTCAAGCAGGCCACCGCGGCAGCGCGCCTGGACGAACTCGTCGAACGCTTCGACGGACGAGTACTTCGGGGCAAAGCCCAACTCGCGGCGCATCCGGGTGGTGTCGACCCCCCTTCCGTAGGTCAGGAACTGCACCTGCTCTGGGGAGAAGCTCGCCAGATTGGCCCGCCGCAACCAGCCTCCGACGGTGGACGACGCGAGACTGGGGAGCGGCACGGCCGGACGACCAGTCCGGCGCACCGCCTGGCTCAGCATCAGCACGCCGTCGCCAGCGACGTTGAACGTCCCAGGTTGGACTTCGAGGGTGGCCAGGCGCAACGCGCCCAGCCCATCGTCCTCGTGGATGAACTGCAACCGTGCGTCGTGCCCGAACACGACCGGCACTACCGGCAACGTGAAGTACTCGGTGAGCGGAGTCCGGACCGTAGGCCCGACGAAGTTGGCGAACCGCAGGGTCGTCACACTGACGTCGGGGCGGCGGCGTGAGAATCCGCGGACGTACCCTTCAACCTCGATGGAGTCCTTCGCGTACCCAGACCGAGGTTGTTCCTTGGGCGCCATGTCCTCGGTGAACATCGCCGGGTCTCGGGCGCTGGCGCCGTAAACGGTCGTCGACGACTTGACCACCAGCGAAGTGACCGTCGCGGACTTCTGGCAGGCCGCGAGCAGCTGCATTGTTCCGATGACGTTGATCTCTTTCTGCGGAACTCTGCCACCGGCGTCGCGTGGTGTGGCGAGCACGTTCATGTGCACAACGGTGTCGACGCCATGGCCGGCGATCACCTTGCCCACGACCGGATTACGGATGTCGGCGCGAACGAACTCGCAGCGCCCGATGTCGAACGACGGCGGAATCACATCGATGCCCACCACCCGATCTACGGCCGGGTCGTCGCTGATCAGCTTGGCAAACCGCGCGCCGAGGTACCGAGCTACGCCGGTGACCAAGATCACTCGGGACATTGCTCGCCTCCCATCCGGTGATCACGCAAGAGCAGTGCGAAGCGCCGAACTCTCTGGTAAGTCGTTCGCCGCTCATCACCGATCAGCGTGGTACCACTCTTCCCGTGATCAGCGGCGACCAACTACTTGCCGAGCCGACGGCGCTGCACGCGCGTCTTGCGGAGCAGTTTGCGGTGCTTCTTCTTCGCCATCCGCTTCCGGCGCTTCTTGATCACAGAGCCCACAGGGCAACCTCACTTGTGTCGTGTTGACCGTCCATAGCTCGCTGGGCAGGACGGCCCACGAGCACCAACAACGCAGGCGGATGCCCGCGCGTTCCAAAGACTAGGGTACCCGGTCGGAAGGGGTGCCCGGGTCAGCCGGCCTGATAGCCCTGAACGTAAGAATGACGGAGGTAATCTTGTACGGCCCGTTCCGGGATGCGGAACGACCGGCCTACTTGGATCGCCGGCAGCGTGCCGGCATGAACCAGTCGGTAGACGGTCATCTTGGATACACGCATCGCTTCGGCCACCTCTGCGACCGTCAGGAAGCGCATCTCACCCAATGCCCCGTCGAACTCTGGCCCGTCCATCTGTTCGCTCATCGCCCGACCCTCCGTGCCGGCCTGGACGGCCGGCTACTTGCATCGTAGTGGCGGATGTGACTGTTGGGAATACAGATCACCAATTCGGATCAAGACCGTGGAGCGGAAATACGGCCTTTCTGGTCGCCGAAACCGCACGGTCCAGCCAGTCCGCCGGATCGTAACCCTTCGCCCAGTCGACATAGCCGGTATCCCCGCCGTCGGTCATCCTCAGTGGAGCGGGGCGGCCAAGGATCGTCGCAACGTGGCTGCGCCAGTCGTCCGGCGTCTCGGTCAATGGGTCGACAGTCTGACCAACCACTTCCGCCAGAAGGTGCGTCCATGCCCTAGGCACCACGTCGGCAAGTGAGTAACCGCCGCCGCCGGTCGCAACCCATTTGCCGGCACACATCTCGTGCGCGAGATGGTGCAACGCGGCATATGAGGCTCGCTGGCCATCGATCGTGAGAGCAAGGTGGGCCAGCGGATCCTCTACATGCGTATCGCAGCCGTGCTGAGTCACGAGGATCTGTGGCTCCCAGGCGTGCAGTAGCGGCGGCACGACGGCATGGAAGGCTCGCAACCAGCCAGCGTCGTTGGTTCCGGGCGGCAGCGCCAGGTTGACGGCCGAACCCTCGGCGCCATCCCCTCCGGTTTCGTGGGGGTAGCCGGTGCCTGGGAAGAGCGTGCGCGGGGTCTCGTGGAGGCTTATCGTCAGCACCCTCGGATCGTCGTAGAACGCCGCTTGGACACCGTCACCGTGGTGGACGTCGACATCCACGTACGCGACGCGTTCGGCTCCGGCCTCCAGCAGCGCCTTGATACCTATCGCCAGGTCGTTGTACACGCAGAAGCCGGACGCGTTTGCCGCCATCGCGTGGTGCAACCCGCCGGTGATGTTCACTGCATGCCGGGCCCGACCCTCCCACACCGCCAACGCGGCATCCACCGTCCCGCCGGCTACCCGGGCGCTGGCCTCATGCATCGCAGGGAAGCACGGGTTGTCCTCCGTGCCCAGGCCGTGCGCAAGGTCGTAGCTGGTGGGTCGGACTGCGCACCGGCGTACGGCCGCTACGTAGTCGGCCGTGTGGAACGTCATGAGCAACTCGTCGTCCGCCATCGGCGGTGAAACGATGCGCACATGCTTGTGGTCGAGGACGCCGAGGGCGCTGGCGAGCCGGATCGTCAAATCCAGCCGGATCGGGTTCAGCGGGTGGCCATGCCCGAAGTCGTACTGCGTCAGCGCGCCGTCCCACACCACACGCACCGGCTCGCCCATGTTGCTCGACCCTAGCTCAACACGTGGAATTCGCTCCGCACGAGCCCGTCGGTTGAGCGGTGGACGGCCCCGGGCACTGTCAGTGGCGTGCGGTAGGAAGTGCCTATGCGGTTCGGCGTGAACATGCCCAACGTGGGAGACCCGGCCGCACTGGTCGAGCTCGCCGCGGCGGCGGACCGTGCGGGGTGGGACGGGTTCTTCCTGTGGGATCACATCCACGCCCTTCCCGCACTCGACCCCTGGGTCGTGCTCGGGGCGATCGCGCAACGCACGCGGACGATCAAGTTGGGCACGCTCGTCACGCCGGTTGCCCGCCGGCGGCCGTGGAAGCTGGCCAAGGAGGTGTGCACGCTAGACCACCTCAGCGGCGGCCGGGTGATCCTGGGCGTGGGGCTCGGCATACCGCCCGAGGCCGAGTACGGTGCGTTCGGCGAGCCGACAGCGGCGCGTACCCATGCAGCAATGCTCGACGAGGCACTCCCGGTGCTGGACTCTTTCCTGCGGGGGGAGCGCGTCGACCACGACGGTGTGTACTACCAGGTGCACGCACAGTTGAGTCCCGCCTGCTTCCAGCAGCCCCGGCCCCCGATCTGGGTGGCCGCGACATTGCCGAACCGCCGCCCTATCGAGCGAGCCCGGCGCTGGGACGGCATCTACCCGCTTCGGGCCGGCGCGGCAGGCGCGCCAAGCCCGGACGAGCTTGCTGAGCTGATCGCAGAGTTAGGACGGCCCGAGGGATTCGACGTGGTGAGCGCCCTGTCGGTAGGGGTCGCGGCGGCCGAGCTCGCCGAGGCCGGTGTCACCTGGGCCCTTGATGGTCTGCGCAGCCCTGACGAGTCATGGGACGAGGTCCGCCGGCGTGTCGACGCCGGCCCGCCACGCTAGGTCTCGTATATCAGCAGGCCCGTCACGTCAGTGAGCGCCTGCGCAACGTCAGACGCCCCAACCTAGTCGCTGCCGGACGCCAGTGCCCTGGACCGGTCGCGAGCCGCCTCGATCGCGGCCAGAAAATCGGCCCGCACGCGACCCTCCTCCAGGAGCCGGACGGCGGCGGCCGTCGTCCCGCCCGGCGAGGTCACCCGCTCACGCAGCACCGTGGGATGTTCGCCGGTCTCACGCAGCAACTTCGCGGAGCCGACGAGCGTCTGCACGACCAACTCTGTCGCGGTCGCGCGCGGCAGGCCCAGGTGGACACCCGCCTCGATCATGGCCTCTACGACGTAGAAGACGTAGGCCGGCCCGGTGCCGGAGATGGCCGTCACGGCGTCCATTTGTTTCTCTGGCACGCGGACCACTCGGCTTGTGGCCCGCAAGAGGTCCTCGGCCTGGTGCAGGTGGCCCTCGTCGCAGTGGGCACCCGGTGAGATCGCTGCCATGCCCTCGTCTACCAGAGCCGGCGTGTTAGGCATGACACGCACCACGGCGACGCCTTCGGGCAGCCGCGACTCGATGAACCCGGTGGTGATGCCGGCGGCGAGGGAAACGACCAGCTGGCCGGCGCGGGCGTGACTGGCGATCTCGTCCAGCAGGCCGGCCATGTCCTGCGGCTTCACCACGATCGCCAGCGTGTCGGCTTGTTCGGCAGCCTCGGCATTGCTCAGGTAGGTGACCCCGTACCGTTCGACTAGTTCCTTGCCGCGGTCCGCCCGCCGCTCGGTCACCAGGATGTCTTCGGCCCGCCGGCCGGCTCGAATGAGGCCGGAGAGCAGCGCCTCGCCCATCACCCCGGCGCCTAGGATCGCGATGGTCATTTCTTCGTCGCAATCGCGCGGAGGAAGAACTGCAGGTTGGCCGGGCGTTCGGCCATCCGGCGCATCATGTAGCCGTACCAGTCATTGCCGTACGGCACGTACACCCGAACGGTCTCGCCGGCCTGAGCCAGCCGTCGCTGCTCGGTGGGCCGGCAGCCGTAGAGCATCTGGAATTCATAGCTGCCTGGCTCGCGCCGGAACCGGGCCGCCAGCGAACCCGCGATCTCGATCAGCCGAGGGTCGTGGGTAGCGATCATCGGGTAACCCTCGCCCGCGAGCAGGGCCTTCATGCAGCGCACGTACGAGCGGTCGACGTCTCGAGTGTCCTGATACGCGACGCTCGCCGGCTCTTTGTACGCACCTTTGCAGAGCCGCACTCGCGAACCCGCCGTGGCGAGGGCGCGGCAGTCCTCCTCGGACCGGTAGAGGTACGCCTGCAGCACGGCCCCTGTTGTGGGAAAGTCATTGCGCAGGTCACTCAGGATGGACAGCGTGGAGTCCGTCGTCGTGTGGTCCTCCATGTCGAGGGTCACCGTGGTGTCGGCGGCTGCGGCGGCCTGGCAGATCTGTTGCGCGTTCTCCAGCGCGATCTTTTCGCCTTCGCCTGGCAGAGCCTGTCCCACCGCCGAGAGCTTCACCGACACTTCGGCCATGTCGGTCAGGCCATGGTCCTTCAGCGCCGCGAGCAGTCCGAGGTACTCGGCGGTAACGGCATCGGCTTGTGCGCGGTCCAGAGTGTCCTCGCCGAGGTGATCGATAGTGACCGTCAGGTTCTCGTTGACGAGCTCGCGAGTAACCCGGACAGCGTCCTCGGTCTTATCCCCGGCGATGAACCGCGCCACGACACTCCGCGAAACGGGCGCCTTCTCCACGACGCTCCGCAACCGCTGACTGCGGGACGCCCCCAGCAGCACTCTTCCCAGCACGACCTGGCCTCCTCGATGTGTCTGAGCGTCAGGCTACGGCAACCTCCCCATGATCATGCCGGTTGACGAGGGTATGGGCCCACCGAACCGACATGATCAGGGGGAGTGGCCGCGAATGATCTGCTCCGCGGTGCCGTCCACCCCTACGGCAAAGGCAGTGTCGACCGCGGCTGCGAGGTGCAGGCGCGTGAAGGCTAGTGCCTCAGCAAGGTCCGATTCCCGTTCGGCCGGGGTCTTGGCGCGCCTGGTGCCGACCTCGAGGATGATCGAGCCTGCCCAGGCCCGGCGAGCGAGCCGGTCCAGCAGTTGGGCGCAGGGTTGGGTTCCCCGTCCAGGAATCAGGTGTTCGTCCCGCGGCGATGGCGTGCCGTCCGCCATGTGCAAGTGAGCCAGCCGGTCCCCGACGGCATCAGCCATGGCCAGCGCGTCCGATCCGGACACGGCCGTGTGCGACAGGTCCAGCGTGATGTGGTCATAGGGCTCGTCCGTCGGGTCCCAGTCCGGCGCATACGCGGCGATCTCGCGACCTGCGGTCCGCCACGGGTACATGTTCTCTACCGCGATCACGATGCCGGTCTCGGCCTCAAGCTCGGCAACCCCCTGGACGAAACGCCGCGCGTACTCCCGCTGCCACCGGAATGGTGGGTGGACGACGACCGTCGGCGCGCCGAGCTGCTTGGCCGCCTCGACTGAGCGCGTAAGGCGGACCCAAGGGTCGGGTGACCAGACCCGCTGGGTGATGAGCAGGCATGGCGCATGGACCGACAGCACAGGCAGGCCGTGTCGCTCGGCCAGTTCGGCCACCTTGCCGATGTCCTGGCTCACCGGATCGGTCCACACCATCACCTCGACACCGTCGTACCCCAGAGAACTGGCCATCTCGAATGCCGTCGCTGCCCCCTGCGGGTAAACCGACGCACTCGACAGTCCGACCGGGGCGTCTGGGATGCGTAGCACAGCGGTCGAGTCGGTCACGCGTCCCAGAGTAGGCGGTGGCGTTCGAGAAGTTGCGCCGACGGGATCCGCGGCTCAGTCCACGGAGGCTGCCGGGCCGGTGCCCATTGGCCCGCCAAGCCCGAGCCCGAGCCCCGACATCTGGTCCAGCCTGCGCAGTATTACTCCCTCACGCATCGCCCACGGGCACACCTGGAGCTCTTCGATCTCGAACAGGTCCATGGCCGCGTCCGCGACGATCGCGCCGGCCAGCAACTGCGCTGCCCGGCCCTCCGAGACACCGGGCAGGCGAGCTCGCTCGGCCGTGGACATGCCGGCAAGCACGCCGGCCTGCTCGGCCATGTCGTCCCGGCGAAGCACCCGGCGCACGTAGGGCCCCTCGGCCGACGGGGCGGCACCCGTAATCCTTGCCAGGGACCGGAACGTCTTGCTGGTCGCAACTGCCTGGTCAGGCGTACCGAATCGGCTCACCTTCCCCACAACGGATGCCACTTGCGCACGGACGTGTTTGCGAAGCTTGCGGACCTCGTCCTTCGGCGGCGGGTCGCCGGTGAACCAGTCGCGGGTCAGCCGTCCCGCACCGAGCGGTAGCGAGATCGCGACGTCGGGGTCTTCGTCGATGCCGGCCGCGATCTCCAGCGAGCCGCCGCCGATGTCCAGGCACAGCAACCGGCCGCTGGACCAGCCGTACCAGCGGCGTGCAGCGAGAAATGTGAGCCGGGCCTCGTCGTCACCGGAGAGCACGTGCAGATCCAGGCCGGTCCGCTCCCGCACCTTGGTGATCACCTTGTCACCGTTGCCGGCTTCCCGTAGCGCCGACGTGGCGAATGCCAGCATGGATTCGGCTCCCTTGTCCTCGGCGATCTGCTGGGCATCCGCGCAGAATTCGATGAGCCGGTCGGCGCCTTTGCTGGTGACCCGGCCGTCCTTGTCCATCAGCTCGGAAAGCCGAAGTTCGACCTTGTGGCTGTAGGCCGGCAGTGGGCGAGCACCAGGGTGCGCGTCGACCAGCAGCAGGTGCACCGTGTTCGACCCCACGTCGAGGACAGCCATCCGCATGTCCATGACCGTACTCCGCCCGCGGGCCGGTTTGCGTCCACCTACCATCGATGTGTGGAGACGCCGCTGGACATCACCCGGCACTGGGTGGAGTTCACCGATCCGGCCAACTCCGATCAGGTGCTGCGCTGTGATCTGACCTGGCTGACGTCGCGGTGGACGTGCATCTTCGGGCGGGGCTGTCCCGGAATCTATGCCAGCCGCCCGGATGACGGGTGCTGCACGCACGGCGCCCACTTTTCCGATACCGACGACGAACAGCGAGTTCGCCGGTTCGCGGGTCAACTGAGCACGGACGATTGGCAGCTTCGGGACGAAGGGCTGCGAAGTGGAGTCGTGGAGTCGGACGACGACGGCGAGCGCAAAACCCGCGTGGTGGATGGCGCCTGCGTATTCCTCAACCGGCCCGGATTCGCCGGCGGCCCCGGATGCGCCCTGCACCGGATGGCTCTGCGTACCGGACGCCACCCGCTGGAGACCAAACCCGACGTGTGCTGGCAGCTGCCGATCCGCCGCGCGTACCGGACGGTCGAGCGCCCCGACGGGTCGTCCTACCTGGAGATCACCATCACGGAGTACGACCGTCGGGCATGGGGCGCCGGCGGGCACGAGATGGACTGGTACTGCACAGGTTCGCCGCAGGCCCATGTCAGTGCGGAACCGGTCTTTGTGTCCTGTGCCCCGGAGTTACGAGAGCTGATCGGCGACAAGGCATACGACGAGCTGGCCGAACGCTGCGCGGCCCACCTGGCGGCCCAGCTACCCTTGCATCCGGCCACCGCGGCCGCCGACCCCCTCGCCGCTGATCATGCAAAAGCCGGGCGACACGCCGGATTGTCCGCCTTGCGCAATAGCAACCGGCCAGCATAATCGGCGTGTCGCCCGGCTTTTGCATGATCAGCGTATGTTGTCGGAGGGGGGCCGTACGGTTGCCGCCATGGCAAAGGCAGCAACCGAGTTCCGGTGCGGTGAGTGCGGCTGGGCCACCAGCAAATGGGTGGGCCGGTGTGGCGAGTGCCAGGCCTGGGGCACGGTCGAGGAAGTCGGCTCCCCGGCCCGCCACACGGCGGCGCCGGGGCCGGTTTCCGAGTCCGCCCGGCCGATCGGTGCCGTCGAGCTTGCCGCGGCCCGGTCGCGACCAACCGGCGTCGAGGAGTTCGACCGCGCGCTCGGAGGTGGGCTGGTCCAGGGTGCGGTAATCCTGCTCGCCGGCGAACCAGGTGTGGGCAAGTCCACCCTGCTGCTCGAAGTCGCTGCTCGCTGGGCCACCGAAGCCGGGCGCGCGCTCTACGTCACCGGTGAGGAGTCTGCGGCGCAGGTCCGGCTGCGCGCCGAACGCACTGGAGCGGTCGCCGACGAACTGTTCCTGGCGGCCGAGACCGACCTCGCCGCGGTGCTGGGCCAGATCGATCAGGTCAAGCCGACCCTGCTGGTGCTCGACTCGGCGCAAACGATCACCAACTCGGCCATCGACGGTGCCGCCGGCGGCGTCACCCAAGTGCGTGAGGTGGCCAGCGCAATGATCCGCGCGGCCAAGGATCGTGGGATGGCCACGATTCTGGTTGGGCACGTCACCAAGGACGGTTCGATCGCGGGCCCGCGAGTACTGGAGCACCTTGTCGACGTTGTGCTCCAGTTCGAGGGTGACCGCCATTCGCGGTTGCGCATGGTCCGGGCGGTGAAGAACCGGTACGGCCCGGCGGACGAGGTCGGCTGCTTCGACCTGTCGGACCAGGGCATCGTGTCGTTGGCCGACCCCACGGGACTCTTCCTCTCGCGGCACGCCGACACCGTGCCTGGCACATGTGTCACGGTTACCCTCGAGGGCAGGCGACCGCTTCTTGCCGAGGTGCAATCGCTCGTCGGTGCATCGTCGCTTGCCACTCCTCGCCGAGCGACCAGCGGCCTGGATTCGTCTCGCGTCGCGATGGTGCTAGCCGTACTCGAGCGGCGCGGCCGGATTCGGCTCGGCGCCACCGACGTGTACGCCGCGACAGTGGGCGGCGCACGGCTCGCCGAGCCGGCAAGCGACCTCGCTGTATTGCTCGCGGTGGCCAGCGCCGCGCGCGATATACCCGTTCCTGCCGGCACGGTAGCCATCGGGGAGGTCGGGCTGGCCGGCGAGATCCGCCGCGTCACGGGAATCCAGCGACGGCTCGCCGAGGCCGAGCGGATGGGATTCTCTCGCGCACTCGTACCCCCCGATCCTGGCGCGGTTCCGAGAGGCATCCGCGCCATCGAGGTGCACGACGTGGTGTCGGCGCTGGCCGCCGCCGAGCGGCCGTTGATACCAGTGCGATAACTACGCGATTGGCGGCGTGATCGTTGGGTAGATGCGGGAACAAGATTGCGTATCGTTTGATCATGGAGAGGTGTGCCTCGTGCTGCCGATGACACCCTCCGCGTGGAGGAGGCCCCAAGCCCGTAGACTGTCGCAAAGCGTCTACGAACTGTCATGGCGGGGGTCACGTTCTAGTGGGTGAGCGCGACAGAGCTGAAGCGAAACTTCGCGTCGCCTTGGCGGCGGTTGCTCCAGGCACCGCCCTACGCGAAGGTCTGGAGCGGATTCTGCGTGGGCGCACCGGTGCGCTGGTGGTCCTCGGCTACGACCGGATGGTTGAGTCGATCTGCACCGGAGGGTTCGTGCTCGATGTCGACTTCTCCGCGACCGGGCTCCGTGAGCTGGCAAAGATGGACGGTGCCATTGTTGTCGACCGCGAGTGCACCAAGATCCTGCGCGCCGCAACCCAACTCGTACCAGACCCGTCAATCCCCACCACTGAGTCGGGCACCCGGCACCGGACCGCCGAGCGGGTGGCGAAGCAGACCGACTTCCCGGTCATCTCCGTGAGCCAGTCGATGCGCATCGTCGCGATCTACGTCGACGACATGCGGTATGTCCTCGAGGATGCCGGTCAGATCCTGTCGCGTGCCAACCAAGCCCTCGCCACGCTCGAGCGGTACAAGCTCCGTCTGGACGAAGTGTCTGGCACCTTATCGGCACTCGAGATCGAGGATCTCGTCACGGTCCGCGACGTCGCAGCCGTAGCCCAGCGGCTGGAGATGGTCCGCCGGATCTCCAATGAGATCGAAAGTTATGTCGTCGAGCTCGGTACGGACGGCCGACTGCTCAGCCTGCAACTTGACGAACTCGTGGCCGGCGTCGACCTCGACCGCGAGCTGATCGCCCGCGACTACTTGCCCGCCGGCCCCGCCCGTCGCACCCGCTCCGTTGCCGGCGCCATCGCCGGCCTCGACGCGCTGTCGGCCACCGACCTGCTCGACCTGGGGGCAGTGGCGCACGCTCTGGGCTTTGCCGGCGGCACAGACCAACTGGACGCAGCCGTGAGCCCGCGAGGCTACCGGCTGCTCGCGCGCGTGCCCAGGCTCCCGGGCACCGTGATCGACCGCCTGGTCGACCATTTCGGCGGCTTGCAGAAGCTGCTTGCCGCCAGCATCGACGATCTGCAGGCCGTCGAGGGCGTCGGCGAGACGAGAGCCAGGAGTGTCCGCGAAGGGCTGTCGAGGTTGGCCGAGTCGAGCATCCTCGAGCGGTACGTCTGACGCCCCGGCCGTGGAACACAACGTCCCGGCCGGCTTGAGCCGCCCACCAGGTGCGTCGGCGCCGTACTACCCACGCGCAGCTGGTCCGGCAAAGACTGGCCTACCGAACGTGATCGACCGGGACGCCGTGGTTCGGTGGTACGAGTCGCATGCGAGGGACCTGCCGTGGCGATCACCGGACCGCACTCCCTGGGGCGTCCTGGTCAGCGAAGTGATGCTTCAGCAAACGCCGGTCGCGCGCGTCCTGCCCGCCTGGCGGGCCTGGCTCGACAGGTGGCCCGAGCCGGCCGCGCTGGCCGCAGATCCGCCCGCTGAGGCCATCCGCGCGTGGGGCCGCTTAGGCTACCCGCGACGCTCTCTCCGGCTTCATGGCGCGGCGACGGCGATCGTCAGCCGCCACGGCGGTAGCGTCCCGACCCGGTATGACGACCTGCTCGCTCTCCCGGGTGTGGGCGAATACACAGCGGCTGCCGTGGCGGCCTTCGCGTACGGCCAGCGGCAAGTCGTGCTGGACACGAACGTGCGGCGAGTACTCGCCCGGACGGCAGCCGGACGGCCGGTCGCCGCGCCATCCCCCACCGCAACCGAGCGGGCGCTCGCGGCTTCGCTGCTTCCCCTCGACGGGGCCCCGCAGTGGTCGGTCGCTGTGATGGAGCTCGGGGCTCTGATCTGCACCGCGCAGTCGCCGCGGTGCGATGTGTGCCCGATCGCCGCCGGCTGCGCGTGGCGTCTCGCCGGCTCACCGCCCCACGACGGCCCGCGTCGCCGGAATCAACGCTGGACCGGCACGGATCGCCAGGCCCGCGGCCGGCTGATGGCGACGTTGCGGGACGCGGCCGGGCCTGTCAGCAAGGCCGACCTAGATCTGGCCTGGCCCGATGATCCTGTGCAGCGAGAGCGCGCTCTCGACAGCCTCGTCGCGGACGGATTGATCGAACCCGTCGCTGGTGAGTCTTACCGTTTGCCCAGGTCAACGCCGCATAACGAAATAGCACGGTCTCTTGACCGTAATCAGCTGTTTCGTTAGCCTTCCTGACCAGGGAATGGAGTGAAAATTCTGATCAGAATTTAGTGCTCTCCCTGCCCCTGGTCCCCGAGCCCGCCTTTTCCCCCGTCGGCGGGCTCGGGGACCCTGACACCCGGTCGATAAGATCCGCCACCGAGTCCACGACGTGGTTAGGGCGGAAGGGAAACTTGTTGACCTCGTCCTTCAGCGTGGATCCGGTGAGTACGAGGTAGGTGAGTAGGCCTGCTTCGATCCCCGCCACGATGTCGGTATCCATCCGGTCGCCGACCATTGCCGTGCTCTCGGAGTGCGCATCAATCTGGTTCAGAGCGCTACGGAACATCATTGGATTGGGTTTGCCGATGTAGTACGGCTCCCGCCGCGTGGCGCGGCTGATCATGGCTGCAACTGAGCCAGTTGCTGGCAGCGGACCGTCCGGCGACGGACCGGTGGGGTCCGGGTTCGTGGCAATGAACCGGGCTCCGGCCTCCACCAACCGGATCGCCTTGGTGATCGCCTCGAACGAGTAAGTCCGGGTCTCGCCGAGCACGACGTAATCCGGCGCCGCGTCAGTGAGGACGTAACCGATATTGTGCAGGGCCGTTGTGAGGCCGGCCTCACCGATCACGTAGGCCGACCCGCCAGGATGTTGGTCGTCCAGGAACTGAGCGGTCGCCAGGGCGGACGTCCAGATGGACTCTTCCGGTACGTCCAGCCCGGCGACCGCAAGCCTGGCCCGCAAGTCCCGTGGCGTGTAGATCGAATTATTCGTCAGCACCAGGAATGGCCGCCCACGCTCGCGCAGAACAGCCAGAAACTCCGCCGCCCCTGGGATTGCCACGCCTTCATGGATCAGGACGCCGTCCATGTCGGTCAGCCAGCTTGCGATCTCGCGTTCGCTCACGCTCACAGCCTGCCCGATACCGTTCCCCGGCGCGTGTACCGGGGCGCACTTTGCAGAGCTCTTCGAGCCTATTCCGCTCCCGCCAGCCCAGGATGCGTGCGAGATTCACCACGGGAAGCCGTGGCATCAGTAGGTCAGGCCCGCCCGGCGTCCTGGTTCATTTCGGGCTGACTCGGGCAAGTGCCTCCACATAGTCGTCCTTTGGGTCCATCGCGACCGCGATTCGGTAGCAGCTGGCGGCCTCTACGGGACGGCTTTGCCGCTCAAGCGTGCGGCCGAGCGCGAAACGTGCGTACGCGTCGGTCGGATCACGCTCCACCAGCCACCCGAAGACCTGCTCGGCCCGGCCGAGCTGGGCGGACCTGAAGAACGCCCGGCCGGCGAGCTCCAGCACGGACTTCGCTGGAGATGGCTCGTCGAGCAGCGGCTCGAGCTCCCGCGCAGCGCCCACCGCGTCACCCGCGTCGTACAGCACCGCGGCCGCCCGGTATGCAGCCAGCTGATCAGTCATGTTGCCTCCGCTCGTCCTAGATTCTCCAGGATCGCAAGCGACCAACGTCCGGACAAGCGCCGGTCATCCCACGAGGTCTTCACCGGCCAGGCGGTGGCGGCCGCGGACGTCGTCGAGTCGGCCACCCCGGGAGTCAAGTAGTGCTCGCGCCTGGACGGCGTCGACACCGTACTCGAGCATCACGATGGCCAGCTTGGCATGCCGGCCGGCTGCTTCGAGCGCCTGCCTGGCCACGCTCTCGTCCGCCCCAGTGACATCAGCGATGATCCGGGTGGCACGGTCGGCCAGCTTGGTGTTCATCGCGGACAGCTCGATCATCCGGTTCCCGTAGGTGCGGCCCAGCTTGATCATCGTGATGGTGGAGATCATGTTGAGTACGAGCTTGGTGGCTGTGCCCGCCTTCAACCTCGTCGAACCCGCGATGAGCTCAGGACCCACCACCACTTCGATCGGGTGGTCCACGCCCTGCGACAACGGCGCGCCGTCGGTGCAAGCGATACCGGCGGTGAGAGCGCCGCGGCGGCGGGCTTCCGCGATCGCGCCCACGACCTATGGCGTCCGCCCGCTGGCTGAGATGCCGATGACGACGTCCCTAGGCCCTGCGTCGACCTCCGCGATAGCGGCGGCGCCTCCGGAGGAGTCGTCCTCGCTACCTTCGATCGAGCGCACGAGCGCGCTGGGCCCGCCGGCGATGATGCCCTGAACCAGGTCCGGATGTGTACCGAAAGTGGGCGGGCATTCCGCGGCGTCCAGGACCGCCAACCGCCCGGAGCTGCCGGCGCCGACGTAAAGTAGCCGCCCGGAGTCACTGAGCCGCTCCACGACCGCCTCGACGGTGCTCGCGATGGTCGGCAAAGCTCTTCCGACGGCCGCTGGGACTTCGGCGTCCGCGACGTTCATCAGGTCAGCGATCTCGAGGACGGACAGCCGGTCTATGTCGCCGTAGCGTGGGTCGCTCTATTCGGTGGCCAGACTCGCGAATCCGTCAGACATACGCGCTTACCTCAAGTCGTCTTCGATACAGGGCGAACACCCGCTCGGCGCGTGCGCCGACCGCGCGGGAGTAGAACTGGAGCGGGCCGACCCAACCGATCTCTGCACGGTCCAGCCCGGCGGCTCGTTGCTCGGCCAGGCAGCGTCGTAACAGCACCCGGCCGATGCCGAGGCCCCGCGCGGGCGGCGCCGAACCCATGGGCCCGAACCAGGCTGGACGCGCGCCCCATGCAGCGAAGCCGAGCACCTCGCCGGAACGTATGGCGTAGTGGCACCCTGAGGCATGCTCGACCTCCCACGCCCAACTGTCGTTCCAGTGGGTGCGGGCAAACTCGACTACTTGGCCGCGCTGGCCCCGGGGCGCTGCGCGGACGTCCACACCGGCTCTGCCCAGGCGTTCGACGTCGATCTCGGTGGACAGGTCCGTCGAAAGATCGACGGTCATGTTCCATGCGATCTGGTAACGCTCGTAACCGAGTCGCTCAGCGAGGCATAACGCAGGCGTGTAACGGACGTCGATCCCAGGCCAGCCGTAGCACGGCGGATTACCGGCGAACCGGACTTCTGAGACGCCCCGAAATGCCAACCACCGCTCCGCCGCTCGGACCAGGGCCCGGCCGAGCCCCCTGCCCTGGGCGCGCGGGTGGACTGCGATCAGGTCGATGTGTCCCATCAGTGCCGGCGAGGCGTTCCGGCCAGCAACGGCATCGCCAACGGCAACTGAGTCGTCCTGCAGGATTTCACGGCCAGTCGACGCACACGCGACTGCAGCACCATCCCCGGCCACGAGCACGGTCCGTTGCCGGTCCACGTCAGCTGTCCACAGTAGGTCGACCAGTGCGGGACCTTCAGCCGCATCAAGAGTCAAAGCTGTTGCGCACGACTCGTGTATCGCCTTCGCGTCGGCGTCGGTCGCCTCCCGGACGGTTACCATCGCGAGGGCTCTCCCAAGACTCCCGCCAATGCCTTGCGCCCGCCCCTGCGCACCGGGTTGGCGAACACACAGCCCTCCAGAAGAATCGCCAGCAGCATCGGTGAACGCCGTGGGCGCAGCCTGGCCTCGTCGATGTCACAGGCCTGCTCAGCGATCGCCTGGACAGGCCTGGGTCGGCCCCGATGTAACAGTGCATCGAGCACATGGCGAACTTGACCGTGCTCTACAGTTCGCCCCCCGCACATCACGGCCACCTCGTCGGCTATCCCGGCCACCACGCCGATGTCGTGAGTGATGACAAGCGTAGTCAGTTTCCGATCGGCAGGAACGTCCTGCCTAGCCCACAGGACGTTCGTCAGAGTGATCATGCCCAGAATGGCGGCCGATTTCTCACGTCCGATGCCTTCTGTGCGACCCAAGAGCCAACATCGCTGCACATTGAGTCATAGGTCGCTCCAGAGGTCCGCACTTTCACAAGGCCACCAAAGAACGGAAGCTAGCGAAAGAATTATTTCCAGTCAATCATGCAAGTGGCGGTGTAGTGAAACTGTGATCCACAGTAGGTCACCGGCTGTGATTTACGCGGCAGCATGACGGACCGCCTGACGTCGTTTCCCCGCGCGTATGAACAGGTGGCGACGGGCCGACCGCCCGAATGCGGTGATCTAGGCTCTGTCCCACCACCGCTGCACGAGGAGATCCGTCCATGCCGCAGTTCGACCTGTCGCTCGCCGAACTAGAGAATTACCGTCCAGAGCCAACCGCGGCTCCGGACTTCGACGAGTTCTGGGCCACGACACTGGAGTCGGCCCGTCGGCACGATCTCGCACTGGAGTACACGCCGGCCGACTTCCTCCTCGACACGATCGAGATCTACGACACGAGCTTCTCAGGGTGGAACGGCGAGCGGGTGGCTGCCTGGCTGATACTGCCGCGGGATCGGCCCGGCCCGCTGCCCGCGGTCGTGCACTACATCGGCTACGGCGGCGGCCGCAGCTTGCCCTACCAGCACCTGCTGATGAGCTCGGCGGGTTACGCCACTCTCGTCATGGACAGCCGCGGCCAGGGCGGCGCGGGCAACCCGGGCGTCACGCCCGATCCGGATCCCGACCCGGGCACTGGCCAGCACCCAGGCTTCATGACCCGTGGGGTGTCGAGCCCGCACACCTACTACTACCGCCGGATCATGACCGACGCGGTGCGGGCCGTAGAGGCCGCTCAGGCGCACCCCAGCGTCGATGCCGAGCGAGTGGCGGTATATGGGAGCAGCCAGGGTGGCGGACTCGCCCTCGCGGCAGCTGCAATGGCGCCAAACGTAGCGGCTGCGCTGGCGCACGTACCGTTCCTCTGCCATTTCCGGCGAGCCACCGAGATCACCGACTCGATGCCCTACAAGGAGATCGCGGACTACCTCAAGACCCGCCGGGACCGGGTCGACGAAACCTTCCGGACGTTGAGCTACTTCGACAACATCAACTTTGCGTCCAGGTCCGCGGCGCCAGCGATGTTCTCTGTTGCGCTGATGGACGAGGTGTGCCCACCATCGACGGTTTATGCCGCCTACAACCACTACGCCGGCCCTAAGGACATCCGAGTCTGGCCGTACAACGGGCACGAGGGCGGCCAGGTTCACCAGGACAGGGAAGACCTGACCTTCCTCCGTAAGCACCTCAGCTAGCGGGGCTGCCGATCGAGGCCGGCACCGGGTTCGCGCGCGCGTCACGGTGGCCTCAGTCGGTGCCGACAAACCTGTTGGGCGGCGTACCGGCGAGGCATACGCTGAGCGCGTGACTTCGCCGGAAATTGCAGCGTTCCTCGCCGCTGTGTTGCTGCTCGCGATGGTCCCCGGCCCGGCCACCGCGCTGGTCATCCGGCGCAGTGCCGTACACGGAACGCGTGCGGCGCTTCCCGTCATTGGGGGCATCGAGCTCGGCATCTACCTCTGGGCCCTGGCTGCCGCGGTTGGCCTCGCTGCGCTCGTCGCGGCCAGCGAGGCGGCTTACGTCGTGCTGCGGGTCGCCGGTGCCTGCGTCCTGATCGTTTTGGGCGTGCAAGCTTGGCGTACCGCCAGGCACATCACCGATGCCGCCGGACCCCGGCCTGTCGGTGCACCGGGCTGGCGCTGGTCGGCCGGCGCTGGCGCGCTGACCAACCTGGCCAACCCCAAAGCAGCGGTATTCGCCTTCGCGTTCTACCCGCAGTTCATCCCCGCTGGTGCCGACGTCCTGACGACCACGATGCTGCTGGGGCTGCTCCAAGTGATCGTGGATGCTGCGTGGTACGTGTTGCTTGCCACGCTGGTTGGCCGGGCCCGGGGATTATTCTCACGGGCGGCAGTCCGGCGACGTCTCGAGCGCATCACCGGTGCCGTGCTCATCGGGCTCGGGGTACGCCTCGCCGCCGATCGAGTGTGACCCTCACTTGAGATGGCGACCTTGACGTACCGGTTAGTCGAGGACGCCATCCACCCGACGGGGGATGCCAGCTGGGTTACCGTCCCGCAGTTCCTTGGGGAGGACCGCCTGCGGTGCGTCTTGGTAACTGATCGGCCGCAACCACCGACGGATTGAGGTAGCTCCTACGGAGGTGTGTGCGCTGCTCGTAGCTGCGGGATACGGCCCACCGTGGTGCATCGCCCAGGTGACGGCCACTCCGGTAGGGTAGCCGCCGAAGATCAGCCGGCCAGCGATCCGCCGCAATTTGTCGTGCAGCCGCGCGACGATGTCGGCTTCACCATCGGCGGCATGCACCGACGCCGTTAACTGGCCGCCCAGCCGGCCGAGAGCACCGAGTAGCTCATCGAGGTCGCGGTACTCGACGACCAGTGCGGAAGGCCCGAAGCATTCTTCCAGCAGCCCGCCGTCGAGATCGGCCGCCTCGACGGAATACAGCGCAGGCGAGCCCAGCTCAGCTCCCCCTGGTTCGCCGGCCGCCACGAGCGTGAGCCTGGCATCGTCCCGCCGCCGCGACAGCTCGGCTTGGTAGGCACCGCGGATCGCGTCGTTCAGCATCGGACCGGCGGGCAGCTTGGACACCGCAGTCGCCAACGCCGAGCGCAGCCCGTCCGAACCGGCCGGCATGAACAGCAGGCCGGGTTTGGTGCAGAACTGCCCGTTGCCGAGGCTCATCGAAGCTACGTAGCCCTCCGCGATCTCCCGAGCCCGATCAGCGACCGCTCCGGAGGTCACGATCAGTGGGTTCAGGCTGCCTAACTCGCCGTAAAACGGGATCGGATCGGGGCGCGCGGCCGCGATATCGAAAAGCGCACGCCCACCCGAAGTCGATCCGGTGAATCCGACGGCCCGGATGGCGGGGTGCTTGACCAGCGCTGCGCCTGCCTCGTACCCCTCGACCAGCCCGAGCGCACCGTCAGGAACAACGGCGTGCATCGCCTCGAAGGCGCGCCGGCTGGTCTCGAGATGCGAAGGATGCGCCTTGGCGACGACTGGACACCCGGCCGCGAGCGCCGATGCGGTGTCCCCGCCGGGGACGCTGAACGCCAGAGGGAAGTTGCCTGCCCCGAAGACGGCGACAGGGCCGACAGGGACGAGGATGCGGCGGAGGTCGGGGCGCGGGCCCATCGGCGTATCGGTGGCGTGGTCGATCGTCGCCTCAAGGTAGGAACCCTCGCGAAGAACCTCCCCGAAGAGGCGCAACTGGAAGCAGGTGCGGGTGAGCTCGCCGTTGAGCCTGGTGGTGCCCAGCCGCGTCTCGCGGTCGGCGGTCTCGACCAGGATCGAGCGGTCCGCCTCCAGTGCGTCGGCAAGCTCGTCGAGCAGCGCGGCCCGCCTTGCCCGGCCCAAAGCCTCGAAACCTGCCGCGGCCATCGCCGCAGCCTCGGCGACCTGACCTACCTCAGCCATCCGAAAGACTCCTGGGTGCGTGGACGATGCACCTCACCGTACCGGGCGCCGACACGCGGCTACGTCACCCTTCACATGCGAAGTGGGGCCCACCCCACTCGGGACGGGCCCCACTCAGCTGGCGGTTGCCGGTGTCTACTCGGACTTGGAGTCGCTCGCAGCCGCGGCGACCGGCGCCACGTCCGGCAGCTCAGACTTCGGGTTGCCGACGAAGCTGAACGTCCTCTCGCGGCCCTCGCCCTCGACATCCACGACCACGATCTCGCCCGCCTTGAGGTCGCCGAACAAGATCTTCTCCGACAGCGTGTCCTCGATCTCGCGCTGGATCGTCCGCCGCAGCGGCCGAGCGCCTAGGACGGGGTCGAAGCCATGCTCGGCGAGCAGCTCCTTGGCCGCTTGGGTGAGCTCGATGGCCATGTCCTTGTCCTTGAGCCGCTCATCGAGCTCCGCGATCCGCAGGTCGACGATCCTGAGGATCTCTTCCCGCAGCAGCTGGTGGAACACGATGATGTCATCGACCCGGTTGAGGAACTCCGGCCGGAAGTGCTGCTTGAGCTCTTCGGTGACCTTGGCCTTCATCCGGTCGTAGTCGCCCTCGGCATCAGTCGCAGACGAGAAGCCCAGCTGGACGCCCTTGGCGATGTCGCGCGTGCCAAGGTTGGTGGTCATGATGATCACGGTGTTCTTGAAGTCGACCACCCGGCCCTGGGCGTCGGTGAGCCGGCCATCTTCCAGCACCTGCAACAGCGAGTTGAAGATGTCCGGGTGAGCCTTCTCGACCTCGTCGAACAGGACGACCGAGAACGGACGCCGGCGCACCTTCTCGGTGAGCTGTCCGCCCTCTTCGTACCCGACGTAGCCAGGCGGGGAGCCGAACAGCCGCGACACGGTGTGCTTCTCGGAGAACTCGCTCATGTCGAGCTGGATGAGCGCGTGCTCGTCGCCGAAGAGGAACTCGGACAACGCCTTGGACAGCTCGGTCTTCCCGACACCCGAGGGGCCCGCGAAGATGAACGAGCCGCCCGGGCGCTTGGGGTCCTTCAGGCCGGCGCGGGTGCGGCGGATCGACTTGGACAGCGCCGCGATCGCGTCCTCCTGGCCGATGATCCGCTTGTGGATCTCGTCCTCCATGTGGAGCAGCCGTGAGGTCTCCTCCTCGGTCAGCTTGAAGACCGGGATGCCCGTCGCGGTGGCCAGGACCTCCGCGATCAACTCGTCGTCCACCTCGGCGACGACGTCGAGGTCGCCGGCCTTCCACTGCTTCTCGCGCTCCGCCTTCTGGCCGATCAGCTGCTTCTCGCGGTCGCGCAGCGAAGCGGCCTTCTCGAAGTCCTGCGAGTCGATCGCGGACTCCTTCTCGCGACGGACCTCGGCGATCCGCTCATCGAACTCACGCAGGTCCGGTGGCGCCGTCATGCGGCGGATGCGCAACCGTGAACCGGCTTCGTCGATGAGGTCGATCGCCTTGTCCGGAAGGTACCGGTCGGAGACGTAGCGGTCGGCGAGCTGGGCCGCGGCCACCAGGGCGGCATCGGTGATGGAGACGCGGTGGTGCGCCTCGTAGCGGTCACGCAGGCCCTTGAGGATCTCGATGGTGTGGGCGAGCGTCGGCTCCTTGACCTGGATGGGCTGGAACCGCCGCTCGAGGGCGGCGTCCTTCTCGACGTACTTGCGGTACTCGTCGAGCGTCGTGGCGCCGATCGTCTGCAGCTCGCCCCGGGCCAGCATCGGCTTCAGGATCGACGCGGCGTCGATGGCGCCCTCGGCAGCACCCGCGCCGACCAGAGTGTGGATCTCGTCGATGAACAGGATGATGTCGCCGCGGGTACGGATCTCCTTGAGAACCTTCTTCAGCCGCTCCTCGAAGTCGCCGCGGTAGCGGGAACCGGCGACCAGCGCGCCGAGGTCGAGGGTGTAGAGCTGCCGGTCCTTGAGCGTCTCCGGAACCTCGCCCTTGACGACGTTCTGGGCCAGGCCCTCGACGACCGCGGTCTTCCCGACGCCGGGCTCGCCGATGAGGACGGGGTTGTTCTTGGTGCGGCGGGACAGCACCTGCATGACCCGCTCGATCTCCTTCTCGCGCCCGATGACCGGGTCGAGCTTGCCTTCGCGGGCCGCCTGGGTCAGGTTGCGGCCGAACTGGTCGAGGACGAGCGAGGTCGACGGCGCCTCCCCCTGCGGGCCGGCGCCGGCGGTGGCGGCCTCCTTGCCGCCCTGGTAGCCCGAGAGCAGCTGGATGACCTGCTGGCGGACTCGGTTGAGATCGGCGCCGAGCTTGACCAGCACCTGGGCCGCGACGCCCTCGCCCTCGCGGATCAGGCCGAGCAGGATGTGCTCGGTGCCGATGTAGTTGTGGCCCAGCTGAAGCGCTTCGCGCAGGCTCAGCTCGAGCACCTTCTTGGCCCGCGGAGTGAACGGGATGTGCCCGCTGGGTGCCTGCTGCCCCTGGCCGATGATCTCCTCGACCTGCTGACGCACGGCCTCCAGCGAGATGCCGAGGCTCTCGAGCGCCTTCGCCGCCACACCCTCGCCCTCGTGGATCAGGCCCAGGAGGATGTGCTCGGTACCGATGTAGTTGTGGTTGAGCATCCTGGCCTCTTCCTGAGCCAGGACCACGACCCGCCTCGCGCGGTCGGTAAACCTCTCGAACATCAGTGGCGCTCCTCACCGAGCGGTCTGGGTGTGCCGGGGCTCTCCCGATCCGCCCGTACCCGCATGCTAACCCGCACCCGGCGCCCGTCTGCGGTTGTCATACGACGGTAGCCGGGACCGGCCATGACTGCACAACACCCGTCCTACCCGACGACGTTCCTCCCGACCGCGGCCGTACGCCACGGGCGAACGCTGCGGGCGGGTGGGAGGTGCCCCGGTCACCTTCCGCCGTTCCCACGTCCTGCTCGTATTCGCCCGTACCAGGCCGGCCAGACCCGCTCCGCATCGCGTGCACGCAGCCGTCCGCCGAGATGCATCGCCCGCCAGACGCCGCGGTAGCCGGGTAGGACACCCGCGGCGATGAGGACGTGCCCGACGATCACCGGAGTGAACAGGTACGTCGACCACCGGTGGATCCGGTTGAACCACACGAACGCCGGCCCGCCGGAGACCAGGAAGAGCCCGATGCCGCTCACCGTCAGCGCCACGAGCAGCACGACCATGACGACGTTCGCGATCCGCTGGCCCGGGTCGAAACGGCCCTCGTGGCGGCCGAAACGCCCCGTGAGGACCGCAGCCGGCCAGCGGGCGAACCAGCGGAGCTCCGATATCCGGACGCGCACGGAGTCCGACACGAGTGTCCACGCCGCGCGCCGGCCCAGGACGAGTCCGAGCTCCGCGAGGCCCGCGAAGACCCACCCGATGACGGT
>DASTNZ010000078.1:0-10452 GCA_035762665.1 Jiangellaceae bacterium | reverse complement strand
CCGCCGCAGGGAGGCGTCTACCTGTTCGAGGATGGCCTTGCGGGACAGGCCACTTCCGCCGGGCCCGTCGTGCATCCTCCCGCTCACTTTGGTGGCCAGCACGATGTCCTCGCGGCGGGCGAACCTGGTGATCGCCCGCCCGACGAACTCCTCCGAGGTGCCGCCCTGGTAGACGTTCGCGGTGTCCCAGAACGTCACGCCCAGTTCGACGGCCTGCCGGTAGAAGGGGGCCGCGGCGTTCTTCGTCCAGGGTCCACTGGTGCATGCCGGCGGCGGGGTTGCCGTAGCTCATGCAGCCCAACCCGATCCGGCTCACTTTCAGGCCCGTGCGGCCCAGCCGGATGTACTCCACCCCACTGCCCTTCCTGCAGTTGGTCGCTCGATCCGGACCGAGGCCGTTGACGGCGCACCGTCGTGACCCTGCTTGCAGCCTTCCACCCCAGAGCCGGGCGCGACCGAGCCGATACCGCCATCGCCACCCGCGGAGCGCACGCCCATGCTTGTTATGCACGTGATCTTCCAGCACATTTCGACCAGTTGTTGTGGGTGCCCGTCGACGGAGCTGGAGGCCTCGAGGTGTCCGTGCCTGACCTGTGTCTGATCCGCTCCCGAGGACCTTGCGGTGAGCCGGTGGTGCGGCTGGGGATGCCGCTGGTCGATGGCTATCTGGAGTTCCTTGACGGCCGGTGTCGACCGAACACGGTGCTTGCCGCCGCGTACGACCTGAGGGTGTTCTTCACACATCGGTTGGCAAGCCCGCCGAGCAGGTCCGCTCGGCCGACGTGCTGGGCCGGCGTCACCCGGGCCACGGTGTACCGGCACTTCCCCGACGCCGAGTCCCTGTTCCTGGCCTGCTCGGGCCAGTGGCTCTCCCGTCAACTGCTGCCAGACCCGGACGCGTGGGACACCCACGACGACCCCTTCGCCGTGCTGCATACCGGCCTGACCGACATCTACCGCTACTTCCGCGACTGTGAGCCGATGCTCACCTCGGTCCCGTGGGACGCGGCCGTCGTGCCTGCCCGGGTCAAACAGGCCCGGCTTGCGCGGGAACGCGAATGGCGGGCTGACGCGAGCGCTGCCCGGGCGGCGTCGTAGGACCGTGCAGGCGGCGGTCGCGCATGCCATCTCGTTCGGCACCTGGCGATCGCTGTGCGTAGATCTGGGGCTGTCGAACGGCTTGGCGGTCAACCTGATGGTCGCGATGACCGCCGCCGCAGCGAATGGATGGCATCACACTTCGTAGGGTTCGGGCTGACGCGGAGACCCGAGGGCTGCGACGGTGAACTGCCGGGTACGCGACGGCGTCAGCTGTGGCATGAGGAGGGATGGGTGTTCGCAACACCGACCGGTAGGGCGCTCAACCCTATGACCGACTACAAGCAGTGGGAAGACCGGATCAGGGCCGCCGGCCTCCGGGAGGCCCGTCTGCACGACGCCAGGCACACCGCAGCCCCCATGCTGCTCCTCCTCGGCCAGCCCGAACGGACCGAGATGTCGCTGATGGGTTGGTCGACCACCAGCATGGCCACCCGCTACCAACACATGACCGACCAGATCCGCACCGAAGTCGCCAGCCAGGTCGACAACATGATCTGGGCAGCTCGAACGGAAGGCACCGCTGCCGAGACAGTCACCGTCCGGCGGAACTCCCTAGCCGCGATCCTGCCGCTGGTCGAGGACCAGCTCCTCACTGACGGCGGCAACGACGAGATCGACATGACCGAGCTGGAGTCGGCGCTCGCCGACCTGCACACGGCACTGTCCGTACCCGACACTGAACCGCGAGGAGATGCGTAATGAGACCAAGAACTGAGACCAGAGGCTCTTCCAAGGGCTGCTCGGCGGCTCGGGGAAGATCTCTTCAGCACGGCAAAGCTGCTGGTCATAATGGCGGTGGCGGTGGTGTGCTGGTTCAGGGCATAGGAAACCCATGTCTCAAGTCATCGGAAACTGGTGTGTCGGGACATAGGCAACTCGGTGCGGGCGTCACGGTCCGGGTATGTCGAAGGCCAAACTCGTGATCACGGCTGTGTTGTCTGGTCAGTCCCAGTCTGAGGTGGCGTCCGGATACGGGGTGTCCAAGGGCTGGGTGAGCAAGTTGATGTCCCGCTACCGCGCGGAGGGCGAGGCGGCGTTCGAGTCGCGTTCGCGGCGTCCGCACAGCGCACCGACCGCGATCCGGCCGGCGACGGTCGAGCTGATCATTCGGCTGCGTAAGGAGTTGGCCGACCAGGGCCTGGACGCCGGCCCGGACACCATCTGCTGGCACCTGGCCCAGCATCACGGCATCTGCGTGTCCCGGGCGAGCGTGTCCCGCTACCTGACCAAGGCCGGCCTGGTCACACCGGGACGCACAAGCGCCCGAAAAGCTCCTACATCCGGTTCCAAGCCGACTTGCCCAACGAGTGCTGGCAATCGGATTTCATCCATTACCGACTCACCCGCCCCGACGGCAGCCCCGGCGCCGATGTCGAGATCATCACCTGGATCGATGACTGCACCCGCTACGCACTGTCGGTCACCGCCCACCACCGGATCACCGCACCGATCGTGCTGACCACGTTCCGGGCCACGGTAGCGGCCTATGGCCCGCCAGCTGCGACGTTGACCGACATTCAATCTTGGTGGCGCGGCATCCGAGCTGATCTGTCGGCCAGCGGTGAAGATCGATGTCGTCCGGCACCCGCCCGTCATCGTTGCTTGACCGAGTGGAGCGCGCTGCGACTCCTTGCCTGTTGACCATGCTGGCGGGCGGGGCCACTGCCGGAGGCTCGAGATGCCCTGTTAGGAACCTGGCGACCCCACCCGTGCAGACACGGGTCGGGGATCCCTGTTAGCGAATGTCTGGTGCGGATCGACCTCGTCACGGCGGGTCCGGCTGCCGGCGTGACCGACAACGCAAGCAAGGGAGTCCACACCGTGATCCTTCGACTGGGCATCGACATCGCCGTCCGCGCACCACATCAGGCCAGCTTGGCAGACGAACGCGGGCAGCTGATCTGGTCCGGGCACCGGTTCCGAACCACCGCAGCCGACCTCGAGGCACTGTGGGGACGGCTGCCGCACGGTCACCTGCCCGATGACCTCACCGTGGTGATGGAACCGACCCGCAACGCCTGGGTGCCGTTGGCCGCGTGGTTGCGCCGCAAAGGCGCCAGCGTGGTGCTGGTCTCCGCCGAGAGGTCAGCTGATCTGCGGGCCTACTACGCCAAGCACACCAAGAGCGACCGGTTGGACTCGGTACTGCTGGCCAGGCTTCCGCTGCTGCACCCCGAGGGACTCCACGCTGAACGAGGCTTGGGCCCCGGTGACCCGCTGCGACGCGCCACAAAGATGCACTCCACGCTGGTGAAGCGACGCACCACCAGCCTGGCCCGGCTCGATGCGCTGCTCGAGATCCTCGGCCCAGGCTGGCACGCAGCCCTGCGCGGTGATCTAGCGAACAAGACACCACTGCAGTTCCTCGCAGCCGGCTATGCCGATCCGCACACGCTCAAGCGGATCGGCCGGGCCAGGCTGTCCCGGTTCATCCATCGCCACTCCCGCGGCGCCTGGGGTGAACCGGACGCAGACACACTTCTGGCTGCAGCCCGTGCCACCCTCGAGCTTTGGGAAGACGACGATCTGCCATTCGCCGACCTGGCCGACGACATCGCCGTCGAAGCACGCCTGGCGTTAAAGCTGACCGAGGAGATCAAGGAGCTCGATGAACGCATCGCCGTGCTGGTCCGCGAACGCGACCCGCACGGCATCATCACCTCAGCACCCGGCATCGGCGCGGTCACCGGCGCGGTCATCTTGGGCAGGCTCGGCGACGCCAGTCGATTCTCCTCCTTGGCCGCCGCCCGCTCGTTCAGTGGCCTGGTCCCCTCCCTGGACGCATCTGGGGTCTCGGGACGGCACGGCAGCCCGACCAAGCGCGGCGACGCGCTGCTACGCGAAGCCCTGTTCATGAGCGCGAACCAGGCTCGTCGCCTCGACCCCACCTTGGCGGCCAAGTACCACCGCCTGATGGTCGAAGCAGGGAAACACCACAACTCCGCGCTCTGTCACATCGCCACCACGCTCTTGACCCGAGTCGTCGCCTGCTGGCGGAACCAGACCCCTTACGAGCTTCGCGACCTCGACGGACGCAAGATCACGAAAGTTGAAGCCCGAGAGCTCATCACCAAGCGCTACACGATTCCCGACCACGTCCGTCGAACACGCACGACAACAACGACGGGCCGGCGAAGCAAGGAGTCGCAAGGCGCCCCATCGACCGGCCCGTCTCGACACCACGCTAGGCCAGCCGGGGCCGCTTGACATCCCTTAGGAACTCAACGGCATGGTCTACACCGTCCGGTTCGCCGGGCGCGGCCATCGCGGCGGCCGCACCGGCCTGGAAACAGAACTCCAACGCCTCGGCATCACCCAGAACAACGGCGCCCCCGCGCACCCACAGACCCATGGGCAAGGTCGAACGGTTCCAGCAAACCCTGCTCAAATGGCTCCGCGCTCAACCCGACCAGCCACGCTCGATCACCGAACTACAGGCGCTGTGAGCTTGACCCCGTTCGCCGGACACATCGGGTGTGGGGTCAGCCGGTCTGGTCTGGCGGTCGTTGACGGTCCTCAAACGTGACCGGGCTGTGCATTCCGATGCTGGAATGTCGTCGTTTCGGATTGTACCAGCATTCCATCCATTCGAAGATAGCGGTGGCAAGCTCTTCTCGTGTTTTCCATGTTCTGGTGTCTAATAGTTCGAGTTGCATGGTGCCCCAGAAAGACTCCATCATCGCATTGTCGTAACAATCGCCGACGGTGCCCATTGAGGCGAGCAGACCGGCATTACGGAGACGCTGCCCGAGCCCAACTCGTGTATTGCGAACCGTGATCCGAGTGCACAATCGTCTCCGATTCCGGTTGGCGGCGCAGGATGGCCATGCCGAGCGCGTCGGTGACCAGCTCGGTGCGCATGTGCTCGGCGATCGACCATCCCACGATCAGCCGGGAGTAGGCGTCCATCACCGCCGCGCAATACACCTTGCCCTGCTCGGTCGGGTGCTCGGTGATGTCAGTGATCCACAGCTGGTTCGGTGCATCGACGGTGAACTGGCGGTTGACCAGGTCGGTCGCAGGCTCGGCCGCGGGATCCCGCAGCGTGGTGCCGCGGCGTCGCCGCCGGTACAGGCCCTGCAGACCGGCCTCGCGCATCAGCCGGGCGACCCGCTTGTGGTTCACCGGCAGGCCCAGCCCCAGCCGCAGCTCGGCGGTCACCCGCGGCCAGCCGTAGCTGCCTCGCGAGTCGGCGTGAATCGCCCGGATGTGTTTGACCAGCAACTCATTCTCCTCAGCCCGCGCCGATTTCGGCCGCGACCGCCATTCGTAGTAGCCCGAACGCGACACATTCAGCACCCGGCAGGCCACCGCGACATCGACACCCTCCGCGGCAAGCTCATGGACCAGCCGGAACGTTACTTTGGGAGGACATTCTCCCGCGCGAAATAGGCCGCCGCCCGCTTCAGAATCTCGTTCTCCAGCCCAAGCTGCCGATTCTTTCGACGCAGCTCGGCCAACTCTTTCTTCTCCGCGCTGGTCAACCGAGTCCAGCTGCCATTCTCATCGGCGTCGGCCTGGGCCATCCAGTTCCGCAGACACGACTCACTGATACCAAGATCCTTCGCCAGTGCGGCGACCGGTTTATCCCCCAAGCGGGCCAACTCAACCGCCCGCCGGCGGAACTCTGGTGGGTGTGGTGCAGGCACCTGGACATCCTTCCTGGTGGCCGAAGCCACCTCACGTCAGGTGTCCGGGCTACGGGGTCAAGCTCACGCGAGCACGACACTCACCACCGCGTCCGCCGCGACCGCGTCGACACAGCCGGCAAGATCACCCTGCGCTACGGCGGCCGGCTCTACTCCATCGGCATCGGCCGAACCCACGCCCGAACCCACGTGATCGTCTTGGTCCAGGACCGCGACATCAGGATCATCAACGCCGCCACCGCAGAACTCCTCCGCGAACTCGTCCTCGACCCCACCAAGCGCTACCAAGGCACCGGACGGCCCCCCGGACCCACCCGCCGCTGAAACCACAGACGGCCGAACCCACCACTATTGGGTTCGGCCGTCCGGGATGTCTTGAGACATCACAAAGGCGGTGGCGGTGGGATTCGAACCCACGGTGGAGTTGCCCCCACACACGCTTTCGAGGTCTGTTGACCCTGTTCGCCACGGGTCATCGGCGTCTGTGGCCTGCGTCAACTGCCGCTCGTCGTGCTCGGCGGACGTCGCTGTACCGGCGTGAATGAGACCAGACTGAGACCAGACCGCCACCGGCGGTAGACCGCCTCCCCTCAACTGTGCAATCGGCTGCCATCAGCGGGACAGGGTAGTCCGCCCCTGTACAGACAGGTGCGGTGACGGGACCGGCTGGACTCCTTTCCGTCACCCCACCTTCCGAACCAGCCCAGTGAATTGGAGGTTCAGCTTGCCTGCCTTGGCGTGCCCGCACAATGTCAACAATCACAAGCGCCTGGTTCACGCCGCTGCTGCGGAATGCTCGGCGGCTGGCGATGAAGGATCCGACCAGCCGCACGGTGACTCCGGCCTGAATGGTGACGAGGGGCTCCGGCAGGCGCTCCGCATCGTCAGCCGCGACGACTCCTGGGATACTTCCGCTGGCCGCGACTGTTGGCGGAGATCCGGCGGCGAGCGGTGCGCAACGCCGCGCATGTTGCCGCTGTGACGGGGGTCGCGATGGACCGCGGGCTTGGTGGACGACGTGCAGTTGGCGGCCTGCTGATCCTGCATCAGCGCAGCGACAACGTTGTGGCCGCCGCACGCCCGTGGGCCTACCTGATGAGCTCCGCGCAGAAACATGTCTTCGACGAAGTGCGGGCGCAGCAACTGCTCACCAACGCGGCCTCGATCCGCGGCCGGGCGCGAGAGGTCCTGCCGCTCGGAGTTCGGCCCGTCGGTTCCACGGCGGCCGATCTCGCGACCGCGTTCGGGCACGAGCCACAGGGTCCGAGCTACGACGCAGCGGTGGAACCGCGCATCCTCCGCCAGGTCGGACGGCACCAGCCACCGCCACTTCTCGCCGGCCCTGCCGAGCAAGCGGCGGCAGCGCCGTTGCACCACCGCGAGCCATGGTTCGACGCGTTCGTCGATCTTCTGGTTGGGTTCGGTCCCGACAGGGCCGTCACCGTGGCCGCCGTCGATCGGCTGGCCGACCTGTTCGGCGCGACCTACGTCGGCTGGTGGGAATGGGCCGCCCGGCGCACCCAGTGCTCACGCGGCTCGGACTGTCGCCGGACCAGTGCGGCGCCCTGGTCGCCCTACTCGCCGGGTCCCGTCACTACCGGCACAACGGCAAGCGGGACAGCCTGCTCGCCGCCGTGCGGTCAGCCACCGAACACGGCGTCGAGGTTGAACTGTTGCTGATTTCGGCAAGTTGAAGTGGCCCCGGTTCGGCATTCTGAAGTGGCCCCGGTGTCTGGGTTGCGGGGTCGGGCGGCATCTTGATTTGGCCCATTCGCCGGTCGCTGCGAAGTGCGGCGCTCTGATTTGGCCCCACCTCGTTTGGGTGTTTCTGCTGGCCGCGTGAAGTTGCTAGCCCGGTGACGATGGCGTGGTGGAAAGGCATAAGCCTCTGGCCCGGTGATGCTGATGTGGGCGCTGGACGAGGTGTTCACCGGGTACTACGGCGGCCCCACCTCGACATCGAGGGTGTGCCTGACTTGGAGCACCTCCCCTGGATCGACCCGACCCATCCGCCCTGACGAACGGCCCAGTGTCAGCGGCTTCACCGATCAGAAATCCTCCGCCACGTCGTCAGTTCTGGTAGCCCCCTCGCACCGGTGGAAGGATTGATGACCATGACCGACGCTAGACCGCTGGGCGCCGACGAGGCCACGTTCATCGCGGCGGTCCGCTCAGGCGATACGGCGCGGTTCGCGCTCATCACGGAGCGCCACCGGCGTGAGCTGCAGGTGCACTGCTACCGGATGCTCGCGAACTACGAGGACGCCCAGGACATGACGCAGGAGACGTTCCTGCGAGCGTGGAACAAGCGGGAGTCGTTCAAGGGCCACGCTGCGCTGCGGACCTGGCTGTACCGGATCGCGACGAACGTCTGCCTCGACTTCCTGGAGAAGCGCAACGACCGCACACCCGTACCGTCCGAGCTGTCGGACTCCGGCTCCGAGGTGCTGTACCTGCAGCCGTACCCCGACCGGATGCTCCCCGAGGACCCGCAGGAATCGGTGGTGGCGCGGGAGACGATCGAGCTGGCGTTCATCGTCGCCGTCCAGCACCTGCCGCCGCGGCAGCGGGCGGTGTTCATCCTGCGCGACGTCCTCGGCTGGCCGGCGTCGAAGGCCGCCGACGCCCTCGAGCTGACCGTCGCATCGGTGACCAGCGCACTGCAGCGGGCGCGCGTGACGATGCGCGAGCAGCTGCCCGGCCGCCGCCTCGACTGGCGGAGCCCCGCCACCCACGAGCTGTCGAATGACGAGCGCGGCGTGGTGAAGTCGTACATCGACGCCCATGAGCGCAACGACCTCGACGGGCTGATGTCCCTGCTGCGCGACGACCTGCGCTTCGCGATGCTGCCCGAGCCGGGCACCTTGATCATGACGGCCAAGGACGCGGTGGACGGCTGGGTCTCCGGTGGGCTCTTCCAGCGCGGCTACGACGACTGGCGCTGTATCGCCACGACGGTCAACCGCATGCCTGCCGCCGTGCTGTACCTCCGCACCCCCGACGACCCGGAGTACCGGTTATTGAACATCGCGGTCCTGCACATCGTCGACGGGAAGATTGCCGAGCTCACCGGATTCGACGCCACCGACAAACCATGGCTGGACCTGCCCCCGACACTGTGATCACATGTCCCCATCGTCGACGAGTCCAGCGCACGGGCCGCCGTCACCGAAGTCACCGCGGAATGAGCACCCCGACCAGCTGAACACCAACGCGACAACGCGAACACCACCGCCCCGCCGCCGTTGCCGGCGGGGCTTCTTATGCCCGAAGAACATCGTCACGATCAACGACGCCGTCGTCCTCATCTCCAGCGAGTCGGTCAACAGCTCGCTCGGAACGCAAGGAAGGGGCCGGGGGAAGGTTCCCTCATAGCCGAGGGTCACGGTGAGCAGGCCAGGAAGGATTTCGACCTGGCCTCACGAGCCGAGCATTGGGCCCGTGCTCATCGCCTCGTCTCGTATCGGGTCAGCACCACGCCGCCGGGAAACGTCCGCGTCTCCACGAGGTTCAGGTTCACCCAGCTGTCCAGCGCCGTGAAGAACGGCGTGCCGCCGCCCACCAGGACCGGGTAGGTGGCCAGGGCGTACTCGTCGATCAGCCCGGCCCGCATGGCAGCCCCGGCGAGCGTTGCGCCGCCGATGCCCATCGGGCCGCCGTCCTCGGCCTTGAGCCGGGTGATCTCGGCGACCGCGTCGCCGGGGACCAGGCGGGTGTTCCAGTCGACCTTGTCGATCGTCGAGGAGAACACCACCTTCGGCGTGTCCCGCCAGTTCCGCGCGAACTCGATCTCCGCCGGGGTGGCGTTGGGCTGCTGGTCGCCGGTCGGCCAGTAGGAGCTCATCGTCTCCCACAGCTTGCGCCCATACAGCGACAGGCCGCTCGCCTGCTCGTGGTCGAGCCACCACTGGAACAGCTCGTCGCTCGGCGGTCCGCTCCAGCCGAGGTCGTCGCCGGCCGCGGCGATGTAGCCGTCCAGGGTCAGGTTCATGCCGTAGATCAGTTTCCGCATGGCTCAGCCTTCCGTTCGTGGGTGTCCGGCGTATAGACCAGCGCGGCGCGGGGAACTCATCGGTGCGCGATCCGGGCTCGCCGGTAGCCCTCGTGCTCGGGGCTCAGCGTGGTGTACTCGGCCGACTCGGCCAAGCAGCCTGATCTCGACCTCGCCCTCGCGAGGAAATGCCACGGATTTGAGACTGATCATGGGTGACAAGGTCGTGAGACAGCCAAGAACGCCCAGGTCACGCAAGATCGACATGTCACGAGCGGCGAGACCCTACACCGGTGGCCCTTCGGGCTCTGGCTCAAATTCCGTGAAGGATCAAGACTTGGTCGACCCCAGCCAGTGATCACGTGATTGGCTAGATTTGATCAAATCGTCAAGCTTGATCAATCATGGAACGTGTGCCAGAGCCAACCTTCGTGGTAGCCACGAGAACGCGGACGGGGTGAAGGAAGTCTGGCACGATCGTCGCAGGCGTTCCTCCGCCGGGGGAGCCCAGGTGGGGGAGTCCAAGTCGCAGCGCTTGGCGGCGTTGCGGGCACGAGGCTACGGGCACGAGTGGGCACGAGTACCGAGTACCACGAGTACGAGGAGAGCGGAGGGCCGCGATGCCGCACGACCCGGCGATGATCCAACGTGAGATCGAAGAAACGCGTGCCGAGTTGGCGCAGACCATCGACTCGATCGTCGACATCGTCA
>DASTNZ010000077.1:0-78922 GCA_035762665.1 Jiangellaceae bacterium | reverse complement strand
TTCAGCCAGCAGCTCGGCCGGTTGTCGCTGGACGCGGTGATCCAGCGGGATGTACCGGACCAGGTCCGTACCAGCACATTCGCCCGGTCGGAGACGCTGCTTCAGCTCGCCTGGGTTGTCGGCGGCTTCCTGGGCATTGCCCTGCCACTGATTCCAAGCCTGGGCTTCGGCCTGGCCGCTGCCTTGCTGCTGACCGGATTGATCCTCGCCCAGCAGGTCAAGCCCATTCGCCGCCGGCTGCAGACGGGTTAGAGCTCGAGGTCGTCAGCGACCGCGCGCAGCACCGACGCCACCTTGGTCGCAGACCTGCGATCGGGGTGCCTGCCCCGCCGGTAGGTGTTCGACAGCCCGTCGAGCAACTTGATCAGATCCTCGATGATCGTGACCATGTCGTCGGGCTTCTTGCGCTGCGCCGCCGCGACCGATGGGAGCGGGTCCAACACTCGCACCGACAAGGCCTGCTCGCCACGCTTGCCTTCGGCCACGCCGAACTCGACCCGTTGGCCGGGTTTAAGCGAGGGCACTCCCGAAGGCAGCGCGGAGGAGTGGACGAAGACATCGCCGCCCTCGTCCCTGGAGAGAAAGCCGAAGCCCTTCTCGGTGTCGTACCACTTCACCTTGCCGGTAGGCACGGAAGACCTCGTTCGTAGTCGGTGACTTTGCCGTGCGCCCGATCGGACGCGACGGACACCAGGGTAGTGCCGTACCGTCTGATTTCATGGGCCAGGTCGATGTTGCCTCGCTGCCTACCGTCCGGGCAATGAGGTTTGTCGAGCCGTTACGCGAAGGTGGATCCCTGCCGGGCTTGGTGGAAACCGACGATCTGGGCACCTACGTCGTCAAGTTCCGCGGTGCCGGCCAGGGCGTCAAGGCGCTGATCGCCGAGATCATCGTCGGGGAGCTCGCCCGGCGGCTCGAGATCCGCGTCCCCGACCTGGTACTCGTCGAACTTGACGAGGCGATAGGTCGGCTCGAGCCCGATCCGGAAGTCCAGGAACTGTTGCTGGCCAGTGAGGGGACCAATCTCGGAGTTGACTTTCTGCCTCGTGCCCTTGGCTACGACGGCATCGCATGGCAGCCAGACCCGGCCGTCGCGGCGATGATCCTTTGGCTGGACGCCCTCACGGTGAACGTGGATCGCTCCTGGCGCAACCCGAACCTGCTGGTGTGGCATCACGAGCTGTGGGCCATCGACCACGGCGCGGCGTTGCTGTTCCAGCACACCTGGCCGGGACCGGAGGAGTTCGCCAAGCGCCCCTATCCCCTCGAGGACCACGCGCTCGCGCCGTTCGTGACCGGTCTCGGAGTCGCCGACGCCGAACTGTCACCGCTCGTCACCGTGGACCTGCTGGCCGAGGTGGTCGCGTTGGTGCCGGAGGACTGGCTGCCGGCAGACGACCGGCCGCTCTACGTCGAGTACCTGGCAGCCCGGGCGGCGGAGTCGCGCGCCTGGTTACCGAGGGCGGTCGCGTGAAGGTTTTCGAGTACGCACTGGTCCGCGCGGTCCCCAGAATCGAACGCGGCGAGTGCCTCAACGTCGGCATCATCGTGTACTGCCAGGCGGCGGACTACCTCGGGGCCGGAGTCCACGTGAACGAGGCTCGCTTGCTCGCCCTCGACCCGTCGGCCGATATCGAAGCGGTAGCCGCGGCGGTCGACGCGATCAAGGCGATTTGTGCCGGCACGACCGGGCCCGTCTCGGCGGGCACCCGTGGGGAACGTTTCAGGTGGCTGACCGCACCGCGCAGCACCATCGTCCAGCCGGGCCCCGTTCACAGCGGCCTGACCGAGAAGCCGGAGGCCGAGCTGTCCCGCCTGTTCGACGACCTCGTCCGCTGACGTTCGATCAAGGGGCGAATGGGGCTAAGCCAGAGCGCCGACCTTTTCGCGGCCGGCCTCCGGCGGAGCGGCCGAGTCCAGGAAGACCTCCGGGCGACCCTCGACGTAGAGCTGAGGCATCCGGCGGTCAAGAGCCTTCGGCAGCCACCAGTTCGCCTTGCCCAGCCAATGCATGATCGCGGGCACCAGCAGCATCCGGACCACTGTCGCGTCGATCAGGATCGCCGCGGCCATGCCGACACCGATGACCTTGATGAAGACCTCGTCACTCGGGATGAAGGCGGCGAACACCACGATCATGATCGCGGCCGCGGCAGTGATGACCCTCCCGGTTCCGGCGAGCCCGTCAACGATCGCCCGGCTGTTGTCGCCGGTACGCACCCACGACTCCCGCATCCGGCTGATCAGGAACACCTCGTAGTCCATCGACAGGCCGAACAGGACCGCGAATACAAGCACTGGAATGAACGCCGGCATCGGAGTGGCCGTGTCGATGCCGATCAGCTGCCCGAGCCAGCCGCCCTCAAGCACCAGGGCGATCACCCCGTAGGCGGCCGCGACCGACAGCAGGTTCATCACCGCCGCCGTCACCGGTATGGCAATGCTCCTGAACGAGAGCAGCAACAACAACATCGAGAGCGCCACCACGCCGCCGATCAGGAACGGCAGCCGCTCGACCGTGTTGGAGTTGCTGTCGATGCCCATCGCCACGACCCCGCCGACGTGGATGTCGGCACCCGTGCCGGCCGTCACGGCCGGGAGCACCTCGTCGCGCAGCTCGTGTACGAGGTCCTCGGTGTCGGCATGCTGGGGGCCGTTGACGGGAATGACGGTGATGAGGGCCGCCGTCCCCGCTGGGCTGGGTACGGGAGGCAGCACGGTGGCGACCCCGGGCGCCTCCGCGACCGCGGCCGCAACCTGCTCCGCAACCGACGGATCCTCGGCCCTCGACAGATCGGCGGCCAACACGAGTGGGCCGTTGGAGCCGGCCCCGAAGCCCTCGGTGATCATGTCGTACGCCTGCCGGGTCGAAGTCTCCTCGACGTTGTTGCCGGCATCAGGGAACCCGAAGCGGGCCCCAAGGAACGGGGCCGCGAGGGCCAGCAACAGACCGATCCCGACGACACTGGCGATGATGCTGTGCCGGTCGACAAGCCGGCTCCACCACACCCAGGCACGTGCGGGTTCGAGGTGCCCGCCCTCGGCGATGCGGACGGTTCGGCGGCGGCCCAGCGGTAGCCGTAGCCGGTCGATGCGAGCGCCCAGGTATCCCAGCAGGGCGGGGAACAGTGTCGCCGCCGCCGCCATCACGATCAGCACGGCGGCGATGGTGACCACCGCGGCGCCTCGCATGAACGAAAGGCCCATCGCGAACAGGCCGAGCATGCTCACTACGACGGTGCTGCCGGCCACCATCACCGCGCGACCGGCGGTGTCGAGGGTTGCGACCGTCGCGGCCTCGGGGTTGAGGCCGACCGCCCGCCACTCGCGGAACCGCGTCACCATCAGCAGCGTGTAGTCGATGCCGAGTGCGATGCCCAGCATCGTTGCCAGAGCGGTCGTCCAGTCGGGCACATCGATGACTGCCGCGATGAGCCCAGTCAGCATCGCGCTGACCCCGAGGCCGGCCATGGCCACCAGCAGGGGCAGGCCCGCCGCCACCACCGAGCCGAACGTCAGCAGCAGGATGATTCCCGCAGCCACCAGCGCGATCGTCTCTGACCCGACCTCACCCTCCTCGGCCAACTGGATGGCGAAACCACCGAGCGCGACGTCGAGGCCGGGACGCTCCGCCGCGTCGGCCGCGGCCAGCAGGCGCTCGGTGTCCTCGATGGGCATGTCGACCGGGTTCGTCATGTCGAGAACGACGCTGCCGAGCAGGGTCATGCCGTCGGGTGCGATTCCACCGGGAGTGGTGTACGGATCTTCGATGCCGGCCACATGCGGCATGGACGACAGCTCGGCGAACAGGTCGGCGACCGCCGCCTGAACGGCCGGATCGTCGACTCCGCTCTCGGCCCGGACTACGACGTCGATGGAATCCCCCGCCTGAGCGGGGAACTCGGCTTCAAGCAAGTCCTGGGCCTGCAGTGAGTCCGATCCGGGGGCGGAGTAGTCGGCGGCGAACTCGCCGGCGAAGGCTGAGGACAGCCCCACGGCAGCGGCGATCACGGCGAGCCAGGCCAGTACGACGCGGCCGCGGTTCCGGAATGCGACGCCCCCCAACCGGCCGAGTGGACCCGGTCGAGGCACGGCGGGCGCGGTGTCGTCCGTCGTGATTGTCGGAGTGGTCATGATGTGCTTCCCCCTGCAACGGGTCGTGACGTTGGTAATGAGCCCTCATTGGCGTTATGCTTCGTAACACAACACCATGACCGGTACGCTTGTCAAGACCTTTAACGTCTGTGACGATGCTTAACTACACGTTCACTAGGAGGCATCGCGCTCGTGACGACGCATCTTCCAAACCAGCGGGCGACTGACGGCCCACCGCTGTCGCGCCGCGAGCGCGCACGGGCCGCCACCATTGATGAGATCAAGGAGACCGCAACCCGGCTCATGACCGAGCAAGGCACTACCGACCTGCGGTTCTCCGACATCGCCCGCGAGATGGGTATGACCGCCCCAGCCCTTTACCGCTACTTCGCCGATCGCGACGAACTGCTCACCGCCCTGATCGCTGACACATACGACGAGCTGGGCGCCATTGTCGCAGCGGCCCGTGAACGGGTCCCGGCCGACGACGTCTGGGGACGGTTCCTCGCGGTTGCCGATGCCTACCGATCCTGGGCGAAACGCGAGCCGGTGCGATTCACGCTGATCTTCGGTATGCCGGTGCCCGGGTACGCCGCTCCCGAAGACGGCCCAACGACCGAGGCGGCCATCCGCGCCATGTCACAGCTCAAGGCGATCTTCTTTGATGCAGCTGAGCGTGGCGAACTGGCCAAGCCGCTACTCGGCGATGTGGACAAGGCGATTCTGGACTGTATGGAGGCGGAGAGGCAGGCCCATCCGGACGAACCTGAGCCGCGGCCGGAGACCTTCCAAGCTATGCTTCATTGCTGGGCCTCGCTGCACGGGTTCGCGAGCCTGGAAGCACACGGGCACCTGAACTGGCTACCGGAGGACGCCCGGCAGGCGCTGTTCGTCTCATGCGTCCGGCTCGCTGCAATCACCGCGGGCCTTCCCGTTCCCCCCCGATAGCGTTGATCATGCAAGAGCCGGGCGACACGCCGATGTTTTGTGGCAGCCGGTTACCGAGCAGGCTGAAATGACGGCGTGTCGCCCGGCTCTTGCATGATCGACGCGGTGTGGGGGCGCTAGCGGTAGCGGGATGGCTCCGGTAGCAGCTCGTTCATCGAGCCGGAGCGGAATCCGCGCCGGTCAACCTCGACCGAGTCGAATCCGGCAGCGCGTACCGCTTCCAGTGCAACGGCCGTCCCCGCGACTCGCTCCACTAGCGAGGCGTCCACCTCGATCCGGGCCAGATCGCCGATGTCGCGGACCCTAAGGTTGCGGACCGGCACGCCGGCCTCGTCGAGCTTGGCGCGCAGCGCAGCTTCGGCGCGATCGATTCGCCCGAGCCGGGCCGGCGTGATCTCCAGCCCGTACGCCACCCGGCTGGACAGGCAGGCCGCAGCCGGCTTGTCCCAAGTCGACAGGCCCCAGCGGCGCGACACCTCGCGAATCTGGGCCTTGGTCAACCCGGCGTCTCGTAGCGGCGCCGCGGCACCCCGCTCCGCCGCCGCCCGGATGCCTGGACGGAACCCGGCCACGGCATCGTCGGCGTTCGTGCCCGTCGCAACGTGCGCGTAGCCCTCCTGCTCGGCCAGCGGTCCGAGCACGTCGAGAAGCTCTGCCTTGCAGAAATAGCACCGGTCGCCGGCGTTGGCACGGTAACCCTCGCGCGACATCTCATCGGTACGCGGGCGACGATGGCGAACACCCAGGTCTTGCGCGAACTCGCGAGCCGCGACGAGCTCGCGGCGCGGCAGCGATGGCGAGACCGCCGTCGCCGCCAGCACCTGCTCTGCGCCAAGCGCGCGCACCGCCGCCGCCAGCAAAAAGGCGGAATCGGCACCACCGGAGAAGGCCACCACAACCGATCCGAGCTCGCGGAGCGATTGCTCCAGCTTCACCAGCCGTGCGCTCAGCACATACTCGTCGAGCCAGGGCGGGAAGTGCTGCAGGTCACTCAGCACGGCGTGGGCGCCCGCTTGATGCAGCGCAGCAGCTTCGTGGGATCCGGTTGTCACGCCGACGGCACAGGCACCCGCCACCCTGGCACCGACCATGTCACCCGGATGATCGCCGACGTGAACTCCGGCGCCGAGCTCGCGCAACGCCTCTCCCTTGGCTGATCCGTACCGCTCACCCACAACAGCATCCACGGCCAGGCCGACGTGCTCGAGGGAAGCGTGAATCAGATGCTCCGCCTTGGCACTCACCACGACGGCGCGCCCCCCGTGCGCCCGAACCGCCGCAATGGCATCGGTGGCACCTGGCAGCAGCACAGTTTGCGGCACGCCAAGTTCGGGATAGAGCTCACGGTAGAGCCGAGCTGCATCCACTGCGACGTCGGTACTGAGCAGCAGGCGGCACGTGTCTTCCAGCGGAACCCCGATTAGCGTCCGGACCGAGTCCGGATCGACGCTCGCACCCAACCGGCGAGCGGTCTCCAGGAACGTCGCGACGATGCCGTCGGCGGAGTCAACGAGAGTGAGATCGAGATCGAATCCGACGACCGGCCGCATGCGTTCGAGCCTACCGGCGGCAGGCTCTAGCCCGAACGTCAGCCAATTGACCGCAGTTGCGGCAGCAGTGCGGCGGCTCGCTCTGCCTGGGCTTCAGCAGCTCCGCCGACCATGATGAAAATCACCTCTTCGACCCCGACCGCCGCATATTCCTCGACCGTGGGCAGCAGTGAATCCATATCGTCAGCCGGATGGCTGTCCAATCCCGACGACTCGCCACTGGGTAGGTGGACCTGCACGGTGCGGCGGATCTCGTCCGGGTCGCGCCCGACCGCTTCGCAGTGCTCGTCCAGCAGTCGCGACAGCTCGGCCAGTTCGCTCGGCGGCCCGCTGGGCAGGTTCCACACGTCCGCGTACTGCGCCGTCAGCCGCAGTGTGCGCTTGCGGCCCCGGCCACCGATCCAGATCGGGGGGTGGGGCCGCTGCACCGGCCTGGGCTCGGCGATGGCCTCGGTCAGGTCGTAGTGGCGGCCGTGGAATGTGGTGCGGTGCTCGGTCCACAGCGACCGGATGACTTGGCAGGCCTCCTCCAGCCGGTCCATGCGATCCCCAATCGTCCCGAACTCGAGCCCGAGCATGGCGTGCTCGTTCTCCGCCCAGGCCGCGCCGATACCGAACTCGAGCCGGCCGCCGGACAGATGGTCGACGGTCACCGCCATCTTGGCCAGGACCCCCGGGTGGCGATACGTATTGCCGGTGACCATGCATCCGATTCGGACGCGCTCGGTCGCCTCCGCCATCGCTCCCAGCAGCGTCCAAGCCTCGAATATCTCGCCGGAAGGATCATCCCCGAGCGCGGCGAAATGATCCATGTTCCAAACCGAGTCGAAGCCGGCTTGGTCCGCGATCCGCCATACTGCCCGGTACTCGTCGATCGGGGCCAACTGCGAGAGCTTGAGTCCGTATCGCACGGTCAAGTATCTCCCTTGTTATCAACCGCCACTCAAGATCGACCGTTTTCGCTCTCAGGGAGGACACCACAGCCGCTCAGCAGCCGGTAGCGTGTCATGCCGTGATGCTCGAAAGACGGCGCAAGAAGTCCGCTGAGGACGCCAAGGAGCGCGAGTCCGAAGCCGGCAGCGAGGACGAGATGCGGGCGGCCAGCGAGGCGGCCCGCCGCGACGCGTCACGCCGGGCGAGCGAGCTGATCGCCCGCTTGCGCAGGCTGTAAATCCGCACCACCCGGGGCGCACAAAAACCGGCTGAGCCGTACCGTAGGGCGATGGGGACGGTCACCACCGCGGCGCCGCGCAGCCTCGCTGAGGATCTGCGCGCGCGCTCGGATGCCGAGTTGGTCGCGCTCCTGCGCGCCCGTCCCGATCTGCTCACTCCCATTCCCGCCGACCTGAGTCAGCTCGCCTCCCGGGCGGCAACCCGCACGTCGGTCGTCCGCGCGCTGGACCGGCTCGACCGGTTCACCCTGCACGTCGTGGAGGCCTTGGCCGTGCTTGCCGAGCCGAGCACCCCCACGGCGATCCAGTCCTTGCTTGGTGTGCCGCAGGCACCGATCCGGCGTGCGCTCGACGTTCTCCGGACGCGAGCGCTGGTGTGGGGATCGGACCGCTCAGTACGGCTGGTCCGAACGGTTCACGAGGTGCTCGGACCGTACCCCGGCGGTCTTGGGCCGCCGCTCGCGCAGCTGCTGAATCACCAATCATCCCCCCGGCGCGCCGGCTTGGCCGAAGACCTCGGAATCGAGTCGGGGGTTACCGACGCGCGGCACCTCGCCCAAGAGCTCGGCTCACGGCTGGAGCCGCTGCTCGACGAAATAAGCCCGGACGCGCTGGCAGCGCTGCAAGCGCTGTCGACTGGGCCACCTTCCGGGAGGGTCGACAACGCCAACCGGCCAGTCAACCGTGCTAGCGCGAGTACGCCGATCGAAGAGCTGCTGGCGCGCGGGCTTGTGGTACCGACCGAGGACTCGACTGTTGTGCTGCCCCGTGAGGTGGGGCTTCACCTGCGGGGTGGCATCCTGCGCCCTCACCTGCGCGCGGAACCACCGGAGCCGGCCAGCATTACCCGGGATACCGACGCCGTTGATCATCTAGGCGGCGCCGGCGCGTTCGACACCGTACGCCGGATTGAAACGCTGCTTGACGTCTGGGGCGACGAGCCGCCTGCCGTGCTCCGGACTGGCGGCCTCGGGGTGCGTGACCTGCGGCGGCTGCAGCGAATGCTCGATGTGGACGACGCCGGCGCCGCGCTGCTCGTCGAGGTGGCCTATGCAGCAGGCCTGCTCGCGGCCACGGAGGACGCGGACCCGGTCTGGCTGCCGACACCTCAGTACGACAGATGGCAACGCGACGAGCCGGCCGTCCGGTGGACCCGGCTGGCCTTGGCCTGGCTCGCCACCAGCCGAGTCGCCGGGCTGGTCGGCGGCCGTGACGACCGCGACCGACCGATCCCGCCGCTCGGCCACGACCTGGACCGTCCACTTGCTCCCGAAGTACGTCGGCTGGTCCTGGACGTGCTGGCCGCGCTGCCGCCAGCGACGACGCCCGAATCCACGGATGTCGTCGAGGCCGTCCGCTGGCGCCGGCCACGCCGGGGCGGCCAGCTCCGCGACGACATCGTCCGATGGACACTCCGGGAGGCGGAGCTTCTCGGGATCACGGGGCACGGCGCGCTGACGTCGTATATCCGCCCTCTGCTGGACGGACGCCCGCCGGAAGCGGCCCGCAAGGCGACGACGGCAGCGCTCGCCGCGGTGTTGCCCATTCCTCTGGACCATGTCCTCATCCAGGCCGACTTGACCGCCATCGCGCCTGGGCCGCTGCGGTCGGATCTCGCCCGAGAGCTTGCCGCCCTCGCCGACGTGGAGAGCCGCGGCGGCGCCTCCGTCCACCGCTTCACCCCGGACTCGATCCGCCGCGCGCTCGACGGCGGCCGCACCGCCGCAGAGATCCACGAGTTCCTGCGCCGGCTTTCCCGCACGCCGGTGCCGCAACCGCTCACGTACCTGGTCGACGATATGGCTCGGCGCCACGGGCAGCTGCGGGTCGGCGTGGCGGCGAGCTTCGTCCGTTGCGACGATCAGGCCGTGCTGGCGGAGATGATGGCCGATCCTCGAGCCACCGCACTCGGGTTGCGCCGCATCGCACCGACCGTGCTGGCGTCGTCGCTGGGACCGGCCACCCTGGTGGACCGGCTGCGCGCGATGGGTTTCGCTCCCACCCCCGAGGGACCGGACGGTGCGGCTGTCATGGCCTCGGCCGTGTCGCGGCGCGCGGCCGACCGCCAGACACCGGTGCCTGTGCTGGCCGAACGCCCTTCCCCGAAGGAGTCAACGCTTGCTGCCGCCGTTCGAGCGATCCGCGCCGGTGAGCGCACCGCGGCAGTGCGCCCGGCTGGTGCCGCCCCGGGTCGGCTCGGCCGAAGCGCCTCCGGTCAGACGCTCGCTGAGATCCGCAGGGCGCTCGACCGCGGAGCGACTATTTGGATCGGTTACGTCGACCACCACGGCATGACCAGCGAGCGGATCGTCGACCCTGTCCGGCTGGAGGCTGGGTGGCTTGCCGCATTCGATCATCGATCCGGCGAGATGCGCTCGTTCGCTGTGCACCGGATCAGCGGCGTGGCGAACATGGATGTGCCGTCGGTTGACTAGCACACCGCCTCGAGCGATTCGGCCTCACCATTAGGGGAGGGCGCGGTGGCGTCGACATCGCCACTATCAGGCTCAGCGCCGGGTGACGGGCTCGGGGCTGGTGTGCCTGCGGCGGCGGTGACTTCCGCTTCTGGAGGTGCCGGGCTTTCAATCGCCTCCGTGGCGAGGGTATGGAGCAGTTCGTAGTCAGGATCCTGCGGAACGATCACCTCGTCCGTGAAAGCCAGAGTCGAGACCGACGATCCCTGGACCCTGGTCGCCAGATCGGCGAACGCCGGGAGCAGCGTCTGCGGGATGTCGGTGAAAAAGACGTCTTCGAGTGCCCCGGCAACTCGGCGGTAGTGGCGCAGCAGGGTCATCGGTCGCGCCTCATCGATGATGGCGCCGATGACACAGCGCTGGCGCTCCATTCGGTTGTAGTCATCGGTGACCGGTGGTGGACCGCACCGGGCGCGGGCGTACCAGAGTGCGTGAGCACCGTCGAGGTGCTGGTTCGGGCCCGGCTCGATCCACCCACTCGCCTCGGTGCACTGGCCAGTTCGCTCATCCAACTTAGTCCCCATCGGTATTCGGTAGTGGACGTCGATGGTGACACCGCCGAGGGCGTCCACGATCTGCTTGAACCCGTCCAGGTTGACGAGCACGAAGTAGTCGACGTCCAGCCCGAGCGCACCCTCGACTGCCCACTTGGTGGCGTCCGCTCCTGGAAAAGACGACTCCTCGAACACGTCGGGATGCATGGCCGGCACGTTCTGGTAGATCGCGTTGAGCAACCACTCGTTGGGGTCGCCTGGGCCGGTGAAGCCCTCCGGGTAGAGCTCGTGAAGTGGGCTGTCTTCCGGGAAGGGAACCCGTTGGAGATTGCGCGGAAGAGACAACAGAGCGGTCCGTCCGGACGCGGTGTCGACGCTGGCCAGGATGACGGTGTCCGGACGAATACCGTCCCTGCCCTTCCCACCGTCGCCACCGAGCAGCAGGACGTTGACCCTCGGGCGTCCCGCCCACGGATCGGCGACGTCAGGTTGCTCCCGTGGAGTGGTCAGACTGATCTGGTCGCCAGAGGCGAAGACACGGTCGATCAGCTGAGTCTGCGTGCGGCTGTGGCTGGCCAGCGTCACCAGAGGAGTGATCGCCAGAGACATCACGGCGATTACCGCAACGGCGCCGGAGAACCGTTGCACGCCACTCAGCGACGGCTGCTGCAGGAGGTACAGGGTGACGGTAGCGGAAATCAGCCAGACCACCGCGAGTGCAAGCAGCGCGATTCCGACAATCCGAAGCGTCGATGGATTCGAGCCGATGGAGACGAGACCGGTCCTTCCGGCGCGCAGGACTCCGACGAGTACTCCCGCCACCAGACCGATCCACGCGCCGAGGACGATCCAGCCAGCGATCCTGCGGCCGGTCGCGATGAGACCCACGCCCGGCATCAGCGCGCCGAGAGTGACCAGGCTCAGGAATTTCCCGAAGCCGCGTCGATCACCGTCCTCATCGCCCATCATTGATCAGTCTGCCACCTTCCCACTCCGGTGATCATGGACATTCCGGCGTGTCCGCGCTGGATATACCCCAGATCGCCGTGTTCAACGCAAGAGTGCCACCTGGGCGGCAGCTAGCGGCTCAGGCGCTGGCACGGCGGACGGCGAGGGGTCGGGCTCGGTTCTTCCTGCGGGCTCTGGCAAGTACACCGGCGGTCTGGGGTTCGCCAGCCTTACCTACTTGGCCACTACGCGGTCATGCTCGCCGGTGTCGCTACTAGCCTGGCCCTGCTGGCGTGGCGCGCACCCACCGAGGCGTCGGTACGGCGCGAGGACGAACAACTCCGAGCCCGTGGCCTACCCTTCACACTGAACGACGTTCCGCGCAGAGATGCATGAGTCGCGCTGGGCGTCGTGACAACACCTGCAGGGAGGACCCACGCCTTGACCGACGGCCCGCTCATCGTTCAGAGCGACAAGACGTTGCTGCTTGAGGTCGACCATGACCTGGCCGACGAGTGCCGGCGCGCTATCGCGCCCTTTGCCGAACTCGAGCGCGCTCCTGAGCACGTGCACACCTATCGCCTCACGCCGCTCGGGTTATGGAATGCCCGCGCCGCCGGCCACGATGCCGAGCAGGTGGTCGACACGCTGCTTCGCTTCTCGCGGTATCCGGTTCCGCACGCGCTTCTTGTCGATGTGGCAGAGACGATGGCCCGGTACGGCCGCCTGACGTTGGAGAGCCACCCGGCGCACGGGCTGGTGCTCCGCACGACCGACCGGGCGGTGCTGGAAGAAGTGCTGCGGTCGAAGCGGACCAAGTCGATGCTAGGTGCCCGGGTCGGCGAAGACACCGTCGTCGTCCATCCCAGCGAGCGCGGCACCCTGAAGCAAGCATTGATCAAGCTCGGTTGGCCGGCTGAGGACCTGGCCGGCTACGTCGAAGGCGAGGTCCATCCGATCGCGCTCGTCGAGGAAGGCTGGTCGCTGCGCCAATACCAGATCGACGCGGCGAACGGGTTCTGGCACGGCGGCTCGGGGGTGGTCGTACTGCCATGCGGCGCGGGAAAAACGCTGGTCGGCACGGCAGCAATGGCCCGCGCCAGAGCTACGACGCTGATCCTGGTCACCAGCACCGTGGCCGCCCGGCAATGGAAGGACGAGCTGCTGCGGCGGACGTCCCTGACCGAGGACGAGATCGGCGAGTACTCCGGCGCCCGCAAGGAGATCCGTCCCGTCACGATCGCCACATACCAGGTGATGACGACTCGCCGGAAGGGTGCGTACTCCCACCTGGAGTTGTTCGACGCCCGCGACTGGGGCTTGATCATCTATGACGAGGTCCATTTGCTGCCGGCGCCGATCTTCCGGATGACCGCGGACCTGCAGGCGCGCCGCCGGCTCGGCCTGACCGCGACCCTCATACGCGAGGACGGCCGGGAGGACGACGTCTTCACGTTGATCGGCCCCAAGCGGTACGACGCACCGTGGAAGGAACTCGAGACCGCTGGCTGGATCGCCCCCGCCGACTGCGTCGAAGTGCGGGTGACACTACCCGACGGCGAGCGCCTCGCTTACGCAACTGCCGAGCCGGACGAGCGTTACAGGCTGGCGTCAGCCACAGCGTCGAAGACCCGGATCGTCCGGCGCTTGGTCGCCCGCCACGCCGGAGAGCCGCTGCTGGTAATCGGCCAGTACATCGACCAACTCGACGAACTCGCCGCCGAGCTGGATGCGCCGATCGCAAAAGGCGAGACGACCGTCCGCGAGCGGCAGCGGCTGTTCGACGCTTTTCGGGCCGGCGAGATCACTACACTCGTGGTCAGCAAGGTGGCCAACTTCTCGATCGATCTGCCGGAGGCCACGGTCGCCATCCAAGTGTCCGGGACGTTCGGTTCGCGGCAGGAGGAGGCGCAGCGGCTGGGCCGGATCCTGCGCCCGAAGGCCGACGGCCGGACCGCTCGGTTCTACGCGATCGTGGCCCGCGACACCGTCGACCAGGACTTCGCGCAGCACCGGCAGCGCTTCCTCGCCGAGCAGGGCTACGCCTACCGCATCATCGACGCCGAAGACGTACTCACCGGCGACCTGCCCTAACGAAGTTCGAGGGCGCAGCACTTCGCGCCGCGCCCGCCTTGAAAAGTTCGGGTAGTTCGACAGCACCGGCTCGCACCCAAGGTCGGCCAGCGCGGAGATGAGATCGAGGGCCCCGGCCGCGATCATCCACGCGGTGGCCAAGCCGCTCGTAAGTGGCCCGCAGTTCCTCCCACTGAGCGATGGCCCTCGCGGTTGTCGTCGTCTAGGGGTCCTTGCGGTAGTGAAGATGTTCGACTCAGCAATCAGGTTCCGTGAAGTACGCCTATTCGGTGTGGGCGCCGTCGGTCCAGTGGACCTGGTCGATGATCACCTCCGAGCCGTCGCGCAGCACCACCCGGGTGCCTCTTTCCGCTGCGTCCACGTCGACCTTCTTAAGCGGTCCGCGCCAGGAGCTGTTCGCGCACCTGACGACGCAGTACCTTGCCGATCATCGATTGGGGAAGGTCGTCCACCACGAAGACTCTCCGGGGCACCTTGTAGGGCGTGAGCTGGTCCCTGCAGGCCGCACGGATCGCTTCCTCGTCGAAGGGGGCATCTGGCTCGAGCACCACGGCCGCCATGACGTCCTCGCCGCCGTCAGGGGCGGGCAGCCCCACGACGGCCGCGTCCTTGACCCCCGGCACCTGGCGCAGCACACCCTCGACCTCGGTCGGGTAGACGTTGAAGCCACCGGTGATGATCAGTTCCTTGATCCGGTCGACGATGGTGACGAAGCCGTCGTCGTCCATCACCACGACGTCACCGGTCCGGATCCAGCCACCGTCCATGAGCACACTCGCCGACTCCTCCGGCCGTTCCCAGTAGCCGCCGAAGACCTGCGGGCCGCGCAGCCACAGCTCCCCCGGCTCGCCGAGTGCCACGTCCCTCGTGTGGTCGTCCCGGTCGACGACCCGGACCTCGGTCGACGGGAACGGGACCCCGACGGCACCCACCCGCCGGGAGGGACCGGCGGGGTTGCCCAGCGCCACCGGGGAGGTCTCGGTCATGCCGTAGCCCTCCATCAGCATCCCGCCGGTGACCGACTCCCACAGCTCGGCGGTGCTCTTCGGCAGCGCCATGGCTCCGGAGATCGCGTACCGGATGGAGCTGAGATCCACGCCGCGCTCGCGGGCGGCGATCGCCAGGCGCTCGTAGATCGGCGGCACGGCCGGCAGGAACGTGGCCGGGCGGCGGCGTACGGCGTCGAGCACCATGTCGACGTCGAACCGGGGCAGCAGCACGAGCGTGGCCCCGATGCTGACCGCAAAGGTGAGGCACAGCGTCAGCCCGTAGGCATGGAACAGCGGCAGCACGGCGTAGATCACTTCCTGCCCGTCCAGCAGGCCCGGCATCCAGGCGCGGCCCTGAGCCGCGTTCGCGCGCAGATTGCGGTGGGTCAGGATGGCGGCCTTCGGCTTGCCGGTCGTCCCGCCCGTGTACTGCAGCAGCGCTACGTCACCGACCGCGGGCCGTGGGTGTCCGGGCGCCAGCGCCGGACTGTGCGACACCAGGTGCTCCCAGCCGGGGACTCCGGGAGCGGGGCCGGTCATGGCATGGCGTGTCTTCCTGATCCGGCTCAACGGCAAGCGCAGCGCCCACCGCTTCGTCATCGGCAGTGCGGAGGGCAGGTTCACCGCCAGCACCGCGTCCACGCCGAGGAACTCCGCGATCTCTCGCACCATCGGCGCCACCTTGTCCCAGACGACGATCACCCGGGGCCGGTGGTCGCCCAGCTGGAAGGACATCTCCTCCGCCGTGTACAGCGGGTTGTGCTCGACGACGACACCGCCGAGTCGCAGCACCGCATAGAACGCGACGACGTGCTGCGGGCAGTTGGGCAGCACCAGCGCGACCCTGTCGCCGGGCCGGACCCCCAGCCGACGCAGGCCCTCTGCCGCCTTGGCCACCTGCTCCCCGAGCTCGGTGTAGGTGGTGGCGGCGCCCAAGAAGTCCAGGGCGACCAGCGGACCGAACCGTCCCACCGAGGACTCCAGCAGATCGACCAGGGACTCGTCGGGGACCTCGATGTCCAGGGGCACGCCGGGTGCGTAGCTCCTGGCCCAGAGTCGGTCCTCACCTGATTCCACGATCCCTGCCTCCCTCACCCTCCTTCGCACGCTAGGGGCGAGGCGTCGCCCCCGCCCAGAGGCCAACGTCCACAGCGTCGGGGCACTCCGTCCCGAGGCGGTCGCCCGCCGAGCACATCACCAGGCGGAGGTGCCTCGGGCGCATGATTCGGCGGTCCAGCGGATCCAACGACACGACGCACATTATGCGGTCTGGCCGGCTCCGAATTTCTCTTGCGGATCGACGGCCGTCCGACTAGAGTATTTCGCCCCTTCGCGACAGGACCGGGCTGCAAGGCACGGGCCGTCGGATCACGCGTCACACGTCCGCCGAGCCCTGGAGCCGCCGCATGCCGCCGCCTGACCCGACCCTCGCTGCCGAACGCGAGTACCTGCGCCGCGCCCGCCACGACCTGCGCCGGATGCGCGAGCACACCATGTCGCTCACCGCGCAAGCCGGCGACGCCGTATCCCAGGCATATCTCGAACTGGCGCTTTACCGGCGCGTAAAGGCTCTCGAAGACAATCCGGACATCCCCCTGTTCTTCGGCCGGATCGACCGCCCGGACGAGCGTTTCTACATTGGCCGCCGACATGTCATGGACCAGGCCGGTGACCCGGTGGTCATCGACTGGCGGGCCGACGTGTCGCGCGCGTTCTACCGGGCGACCCGACGCGACCCGCAGGGTCTCGTGCTCCGGCGCCGGTACGGGTTCGACCGCGGTGAGCTGACCTCCTACGAGGACGAGCACCTGTCCGACCCAAGCGAGCAGGACGTGGCCAGCCGGATCCTGGTCGATGAGATCGAACGCCCGCGCGTCGGTCCGATGCGCGACATCGTGGCAACCATCCAGCCCGAGCAGGACGAAGTGGTTCGTGCCGGGCTCGACCGGACGGTCTGCGTCCAGGGCGCTCCGGGCACTGGCAAGACCGCCGTCGGCCTCCACCGGGCCGCGTACCTGCTGCATGCGTTCCGCGATCGGCTGGCCCGCTCCGGTGTGCTCGTCGTCGGCCCCAACGACGCGTTCTTGCACTACATCGCTCAGGTATTGCCCACGCTCGGAGAGGTTGACGTCCAGCAGGTAACGGTTGCCGAGCTCGTCGAGAGCGTGCCGGTCCGTAGCACCGAAGCACCCCATGTCGCGCTGCTCAAGGGTGACGCGCGGATGGCCGAAGTGATCCGGCGGGCGATCTGGTCACACGTGACTCAACCGGCCGAAGCCATCGTGATACCGCGCGGCAGCCGCCGCTGGAGGGTCCCTGCGCACCAGCTCGCCGAGACGATGGAGGCCCTTCAGTCTCGGGGTGATACCTACTCGACAGGCCGAGCCCTCCTGCCGCAACGGGTGGCCCATCTCGTGTTAACTCGTCTGGAGGCCGGCGGCGAAATCACGGACGATCGGGTCCAGAATGCGATCGCGCGATCACGCCCGGTACGTGACTTCGTCGACGCTGTCTGGCCAGCCGTCGACCCCGTCCGGCTGATCATGCGGCTACTGAGCGAACGCGACACGCTCGCCCGTGCCGCAGACGGGTTGCTCGACCCGGATGAGCAACGCCTCATGCTCTGGCAGCGGCCCGCTCGCGGCCCAAAGTCCGCTCCCTGGTCGCATCCCGACGCAGTGCTGATCGACGAGGCGCGCAGTGTTCTGGAGCGGACTCAGAGCTACGGTCACATCGTGCTCGACGAGGCGCAGGACCTGTCGCCGATGGAACTGCGTGCGGTTGGCCGTCGAGCGGCATTGGGCTCGGTCACCGTCCTCGGCGACATTGCACAGGGGACGACACCATGGGCGACCTCGTCGTGGGATGTCGCGCTACGCCACCTCAGCCAGAAAGGCGCTCACTTGGAGGTGCTGCGCCGCGGCTACCGCGTGCCGGCCGCCGTCATCGAGTTCGCCAGTGGCTTACTGCCGGCTATCGCGCCAGGGCTGGAGCCACCCGAACCAGTGCGGACCAATCGCGGGCAGCTGGCCGTAGTCCTTGCCGATGACCTCACCGGTCTGCCGGCTCTCGTACGCAGGACGCTCGACCGGCCAGGCTCGGTAGGCGTCATCGCCGCCGACGACCAGATCTCCGAGGTCTCCGACCAGCTCGGGGAGATCGAGTTCGCGCACGTCACCGACGGTGCCGACACCCGGTTGACGCTCGTGCCGGCCGGCTTGGCCAAGGGCCTGGAGTTCGATCACGTGGTCGTCATCGAGCCGGCCCGAATCGTCGCCGCTGAGGTCCGCGGGTTGCGCCGCCTCTACGTGGTCCTCACCCGAGCCGTCTCATCGCTCACGGTCGTGCACACCGAGCCGCTGCCTGATCAGCTGGCCCTCGCCGACAGCGTCGTTCATCGACCAGGGAAGTGACAGTCCTTCTGGTCTGGAGGCCGAATCAGTACGGCGACGCCCCCGCGAAGCCGTGCTCAGGCTTCCCGAAAAGCACCGGCGAGCTGCGGCCGGGCGAGCAGAGCCAGCAGCAACGCCAGCCCACCCGCCGTCACCGACACCGCGAACGCAGGCCGCTGCCCGCCGAGGTCGGCCAGGCCGCCGGCCAGCGCAGACCCCAGCGCGTAGCCGATCCCCGTCGCGCCGGCCAGCATGGTCAACGCGGCACCCACGCGGTTGGGCGGCACGATGCGTTCCGCAAGCGTGAAGACGCTGATCATGTACGGTGCAACCGCGAAGCCCAGGGCGATCACAGCGGGCACGAGGGCGCTGATCGTGCCGACTGCCAGCAGCGGTGCCGAGAGCACCAGCAACGCGCCCGCGAACGTGACCAGACGACGCTCGTATCCGAACCGTTCGGGAAGGCCGGCGACCGACAGCCCGGCGATCACGCTGCCGACACCCAACAGGGCATGAACCAGACCGGCGACTCCAGCGTTGCCTTCGAGAGTCGCCAGCACCGTCGTGCCGGTCTGGGTGGCCCCGAAGATCACTCCTATCAGCAGCTGGGCCGCTGCCAGGATGACCAGGCTGGTGCTGACCAGCCGCCGCCGGACTGGACCGCGCCTGGCTTCGTGATGACCGGTAAGCCTCGCGGTTGGATGCATCGCGAACCAGCAGCCGAAAACTGCCAGTAACCCGGCAGCCGCCAGGAGGGCACCGCCAGGGCTGATTACGACAGCGATCGCGCCGACCAGCGCCGGGCCCAGCACGAATGACGCCTCATCCGCAGCCCCTTCGTATGAGAAGGCGGCATTGATCAGGCGCGGCTGGGCGTTACCTGCCGTTGTTGTCATGGGCCGCCAGCGCACCCGAGCCAGCGGTCCCACCTGGGGGATCGCAAGCCCGGCCAGCACGGCCACCGCGACGACATGCGACAGGCGCGCATCGGCCGTCACAAGTCCCACCAGGCCCGCCAATGCCGTGGCGGCGACGAGAGACTGGAACAGGAGGACTGGACGCTGGCCGAGTTTGTCCGCCATCGCACCGGCGAGCGGTGCGCCGATCGCGTTGGCTACGGCAAGCGCACCGGCGGTTAGGCCGCCTGCTGCGAATTGGCCGGTGGCAGTCGAGACCAGCAGCAAGGCGCCGAGCTGGCTCATAGCCAGCGGCAGCCGACCTAGAAAGGCCACGATCACGTAGCCCGGGCCGGCAAGGTTCAGCAATCGCCGGTAGGTGATGAGCGGGGACATCAGAGCTCCAGATACGACGGGATGCGCGTCTCCCCGCCCAACAGACGCGCTCCTTGAGCCCTGTGCGCTGCCCATTCTACGTGCCCCCGCCTCTCATCCACGTTGAATTGGGTGGGGAATGATGGGTGGGGTGGACGAGCTGCTCGAGAAGTGGCGCCAGGTGATCGGCCGCGACGCGGACGAGCTGGGCCGCGATCTGCTGCGCCGCTGGAGCGAGCCACATCGCGAGTACCACACGCCGGACCACTTGCGGGCGGTGCTCGATGCTGTGGACGTCCTCGAGCAGCATGCTGCCGATCCGGCTGCCGTCCGGCTCGCGGCCTGGTTCCACGATGCCGTTTACCGCGGGCGGCCCGGCGAGGACGAGTCGGCCAGCGCGCGCCTAGCTGCCGAGACGTTGCCGGGAGCCGGCGTGGACCAAGAGACGGTCCGTGAGGTCGTCCGCCTGGTGGAGCTCACCACATCGCACAATGCACATCCCGGCGACGCAAATGGGGCCGTTCTTTGCGACGCAGACCTGGCGATCCTGGGCAGTGAGCCGGACGAGTACGCGGCCTACGCATCGGAGGTTCGAGCCGAGTACTCGCACGTGAGCGACCGCGATTATCGTCGCGGCCGCTTGGAGGTCCTGCGCCGCCTGCTCGCCCTCGGCCCCTTGTATCGCACGCCGACCGGCAAGGCCCGCTGGGCGGCCAACGCACACCGCAACCTCACGGCTGAGCTGGACCTGCTTTCCGTCTCCTGAGGCCGGCATCGTGGAGCCGCCGCACTAGCTCCCGGCTGCTCACCGGCACCGCACCGGCCGCGACGACGCGGTCGTACATGTGATCAGGTACGTCGTAGTGGTCTCGCTCGAAGCCGCGGCGCGGTATGCCAACACGGGCGGCGAAGGCGTGCAGCTCGTCGAGTGAGTCATCCGAAACCAGATGCGACCACAATCGCCCGTGCCCCGGCCAGTTCGGCGGGTCCACCAGGATCATCGTGTCGCCGCACCGACCGCATCGTCGACCAGCGTCCGCCAGGACCGCACCATCGAGGCGTCGACGTACGCCTTCCAGGAGCCAGAGGGGCGAACCCGCGAGCCAACATGGAACTTCCGGATGCCGGCCCGGGCCAGCCAGGGCACGTGGTCTGGCTGGAGCCCACCCCCAGCCATCGTGAGCTCAGCGACCTGCGGATCGTCGGACGCGCGGCGGCACAGCTCGTCCAGTCCGGCCGCGACACCCCTTGCCGAGCCTGCGGTCAGCACGGTGTCCATGTCACGGAACGTCCGCACTGCCGCCCAGGCGCGATCGTGATCGAGCGCGTGGTCGATGGCTCTGTGATGGGTCCACGGCAGCCCGCTGAACTCCTCTGCAAGCGAGAGCGTAACGTCCACGTCGATCTCGGCTGAGGGGCCGAGAAAGCCGAGAACGAAGCCGTCCGCTCCTGCAGCAGCCAGCTGGTTGGCGGCTCCCTTGAGCCGCGAGAGCTCCGAGCCGCTCGTGGAAAACCCGTCGTTGGCGCGGAGCATCACCCGGATGGGGATCTCGCACTCGGCGCGCACTTCGCGCAGCGTCCGCACGTCGGGCGTCAGGCCGTCCGACTCCATGTCGGCGACCAGCTCGATACGGTCCGCCCCGCCCTCCTCGGCCCCGGCCGCATCACCCGGGCCAAGTGCGATGATCTCCAGCAGTGCTGCCAACGAGCCCTCCCATCGAACGGTCTCCGCCACGGGTGGACATAGTGTGCCAGGCCGGCTGGGCACCAACGCCTGGCCCTGGCACCATCAAATGGTGACTGACAACGTGCTGCTTGGTGCCCGCGCCCTCGTGCTCAGGGACCTCAGCGCGCAGGGATTCGACTCGGCCGCGGCAGTGGACGTCCTCGATGACGTGGTAGCCGAACGCCGCTGGTGGGTGGAGCAGTGGCCGGACGGTGCCGACTACGTCGCGGGCCAAATAGCGCAGGACGTCCAGGACAGATTGCTTGATGCGGAGCTGGGCCGTTGGCCGCGGTGCACGGCCTGCGACAAGACCGCGGTCCACGAACTGCGAATCACTCCGGAGCTTGGCAGCGACCCGCAATGGGTATGTGAGGAGTCAGGAATCGCAGTCGGGCCGCTCGGCGAACTCCGAGCGTCAACATCGGGCTAGGGCGCGCCTGGGCCTGGCCGACTGCCATTGTCCCGAGGGGAACCGCGGCGGATCGTTCGGCTCGGTAAATCCCGCGCCGAGTCCAAACCCATCGGCATCGAGACATCTGCGATCACATGGCGAAAGTGAAAGGGCGGCGCACCCCTTCGGAGCGCGCCGCCCCCCATATACCAACGGGCGATGGCCGGACTTAGAAGTCCATGCCGCCCATGTCACCGCCAGCACCTGCCGGAGCCTTCTCCTTCTCCGGCTTGTCGGCAATGACGGCCTCTGTGGTGAGGAACAGTGCCGCGATCGACGCGGCGTTCTGCAGCGCCGAGCGGGTCACCTTGGCCGGGTCGATGACGCCGGCAGCCATCAGGTCCTCGTACTCGCCGGTGTCGGCGTTCAGGCCGTGACTCTCCGGCAGCGTCTTGACCTTCTCGACCACGACGCCGCCCTCGCGGCCGGCGTTGATCGCAATCTGCTTGAGTGGTGCCTCGATGGCGACCTTGACGATGTTGGCACCAGTGGCCTCATCGCCCTCAAGCTCGAGCTTCTCGAAGGCCTTCGCAGCGGCCTGGAGCAGTGCCACGCCACCACCGGCGACGATGCCCTCCTCGACGGCAGCCTTCGCGTTGCGAACGGCGTCTTCGATGCGGTGCTTGCGCTCCTTCAGCTCGACCTCGGTCGCCGCGCCGGCCTTGATCACGGCCACGCCGCCGGCCAGCTTGGCCAGCCGCTCCTGCAGCTTCTCGCGGTCGTAGTCGCTGTCGGAGTTCTCGATCTCGGTGCGGATCTGGTTGACCCGTCCGGCGATCTGGTCGGCGTCACCGGCACCCTCGACGATCGTCGTCTCGTCCTTGGTGACGACCACCTTGCGAGCCTGCCCCAGCAGGTCGACGGTGGCGTTCTCCAGCTTGAGGCCGACGGTCTCGCTGATGACCTGGCCACCGGTCAGGATCGCGATGTCCTGCAGCATGGCCTTGCGGCGGTCACCGAAACCCGGGGCCTTGACGGCCACCGACTTGAAGGTGCCCTTCAGCTTGTTGACCACCAGGGTGGCGAGGGCCTCGCCCTCGACATCCTCAGCGATGATCAGCAGCGGCTTGCCGGCCTGCATGACCTTCTCCAGCAGCGGGAGCAGGTCCTTGACGGTGGAGATCTTGGACTCGACCAGAAGGATGTACGGATCCTCCAGGACAGTCTCCTGGCGCTCGGGGTCGGTCACGAAGTAACCGGAGATGTAACCCTTGTCGAAGCGCATACCCTCGGTGAGCTCGAGCTCGAGGCCGAACGTCTGCGACTCCTCGACGGTGATGACGCCTTCCTTGCCGACCTTGTCCATCGCCTCGGCGATCAGGTCACCGATCTGGGCGTCGCCAGCGGAGATCGACGCGGTCGCCGCGATCTGCTCCTTGGTCTCGACCTCCTTGGCCGATCCGAGCAGCTGCTCGGACACCGCCTCGACGGCCTGCTCGATCCCGCGCTTGAGCGCCATCGGACTCGCACCGGCGGCCACGTTGCGCAGGCCCTCGCGGACGAGCGCCTGAGCGAGCACCGTCGCCGTGGTGGTGCCGTCACCTGCGACGTCGTCGGTCTTCTTCGCGACCTCCTTGACGAGCTCGGCCCCGATCTTCTCCCACGGGTCCTCGAGCTCGATCTCCTTCGCGATGGAGACGCCGTCATTGGTAATGGTCGGGGCGCCCCACTTCTTCTCGAGGACGACGTTACGGCCCTTCGGGCCGAGGGTGACCTTGACCGCGTCGGCAAGAATGTTCATGCCGCGCTCAAGGCCACGCCGCGCCTCCTCGTCGAAGGCAATGATCTTGGGCATGGGTTTCCTGGTCCTCCCGGGTAGCGGGTGGATGTTCCGGCTCGACGCCCGCGACGGACGGCCACGGCGCAACGGCTCACGTCACCGCTGCACCGGGGCCTCGCCGACCCGGTTTCCTTATCACTCTCCCTATGAGAGTGCTAACACGTTGTTTAGCACTCTCACCCGCCGAGTGCAAGCCGATGGTCTGACCTTGGCTGTGGGTGAACAGCTGTCGAGCCGTCACCTGAGGATTGCCTAACGCTAACCGTCCCCAGTTAGGCTGACGCACCATGAGTGCAGGCATCGGCCGCAGGGGGGCGACAGCCGCCGATGAGCCGCTCAGACTCTCCGCAACGTCCGTGGCGTGGCGGCTGATCGTCGTCGTGGTCTGCCTGGTTGTCCTGATCTTCGCTCAGCTCACCGACACCGATGACTTCTTTCCGTTGAGCCGCCTGTCTCAGTACGCCTACGCCCCAGGCCACGACGGCATCGTGAAGTCCACGTACATACTTGCTGACACCACCGAGGGCGAGCAGGTCCGTGTTCCACTCAACTCGGAGGGGGTCGGGATCGGTAGAGCCGAAGTCGAGGGACAGCTGAGCCGGATCATCGACGACCCGTCGTTGCTGCAGGCGATCGCCAATGCGTGGGCCGAGCTCCACCCCGACCAACCGCAGTACGAAGCGCTCTACCTGATGCGCGACTTCTATGAGCTAGCCGACGGCAAGCCTTCCGGCAACCGCGAGACCGTCGAGCTCGCGTACTGGGAGGTCCAATGATGCGGCGAGTCATCGACTGGTGGATTACACCCATCCCGCTGGCCCGCATCGCCTTCCTGCGGATCGCCGTCTACCTCTTCCTGATCTACGACGTCCTGCGCCTCAGCAATGACGTCATCCCGCAGGGCTATGCGCCCGAACTCTACGATCCGACGTTCCTGGCCCGGTTCTTCCAGCTGCCGGCACCGACTCCAGAGGTCGGCCAAGCGTTACGAGTAATCATCGTCGTCGGCACGATCATCGTGGCCTCCGGTCGGCTGCCGCGGATCGGGGGCTGGATCGTCGCGGCGGCGTTCCAGGTCTGGCTGCTGTACAGCATCGGGTTCGGGTACGTGTACCACGACCACATGGCCTTGGCCATCGCATGTTGGGTGTTGCCCACAGTCGGCCGCGCCGGCTTCCACGACCAGCGCGAGAGTGAGGCCGCGGGCTGGGCGATCCGCTGCATTCAACTAGCCGTCGTGCTGACCTACTTCGGTTCGGCCTTCATGAAGTGGATCAGGGCCGGCTCGCCGATCACGTGGGCGAACAGTTCGGTGTTCACCTGGGCCATCATGCGGCGCGGGTCCGACCTAGCCCGCTGGACACTCGAACAGCCCATGATCTTGCGTGCCGTCCAGTGGTTGATCATTCTGGCCGAGTTCGCGTCACCGATCGTTCTGTTCCTGCGCGGACGATTGCTCGCATTCGCGATCGTGTTCTTCCTCAGCTTCCACCTGATGACCTTCCTCGCCCTGGGGATCCACTTCCTGCCCACAGTCATCTGCTGGCTCGCCTTCATGCCGCTGGAGCGGCTCGTGCCGTGGGCGCAACGGCACACGGCGGCCAGGCTACGGCGCGAGCGACGGCAACCGGCGAATCCCGAACCGATCGCGTAACGCACGGCGGGCCGCGTGCAAGCCGCACATGCCGTGAACGGCCGGCCCCGGCGGGGTGGACTGCGAGCACAGGTACACACCCGGCAGCGGTGTGGCGTACGGGTCCCATCGCGGGACGGGACGGGCCAGCATCTGCCAGATCGTGACCGCACCGGCCGCGATGTCACCGCCTATGTAGTTGGCGTTGTGCCGCTCCATCTCCGCAGCCGGTATGACCCGCCGAGCCACGACCACATCGCCAAAGCCGGGCGCGAACCTCTCGATCTGCGCCTGGACGGTGTCGCCCACATCAACCGTCGAACCAGCGGGTACATGGGCGTACGTCCAGAATGGCCGGACACCGCTCACCACCCGGCCCGGATCCAGGACCGCCGGGTCAGAGGATAGGACCATGGGACGCTCGGCGTGCCGCCCGCCGAAGACCGCGGCTTCGGCCGCCGCCATCTCCGACCGGGTGCCACCGACGTGGATCGTCCCCGCACGCCGGACTTCGGGATGCGCCCACGGCACCGGTCCTGAGAGCGCGAAGTCCACCTTCGCGACCGCGTTGCCGTACCGGTATCTCGCCGCCGCACGGACGTATCGCGACGGCATCCGGTCCCCGGCGATGCGGACAAGCGCAGCCGGAGTGGTGTCGAACAGGTACGCGGAGGCTATCGGTAACTCCGTTAGGTCGGTCACTGCGGCACTCGTCGTGACTGTGCCGCCATGAGCCTTGAGATCAGATACGAGCGCATCGGTGATCGCCTGGCTGCCACCGACCGGAAGCGGCCAGCCTGGTGCGTGCGCCAGGACGGCCAGCACCAGGGACGCGGCCCCCGCCGCCAGGCTCGGCAGCGGCGTGATCGCGTGCGCGGCAACTCCGCTGAGCAGGGCCGGCGCGACATCCGTTTGCCAGCGCCGGTTCCACAGCGGCGTCCCCTGATCAAGGGCGGAAAGCAGAATGTGCGCGGCGGTCACCGGGGCACCAGGGATGCGGCGCCGGTCGAACGTTCCGAACTCGACGACTGCGCTGGCCGCCTCGACCAGCGGCTTCATCAACCGCCGCCAGGAGTCTCCGTCGGCACCCAGGCCCTCGATCGTCCGCTCCAGGTCGCGATAGGCAATGCCGGCTCGGCCCCCGTCTAGCGGCTGAGCGTACGAAACCTCGGGGTACCGGAGCTCGACGCCCCGCGCCGCCAGATCGAATTCTCTGAAGAACGGCGATGCCGCAGCCATCGGGTGGATGGCCGAGCAGATGTCATGGCGGACGCCGGGGGCCAGTCCCAGCTCTAATGTGCGAGCACCGCCCCCGACGGTGTCCTGTGCCTCGAATACCTCGACCTGCAGGCCGGCTCGAGCCATGATCACGGCAGCGGCTAACCCGTTCGGGCCAGATCCGACGACGACAACATCCGTCACGCCGCCAGCCTACGGCGCCTAAACGCAGTGCGGCCCGGCGCCGGAAGATCCGGAGCCGGGCCGTGTCGGTGCTGATCTCAGACGACCCGCACCTGCTCGGCCTGCGGACCCTTGGGGCCCTCACCAATCTCGAACTCCACCCGCTGACCATCCTCCAGGCTGCGGTAGCCCTCCATCTGGATCGCGGTGTAGTGAACGAAGATGTCGTTCCCGCCGTCCACGGCGATGAAGCCGTAGCCCTTCTCGGAGTTGAACCACTTCACGGTGCCCTGAGCCATTCCCTCTCCCTGCAGGGGCGTCGTCGGGCCCCGCCGTCTTCCAGGGGCCCGGGTCGTGCCCGCGCCACCCACCCCATGCCCCGTGTTCGGGAGGTCTTGCGTGCCTGGTTCCGCGCGCTGGCGTCACCCCGACCGGGGAAGACACTACACGCTGATCCAGTACCCTCAACAGATGCTTCTCAGCGCCCGTCACAGCCGTAAATACGGGCGCCGGCCGCTAAGTAGGGGCGTAGGAGTTCTCGGCGAACTCCTCCTGACCGCGGGTGTTCTCGTCTTGCTCTACGTGGCCTACGTGCTGTGGGGTACGGGCATCCAGACCGAGCGAGCCCAGGACGATTTGCGCGAGCAGATCGAAGCGACCTGGGACACGAACGAGCCGGAAACCGCCGGCACCGCCCCGGCCGAGACGGAAGAACAAATCGATCTCGGGGACGCGTTCGGCATGCTGCGGATTCCCAAGCTCGGCGAGGACTGGGAGTGGGTTGTGGTCGACGATGTCGACCTTGGCAGCCTGGCCCGCGGACCCGGCCACTACCCCGACTCCGCCCTGCCGGGTGAGCTCGGTAACCTGTCCATTGCCGGCCACCGCTCCGGGCACGGTGCGCCATTCCACGACCTCGACAAGCTTGAAGTGGGCGACACCGTCGAGATCCAGACCGCGGACGGTGTGTGGACGTACACCTTCGACACGGCTCCGACCGTCATCAACCCGTCCGATGTCTGGGTCATCGACCCGGTGCCTGGCGCTGCGGCGGATGCCGAACCGACCGAGCGCCGGATCACCTTGACGACCTGCCACCCCCGGTACGGTTCGAGCCAGCGGATGTACGTTAGCGGCGTGCTCACCAGCGGGGAGGAAGTCTGATGTACGCGTGGGTCTGGCGTCATCTCCCCGGTCCGTGGCCCGTGCGCACGCTGTTCGCAATCGTGCTCGTTACCGCCATCATCGTCGCTCTGTTCCTGTGGGGGTTCCCCTGGATGGAGCAGACCTTCGGCCTTAACGACGTCACCGTCGGCTGAGCGCTGCACCTCGGTCCTGCGGCAAGGCGCCTTTCCCCGCGCTGTCCCTGTGAAGAACGCCGGAACGATCTCAATTCGACACCCGTTTTTGGCGATATAGGTGCATTCCGATCTTCTGTTTCATGGCCACCGTGGCCAACTGGAGTGGGACGCTCGGCGGCACGACGTCCTGGTCGCGAACGGATACCTCGTGCTGCGCTTCGCCTATGAGCACGTCTTCGGGGACAAGGACCGGGTCGTCGAAACCGTCAAACGCACGCTCGCCCTGCGTGGCCGAGTCGTCTCATGATCATTGGCTCAGCAAGCGCCCTGTCGTGTAACAAGGCCGGACCGATCTTGAATTTGTCGCGTGCCTCAGCCTCCGGCGACAGCGGGAATGATCGACACCTTCGTGCCGTCAGGGGTGGGGGTTTGTAGACCTGATGCGAAGCGGACGTCGTCATCGTTCACATAAACGTTGACGAACCGCCTGATCTGCCCGGCATCGTCGAGCACCCGGCCGGCGATGCCCGGGTAGCCGTCGTCCAATGCGCGCACCACGTCGGACAGGGTCGCGCCCTCGCCGACCTCGACCGAAACGTCAGACTCGCCAACCGTGTACGTCCGCAAGATCGTCGGGACACGGACCGTGACAGTGCTGCTCATCGGGGCGCCACCTCCAGGGCGTGGAATGCTTCGATCGTTGGCGGGATGGTCGCCGCCGGCCCGACGGCTGAGCTCACCGCATCGAGGGTCTTCAATCCTTGGCCGGTGTTGAACACAACGGTTTCGACATCGGGATCGAGCAGGCCCTCACGCACCAGCTTGGCGAGCACGGCGACGGTCACCCCACCAGCGGTCTCCGCGAAGATGCCCTCCGTACGGGCCAGTAATCGGATCCCGGCCACGACCTCCTCGTCGGTGACGTCCTCGACCGCACCACCTGTCCGCCGCGCGACGTCGAGAACGTACGGCCCGTCGGCTGGATTGCCGATGGCCAGCGACTTGGCGATGGTTTCCGGCCGGACGGGACGCACGACATCATGCCCGGCCTTGAACGCCGCCGCGACAGGATTACACCCCGCCGCTTGCGCGCCGTATATCCGCGGCAGTTCACCCTCGACCAGGCCGAGCGCAAGCAACTCCCGGAAGGCCTTGTCGACCTTGACCAGCTGGGCTCCGCTGGCCACCGGGATCACAACCTGGGACGGCAACTGCCAGCCGAGTTGCTCGGCGACCTCGAAGCCGAGTGTCTTCGACCCCTCCGCGTAGTACGGGCGGACATTGACGTTGACGAATGCCCAGTCCTCGTGTTCACCGGCCAGTTCGGAGGCCAGCCGGTTGACGTCGTCGTAGTTGCCGTCCACCGCGACGAGCGTCGGCCCGTACACGGCGGACGTCACGATCTTGGGACGTTCGAGGTTGGACGGCACGAAGACGTAGCTGCGAATGCCGGCGCGGGCTGCTGCGGCGGCCACGGCGTTCGCCAGGTTTCCGGTGGACGGGCAGGCGAGCACGGTAAATCCAAGTTCGCGTGCGGCGGCAAGGGCCACGGCGACAACACGATCCTTGAACGAGTGCGTTGGGTTGCCTGAGTCGTCCTTGATCCAGAGCGTCTTGATACCGAGCTCCCGGGCGAGATTGTCGGCCCGCACCAGCCTGGTGAAGCCCGGATCGGTATTCGGGATGTCCGCCACACCACCCGGTACCGGGAGCAGGTCGCGGTACCGCCAGATGGACTTGGGGCCCGCCTCGATCCGCTCCCTTGAGATGCGGCCGAAGTCGTACGCGACCTCGAGCGGCCCGAAGCATTCGGCGCAGGCGTAGAGCGGGCCCAGCGGCGCAGTGGCGCCGCACTCACGACATGACAAGCCGCTGGCCGGGCCGAGGTCGGGCGTCCGCCCGGAACTCGCGGACGAAGCGGAGCCGACGGTGACAGTCATGCCAGATTCCTCCCTCATCTCTCCCGCGACGTCGCGGGCCGGAATTGGCACCTTCCGCAATGCGGTGGTTGCCGGGGCTTCGCTGGGCCGGATCCCTCTGCCCCTCTGGATGAAGTTGCTCGCGACTCTACGCAACGTCCGGCGCCGGCGACACAATCGACCGTATGCTGAGACAACCGTCTCGTATTTCAAACACACGGCCTACAAGTGGTGCTTCTGCCACCCAACTGCCGCTGTCCACTGCGCTGCTGCCCCATATCTGTAAGGGTCAGTCGACGTGCGAGGACCATGGCAGGATGGCCGCCGTGAAGGCCGCTTACTGGGTTCGTTTAGTGGTCAACGTGATCAACCTCTCCACTGCGCTCGGACTCATCGTCGCAGTTGCCGGACGGGCTCGGCTCAAGGTTGGTCCTGAGGGCCTCGTCATCGGTTACGGCTACCGGATACCCGTACCGCCGGCGCCAGCATTCACGCTCGGCAACGTCGTGTTGTTCAAACGCGGACAGGAGATCCATGACCGCCGACCCCGCCTCCTCGCCCATGAGGCCCGGCATGCGACCCAGTACGCCTTCTGTTTCGGTCCGGTCATGCTCGTGCTCTACGCCATTGCCGCCGGCTGGTCGTGGATCCGCACCGGTGACCCAGCATCCCGGAATATCTTCGAAACGCGTGCCGGTCTACTCGACGGCGGATACAAGGAGCGCCCACTTCGCCCCGTCTTCCGGCGCGGGGTCGGCGGGGAGTTCTGAGCATGGATCGTGACTTGACCCTCCGCGGCGGCGATGCCGTCCTGCACCTTGATCTCGATGCCGGCGGTCGAGTCACCCACTTCGCTGTGGATGGTGTCGAGGTCCTGGCTCATGTGGATCAGGCGAGCCCGTTCCATTGGGGCAGTTTCGTGATGGCGCCATGGGCCGGACGGATCCGGAACGGACGGTTCACGCTCAACGGCCGCGAGCACCAACTGCCGGTGAACTGGGGCCCGCATGCGATCCACGGCACGGTCGTCGACCGACCGTGGTGGGTCGCCGACGCCACGAGCGACTCGGCAGTCATCGACTGCGCGCTGGACGATCGCTGGCCGTGGCGCGGGTACGTCCGCCAGGTAATCCGCCTCGGTGAGCGGGTCGCCGACTTCCAAGTCGAGGTACACGCCGACGACGAGGCCTTCCCGGCTGCTGCCGGGTGGCATCCCTGGTTCCGGCGACACCTCACGTCCGGAAGTGATCCAGTCGAGATCGACCTCGACGCCGAGGCGATACTGATCCGGGACGCCACCGGCATCCCTACGGGCGAGCGCGGGCCGATAACCGACCAGCCGTGGGACGACTGTTTCGACGGAGTGCGCTGGCCGGTCACGTTGACCTGGCCGGGTGCGCTGTCGCTGGCGATCTCGGGTGACACCCGGTACGGCGTCGTCTACACCAAGCCGCTCGAGGCGCTGTGTGTGGAACCGCAGACAGGACCGCCGGATGCGCTCAACCTGGAGCCGTTCGTGGTGAGCCCCGACCAGCCGCTAGCCGCGACCATGACGTGGACATGGCGAGCCGCATAGCGGCAATCAGGACAGCTCGCGCAGCAGGTCGATCACGCCATCCGGGCCGTCGACCACAACGTCGGCAGCCCGCCGCAACTCGTCCGGCGTCTCAGGCGAGTCGCTACAGACGACCACACTCGCGATGTCCAGCTCACGCAGGGCCCACACCGCCGGCAGGTCGCCCAGGTCGTCACCGGCAAACACAACTGTCTGCACACCCAATGCCGCGATGACGGAGCGCAGCGCTCCGCCCTTGTCCATGCCCGCTGGACGCAACTCAAGGACGAACCGGCCCGGCGCGACCTCGAGGTCGTTCTCGGCTCCGATCTGCTCGGCCAGCGGGCGCAGGTCAGCGAACGCCGTAGCCGGGTCCGACGCGTTGCGGGTATGGAGAGCGACGGAGTGGCCCTTGTCCTCTACTTCGACACCCTCGCGGGATCTGGCCAGCTCTCGGATCGCCGCCCTTGCCGGATCGACGCCCGGATGCTGCTCCGGAGTAGACAACTCGCCATCGACCCACTGCTCCAGGCCGTAATGTCCGTAGATCATCAAGCCCGGTACGTCCGCGAATCCGGACCCGAGTCGCAGGACATCGGCCACCGGCCTGCCGGTGATCACAGCAATGCGGAAGCCGGCGGCCGCGAGCCCCGCCATGGCGTCGGCTGCGCCGGTATGGGCGACGGCGTCCTCGGGCCGTGACACTATCGGAGCGAGCGTCCCGTCGAAATCCAACGCGACAAGAGTTTGAGCCGGGTCCGCTATCGCGGCGGCCAGCGCCGATCGAGCCTGCGGCGTCGCCGGCGTCGGCAACTCGCTCATCAGCCCTCGCCAACGGCGTCGGCGTAATCCTGGCCCAAGATTACGACTAGCCGATCCTGAGCCAGCCCTGGCTCGGTGGGCGCGGTCCGGGCGATCTCCGGAAACTGCGCTCGGAGCGCCTCAGCCGATTCTTCTAGCCCAGAGGGGTAATACACGGTCGTGGCCTCGATCTCACGACTCGTGCTGTCGATAGCAGGGACGGACCATCCGCCCTCCTCGAGCCGCTCCTGCGCGCGACCGGCAAGGCCGGAGACCGACGTGGCGTTAAGGATCCCGACGGGAGTACGCAACTCAGGGGGCGCAGTAACCGGCTCGGACGGCGGTTCGGATTCCTCTTCCGGAGTTTCCTCGGCGGTTTGTTCGCCACTGTCAGTTTCCGGCTCGTCGGTAGCACCTTCGTCCACGGCGCCTTCCTCCGCCAGATCGCCGTCCTCCGCCACCGGTTCGTCGTCCGTGCGGTTCGGGTCGATGTCGCTGCCGAATGCCCACAGCAGGGCCAACACGACCGCGATCGTTCCGACCAACGCCAGCAGCGATGGCCAGGCCCGGTCGAAGCGCGAACGTTCGGTCACAGCGTCAGGAGGGTACGCCACCAGTTGCCGGCCGGGCACGCCCGGACACTTGCACGGCGCTTCGTGGCCCGTGCCGAGCCGACCGCAGCCGGCGCAGCCGCTTGACGAGCATCGGGTCGTAGGCAAGCGCCGCCGGTCGGTCGATCAGCGCATTGAGCACCTGGTAGTAGCGCGTGGCAGGCATGCCGAAGGAATCCCGGACGGCCTGCTCCTTGGCACCCGCGTACTTCCACCACTGCCGCTCGAAATCCAGCATTGCGCGATCACGCTCGCTCAAGTCATCGTGATCAAAAGGCTGGGCGGCAGGAGCAGCATCCATGGGCGCAATGGTATGAGAGGGGTCGATTCGTGCTGCGCGCGACAGGCCGAGTGTCTACCACAGCTGGCGGGCGAGTGAGACGATGGACGTGCCTTCGTCACCGGTGAACGTTGGCTAACGTTACGGAGACGAGGAGGACGAGCAGGTGCAAACCGGCACGAGTAGCTTCATCGTTGTCGCCAACCGGCTTCCGGTCGATCGGGTGACCGATCCCAGCGGTCAGGTGCGCTGGCGACGAAGTCCGGGCGGCCTGGTCACGGCATTAGCCCCAGTCATGCGGGCGTACGACGGCGCATGGGTCGGCTGGACGGGCAGCGCGGACGATGCGCCGGCGCCGTTCTCATCCGAGGACATGGAGCTCGTCCCAGTCCCGCTGAGCGGGCCAGACATCCGTCTCTACTACGAGGGTTTCGCTAACGCGACGCTCTGGCCGCTGTACCACGACGTCATCGTCCCCGCCGAATACCACCGCGAGTGGTGGGAGGCCTACGTACGCGTCAACCAGCGGTTCGCCGAAGCCACCGCCGAGATCGCCGACGATGCCGCCACCGTATTCGTCCAGGACTACCAGCTCCAGCTCGTCCCGCGGATGCTGCGCGAGATGCGCCCCGACCTGAAGATCGGCTTCTTCCTGCACATCCCCTTTCCTCCTGTCGAGCTGTTCGCCCAGCTGCCGTGGCGGCGGCAGATTCTGGAAGGGCTGCTCGGGGCCGACCTGGTCGGCTTCCAGCGCGCTGGCGCCGCCGACAATTTCGTCGCGCTCTGCACCCGCTTCACCGAGGCGACCACCGCGGATGACCGGGTGGTTCAGCACGAAGGCCGTAAGGTGCTGGCGCGAGCGTTCCCAATCTCGATCGAGGTGACAGAGGTCGAGCGACTCGCCCGCGACCCTGACGTGCTGGCCCGCAGCGCGGAGGTCCGCGAGGAGATCGGCTCACCTGAGCACGTGCTGCTCGGCGTCGACCGGCTCGACTACACGAAAGGCATCCGGCATCGCCTTCAGGCCTGGGGAGAGCTGCTCGCGGACGGTGAGGTCACGCCTGACGAGGCAGTCTTCGTTCAGGTCGCCACACCCAGCCGGGAACGGGTCGAGGCGTACCAAAATCTGCGCGACGAGATCGAACTGCAGGTTGGCCGGATGAACGGCGACTACGGCCGGATCGGCGTTCCGGCCGTCCAGTACCTCCACTCGTCGTACGAGCGGTCAGAGCTCGTTGCGCTGCTCCGGGCGGCGGACGTCATGGTCGTTACCCCGCTGCGGGACGGCATGAACCTGGTCGCCAAGGAGTATGTAATGGCCCGCACCGACCTGCGCGGTGCACTCGTGCTGTCAGAGTTTGCCGGTGCGGCAGACGAGCTGGATGGTGCATTCCTGGTCAACCCACACGACATCGACGGGCTCAAGAGGACGATGCTCGCCGCGATGCGGATCGACACCGCCGAGGCGGAGGACCGGATGCGCCGGTTGCGGGAGCACGTCACCACCCACGACATCAACCGGTGGGCACGGGAGTATTTGGAGACCTTGCGAGCCGCGTAACGGCTCACCTCTTGGTGAAGCAGCCTCACGTGGTGAAGGTGAGGCTGCTTCCTCCAGGTCAGCGGCGGTCGAAGTCCTCTCCGGTAAAGGCCATCCACGCCTGGGTATCGGCCATGTCGCTGGTGTCCTGGGCCGCACGGTCAGCAAGCTGCTCAGCACGCTGAAGCTCAGTCGTCGCCAGCGTGACAAGGTCGCGTAGGCCGGCGACTCCGAAGCGGTCGCGAATCGTGCGCACAGCGTCGGCGACCATGCGGTCGACATCGGGGTTGGCGTTCATGAATCTCTCCACGGTCGGCTCGTCTCCGGTTGTAGTACATCGGATCCGTTCCCCGCAGCTCCCGCCGGACTGTGTTTCCGGTTCGTGACCATCTCGCGACCCGCACGTGGCGCACGCGGGGCGCGCTAAATTAAAGTCAACTAGAGGTTTGGAGGCGGAGTGGGTCAGCTGACGATCGGCGAACTGGCAGCTCGCAGCGGGGCTGCCCCTTCCGCCCTCCGCTTCTACGAGTCCAAGGGCCTGCTCTCCTCGGAACGTACCTCCGGTGGGCACCGAACCTACGAGCGGTCCACGTTGCGACGCGTCGCGTTCATCCGGGCCGCTCAACGCGTCGGGCTCAGCCTCGAGAACATCCGAGCCGCGCTGGACACGCTGCCGAGCAAGCGGACTCCGACGGCGAGCGACTGGTCCGAGCTTTCCTCGCGCTGGCGGACAACGCTGGATCAGCGCATAGCCGAGCTGCTGCGACTCCGCGACGAGCTGGACAGCTGCATCGGGTGCGGCTGCCTCTCGTTGAACAAGTGTCATCTCTACAATCCGGGCGATCGGGCCGCCGCGCTGGGTCCTGGTCCGCGGTACCTCTGGGGAGACCGTCGCCCCGTTCCTGTCGGCGAGCCGGGCTGATCCGAGCAGGTCGGGTCTGCCTACGATCTGCGTGGGCTGTTTACTGGGCGGGCCCATTGAGGTCAGTAGTGACAATATGCCGCCGGATGCATAAGGATGGATCAGTGGCTGGGGTGAGGTACATGCTTGGGGGGCGTAAGCACGAGCGCCAGATCGGCGCAAGGTGACTCTTCGTGCTGCCACGACGGTTCGCGCTGATCCGCCACATCGACTACACCGGGGTGTCCGGTGTCGGCGTGGTGGCATACGGCGTCGCATTTGCTGACGGCCAGGTCGTCCTGCGCTGGTGCTCGACCCATCCTGCGACCAGCATGTGGAACTCGATCGACGACATGCTGGCCATCCACGGGCACGGCGAGGCCACGAGTGTGGAATGGATCGATGCTCCGTATGGCGATCTGGAGGAGTTGCCGCCGACTGTCGGCACCCGAGGGCGGCGACGCCGACGGGAGGATCGTGCCGCAGCCCACGACACCGAGTCGGGCGACAACAAGGGCGGTGAAGCCTCCGTTGGGCAGGTCGCTCGGAGGGAGGTCGGCGACGAGACACCGGCCGCGACTTCAGCCGTGGACGACACAGCCCCCGATACTCAGGCGCCGAACCAATTGCCCGTACGGATCCGGCAACGGCTGCCGGGTCCTGCGCCGGCCGAAGCCGACCTGGACAAGGGTCCGACCCATCCGGATGCGACTGGCGAGTCCCCGGCCGGCCGGGCGACCCTCGACGAGGGCGTGAGCTCCGATGCGAAGCCGGTCGTGGTGACTCCCGCAATGGAGGACCCGAGCCCGCGACGCGAAAGACCGATCTTAAGATCCGTCCGAGAGGAGCCGAAGCCTGCAGCTGCGCCCCTGCTCACGAGCAGCGAATCCGACCGCCGTAACGGTCACCTCTATATCGACACCGCGCCGCTGCTGCTGACCTTCCGCGACTCGGAGGACGAACCCGCGGCGCCGCTTCCCCGCCGCCGCGGCGGCCGCCATCGCCGGGCGGATCCGGACGCCGCAGGCTGACCACGGCGCGCAACAAGCTGGAAACGCCGTCGCAACGCCACTCGGGCAACGTTGCCTGTACGCCGATCGGACGAGACGGGGAGCCGTGGTGTTGCGAGTACGAATCGAGCTACCTGACCAACCGGGGTCGCTGGCCCGGGTGACCTGGACTCTGGGCGTCCTGGGTGCCGACATCGCCCAGATCTCGGTGCTCGAACGAGGCGCCGGCCGAGCGCTCGACGACATCACGCTCGAGTGGCGAGGGCAGCCGCGAGACCGACTGCTCTCCGCCCTGCGCTCCACGCCCGGCATCAAGGTGCACGGTGTGTGGACCGCAAGAAGCACTGCAGAGGCCATGCCGGAGATCGATGTCGTCGCGCAGATGGTCACCAACCCGCAGCGAGCCATGGTCACACTTACCGACGCCGCGCCGCTGGTGCTCGCAGCGGACTGGGCGTGCGTCACAGACGGGGCGGGCGCGGTCGCGCAGGCAAGCGTCGGTGCGCCGCCGCGCGTCGCGTTGCCCAGCCGCCGGCCGCCACGGGTTGTCGCGGAGACCGACGAAGCCAGGTTGGCCCGCGCGCCGTTGCCGAGCGATCACGTGCTGACCGTGGCCCGAGTCGAGGGGCCGGCGTTCCACCGCACCGAGCTGGGACGCCTGCAGCGGATGATCGACGTCCTGAGCCGCCTTCAGGAGTCCTCCCTACCCGAACCCATGACGCGTTGATCAACTCCGGCGCATACGCTCGCGGAGCGGGGCGTGGCGGCGGCTTCGCGGACATGGCCATAAACGGCGGCCAGCCGGGCGCGTGCCGTGTCTGCGTCAACTTCGGCCAGCAGCATGACCAGAGCCACCGTGGCCTCGCCGCCGGCCGCCTCGAGTGCGGCGGCGACATCACCTTCGGAGGCCCCGGTCGCCTCCATCACCATCCGCTGGGCCCGGCGGCGCAATTTGGCGTTCGACGCCCGGACGTCGACCATCAGGTCTCCGTATGTCCGTCCCAGCCGGACCATGACCAGCGTCGAGATCGTGTTGAGGACGAGCTTCTGAGCCGTGCCGGCCTTCAGCCGCGTGGAGCCCGAAATGATCTCCGGCCCCGTCAGTGCCTCGATGGCCACATCACAGATCGAAGCCAGCGCCGAACCAGGGTTGTTCACGACCGCGATAGTGAGCGCGCCCGACTCGCGAGCCACCTCGACCGCGCCGAGCACGTACGGCGTGCGACCCGATGCGCTGACCGCGATCACCACGTCATCAGGTCCTAGGTTCCGGTTGCGGACGTCGGCCACACCGAGGTCGAAATCGTCCTCATTGCGCTCGATCGCGTTGCGGACGGCGTCAGATCCGCCCGCCATGACGGCGATCACCCGCTCGTCCACACCAAAGGTCGGCCCGCACTCGGCAGCGTCGAGCACAGCCAGCCGCCCGGGCGTTCCGGCGCCCAGCTCGATGAGCCGCCCGCCGCTGCGCAACCGCTCCGCCGCCAGATCGACGGCGCGCGCGAGCTGGGCCCGCGCGGCCGCTACGGCCTCAACTGCCATCTGGTCTTGGCGGCCCATCAACTCAAGCTGTTCCAGCGTGGTCAGCTGATCCAGATCGGCGGCTTCTGGCAGCCGTCCCTCAGTGTCGAGCCGGTCTAGCTCCTCCGCCATCAAGCACGCCTCCCCGTCAGCGCTGCCACGAGCTCATTCCACACCTTCTCCGGCTCATGAGTGCCCAGGTAGTTCAAGCCTCCTCGACTCCGGCAACGGTGCCCGGCAGGAAGCCGATCTGGCGCGCGCAGCGCCATCTCCAGGAGCCCGAGCAGCCGGGGAATGCCGTCGTCGTCGGCCAGGGTGGCGCCGTTGTCGAGCCTGACGAAGACGCCGCGCACGCCGTTGCTGAAGACCGCGGCGCGGAATGTCGTCCGTCCCACGTCGACTGCCAGAACGGTCACCGTCAGTCGGACCTCGTTACGGGAGCGCTGTTCGGATGCAACTCGACCCGGAACTTGTACCTGTCCCCCCGGTAAACGGAGCGGACGAACTCGACGACCCGTCCGTCGACTGCGCGGGACGTGCGCTCGAACAGGAACGCTGGCGAGTGGACCGGCACCTCGAGGATCTCCGACTCGGTTTCGTCCGTGACCGTCGCCTCGATGGTCTGCACGCCACTGCCGAGAATCACCCCGTACCGCTCGGCGAGCAGCTCGTAGAACGACTGCTCAGCGAGGGCGTCGCCATCGAGGTCGGGCGCGACCGCCCGCGGAACATGTAGCGTCTCGAGGGCCATCGGCGCGTCGTCCGCAAGCCGAAGTCGCACGATTCGCACGACCTTGTCTCCTGGCGAGATCTCCAGAACCCGCCCTAGCTGGGCGCCGGCATGCACCTCGTCCACTCCAAGCGTCCGGCTGGAGGGGACGGCCCCCCGCTGCCGCATGTCCTCAGAGAAAGACGTGACCGCCAAGCCCTGGGCGATCTTAGGCTCGGCGACGAACGTTCCGGCGCCGTGACGGCGAACCAGGCGTCCTTCGCGTACGAGCTCCTCAACCGCCCGGCGCAACGTCATCCGGGACACGCCGAACTGTGGCGCGAGCGTCCGTTCTGGCGGCAGCGCATCGCCGACATTGAGCTCCGCGACGAGATCGAGGATCTCGTCACGGATCGAGTGGTACTTAGCGGAACGCACTGCTCCCTCTTCCAGCCGCGGCCTGTGGGCCGAGTCCGGTGGCCGGCGCCGGCACGTCGCTTTCCATCCGTTCCGGCGTGCGATCCAGTGGTCTAGGACTCTACGCCACGGCTGTTGCGATTCACTAGTGGGTTGGTCTAGACGTATCTTGCTCACTGTTTTACGTTCGCGGTGGTGGTCTAGTCCATTCTTCGTGTTCTCGCTCTGACCGGAGGCTCACGTATGAGAAGCGCACTATCCACCGCCCTCGCCATCGGCGGCCTGGTAGCCGCCACCCTCGGCGCTGCCGCACCGGCCGGCGCCGATGGCGATCCCCCCGAACAATGGCGTAGCTACTGGGTGGACGCCTTCAACCAGGGCATCTACAACCAAGCCCAGGTCGACTAGCTGGTCGAGGATGCACTCGCAATCAACGCCAACGCGCTGATCGTACAGACTGCGAGGCGGTATGACTGCTTCTGCAACCGCGCCCTGTGCCCGCGCACCGACGCCGCGTCTCCGAGTGGACCGAGGTCATCGCCGACTGGCAGGGTGGCCGGCAGGCGGTCAACGGGCCGGCGCTGTACCTGAACTCCGTCGAGGACAGCGTCGAACAGGTCGAGGAGATCTTGCAGCCCGACCGCCGCCGGCAACGTCGCCGCCGGCTGGAGCGGCTATTCCTACGCCAACCCCAGCAACGCCTTCGTCGACGGGCCGTGGGCCGAGCGCTCCGCTGAGCGCGACAAGTTGGCCGCTGCGCTGACCGCACCCGGCGCGCCGTTCGAGCACCCGGCCGCGCTGCCCGAGATGACCTGGAAGGCCCAGCCCACCGAGGGCCACGTCACCGGCACGGTGGTACTCAAGGACAGCACGCCGCTGGACAACGTGACGGTCACCCGACGCCGGTCGATGGCGGCCAGACGATCATCCGGAAGTCGGACGGCTCGGGCTGGTTCGGCTTCGCGCACGTCGAGCCCGGCCAGTACCTGGCGCGCATCGACCGGCCGGCTGGAGTCGATGGCCAGCCGACGACCTACGTGGTGGTTGAGCCCGGCGAGATCTCCACGGCCACTTTCCGCAACCTGGAGGCCGCAAGCTAGCACCCAGGGCCGCCTGGTTCGTTCGCGCTGTTGAGACGTAAGGTATGGCGAGTCTCGGCGCGGAGAGGAGGTCGGCGCGCATGGATCGAGCCGCAGCGCGAGCTCGCCTGTCGATGCCGGGCGCCATTTTCGCCTTCCTGACCGCAGTCGTTCTCACCGTGTTCGGTGCCATGCCGTCGACCGCAGCACCTGCCCGCCAGCCGACCGGCAGCGGCGACGCGGCAGCCGCGACGGCAGGTGGCACTGACGCAGGCGCCGCTGTCTCGGTCGCCGCGCCGGACGACACCACCGAGGATTTTCAGCTGCCTGGCCAGGTGGCAGGGCCCGCAGCCGAGTTGCCGGAGACGCGGGTGCAATGCGCCACCGCGCCTGCGCCGCCGACCGGCCATGTCGGCACCGACAGCGCGGACACCACGAGGGGGCGCGCACCGCCCCAGTGAGTGATCAGCCCCGCCGTCCCGATCACTCGCTCCAGAAAGAAGCGTCCTCGTGAATCGTTCGTCCGTAGTGCGCGCGCTGCTGGCGCTCGTCGTTCTCTCACTCTCCGGCTTCTTTGTCTTGACGTCCTCACCCACGCTCGGGTTGGACCTGCGCGGTGGGGCGCAGATCGTTCTGGAGGCGCAGGACACCGACACGGTCACCGCTGACGCGCAGGCAACCGATCGCGCGATCGAGGTCCTGCGGCGGCGGGTGGACGCACTCGGCGTGTCCGAGCCGACCCTGACCAGGTCGGGCGACAACCGCATCATCGTGGAGTTGCCCGGCGTCTCCGATCCCGAGCAAGCATCGGAAGCGATCGGGCGGACGGCGCAACTGACGTTCCACAAGGTGCTCGGCGTAGAGGGGACGCCGCCGGCCGAAGGAGACGAGCCCGATCCCGAGACCGGTGAGCAGGTCCTGGTAGACGAGCAGGGCGGGCCGATCCGGGTCGGCCCGTCGCTGATGACCGGCGAGTCGGTCGGTGACGCCGAGGGCGTGCTCAACCCGCAGACCGGGCGGTGGTCCGTCACCATCGACTTCGTCGCAGACGGGCCGGACACTTGGCAGCAGATGACCGCCGATGCCGCATGTATCCCGTCGGGGGATCCACAGCGCCGGATCGCGATCGTGCTGGACGGCGAGGTGATCTCGTCGCCACAAGTCAACGAATCTGTACCGTGCGGCGTCGGCATCGCCGGCGGTACGACCGAGATCACCGGAAACTTCGACTCCGAGTCCGCCCAAGAGTTGGCTGCACTCATCAAGGGCGGCGCGCTGCCCGTTCCCGTGGAAGTCATCGAGCAGCGCGTGGTAGGGCCCACTCTCGGCCAGGCGGCCATCGACGCGAGCTTCGAGGCCGCGATCATTGGTCTCGCGATCACCGCCGTGTTCATCCTGTACGTCTACCGGCTGCTCGGCTTCATTGCGGCGATCGGGCTCGCCTGTTATGCAGTGATCGCATTCGGGACGCTGACGGCGCTCGGCGCCACGCTGACGCTCCCCGGTCTGGCCGGTTTCGTGCTGGCAGTCGGTATGGCCCTCGATGCGAACGTGCTGGTCTTCGAGCGGGCAAGGGAGGACTACGTCGACGGAGACGTCAAGAGTGGCCGGAAGGCCGTCCAGAGTGGGTTCAAGAACGCGCTGTCCGCCATCGCGGACTCGAACGTTACGACGCTGATCGCCGCCGCACTGTTGTTCTTCCTCTCTGCTGGGCCGGTGCGCGGGTTCGGTGTGACGCTCACGATAGGTGTGCTCGCATCGATGTTCTCGGCCCTCGTTGTCACCCGAGTCCTTGCCGAGTGGGTGATCGACCTGGGTTGGGTTACCCGGCATCCGAAGATCACCGGTATTGGCCAGCACACCCGGTTCCGGCTCTGGCTTCGCAAAGTCCAGCCGAACCTGATGCGGCACAGCCGGACTTTCCTTGCCGTCTCCGCACTCGTCGTCCTTGTGGCGATCGCCGGCATGGTCGTCCGCGGAATCAACATGGGCATCGAATTCACCGGAGGCCGCCAGCTGGCCATCGACACGACCAACCCGGTCGACATCGACGACGCTCGGGCGGCGATCGGTGACGCGGGCTTCCCGACCGCGATCGTCCAGGAGTCCGATGACGCCGACGTGAGCGTACGCACCATTCCTATCTCCGACGCCGAAGCGAACGCGATCGAGGCTGCGGTCGGCGAGATCGCCGGCGGCGCGGAAACGGTGCGGGACGAGCTGATCGGGCCGAGCATGGGCGACGAGCTGCGTCGGAACGCCCTCATCGCCCTCGCCGTGGCGCTCGCCGCCCAGCTGCTCTATCTGGCGATCCGATTCCGCTGGACGTTCAGCACTGGCGCCGTCGTGGCGCTGTTCCAGAACGTCGTGGTGGTAGTCGGCCTGTTCGCCTGGCTGGGCAAACCGATCGACGGCATCTTCCTTGCCGCATTGCTCACCATCATCGGTTATACGGTCAACGACTCGGTGGTGGTGTTCGACCGGATTCGAGAAGAGTGGCGAGCCACACCAACGGGTGATTTCAGCGCGATCGCCAACAGTGCCGTGCTCAACACGATGCCGAGATCGGTCAACACCGGCCTTTCGACGCTGTTCATCCTGATCGCACTGCTGTTCCTCGGCGGGGAGTCGCTGTCCGACTTCGCGCTTGCCCTGGTCATCGGCATCGCGGTCGGTACCTACTCGTCAAACTTCACCGCGACGCCCATCGCCATCGAACTCGAGCAGCGGTGGCCGACGCAACCACCCGCGCCAAAGGAGAAGAAGCGCGAAGCAAGATCACGAGAGGACCCGAACTACGGTGCCGTGGTCTGACGTTCGATCACGTTCGGCAGCGGCCCGACGTACCCACGGGGCTGCATGCATGTAGCTACGTGGCTACGCCTGCCGAACGTGATCGTTCAGCGCGGTGCATTGCGTCGGTGTAGATCGGCCCGGGCTTGAGCGGCATCGCCCGAAGCGCCAGCCGGCCGGCCCGGGCCGCCAGCGTCGCGGCGAGATCTGTCGTTGGCAGCCCTGGCATCCGGTATAGCCGCCGCGCCCACCGCGGCAGCATGCCGAAGGCGGCGGCCGCAATGCCCATCCACGCGGGCCGCACGGGCGTCCAGCCAAGCCCACGAGGCAATGGGGGCGCAGCGAGAAACCGGGCAACATCGATTGCCGGCGGGGTGAGTGCCAGCACCTGCCGCATCCGCGCGTAGTAGTCTTCGACCGCCGCAGCGGACGTCGGCACGCGGGCCGGGTCAAGACCGACCAGTTCCGCCGCTCGGACCTGTTCGGCCAGGTACTGATCAACCTCGGCAGCAGTGAGCGCCAGCCCTGATCGGCGAGCCGTGGTTACAAAGGACTCGACCTCGGTCACGTGAACCCACAACAGTAGTTCCGGCTCGTCGATCCGGAACTCCTCGCCCGTCACCGGGTCGGTCGCACGCAGCCGGGAATGCACACCGCGCACTCGCGCGCCCGCCCGGCGGGCCTGGTCGATGGTTCCGTACACCACCGTCCCGACGTACTCGGCGGTGCGCATCAACCGCCCCCAGGGATCGTCCCGGTAGTCGGAGTTCTGCACGACGCCGGCGATGGCGCGGGGGTGGAGCGCCTGGAGGTAGAGTGCGCGGAGACCGGCCACCCACAGCATCGGCTCCGCGTGGACGCGCCAACTCACGCTGCGCGGGCCGAACAGCCCTAGGTCGACGTCACCGCCCATCTTTCGATGGTGCCATGTGGGTCAGGCCACGTTGCGCGGCCGAAACTGGATGCTGATCCGCGGGCCTACCGGACGGGCGGTCTTGAGGATGGCGTGCTCCCACGTTCGCTGGCACGATCCGCCCATTACGAGCAGATCGCCATGACCGAGCGGGAACCGCTGCGACTCGCCACCACCCCGTGGCCGAAGCGCCAGCATGCGAGGTGCTCCGACGGACAGGATGGCGACCATCGTGTCTTCGTCCTTGCCGCGCCCGATGGTGTCGCCGTGCCAGGCGACGCTGTCGCGCCCGTCGCGGTAGAAGCAGAGCCCGGCAGAGACGAATGGCTCGCCAAGCTCGGCCGCGTAGTGATCGTTAAGGGCATGCTTGGCCTGGGCGAGGACGGCGTCCGGTAGGTCGTCGTCGGGCCCGTACCAACACAGCAGACGCGGTACGTCGACCTCGCGGTCGTACATCTGCCGCCGCTCGGCCCGCCAGGGCACCCGTTGCACCAACCGGTCGAACAACTCGTCCGACCCGCTCAGCCATCCGGGCCGGAGGTCGATCCAGGCGCCCAGGCTGAGCTGCTGGCGGCGGACCGAAGCCCCTAGCTGGCCGAGCCTGGCTACGCCACCCGAATCGTCGAGCAGCGAGCCCTGTAGTGCAACACTCACAGCGGCAATCATACGCCCGGTTCGAACAGAGGTACTTAATTCGGCCCTGGGTCGCCATTCTCTGTAACCTTTGCAAGGCCTGCTCAGGCAGGTTCGGAGGGGAATCACCCTGTCAAAGTGGTCATTCTGGAGCTGGGGCGTGCTGACGGAGCGGATACCCGCATCGCCCGGTGCGGACGAGCTGTACGAGGCCTTCACGGGCTGGGCGACCGAGCAGGGCTTCGAACTGTACCCCGCCCAGGACGAGGCCGTCATCGAACTCGTTTCCGGCTCGCACGTCATCCTCAACACGCCGACAGGATCCGGCAAGAGCCTGGTCGCCGTGGCGGCGCATTTCACCGCGCTCGCGACGCAGCAGCGCACCTTCTACACCGCACCGCTGAAGGCCCTGGTGTCGGAGAAGTTCTTCAACCTCGTCGATACCTTCGGCGGCGAGAACGTCGGAATGATGACCGGCGACTCCAGCGTCAACGCATCCGCTCCGATCATCTGCTGCACCGCGGAGGTGCTCGCGAACATCGCGCTGCGCGAGGGCGCGGACGCGGACATCGGCCAGGTCGTGATGGACGAGTTCCACTTCTACGCGGATCCACAGCGGGGCTGGGCCTGGCAGGTACCGCTGCTCGCGTTGCCGAAGGCCCAGTTCCTGCTCATGTCCGCCACTCTCGGCGACGTCTCCTTCTTTGAGCATGACCTGCGCCGCCGCACCGGCCGGGACGTCGCTGTGGTGGCGTCCGCGGAACGGCCTGTCCCGCTCACCTTCTCCTACTCCACCGACCCGATGCACGAGCTGCTGGATGAACTGCTGAGTACGCACCGGGCGCCCGTCTATGTCGTTCACTTCACCCAGGCCGCAGCCGTCGAACGGGCGCAGGCACTAACGAGCGTCAACGCCGCCTCCCGCGCGGAGCGCGACGCGATCGCGGCCGAGATCGGCAGGTTTCGGTTCAGCGCCGGCTTCGGTAAGACGCTGTCCCGGCTGGTCCGCCACGGCATCGGCGTGCACCACGCCGGGATGCTGCCGAAGTACCGGCGGCTGGTCGAGCGGCTCACCCAGGCCGGGCTACTCAAGGTGATCTGCGGGACGGACACCCTCGGCGTCGGCATCAACGTACCTATCCGCACCGTGGTGTTGTCCGGGTTGAGCAAGTACGACGGGACGCGGACCCGCCACCTGACCGCGCGGGAATTCCACCAGATCGCCGGGCGAGCAGGCCGAGCGGGCTTCGACACCCTTGGCGAGGTGGTCGTCCAGGCGCCCGAGCACGTCATAGAGAACGAGCGCGCGCTGGCGAAGGCCGGGGACGATCCCAAGAAGCGCCGGAAGATCGTCCGGAAGAAACCACCGGAAGGTTTCGTCTCGTGGGGCCCGGCGACCTTCGACCGGCTGGTCGCCGCGCTGCCCGAGCCGCTGGCGTCAAGTTTCGAGGTCAGCCACGCCATGGTGATCGGTGTGATAAGCCGCCCCGGCGACGCGTTCGAAGCGATGCGCAAGCTGCTCACCGACAATCACGAACCACCCGCTCGGCGTGTTCGCCACATCCGCCGAGCGATCGCGATCTACCGCGCGTTGCGGGCCGCGGGGGTCGTCGAACAGCTCGATATCCCGGACGAGGACGGTCGGACGATCCGGCTGACGGTGGACCTGCCCTTCGACTTCGCCCTGAACCAGCCGCTGTCGCCGCTTGCCCTGGCCGCGCTCGAGCTTCTCGACCCCGCATCGCCGACCTACGCGCTTGATGCCGTGTCCGTGATCGAGGCGACCCTGGACAAACCTCGGGCCGTGTTGTCGGCGCAGCAGTTCCGAGCCCGGGGCGAGGCAGTTGCGGCCATGAAAGCGGACGGCGTCGAATACGACGAGCGCATGGAACTGCTTGAAGATGTCACCCACCCACAGCCATTGGCCGACCTGCTGGAGCACGCATACGAGGTCTACCGCCAGTCTCACCCGTGGGTGGCGGATCACGAACTCAACCCGAAATCCGTCGTCCGGGATCTGTACGAGCGGGCGATGACCTTTGGCGAGTACGTCTCCTTCTATGGGCTGGCCCGCTCCGAGGGTCTGGTGCTGAGATATCTCGCCGATGCCTACCGGGCGCTTCGCCAGACCATTCCGGACGCGGCGCGGACCGATGAGCTGACCGATCTGATCGAGTGGCTTGGCGAGTTGGTACGGCAGGTCGATTCGAGCCTGCTCGACGAGTGGGAACGACTGGTCAATCCAGACGCCGACGCCGGCGCTGATGAGGTGCGCCCTCGGCGCGAGGAACCGGCGCGTGGAGTGACGGCGAACCCGCGGGCGTTCCGGGTCATGGTGCGTAACCAGTTGTTCCGACGAGTCGAGCTGGCTGCCCGCCGGCAATGGGAGGCGCTGGGCGCGTTGGATGCCGAGTGCGGCTGGGATGCCCCTGCATGGGAGGCAGCGCTCGAACCGTACTTCAACGAGCACGTGGACATCGGTATCGACGCCAGCGCCCGTGGGCCGGCGATGCTGATGATCGACGAGATCGACGGTCACTGGCAGGTGCGTCAAATACTGGACGATCCCGCCGGCCATCATGACTGGGCGATCAACGCCTCGATCGATCTTGCTGCGTCCGATGAGACAGGCGAACCGGCACTGATGATCACCGGGGTCGGCTCGCTCTGGCTTGGTTGATCGCCTACGGGTGTCGAGGTTTCTTAATCGATCTCGTGGGTAAACAATCGCTGGGAACTCGACCCGACAGGCGTCACTCATGGCCAACGGAACCGGAGCAGCAGTCGCCGGCTTGATCATCGGCATCGTCATCGCCACCCAGGCCGGCGACTTCGAGAGCGCCGATCTCGACCTGCCGGATGTCGATTCCTCGCAGGAAGAGGATGCCGATTCCCAGGAAGAGGACGCCGATTCCACTCAGGAAGAGGTGCCGACCCAAATTGATGCCGGAATCTCTGGCGTCGAGATGACCGGAGCAGTCACGTCTGTTGACAGCGGCGCCAAGGTCGTTGCACTGACCTTTTCATCAGGCCCGGATCCGGCTCACACCCAGCAAGTGCTCGACGTGCTCGACCGTCACGATGTCCAGGCGACGTTCTGCGTCATCGGCGAGCAGGCATGGGAGCATCCTGAGCTGGTCGGCCGCATCGCCGACGAGGGCCACACCCTCTGCAACCAGGGGCTTACTCAGGACGCCAACCTCGCCGACCGCGACGACGCCGAGATCCAGGCGGAGATCGAAGGCGGCCGAGATGCCATCCAGGCCGCCGTCCCTAGCGTCGAAGTGCCGTATTTCCGGGCCCCGGCGGGTGCGTTCAGCGCGGAGGTGAACGAGATCGCCGAGGCGTACGACCATACGCCGCTTGGCTGGAGCCTCGACCCTCGCGACTGGGAACAGCCGGGAGCCGCGGCCATCGTCGACACCGTTCTCGCCGAGGTCAACCCCGGCGACATCGTGGTCCTGCACGACGGCGGTGGCGACCGGTCCGACACCGTGGCGGCGCTCGATACGCTGATCACCGACCTACAGAACGAGGGCTACGAGATCGTCGACCCGTAGCCCTCGTTCGTCCCCAAGGCATGCCCCGGCGTTTCGCCCCTGCTCAGTGGGCGATAACCGGCGCAGCCTCCCCTTCGCCGGCCAGTTCGTCCCCGTCGGCGAACTCCGGCTGCTGGCTCTGCGATCCCGCGTTGACGAGTAGGAACGCTATGGCCGCAGAACCGACCAGGATGCCGACTGCCAACCAGATGGCGGAGGTGAATCCGTGCACCATTGCCTCCAACTGCAGTAGCTCGGGCGAGGCGGCGCCAGCCACGTTGGCCGCCACGAACGAGGTGGTCGCACTCGCCGCGATGGTGTTGAGCAGAGCCACCCCGATCGCCCCACCAACCTGCTGGGAGGTGTTGATCATTGCGGACGCGATACCGGCGTCGCGCGGCTCGACTCCGTACGTAGCCAGGCTCATCGCCGGCATGAATGTCGTGCCCATACCCAGCCCGATCAGCAAGAAGGCCGGCAGGATCAACCCGACGTACGAGCTATCCGTCCCGATCTGCGTAAGCAGGAGCATGCCGGTGGAGGCCACCAGCAAGCCCGGCGTCATGAGATACCTGGCCGGGACCCGCGTCATGAACCTGGCGCCGATCTGGGTCGACCCGGTAACCATGCCGGCGACCATGGGCAGGAATGCCACGCCCGTCCGGATTGGGCTGTAGCCCTTCACGATCTGCAGGTAGTACGTGAGGAACAGGAACAACCCGAACAGGGCTATGGTCGCGAGCCCAAGAGAGGCGTAAACACCACCCCGGTTCCGGTCGATAACAACCCGCAACGGCAGCAGCGGTGCGGACACCCTCCGCTCGACGAGGACAAAGGCGGCCAGCAGGACAACCGTAGCGGCGAACATCGCCAGGGTCAGGCTGTCCGTCCAGCCGTCCGACTCGGCGCGGGTGAACCCGTACACGAGCGCGACTAGACCCAGCGTGCCCAACAGGACGCCCGGAATGTCGAGCGGCGACCGGTTCCGGCCCTCCGGCTCCCGAATCTCGATCATGCCACCGAGCACAGCGATGACTGCGATCGGGATGTTCACGTAGAAGACCCAGCGCCAGTCCAGGTACTCGGTCAGCAGACCACCGAGCGTGAGACCGATGGCGGCACCACCACCGGCGATCGCGCCGAAGATGCCGAATGCTTTGGCTCGCTCTTTCGGATCAGTGAACATCACCGCGAGCAGCGAAAGCGCGGCCGGTGCCAGCAGCGCACCGAACACGCCCTGAAGCGCACGGGACACGAACAGCATCAGTTCGTTTACCGCCGCACCACCAATCGCAGATGCGAGGGCGAAGCCGACGAGTCCGGTCATGAAAGTGTTCTTACGGCCCCACATGTCGGCGATCCGGCCACCTAGCAGCAGCAGCCCGCCGAAGGCGAGGGCATAGGCAGTGATGACCCACTGCCGGTTACCGTCCGAAATGCCGAGATCGGCCTGGGCCGACGGCAGCGCGATGTTCACGATCGTCGCGTCCAGGATCACCATCAACTGGGCGATCGCGATGAAGGCGAGAGCCCTCCATCGTCTTGGGTCAACTTGTGACTTTTGGGATATTCCGCTGACTGCAGACATGTGTGTGCTTACCAATCGTTAGTCGGACTGTTCTGGGCTGGGACTCCGCGGTTACGACATGCGCTGCCGGAGGCCCTCCAGAGTGACGGCCGCCCCTGGCAATGTTGACCTGGCTGGGGCGCGGAGGCCGTCGAGGAAGATGTTGAGGTGGCGGTGGACGTATGGGCCGAACTGCCCACACGTCGTTCCAGGCACGGGCCTGGTCAACTGCGTGATCGCGGCCAGGAGATCGCCTCGCTCGACGTCCGGCCGGAGTTGGCCGGCGCGGCGGGCGCGATCCATCACCCGATCTACGGCGGCCTCGAACCGCACCCGGGCGTCGACGACCCGGGGGTCAGAAGGTTCGACGACGCCGCAGAACACCGCGCTCAGCGATCCGATTCGCTCATCGGCCGCCTTGAACGCGAACCGGCGCAGCGCCTCGAATGCATCCGGCTCCGCGGCAATGGCAAGATCGGCGTGAGCGATGATGCGATCGATGGCAGAGAGCGCGACGGCCAGGACGAGTTCGTCGCGATCGGCGAAGTGCCGATACACGGTCGCGTTGCCCACCCCCGCCCGGTGGGCGATGGCGTCCAGCGCCACGTCGGGTCCGGTCTCCAGGAACGCGTCGCGAGCAGCAGCGATGATTCGATCGCGGTTGCGCTGCGCGTCGGCCCGTAGCCGGTGCTCCGGCTCGAGAGTCGCAACATCGACGCCCATGGATTTCCCCTTGTGCTCTCACCAGCTAACCGGGGAATTCCTCCCCGGTTAGCCCGAACACTTTGCTAAACGGGGAGCCCATCCCCGGTAGTCCCAAAAGGGAGTGTGAGCTGCATCACAGATCTGGTGGAGGGGTTTCGGTACTACGGGAAACGTCCGACTGAAAGATCGATGACCTGCATGAAGGCCGCAACACGGGCCGGATGCCTGGGCGGGGCGGTTCACTCACTCCCGTACCCGGCGACCGTGCGCCTACCGCAACGCGACCGCTACCGCTTCTCGCATGGACGTCGTGACGCCAAGCCGGTCATCCCGCGCCGGGTCGACTACAGCCTCACCTCTCGCGGCGGGGAGATCGTCGCCCTGCTCATCCCGCTGATGGAGTGGATCGCCGGGACGCCGACGACATCGCGTCCGGGGCGGCCTGAGTACGGCTCTCGCCGCACAGAACGGCCGGGCGGAAGTGCTACGCCTCCGGCTCGGTCATCCACTGGACGAGCTGGATGATCACTCCATTGGGGTCGGTGACCTGGAAGAACCGCTCACCCCAAGGTTCGGTCTGCAGCGCTGTCGTGATCTCCACACGTTCGGTCAGCAACCGGCCGTGCTCACGATCGATGTCGTCGACCACGAAGACGACGAGCAGGCCGTCCGCGCTGGTGTGGCGCATGTAGCCAGGCTGGAAGCTCTCCAGGCCAGTTCGCAGGAAGATCACATTGAACCCGGCGTCTGGCCGGGACAGCGAGACGAACCCGTCCGCCTCCATGTCTTGGGTGAAGCCGAAGTGGTCCGTTAGAAACGCGGCAGAGGCGGCCACGTCCTTGACGTTGAGCGAGATGGCCGACGCGGTGATGTTCAACTGAGCCTCCTACACTGGCGCAGAGAGGATTCTGTACGTCGTACAACGTACATGGTACGAGATTTGTGCCAGGAAAGGTGTGACGGTGCCCACATCCGTGAGCGGCGCAGGAGACCCGGCTCGCACACTTGCGCTGTTGTGGCGCGAGCCCACGCGCTCGTCCCGGAGAGGCCCGCAGCCGGGACTGACCATCAATGCAATCGTTGACGCCGCCATATCGGTCGCGGATGCCGAAGGTCTCGACGCCGTGACCATGCGCCGGCTGGCTCAGGAGCTCGGCGTCGCCACCATGACCCTCTACACCTACGTGCCGGGCAAGGCAGAACTGCTCGATCTGATGCTCGATCAGGCCTACGGCCAGATGCGACGCACGCCGTTCGACGGCAAACCTTGGCGAGCCCGCCTGGAGGCGGTTGCGTCCGACAACCGCGGCCTGTTCGCGACTCACCTGTGGGCCGCCACGATCTCTACCGTCCGGCCGCCGCTTGGTCCCGGAGCCCTCGACAAATACGAGCACGAGCTCGCCGCGATCGACGGGACCGGGCTTGACGACGTCGAGATGGACGCCGCGCTGACGCTCGTGCTGCAGTTCGTCCGAACCTCCGTCCAAGCAGCCGAAGAGGTCCGGACGGCCCAACACCTGAGCCAGCTTGACGACGAGGAGTGGTGGGCCGCGAACCAACCGCTACTCAGCCGCATCATCGATGCTGCGGCATATCCGCTGGCCGCCCGGGTCGGCACGGCCGCCGGCCAGGCACACGGGGCAGCGTTCAACCCGGACCACGCGTACCACTTCGGCCTCGATCGAATCCTCGACGGCCTCGCCGAACTGATCCAGCGCCGCACGTCTAGTCGTCGATCATCGTGATCTGCCCCGTCCTATCCTTGCGCGGCACACCGACTTGAGCGGCGGAGCTGAACATCCATCCATCGCCGGCCCTGCGCGGTCAGGCGGGCACCGCAACTTCGTCCACCGCATGGATGGCAGGCGCCTCGATCCCGTGCCGGCCGCGCGGGACCCACAGCATCGCCACGGCGGCTGCGACGAGGCTCACGACTCCCAGCCACAGGGCCGGAACCAGACCGTCGGTGAACATCTGCGGTGTGTCGTAACCGCCTTGGGCGGCGAACACCGACGCGAGCACCGCGACGCCGAGCGCTCCACCCACCTCACGCACGGAGTTGTTCACTCCGGACGCAATGCCCTGCTCGGCCGGCGGCACGGAACCCATGAGGATCGCCCCAGCCGGCGCGAAGAACAGCGCCATGCCGATGCCTGAGAGCATGAAAGCAGGCACCTGAGTGAGGTAGCTGACGTTAGGCTCATTCACCACCGCGAACCAGCCGAGACCCGTAGCCATCGTCAGGAAGCCTGTCATGACAATGGGTCGGCCGCCGATCCGGTCGGCCAGTGCACCGGCGATCGGCGCCACGACCATGGGCATCGCCGTCCACGGCAGCATCCGCAACCCCGCCTCCTGGGGCGAGTAGCCCTGGATGAACTGCAGGAACTGGGTGAGCAGGAAGATCGAGCCGAATGCGCCGAAGAACATCAGCAGGCCGGCCACGTTGATCGCGCTGAACGCCGGCGAGCGGAAGAACCGCATAGGCAGCATGGGCGCGGGCGTGCGCAATTCCCACCGGACGAAGGCCACCAGCAGCGCGACGCCCACCGCGAACCCGGCAAGCACCGGAGCAGATGTCCAGCCGTGTTCGTGGCCGCGGACGATCGACAGCACGATGCCGAGCAGACCCGCGCTGGCGAGCACCGTCCCGACCAGGTCCAGGCGGTTGTTCGGACCGTAGCTTTCGGACAGGCGGGTCAGCACGAGCGGGATGAGGGCAATCCCGATCGGGACGTTCAGCCAAAAGATCCAGTGCCAGGACAAGTGCTCCGTGATCGTGCCGCCAACGAGTGGCCCGCTCGCGATCGCCACGCCGTTGACCGCACCCCAGATGCCGAACGCCATCCCGCGCCGGTTCGGTGACACGGCGGCCGAGATCAGAGTGAGGCTCAGCGGCATCAGCGCGGCTGCGCCGGCACCCTGCAATGCGCGAGCCGCTATCAGGGCATCGGTGCTCGACGCGAGCGCCGCGCCGGCCGATGCCGCGACGAACAGGGCAATGCCCGCCGCGAACACTCGACGCCGACCGAACCGGTCGCCGAGAGCAGCCGCGAACAGCAGCAGACAGGCGAACGGCAGCGTATATCCGTTGACGATCCACTCCAGGTCGGCCAGATTGCCGGCCAGGTCCTCCCTGATGACGGGTAAAGCGGTCGTGACGACCAGGTTGTCGAGTGCTGCCATGAACGTCGCCGCACTCGTCAGGACCAACGTCCAGATGACGTTCGCACGCGAGGTGATGGGCTGCGACATTGAACCCTCCTAAGTGATTGATAACTAACTTCTGCGGACAGCAAGCAGCGCTAGGCGATGAACTTTGAGCGGCTAGGTGGAGGCGTCGCCGTCCCTCAGGTGGAGGCTCGCCCAAACCCGGTGATCGAGGGGGTAACCGAGGGCGAGCAACACATTGATCAACATGCCAGTCGCCATGAAGTCACCGGTGACGTCCGGGTCACCAAGCCGAAGGTGCACGAGATCCCATAAATCGGTCCACGCGCGGCGGATCTCCGACGCGAACTCGACGTCACCGGCTTCCGTCGCCGTGGCGGCCGCGACGTACATCTGCATCTGGAACACCAGCCGGTCACGGTCGGCGATCAGGTCGCTGTACGCGGTGCCCATCGCATGGTGTGCCTCGTCGCCCGCGAGACCCTCGCTGACCTCGGCGAAGCCCCGACGGATGTCGTCGGTGCACCGCTTGGCGGCGGCCAGGAAGATCGCCCGCTTGTCCGGAAAGAGCCTGAACAGATACGGCTGCGACACACCCACCCGATTCGCGATGGCGGCCGTAGATGTGCCCTGGTACCCGCCGTGGGCGAACTCGGTGATCGCCGCGCGGACGACGGCGTCACGCCGCTCATCGGCGGACATTCGCTCACTCCCTTTGGCCACACCGTAGAAGTTAGTGGTCAATCACTAACTTTGTCAAGCACTCTCCGCTGCTGATCTCGCGACAAATCTACAGCGTCCGACAGTGTGGATTGTCGCAAGATCGGCTAAGTGTCCAGCAGTCGCACTTGGCATCCGGGCTGGTACGTGTGGAGCAGCGTGGTGATGTCATCGGTCGCGGCCTTGACGTCCGGCGCGGCCGCATCGTGATGGCCTTCCACGATGATGAGCGCCTCGACCGTCGCATCGCTGGTCGCGCTCTGCGCGCTCTGGCGCCAGCACCAGCGCCGAGCGCTCACCCGGCGCGCCTCGTCCGCAAAGATCACCTCACCCGGCTCAGGGTGGACGCTCGCCGACGAGCCGAGGTCGGTGAACACCTCATCTCCGGCAGCGAACTGGACGGTGGTCATGCCCGTGATGCCGGCAAGGTCGACGACCGCCACCGGCATGGCGTAACGGATAGAGACCAGATTGCCGATATCCACCAGCGTGCTGATGGCTGGAATGTCACCGTGTTTGGCGAGCCGGCGGAGTAGCGCCTCGGCTGCACAGCGGTACTGCGTGGGCTTGGCGCCGAATCGGGTGAAGACCCGCCGCCACGCTGCTATCGAGGGCAAGTCGCCGATCGCCGTACTTGCGAGGCGGGCGGCAACGACTTGCTGCTCGATTTCATACTGATCACGTAATGGAGCCGGGCTCGAACCGTTGACCAACCCGCTCGCATGGACCACGCCGGCCCGGATGGTCGGAAACTCCGCCAAGACCGCGTCGTCGTACCTGAACATTGATCAACTCCGCTCTCATGTCACCAGATCAAACTTGCGGCCAAGAACCCGCCCAGGCCCGCGCCCAAGATCGCCAGCAATGAACTCCATCGCAGCGCCACAATGAGCGCGCAGCCGACGGCCGTCAACATACCCGGAGCGAACACACCGTCCTCGTGCCCCGTCAGGCTCAACGCGGCCAGCGCCGCGAATAGCGGAGCGGGTAGCCGGCGAGCCAGCGCAGCGATCGGACCGCGGAGCGGCGGGAGAATCGCAAGCGCCACGACCCGGCTCCCAATGGTGATCGCAGCGGCAACGATAAGGAGAGGGGTACTCATGGCGACCGCACCACACAGGACACAACGACCGCCACCGCGATCGCGCCGAGCGCGCCGGCCGCCGGCCACATCAGCAGCAGGCCGACGCTCGCCGAACCGGCAAGCACTGCCCGCGCGGCGTCCGACCGGGTCTGCGCGGTCAGCGCGGCGAGCCCGACGAACAGCACCGGAAAGAGCGCAGCGGCCAACGGTTCCACGCTCGCGAACGTACCGCCGGCCACGCCCACGATCGTGCCCGCGACCCACGCGGCGTAGGCGAGCCCGCCGCTGGCCACGAGCGTCCGCTCAGCTCGCGCATTCGAAGTCAGCGCCAGGCCCGTTGTCTCGTCCAACAGAAATGGAGAAATTAGAGCGCGGCGAGCCCGCCCAGCGGTCAACACGGGTTGGAGCACGGCGCCCAGTGGGAGGTGGCGCAGCGCGAGGGTGGCAACCGCGCCAAGAATTGCGACCGGCGTGGCGCCGGCGGCCACCAGCGCGACCATCGTGAACTGCGCGACACCGGAGAACACGATCAGCGAGCCGGCCACGGTCAGAGGTGTCCCTAGAACTGGCCCGGCCGCAGCGCCGTAGACGACGCCGAATACGCCGATGGCCGCTGCCACAGGCACGGCAGCCGAGATCACGCTGGCCTGCGCTGGTGCCGTCGTGCTGGTCATGGCGACGAGCGTATGCCGATAATGGCCCCATGAAAGGTGCCAATGTGGCGATGCGTGACGGTACCAATCAGGGACTCCTCCTGGAGATAACTCTTAGCGGTGTCCCTCGCGGCCAGCAAGCCTCGGCTCTCATGAACCGGCTTCGCAACGCAGTGCGCAGCGGATCACTACCCACCGGTACCCGGCTGCCCCCGTCACGCGTCCTCGCGCGCGATCTCGGCGTCTCGCGCGGCGTCGTCGTGCGGGTGTACGAGCAGCTGACGGCGGAGGGCTACCTGAACGCGCGCCAAGGCAGCGGCACCGAGGTCGCCGCCGTGCCACGTTCGGCCACTTCCGCCCCAAGGCGGTCCCACCGACCACCGAGCAATCCCGGCCTGCCGTCGGGGGCAGCCTTTCCCCGGGCGGCGTGGCTTCGCAGCACCCAGCGCGCCCTCGCCGAGCTTCCCGACTCCGCGCTCGGTTACGGCGACCCGGCGGGGTACGTCAAGCTCAGGGCGGAGTTGTCGGCCTACCTGGGCCGGGTGCGAGCCATGATCGCTCCACCGGAGCGGATCTTGATCGTCAACGGCTTCGGGCAGGCTACCCGGCTCATCGCCGAGGTGCTGGCGCAGCGCGGCATATCGCGGATCGGTCTGGAAGATCCCGGTTCTGCCGGCCTGCGCGAGCAACTGACCGGAGCAGGGGTGACGTGCGTCCCGGTTCCAGTCGACGGCGACGGGCTACAAGTGAACGCGCTCGTCGGCTCCAGCGTCGATGCCGTTGTCGTCACCCCCGCGCACCAATTTCCCACTGGCGTTGTCATGTCGCCCGAGCGCCGGCATGCGCTGCTGGATTGGGCACGGGATACCGGTGGGCTCGTGATCGAGGACGACTACGACGCAGAGTTTCGATACGACCGGACTCCGGTCGGTGCGCTGCAGGGGCTCGGGCCGGATGTCGTGGTGTACGGCGGGAGCCTGTCCAAGACGCTGGCGCCCGGGTTGCGGATCGGCTGGCTCGTCGCGCCGGACCACCTCGTAGCCGACCTGGTCGCCGCCAAGTTTGCCGCCGACCTGGGCACAGGCATCATGGAACAGGCCACGCTGGCCGACTTCCTGGCCCGCGGCGAGCTGGATCGGCACATCCGCGCCATGACCTTCCGTTACCGCACTCTGCGTGATGGGCTGGTACGTGAGCTCGCCGGTAGGTTGCCGGAGTGGGCGGTGAGGGGTACGGCCGCGGGCCTGCACCTTGTCGTCCACCCGCCCTTCGGCTCCGACGAGCACATGCTCGCCAGGATCGCTCAGCGGGCCGGGCTGGACGCGCGGCCGTTGAGCCGCTACGCCGTCGGCCCGTTTGAGCGGCCTGGCTTGGTTGTGGGATACGGCCACCTCCGTGCGAATGCGGTGGCATCCGCGGTGACTGAGTTGGCGGACCGCGTCTTCAACGGTTCGACGCTATGGCTACCGAACCGGGTTCACTGATCACGGCGGGCCGACGTCCTTGCGCATGTGTACGAGGTACTCCCGGTCAACCGGTTGATGATGCGTCACCGCATAGCCGAGCCGCTCGTACAGCGCGATGTTGCCGGCCATCTCGGAATGGGTATAGAGGCGAACCGCAGCGCGGCCGCTCTGCTGTGCCTGCAGTTCGGCGAACGCGAGCAGGCTCTGGCCGATCCCTTCGCCCTGGCGGTCGGGCCGCACGGCCACGTTCTCAATCAGCAGGACGTCTTCCTCTGGAATCAGCACGATGACGCCGGTGAGCTCATCGGTGCCGCAGACGAAGACCGATCCTTGGGATATGAGCGAGGCATAGTCGGCATCGAGCGGCGCCGGTCGCACTCCGATCGCCCGCACCCAAGGTTCGTATGCCGCGCGGACGATGTCCTCAACGGCGGCCCGATCCGCACGTACCGCCGCACGTACCGTGCCATTCATACATCTCACTTCCTGGTGACCTACGGGCCGCAAGCGCCCCAGATCTACTCGGCGAAGGGTTGTTCGCCCGAGCCGGACGCGACCTTCCAGAGATGGCCGTCTGGATCCGCGAAGTATCCACTGCGACCGCCCCACTGCGCATCCTCGGCCGGCTTGAGCACCTTCCCGCCGGCGCGCTCTGCTTCCGCGAGTACGGCATCGACCCGCTCCGGCGATCGGACGAGGTATGACAGCGTGAAACCTGCAAAGCCACTCCGCTCGCGGTGGACACCAGCGTCGCCGGCGAGGGCCTCGTTCGGGTAGAGGCCGAGCTTCGCCGTGCCGCCGTAGAGGCCGAACGTGATCCACACCCCGTAGTCTTCATCGACCGGCCAGCCCAGATCGCTGTAGAACTGCTTGGCCCGATTCATGTCGTCAACCCCGAGCGTGATGACGCTGACGTGTGGCTTCATCGATCTACCTCCTGTCACACAGCCTGGATTTGATACGTCAGCACATTGACGGACGGCGACGAGAGAATGTGACCGATGAACGAGCACGAGTGGCTGGCGCGGCGGTTCGAGCAGAACCGGCCGCACCTTCGGGCAGTGGCGTATCGGATGCTCGGCTCGCTGGCCGAAGCCGACGACGCCGTACAGGAAACGTGGCTCCGGCTGAGCCGCGCCGACCGCGATGACGTCGACAACCTTGGCGGATGGCTGACGACCGTAGTAGGACGGGTGTGCCTGGACATGTTGCGGGCTCGCAGGTCACGAAGGGAGGAGTCGTTCGACACCTACGCGCCTGATCGAGCCTTGAGCACCGACGACACCAATCCGGAGGACGAGGCACTGCTTGCCGACTCGGTAGGCGCCGCCATGATCGTGGTACTTCAGGCGCTTCCGCCGGCCGAGCGTGTCACCTTCGTCCTCCACGACATGTTCAGCGTCCCGTTCGACGAGATCGCCACTATTGTCGGACGCTCCCCGGCTGCGGCCCGCCAACTGGCCAGCCGAGCCCGACGCAGAGTCCAGGGAGCCGGGGTATCACCGGAGGCGGACCTCGTGCGGAAGCGTGCCGTGGTCGACGCCTTCCTTGCCGCATCACGCAGCGGGAACTTCGAGGCATTGCTCGAGGTGCTCGACCCGGACGTCGTTGTTCGCGCCGACGCCGCGGCGGTGGCGATGGGCGCGGCCGGTGAGGTTCGTGGTGCGCAGGACGTTGCCGAGACGTTTGCCGGACGCGCGCGCGCCGCCCAGCGTGCGCTCATCGACGGTTCGCCGGGTCTGGTGTGGCTGCAGGGCGGCCGACCACGTGTCGTGTTCGCGTTTGTGATCAGCGATGGAGCGGTTCACGAGATCCAGATGGTGGCCGACCCGGAGCGAATCGAGGCACTCGCGGTAGCGATGATCTGACCCGCGCGCGGTGACGCGGCGCCCGGTCAGCGGTGTTCGGGATTCTCGAAGTCAAATCGGCAGCCCGCGTCCCACTCCGATCTCTGGTTGCCGTGCGCCGGTATGCCACCCGACCGCCTGAGCATCCAACCCAGGTGCATCAGATTCCAGGTCATGAACGTCGTGTTGCGATTGGTGAAGTCGTTATCCGGACCGCCCGAACCTTCGTCCAAGTAGGACGGGCCCGGCCCGGCCTCGCCGATCCACCCCGCGTCCGCTTGGGGCGGAATGGTGTACCCGAGATGCTGGAGGCTGTACAGGACGTTCATCGCACAGTGCTTGATGCCGTCCTCGTTTCCGGTGATCAGGCATCCGCCCACCCGGCCGTAGTAGGCGTACTGCCCCTTGTGGTTGAGCAGGGAGGAACACGCGTAGAGACGCTCGATCACCTTCTTCATCACCGAGCTGTTGTCGCCTAACCAGATCGGCCCGGCCAGCACCAGAATGTCCGCGGCGAGGACCCGCTCATACAACGCCGGCCATTCGTCCGTGGCCCAGCCATGCTCGGTCATGTCGGGCCACACGCCGAAGGCGATGTCGTGGTCCACTGCCCGCACGACCTCGGTCGCCACTCCCTGCTTGTCCATGATCGAGCGGCTCAGGTCGACCAGGCCCTGGGTGTGGCTGCGCTCGGGTGAGCGCTTGAGCGTGCAGTTAATGAAGATCGCCCGCATTCCATCGAAACGCAGCTCGGCCATGTCGCCCCCATCCCGTTCCGAACGCGCACCTAGGGCCGAACCAGATTACTGGTCCGGCTACCGGCGAGGGCTGCGCTTTCAGAGAAGCTGAGCGACCATTTCGGCGGCCCGGCGATTCACCGACCCTGTAACGGTCGAGCCGGCAGCGCACGTGGAAGTCCTGCTCGATGTAAGCGGTCAGCCCGCCACCGATGCTCTGCCACCAGCGACAACCCGAGCGAGTGCCTCTGCCGCGGTCTGACGCCGGCCGCGCTCTATCGCCTCGCGGAAGACATCCGGCTCGAGGTGGCGCGTGACCCACTGCTCCAGGACGACGCGGTAGAACACGTAGTGCGCTGTGGTGTTGAATCGGCTCGCGACCGCCGTGCCCATCAACTCGGCGGCCGGTTCGAACCGCTCCGCACACACTTCGGCGTAGGCGAGGATCAGCACGCAGTCGGCCTCCGCCCGGTACCCCTCCCACTCCGCGAGCGCGAGCGTACGGCGGAGTTGGTTTCGGAACTCACCGCCCGCGACTACCTGTGTCATCGTCGCGGAGAAGGCGGACAGCCAGGTCTCCATGACCCCAGTCCGATCCAGAAAGTCGTGTTGGGAGTCCATCCAGCGCTGGGCGGACGTGGCGTCCCGCTCGGATATAGCCAGCATCCAACCGACCCAATGAGTGATGAACCGGTCATAGCCGTCCTCGGACGCCGCACGATCGAGCGACTCCACCACCGTCCGCGCCTCGTCAGCGTCGCCCGCCGCCAGGCTGGCCGCGGCCAGGAAGGCGTTGACCAAGATGTCCAGCCGGGCGTCGCCGGCCGAGCGGGCCAGGTCCATCACGACGGCCAGGCGGGCTCGGACGCTGCCTGGATCGGTGAGATTGGCGAGCGCGACGTACAGCGACGAGAGGCATTTCGTGACCGCATCGGTGGTGGCGGACGCGAGCTCCTCGGCCGCGTCGGCGGCCGCCGCCATCTCGCGGTAGTCACCGACGCCAAGCCCCACGTCTGCGCGAAGGATGCTGATCCAACTCTTGCTGTCCGGGTCCGCTGGACACGCTTCCAGCTGTTCGACCCATTCGCGGCCCTCGGTGCAACCCACCGCGTTCCTCCACAGGAAGGCCCCGCCGATGGCGATCCTCACGGCAGCGTCGATGTCGCCCGCGTCCAGGCTGAGCTGGAACGCCTGCCGCGCGTTGTCGAGGTCCTGCCGGAACTCGGCGGCCAGGCGTGCCGACATCCACCGGTCGAGGCGACTCGCGGCCCGCGCGCGGCGCAGGACGTACTCCCGGTGCCGTTCGAGCGCGGCGGTCGTTTCCGCTGACCCGTCGAGGAGATTCCGCGCGAACACTCGAATCGTCTCGAGCAGGCGGTACCGGTCTGTGTCCGGATCGCGAACCACCAGGCTCTTGTCGACAAGCTCCCCCAGCACTGTCGCAGCGGCGGCGGCGTCCGAGAGCGGCGGCGCCGATGCCTCGACGGCCGACAGGTCGAAGTAGCCGGGAAACACGCTCAAGTGGCGAAGCAACTGCTGCTCGGCCGGGTCGAGAAGCTGGTAGCTCCAATCGATCGTGGCCTCCATTGTCGCGTGCCGCCACGAATCACCGACGGCTCGCCGCGACAGCAGGGTGAGCCGGCCGCTCAGCCGCCGGGCCAGCTCGTCCAGGCTGAACCGGCGGAGCTGCCCGGCCGCCAGCTCCAGGGCCAAGGGGACGTTGTCGAGCCGGCGGCAGAGCTCGATCACCTTGGGATCAGCTGGATCCCACTGGATGCGCGGCTCGGCGGCGCGAGCCCGGTCGGTGAATAGCTGCGGACCGGCGTCAGTGAGCGGACCCAACGGCCAGGCATGCTCGCCCAGTACCCGCAGCGGTTCCCTGCTGGTCGTGATAATCCGCGCCGCGCCTCCGCGGCGGAGCATCGAATCGACAAGTTCGGCGGAGCCTTCGAGAACGTGCTCGCAGTTGTCGAGCACGAGCAGCATCGGCCGGTCGGCCAAGTGCGCCGCGACCGACCCAAGCGACCTGGACGCCTCGCCCTCGATCCCTACGGCCTCCGCGACGGCCCTGGTCACGTCACCACCCGACGGCACCGGCGCCAGGTCGACGAACACCGCTCCGTCTGCGTAGTCGGCCTGCACCTGGTGCGCGACCGCAAGCGCGAGAGTCGTTTTGCCGACACCCCCGGGCCCGGACACGGTGACCAAAGCGTACTCATGGATCAGCTCGATGACGCCCTTGACGTCTTCGTCGCGACCGATCAGCGCGCTGCGCAGCGGCACCAGTCGGCGGCTTGCCCTCGCCGGTGTTGTCACGTCGGCGATGAACCGGTAGCCGCGCCCATGCGCGGTCTTGATCACGTGTTGATCCTGGCCGTCGTCACCAACGGCCCGCCGCACCGCTTTCACCCGCGATGTCAGGGCCGACTCCGAAACGAACCGGTTGCCCCACACTCCGTCGAGCAGCTCTTCTTTCGAAACCACCCGATCGCGATTGAGGATCAGGTAGTGCAGCACCGCGAAGACCTGGGGCTCCAGATGAATGGGGCCCGCCGGTCCCGAGAGGGTGAGCCGCTGGTCATCAAGCTGGTACTCACCAAACAGGAAGAGCACCTGAAAAGTGTTCCATATCACGCCAGACGCAACATTCGGCCGCCGGGCCGGACGAAGGCGGAGGTGTATCCGGGCGGTCGCGGCGCGGCAGGCTCCACCATCCTCTGAGGGTGAGCCGTCACTCTTTTCCGGCCTGTGCACACCGGATCACTGGTGATCAAGTGGTAGAGCCGCTTCGGCTACCTACGGTTTGAGTCGCAGTGCCGAATCACCGAGCCACTCCACCAGCAGGGTGGTGGCATCGTCCTGCAGGTTTCCTTCCTGGTGCTCGAGGATGGCGCGGTTGAGCCGGCGCAGCGTCTCCGGTGCCGGAAGTTCGGCAGCGGCCGCGCGGGTGACGAAATCTACGAGTCGGTCGATGCCGAACAGCTTCTTCTCGGCATCACGGGCTTCGGTGACGCCATCGGTGTAGAGCACTAGCCGATCGCCAGGCTCCAGCCGCTCCTCCATCACCACGGGGATGTCGTCCTGCAGGCCGAGCGGCGGGTTGACTCCTTCCTCGAACTCCTTCACGATCTGGCCGCCGCGAAGCAGGAGTGCGGGCGGATGGCCTGCGTTGACCCAGCGGTAGTAACCATTGATGATGTCGAGTTCGGCCACGATAGCGGTGACGAACATGTCCGGCCCGAACTGCGACGTCAGCCATTTGTCCATAGAGCGAACTGTGTCCACGAGATCAAGGCCGGTACGGCGAGCGTTGCGCAGGGCACCGACCGCCACCGTGGCGAGTAGGGTAGCGCCGAGGCCGTGGCCCATGGCATCGATGACCGCTACGTGTGCGGTCGTGCCGTTGACCGCGTAGTCGAAGCAGTCACCGCCCACCTCGTACGCCGGCTCGATCGTGCCGGAGACGACCACTTGTGGGGTGCCGAAGGTAAGCGGCGGCATCAATTGCCACTGCATCTCGGCCGGCAACTGCATTGGCAGCAGTCGGCGGGTCCGTGCGATCGCATCTCCGTACTTGTCGCGGGCCACGAGCATCTCCGCCACCAGCGACGCGAGGTACCGGCCTTCTGCCTCGAGCTGGGATGATGGGTCGTCGGCGGCGGGGAAGGTCAACTCCAGCACGCCGAGCCGCTCGGTGCCATCCAGAAGCGGCTCCCACGCGGTCAACGTCGACTCGGTTTGGCGCTCCTGCCGCGATACGTCGGTATACGCCCGCCCGGCCAGCGTGCCGTCAACATTGATGTTGGGCCGAGAAGCGGACTGGTCCGATGTGAAGGGCACCAACTTCTCTTGGCGGAGATCAACGACATGGATCACCGCGTCCGACGCACCGATCATCGTTGCGGCCTCGTTTACGACGCTAGGGAGGTCTTCTGCGCGAAGCAGGTTGTGGCGCTGCAGCACGAACCGCAAAGCGTCCTTGACCTGTGCATCCATGGTGGATTCCCTCCCGCGCCTACCGTGCGAGACTACGCTCACGCCGGCCAATCGCTGAGACCCGGGGAGCTTGACGCCTAAGCGGGACGTCACTACGAATGGCGTCCGCACGGCTAGTGATCACTTGGGTGAATGTGTCGAGCGTGACCGCAGAGGCGAGCCTGAGTCTTTGTCCGTTTTCTTCAAGACGCACTTTGGCGCGATGTTAGACGATGCGGAGTGTCGGACGAGTTACTGAAAGAGGGGCGAACGCATGAAGGTTGACCTTCCAGCGGCGTACGAATTCCTGGCGACGCACGCGCGCGTACTCGACCGCCGTCGCTTTGAGTTGCTTCAGAACCGGGCCGAGCCTGAGGCAGTGCTGGCCGCTCTGGGCGCCTACCGCAACCCAGACGGCGGCTACGGCTGGGGCCTGGAACCGGACCTCCGTTCTCCGGAGAGCCAACCCGGGGCAGCCCTGCACGCATTCGAGGTATTCGAGGAAGTCGCGCCGGCGACTGCCGCAGAAGCCGCACTTCTTTGCGACTGGCTCGACTCGGTCTCCTTGCCTGATGGAGGGCTTCCCTTCGCGCTTCCCCTCAGGACGACTGCCGGCACGGCCCCCTGGTGGCAAGGCGCAGACTCGACGGCATCGGCGCTCCAGATCACTGCTGTGACGGCAGCGGCGGCGTTGCGGGTGGCCGCTCATGACACCGCCGTCGCTGCGCACCCATGGCTCAACCTAGCTACCGGCTATTGCCTTCGCACGATTGCCGCACTCGATGAGACACCGTCCGCCTACGAACTCGCCTTCGCGGTGCACTTTCTGGATGCCGCGCACGATCATTTCCCGGAGGCCCACGGCCTCCTGCAGCGACTCGCCAAGCACGTTCCCGCCGACGGGCGGATACATGTCGAGGGCGGCACCGAGGATGAGGCGCTGTATCCGGTGGACCTCGCTCCTCACCCCGACCGGCCGGCGCGAAGCCTGTTTGCCCCAGAAACCGTCTCTACTGATCTCGATCGCCTGGAAAGCATGCAGCGGGATGACGGCGGATGGGCCGTCGACTACGCCACGATCTCACCGGCCGGCGCCTTGGAGTGGCGCGGAGTTGCCACCGTCCGTGCGATCGACATCCTCCGGCGAAATGGCCGCATCTGACCACGACCGCCGCATCGTCATGCGACTGGACCTGACCTCGATGCTCAGGAGCAAGTCACGTTGACCGCAGGTATGAGCTGCTTCTCGTAGCGGTGACACGGGACGATGAACGTCCCGCCGTCGATTTCGGCGGAGTATTCGATCGGTCCTGCATCCCGCCAGCCCTGCCGGGCGTAGAACCGCCGAGCCCGGTCGTTGCCGGCGACCACGGCCAACCAGGCCCGGTCATATCGGTCGGCAATGGTCTGCTCAGCATGGCTGAGCAGTGCGGCGGCCACCCCGCTGCCCCGCGCGGACTTCGCCACGTACACCTGCTCGACCTCGTCGTCGTGGACGGTGACGAAGCCGATCACCCCGTCGCTGGAGGCTGCGACTGTGGTCATGTCGATACGCGGAGGGACGAGGCGCAGAAAATCGGCCAGTTGTCGGTGCTCGGCCAGCTCGTCCGGGACGTTGCCAAGGTGACCGTCAGGCCACCCTGAATGCCACACGGCAGCGATGTTCTCGACGTCATCTATGGTGGCCGGGCGAAGGAAGAACTCCGTCATCGGCGCAATCGTAAGCGAGGGCCGACGGGAAGATCCCGTCAGCCCTCGCTTCAGATTCGATCAGCGAATAGTGTCAAGCAGGTCAGAGGCGGCCTGCGATAGATCGTCGAGCCCGGCGTCACCGGCCCGGCGCACGACGTTCTCCAGCAGCGCGATCGCCGCCCGGTTCTGCGGGCCACCGGCCAACTGCTCGGCGTTCCTGAGATTATCGCCGAGTTCCTTGGCAAGGTCGCCCGTCAAGGCACCGGATCGAACCGCCTGGTCGTAATAGGACCCCACGACAGCGAAGCTCGGCTCCCAGGTCAGCATCGGCTGGAGCTGCGCGTTGAACCCGTCGAGTGCGACCTGGCTGGCCGCGTCGATCTCGTTCGGCGACATGTGCTCGCTCGGAGCCAGGGCAAAGGCCTCGAACCCGCGGGCGATTTCAGTGCCGTAGATGTGGCCGTTGTACCAGTACGTCGACCAGAACCCACCCAGGTTGAGACCGGTCGGGTTCGGCGTGTTGATCGGGCCGCGGTCGAAGTACGCGATCTCTACCGGGTTGGCCGTGTCGGTGAAGTCGATGATCGATAGCCCGCCCTGGTACCAGGCCTGAACCATGATGTCGCGCCCGGGAACCGGGATGATCGACCCGTTGTGCGCGACACAGTTCTCTTGAGTGGTTTGCGGCACCGGCAGCTTGTAGTAGCTGCCGAACTCCAGCTCATCATCGACGATGTCGAACAGCGCGTCCGCGCCCCACTGCGGCTGGTCGGTGACCCGGCAGCGCGCGCTCGTACCGCCACCCCACTCGTCGGTGTAGAGCACCTTGGTGCCGTCGTTGTTGAACGTGGCGGAGTGCCAGTACGAGAAGTTCGGGTCGGACACGTTGTCCAGCCGGACCGGGTTCACCGGATCGGACGTGTCGAGCAGAATGCCATCACCCTGGCACGCGCCGGCCACCAGGTGTTTGGCCGGGAATGATGTGATGTCGTGGCAGGTGTTGGTGTTGGGCAACGGGGAGTAGTTGACCCCCGACGGGTGCTGCGCGCCCGGCAAAGTGTTGTTGAGGCCGTTGTAGGCGCCCGTCACCGGATCAGAGAAGATCCGCGGCTGGCTGACGATTGCCGCGTCCTCCGGAGCATCCAGCGGGACCTCGATGACGTCGATCCGCCACTGTGTCGGGTCTCCGGTGGTGACGGGGTCGGCGGTCAGTGGGTGGTTCAGGCAGCCGGCGAGCTCGTCGGCGGACCGAACACCGGCGGTCCCAGAGTTGTACACGTAAATGGTGCTCGGGTCGTCCGGGTCCTCGACCAGCGTGTGCGTGTGCGAGCCGCGGCAGGTCTGGACGCCCGGCAGCTGGACCGGGTTGTCGATGTCGCTGATGTCGAAGATCCGGACGCCGCGGAACCGCTCCGGATTAGGCCCGGTGGGTACGCCCTGCGTGCCACAGTCGATCCGCCCGCGGTTCTCCTCGACGGACATGAACAGCAGATCGCCGTAGACCGACACGTCACCCTGACCACCTGGACACACGAACGACGTGCGCAGGCTCGGGTCGGCCGGGTTGGAGATGTCGTAGACCTGGAACCCGTTGAAGTTGCCCACGATGGCGAAGTCGCCGGTGAAGGCAAGGTCGGAGTTCACGAAACCGAAGTTGTTCGGTGGCGCATCCATGGGCGCGACCCGCGGGTCGCTGTCCAGGTGTTCCAGATTGCTGATGGCCTCGCCGGGCGGCGGGTCGAGGTAGCCCGGCGCGAGGCCGATTCTCGGGTCGGCGTCGTCGGCCGTGGCGGCCAACGGAACAACACTCGCGAGCAGCGCAGTCATCCCGGCGACCGCGAGCGCCCGCCGCGGGACGCGCGATCGACGAGACGAATTGCGGGGAACGTGCATGTGCCCACCTCCGAGGGGTGACAAATGCCCCCTGGGCAAGGCCAGGTCCTGGCGTGCGCAGGGGACAGGACAGTTGGCCGGCAACGCTACTGTCTCTTCGTCATGGCGGCTATAGTCCGCACGAAGTGTTTCGTAACGTTTCGACAAATGTATGGAGCCACCGCCATGGCCTACCTGCGTAGTTCCGTCGTATGTGCGGCAGCTGTGCTGATCTTCACGGGTTGCACGTCAGACGCGGAAGAGCCGGTCGACCCAGGTCGAGTGGTACAGCTCGGCGCGCCGGGCGAGACAGGTCGTGAACTCTCACCCGAAGAGATCGCTGAGCTTGACGAAGCTACCGAGGTCACAGAGGCCGACATCAGCTTCGTCCAAGGCATGATTCCGCATCATGAGCAGGCTCTGGCTATGACCGCCCTCGTGCCGGACCGGACGACGAACGAAGACGTGCAGAAGCTCGCGGAGCGCATCGAGGTTTCGCAGGTCGACGAGATCGCCCTCCTGGAGCGGTGGCTGCGCGATCGGCGCGTTTTCGACTCCGATCACCCCAATAACGAGCTGATGCCGGGCATGCCCACCGAGATCCAGTTCGGTGAACTCGAGGCAGCCTCGGACGACCAGTTCGACCGGTTGTTCCTCGAGTACATGATCCAGCACCACAACGGCGCCATCACGATGGTCGCGGGGCTGCTTGACGAAGGCAATGCGCAGGATCCGGAGCTGTTTCAGCTCGCTCGCCACATCGATGGTGATCAGCAGATCGAGATCACCCGGATGACCAGGATGCTCGCCGAAATGTCCTGACGCCATTCCGGCGATCACACGGACATCGACGAGGGCTGGCGTGACCACGGATTCCGAGCACCAACTGAACATCGACCGCTACCGCGAGCATGCCGAACAAGACCGACTGCTGGGCCTGGTCGGCCGCGATCCACAGTGCTGGCTCCCACGACGGCAGCGGTCGCCGGCCCGACCTGCGCCAGCACGCTCGTCATCGCCAACCACGGCGAGCACATCGTTGGCGACTACATCACTGGGCTCGGCCGCGAAACGCTCGACTGGTCACCCAGTGGAGGGGTCGTCGGGGACGCTTTGGCCGGTACCGGCGCCGCGGTTCCCGGCGCGCCCGGGCCTGGGTCGCACTTCGCCCACGGCTTCGCACCCGGCGCGTCGTTCTGCCTCGACCAGTCTCAGTCGCCTGGGGCCCATCCCGGCCGGTAGGCAAGGTCACGATCTCGCCGATAGCCTCGTTCGGGTGAAGGCTGAACCCGCGAACGATCCGCTCGACAGTGTCCGCGCCATGTGTATGGGGCTACCAGAAGTGAGCGAGCGCCAGAGCCATGGCGAGCCCGCGTGGTTCGTCCGAGACAAGAAGATGTTCCTCACCTATGCGGATCATCATCACGACGATCGGCTCGCGTTCTGGTGCGCGGCCCCGGAGGGTGCGCAGCACACGCTGACCGTGGCCGATCCGGATAGGTACTTTGTGCCGCCTTACGTCGGGGATCGGGGCTGGGTCGGCGTGTACTTAGACGCACTGCCCATCGACTGGGCGGCCATCGAGGAGATCATCGAGGATTCCTATCGGGCGGTCGCACCCAAGTCACTCGCCTCCCGGCTCGGTAGGTGAGCCTGGCCAGCGAGCCTTTGGACGGTGCCAACAGTTAATGCGGCAATCGAAGAAATGGGGCGGCTTCTCGTTGAATTCCCGAAACGTGGTAAACAGCAAATACAATACCTCCTGGTAAATAGATGTCAGCCTAAGAATTCCGGCGGATGTGCAGGCTCATAGGGGTAAGGTGCACCATGTGTACGGCACTCCGCTGGCGCCTGGCTCCCGGTGGTCGCAATGGTCGCAAAGAGCCATCACACTGTGCCTGCTCGCCACGGCCGTGGTGAGCTGCGGTGCGGACGACACCGCGGGTCAGGACGCGACAGAGCCGTCCTCGGCCGAACCTTCTCCAGCCGACGCGTCCCGTACCCAACCGTCCCCCGTCCCGACCACCACCGCACCAGCGCAGCCAGAACCGACCACAACCGAACCCGGTACCCCGACGGAGGGCACTGGCATGTCGCAGGCACCGGAGCCGGCTCCGCCGGTTTTGACCGATGTAGACGACGGCCGATCTTTCGGCCTTGACCTAGGCTCAGAGGTCTCGCTCCAGCTCGACAGCGCGTGGATCTGGGACGAGCCGGCCGTCCAGGGAGACGCCGTCGTCCTTACGCGGGTGGACTACCTTACCGACCCCGGCTTCATGGAGTGGATAGTAACCGCCCAGCGGGCGGGCGACGCAGTTGTCACAGCGAACGGAGAACCCAACTGTGACGACCCCTCCCAATGCCCGTCCCGCGTCATCGAGCTCAGATTCCGCGTGTCCGACTAAGTCATGCCAGAGCCATACCGCCAATTGGCGAGGCGGGGTCGATAATTGACCACGCTACGATGAGCCATGCGGTTCCTTTTCGGCGAATGCGAACTCGATACCGATCGGTATGAGCTTCGCCGGAACGGCGTTGTACAGCGTGTCGAGCCTCAGGTGTTCGAGGTCCTGGTGCTCCTGCTGCGCGACCGCGACCGGGTGGTGACCAAGGAACAGATTCTGGACGCCGTGTGGGGCAACCGGTTCGTCAGCGAGTCGGCGTTGACCAGCAGGATCAAGGCCGCCCGCAGAGTCATCGGCGACGATGGTCGAGCTCAGCGCCTCATTCGGACGGTGCATGGCCGCGGGTACCAGTTTGTCGGGTCGGTTCAGGAGTCCGAAGCGACGCGCGTCCCGGCTACCACGCCGCGGCAGTTTCACCCCACTGCCACGGACCTTGTCGAACGTGACGAGCCGCTGGCCACGCTGAAGGCGGCATACGAGGCCGCGGCGTCGGGGCATGGACAGGTCGCCCTGGTGAGCGGCGAACCTGGAATCGGAAAGACAGCTCTGGTCTCGCGATTCGCCGCCGACCTGCCGGATGGACATGTCCTCTGGGGCGCCTGCGATGACCTGCTAACCCCCAGACCACTAGGACCATTACGCGACATCGCTGGTGGTGTCTCTGCACCGCTGAAGTCGATGATCATCGACGGTACCGCGCCGCACGAGATCCACAGCCTGCTCATCGATGAGCTCAACCGCTCTCCGAGCCCTACCGTACTGGTGATCGACGACGCACACTGGGCGGACGACGCGACCCTGGATGCTGTGACCTTCATCGGGCGTCGTATCGCGGCTCTACCGGCGATGCTTGTCCTGACCTTCCGCACCGGCGAGGATGCCGCCGCAGGCCCCTTGCACGCTGCCCTTGCTGCCGTCCGCTCGTCTATGCCGCTCTACCTGGAGTTGACCCCTCTGTCTCATCAGGCCGTCGCATCACTCGCCGGTGATCGATCGAACGAGGTCTATTCCGCCACCGGCGGAAACCCATTCTTCGTCTCTGAACTCCTCACGACCGTGCCGGACGCAGTGCCGCCATCCGTCACGCACGCAGTGGTCGGCCGCGCCGCCCGGCTGAGCGACGAGGCGCGGTACTTGGTCGACTTGGTGTCAGTCGTGCCAACAAGGATCAACACGGCGGTCCTCGACGGTGTAATGCCCAATTGGGCCATGCCAGCCGAGGAAGCGGAGCGCCAGCATCTGTTGCAGGTGAACGCCGAACATGTCCAGTTCCGCCATGAACTCGCGCGCAATGCGATCCTCTCGAACGTTCCCGGCGCACGCCGGCGCCGCCTCCATGCCGAGGTTCTCGACGTCCTCCTCAAGATCGGCGCGGACCCGGCCGACATCGTCCATCACGCTGAGGCGGCCGGCGCGACGGAGATCACCGCAGATTATGCGCTGGTGGCTGCGCGCCGGGCCGCCGCGGTCGGCTCCAACCGGGAGGCGTATGCGCACTTCGTTAGAGCAGCCAAGGTTGCGGATCGATTGGCCCTACCCGAGCAAGCCGCCCTGTTCGAGGAATTCGCCACGATCGCGTACCTGGTGGTTCGCATGGATGAGGCCTTCTCGGCGATAGACCGGGCCATCACCATCTACGAAGGCCTCGCGGATCATGCGGCAGTGGGCCGATGCATCCGGTTTCGGTCACGACTCCACTGGTACGCCGGCCACAACGCTGACGCGCAGATGGACGCCCGCGCCGCGATCGCGATCCTGCAGCCGCTGGGCGACTCAGAAGAGCTTGCCCGAGCGTACAGCGGGTTATCCCAGTTGGCCATGCTGGCATCGGACGAGGCTACGGCGCTGTCGTGGGGCCGGCGTGCCGTCGACCTGGCGACCAAACTTGGAGACGATCGAACCAAGGCACACGCGCTGGTGAACATCGGATCAGTCGAGATTGCCACCGACCCTGATCGAACGGCGACATTGTGGCAAGCCCACCAGCTAGCCGACACGGTCGGCGATCGCCACGAGGCGGTGCGTGCATTGCTAAACGTGAGCTACACCGGGCTCGCGTGGATCCGCCCCGATCTGGCCTGGGGCAGCATCAGCCGCGCGATCGCGTACGCCGATGAGTACCAGATCGACACTCTGCTGGCCTATGCCCGATGCACCTCTGCCTGGCTCCAACTCCGAGAGGGTGATCTCGAGGCGGCAGAGAACATCGCGTTAGCCGAATTCAACAGCGACACCACGGTGACCCAATTGCTCACCACGACCATCCTGACCGAACTAGCCGTCCGGCGGGGCGATCCGGCTGCGGCACAGCGGCTGGCCGACCTTTCCGCTCGTGCCGATCGAACTGGAGAGCTGCAGCGAATCGTGCCGGTGCTTGAGTTGGAGACCGAGTGGGCAATCACAACTGGCGCTCCGATGCCCGAAAGGCATTTCGCAAGCACGTTCGCAATGTGCGACACCATTGCCCGACCCGTCGGCGGGTGGGCCGCCGCGTCTCTCGCGGGCTGGGCAGCCGTCGCCGGCATAGAAACGAACTTCGGCGAACCGGGTAGCCCGGTGCACGGCGCAATGGTAAGGCGCGACTGGGCGGCCGCTGCAGATGCCTTCGGCGCTGCGGGCTGGACCTACCATCGCGCGCTCATGCTGTCGCTGCTCGACGATGAGCCAGCATTAGCAGAGGCGCTGAAGATCGCCCGCCGGCTCGGCACGAGGCCGCTGATCAACCGCGTCGTCGCCCGCTTGCGAGAGCGGGGCTTGAATCCAGCGCCGACGCGTCACTGACGGACCCGATTTCGTTAGATCGAGACGGCGAAGGTAAGGTGAGCCTCACCTCATTCGTTCCTCGTGTGGGGCTGATGGAGACCACGAGAACCGAGCCGCCACGTGATCGTTTGCCACTGCGAAGTCGTCAGCGACCGCGACATCACTGACGCCATCAACAACCGAGCCTCCAGCGTCGCCCAGATCTGCACAGCTACGGGCGCTGGGCGTGGCTGCGGAGGCTGTGTGTTCACCCTCAAGCGGCTTCTGTGCGAGCATGAGGCACGAAGTGCGGAGCCGTTCCTGGAGGTAGAGCGTGCAGCCAGTTAGTCCCCGTGTTGTCGAACTCCTCAATGATGCGCTTACCTTCGAGCTCACCGTCACGAACACGTACTTCCTCCACGCCCGCATGCTCGACAACTGGGGTTTCGCCAAGCTCGGCAAGGTCTACTACGACCTGTCGATCGACGAGATGAAGGACGCCGACGCGCTGATCACGCGAATCCTCATGTTCGAAGGCCACCCCAACGTCCAGCGGCTGAACTCGATCCAGGTCGGCGAAAGCCCTGAGGAGATGCTCCGCCTCGCCCTGGATAGCGAGAAGGCGGCGGTCGCCCAGTTCAACGCCTCGGCCCAGGAATGCCACGACGTCGGCGACCACGGCACTGCTTCGGTGTTCGAGGAGATGGTCCGCGAAGAGGAGCAGCACGCGGACTGGTTCGAGAGCCAGCTGGACGCCATCGAACGGGTCGGCCTGCCCCAGTACCTCGCGCGGCAGATCGAACCCGGCCACGTCCCCGGCTGAGGGCTCGCCACGGAGGCATCGCCGTCGGTCTCACCAGGCCGCGATGACCCGGCAAGGTGAACCGGAACCGTCCTCCCACGGCACCGGACCGACGAATGCAAGTGCTCCGCGGGGTGGGATCTGGTCGAGGTTGGCCAAGCTTTCGATGCCGTACCGCCCGGAGGCGAGAAACTCCACGTGGACCGCGAAGTCGGTCGAATTACCGGGATCCAGGCTCATGGTGTCGAGGCCGATTCCAACCAGGTCGCGCTTCGCTGTGAGCCAGTCGGTGGCATCCACTGAGAAGCCGGGGAAGTTCAGGTCTGGAAAGCCGGCACCGCCCCGAAATGCATTGCCATCATCGACCTTGGCCGCCCATCCGGAATTCATACACACCAGCGCCCGATCTGGAATGCGGCCGTGCCGTCGTTCGTAGGCCACCAAATCGTCCGGCGTGACCATCGCGTTCGGGTCGTCGGTCGCCTTGGCCGTGATGTCAACGACAACGACCGGCGCGACCAGGTTCTCCGGTCCGATCTGATCGACCAGGGCGTTGCCCTCATCAAAATGACCTGGCGTGTCGATATGGGTGCCGATGTGTTCTTCCAGCGTCCAGCGCTTCGAGTAGAAGCCGGATGTTGCGAAATCGTTGATCACTTCGTCGAACACGACCTGGGGACCGAAGAACGACGGGAACGTGCGTACCAGCCGATGGGTGAGGTCCATCGTGCGCCGCGCGCGTTTTGGGAACGCGGCTGCGGGAGTCGCCGATCCGGCCGCGACAAGTGCAACGCCACCTGTGATCGCGGCGGAGGCGCGTAGCAAGCTGCGGCGATTGATGGTCCCGCTTTGCTCGTGGTGATGGTGATGGGCAGTTGCGACAGGAGCGCACATGGCCTTATCCCTCCTCATGACGGGCGCGTCTCTCGCAACGTAGAACCAGGTCGCTCTGTTGTGAAGGCCCGTGGCCGGCTAGGTCCTGCCGCGACACACCACGCAATGTCCGGACCAGAACATCCAGCGCCGCTGGGTACCGACCGTCAGGCGGCGTTCCGTAGCCGACGATCAGGCCAGGCTCACCACAGTGGGGATCATGCCAGTGCCGGCCGACCTCGTCCATGACCAAGTCGCGAGCGGCCGCGGCGGCGAGCACGGTGTCCACCTGATGCGCGGCGGCCAGCCGAACAACGGCGTGCAGGCCGGCGGCTACTCCTTCGACGGTGACATGTGGCACGGTGGCGAGCCGACGGACCAGCGCGTCGCGCCGCCGCCGGTACCGCAGCCGATTCGCGCGGATATGACGGTCGTAAGAGTGTGTCGTGATCAAATCGGTGAACGTCAACTGGCTGACGATGTCGCTATGCAGGTCGGCGTGCCGCTTGGCCCGGATGAACGGCTCGACCAGCCGCTCGGGCAGGACAACCCAGGCGAGCCGCAGCGCCGGCCCTAAGGTCTTCGAGGCAGTTCCCACATAGACGACGTGATCGGGAGCGATACCCTGCATGGCACCGACGGGCTGGCGGTCGTAGCGGAACTCACCGTCGTAGTCATCCTCGATGACGAACCCGCCTCGTTCGCGAGCCCACTCGGCTGCGCCATGCCGCCGCTGAGGATGCAGCGTCATGCCGAGCGGGTACTGGTGAGCAGGCGTGAGTACACAGGCGGCCACGTCCAAGGGGGGCAACAGTTCCGTGCGCGCTCCATCGCCGTCCACCGGCAGCGGGACCACACGGCCCCCGGAATGCCGAACAACACTCCGATGAAGTGGCAAGCCCGGGTCCTCCATCGCAATCGCGCCATTGCGCCGGAGTATCTGAGTGAGCAACGCCAGCGCCTGGACGAATCCGGTCGTGATGACGATCTGTTCCGGCCGAGCCAGCACACCCCTGGCACGACCCAGGTACTCCGCCAGCGCAGACCGCAACGGCATCTGTCCTGCTGGATCTCCGTATCCGAAGGCCGACGTGGGGGCGCTGGACAGGGCGCGGCGCGCGCTGCGCAGCCAGGCAGCTACCGGAAAGGTGGTCACATCGGGTGTGCCTGGTCGCAGGTCGTAGCGCGGTGCGGTTGCCGGCGCCTGGGCGGACGAAGGTTGCGATGGCACCTTCGTGAGGCCGGCGACCACCGTGCCTGAACCGTGCCGGGCCATGAGATAACCCTCAGCGGTGAGCTGGTCGTAGGCCGCCGTCACCGTGCCCCTCGACGTACCCAGCTCCACGGCAAGCGCACGAGTCGACGGTAGCCGCGCGCCCGGCGCGAGGCGCCCGGACCGTATCGCCTCACGGAGGGCTCGCTCGATCGCAGCCCGCCGGCCACTGGGAGCGCCTAGATCGAGGTGAAGGTCCACACCAAAAGTGGACCAAACTTCAGCCACAAAACTGGACCTTAGCACGAAGCCACTTGGATCGTAGTGTGGCAGGCATGACAACAGACACGACTCGAACCACCACCGTCCGCCTCGCGGTCGATGACCTCGCCCCGCACATCTCCGAGGCGATGGAGGCTCTCGACACCGCGTCGCGCAAGACCCGGTTGGAGCCGACTCTCCTTGAGTTGGTGCGGGCTCGCGCATCGCAGATCAACGGCTGCGTGTACTGCGTAAACATGCACAGCCGGGATGCCCGCAAGGCGGGCGTGACCGAGAAACGGCTCTATGCACTACCGGTTTGGCGTGAGACCCCGTTGTTCTCCGACCGCGAGAAGGCGGCGCTGGAGCTGACCGAGGCGATCACACGGCTCGCCGACAGCCATGTCTCCGACGAGTTGTGGGACCGGGTTGCTGAGCAATTCACCGAAAACGAACTCGCTGAGTTGCTCTGGACGATCACCGTCGTCAACGCGTGGAACCGCCTCGGTGCCGCGGCCCGGCCATGGCCGCTGACGTGAAGGCGAGCAGTCCCGGAGGTGCGGCACAGTTCCGGGCGTTGCACCGCCGCGGCGAACCGGTCATCTTGCCCAACGCGTGGGACGCTGCGTCCGCTCGCGCAGTGGAAGCGGCCGGCTTCCCGGCAGTCGCAACGAGCAGCGCGGCAGTTGCCGAGTCGCTCGGGTACTCCGATGGCGAGTCCACACCCGCCCACGAAATGCTGGACGCAGTCTCCAGGATCGTGCGCGTGCTGAACGTTCCAGGGACCGTCGACATGGAGCGCGGCTATGGCATGGCACCAGCCGAGCTGGTCGAGCGGTTGGCCGCCACCGGCGCCGTGGGTTGCAACCTCGAAGATTCGGATCCCCGCACGGGCCGACTTATCGACATGGGCGAGCAGGTCGCCTTCCTCGGCGATGTGCGGGCGGCGGCTAACAGCGCGGGACTCGACCTGGTGATCAATGCCCGCATCGACACGTACCTAATGGACGCACGGTCGGACGAGCCCGTCGCCGAGACCCGCCGCCGCGCCCTGGAGTACCGGAAGGCCGGGGCGGACTGTGTCTATCCGATCAAGTTGGGTGATGGCGAGGCCATTGCCCGCCTGGTCGATCAGATCGGCGGACCGGTCAACATCCTGTACCGCCCAGGTGGTCCCACCATCGCCGAGTTGGCCGCGTTGGGTGTCGCCAGGATCAGCTTCGCGTCCGGCCTCTACCGCGCAGTTCACGGCAAGTTCGCCGAACTGCTCGCTGAAATCCGGTTACCTGCGGCCGGCAGATCGTGACGCGCAGGCGGGCACGGCCATCGGACGAACGGCCCGCCGACACGCGCGGGCACTGGAATCTTGCGAGAGAGCAGGGTCCAGTGCCCGCGTTGCTTCAGCCCGCTCGACCTCGACTGGAGTAACGGCTCAATCTGGGCCGGGTATTGCGCCGCGGCGTGCGAGCAGGATCAATCCACGGCGGCGGGTAGAAATTCGGCAGCCGATCTCTGCCCATCTGGATATCCCAGCCGCGGTGATGCACGACCGTGTGATGGTACGAACACAGCAATACCAGGTTGTCCAGATTCGTTTCGCCGCCATCGACCCAATGCACAATGTGATGCGCAATGCACCACGAGGCGGGGCGCGTGCAGCCGGGAAAGGCGCAGCCGCCGTCGCGGGCGATCAATGCCACGAATTGTGCCGGAGTCGCCGTGCGGTATTCCCGGCCGACGTCCAGCACGGCACCCATCGGATCCAGCACGACCCGCTGGACTCCCGCGAAGCACGCAATCCGGCGGGCAGCGGCGGCGGAGATCGCTCCGCCCCACGCCAGCTCACTGACACCGGCACCACCAGCAATGCTAGTAACCGGGGCAAACGAATCCGGGCACCCGCGGCCAGCGCCCGAGTCCGGGCGCTCGTACCCGGCAGCCAAAGCGTCCAACGCAATGGTGACCAGCACCCGATGCGAAACTCCATGGTTCGTCTCGAACCCGTCCGCAGCGATCGCCCGCCGCGCCAGCTCCACCAGCGCATCGGCGAGCCGCTGCGTCGCCGTTCGCTCGTCCTTGCTGCCATCAGCGGCTGGGTTGGGCGCGGCCAGAGGGTCGAGCGCGGTGCGGACCAGCGCCATCCCCTCGCTGGTCAAACGCCCGGAGAGCTCGCCCGTGGACTCGTTGAACCGCAGTTCACGCCGGCAGTGTCGCTCGGCCTCCACGTCGTCCAGCGCGTCACTCTCCAACGCATCCAGCACGCACTCGCCCAACGTCGCGACCGTACACGGGTCGAACTGGCGGCAGAACTCAGCCAGCTGGCGCTCGGCCTCTCGCGCCTGCTCCACCAGCACCGTGGCAGGTAGCTTCCGCATCAACCTGGCCACCACCGTGACGTGCTCCGGCGAGATCACCCCCTCAGCCAGCGCGGCGCCAGTGGCGATCAACTCCCGGCCGGTCACCGCAGTGCGCACGTTAGCGGCGTAGTCGACGGGCCCCTCGTATACCCGAGTCCGGTTAGCTACCTCCACCAACCTGCGGGCATCACCCGCCCGCATCCGGAACCGGTCGGCCAGGAAGGCCGCCGTGGACACCGCGCCCTCGCGGCGGCCGAGATCACGCGCATCGGTTTCCGCGACCAATGCCAACTCTGCATCCAATATCCGCGCTCGCAATTGCTCGCACAAACCGAGAGCATTCACGAGATCGTCGTCAGACAAGCCGAATAATGAAGATTCACGAACCGACGCCAGCACATTATCGGCCGACTCCAACGCACTCACCACAGGATGAGTACGAATATCTTCCGAGCTGATCGTCATGCCGCGATCATACCCGCCGCCACTGACAACAAAAGGCGCCAGTAGATCGCACCGAATAGGTACGTGAACGCAATGAGGCGAGGCGTATTTCGCGTCATTTCCTTACGGAACAATTCCATGGCTCCGGCAAGGTAGTGGAATGTGGCTCTTCACAGTTGAGGGTGTAGTCGCTGGTTGGATGGTGGCTGGCGCGTCGGTCCCGGGGTAGGTGTCGAGGTCTTCCGAGGATGGAGGTTCCTACGCCGCCCATCTGGAAGACCTCGACGTGCCTGACGCTACCTTCGGCTGCCCTGACCTGACCACGTTCTGCCGCCTGGATGAGCTCGGCCTGGTCGTGGTCGGCCAGCGTCTGGAGCCCGATCGCGCGGTCCTGGC
>DASTNZ010000076.1:0-10710 GCA_035762665.1 Jiangellaceae bacterium | reverse complement strand
ACGCGGTTCACAATCGTGCAGGAAGATCCTTTTGCCTAAGTGATGACTGCATGCCGGCAGCCTTCGAGAGCAGTGATCAAAGGAAACGCGCGGTATTCCTTAAAGTCGATTCGCCGGCAAACGCCGGTCGAACGGCGCGATGCTCAGCACAATGCACCTCCGGCCGACCCACCGACAGGATCTGTTCTAGACCGGCCCCACTTGGCCTCGCCGCAGACGTCGAACAAAGTTGCACCTGTTTGATCGACGCATCATGGTCGAACTCGCCTGCGTTCCCGGCGCTCCGGCGAGTCAGGCAAGAGCGCCGCAGACAACCTCCATGTCCTGGTGAATGCCGTGGAAGACCTCCACCGGCGGGAAGCTGCTGAGGTCGATGGATCGGAAACCCACGTCGAAGACGATCCGGTTTCCTTCCAAGTCGATCAGGTACTGCCCGAGTCCAGTCACCGTAATGGTCTCGATCTCGCCAGCTGGTCCAAAGGTCGCTTCGCGACGAGCCGACCCGGCATACGTGACAGTTACACCCGTATCCAGGCGGAACAGCTCACCGATGAACGAGATAAGCCGAAGCTCGCGATCCTCAAAGGTGATCACCCGTCGCTCGATGGTGAACGCGTTAAGAACCACGAAGTCGCCGCAGTCCAGATAGGGCATGCCAGTGACCGCGTACGCCTCGAGCGCCTGCTCGCGCGAGACTGTGAACGTTTGATCGTCGATGCTGGGGGGCGCGGCAATCGCAGGACTCGCCACCGCAAGATTCAGGGCACCAGCCACAATGGACAGCAGCAATCGTGTTCGCATGCCCGCCTCCCCCCGTTGGGCTGGCGCTCACGCTACTCTCGCGTCACGGACTCGTCCACACTCACATCGTGTCCTTGTAGGCACCGCCCACAGACCTTGCCGCGCCGGTCTCGCCGTACACGACGTCTCCGCCGCCGTCGCCGTGCAGCAGGTCGGCGCCGGGTCAGCCGTACGGCTGTCGCCGCCGCTTTCGCGGCATAGCCTGCCGTCGCCCAGCCGCTGCCGAGGTGAAATCCCGGCGAACGCCAAATGAGAGTCGCACGACGTAAGTGGACAGCCGCAGTCTGAGCGACCCCCCAGACACCTGAACCGAGCCTTGTCCAAGCCCGATCTAGGTCAATGGAACTAGTAGCCGCCGTCCGCGCGGTCGCGTCGATGTCGTCGGGGAGTCGTTCCGGCCGATGTGCTGGGGAGCACCCGGCCGGGCTCCCGACAGGCTCGAAACCTCAGCGGGTGGACGCGCGACCCGGCTGCCGAGGCTGCATACCAGGCGTACTCTTCGGAGCATGGGCTTCTGGCTGACCATCGAGATTCAGCACGGCGAGATCCGTGCTGATGGATGGCGGCGTGCGCACGGCGAGTCGCTGATCGAGGCGGCGTTGACCAACGGCGCACGGAGCTGGGAGTGGCATACCCCGCGATGGGGCCTGATCCTGGAGCTTGAGTTCAGCGGCGAGGAGGCACGAGACGCGTTTCGGAACCTCCCCGCCGTCACCGCGGCGCTCGACGCCGTACCCGACCCGGTGTCCGGTCTGCTGGTTTACCCCGGCCGCGGCGGCGGGTCGGGAGCTGGGATGCCACGCCGACCTCGCCGCGCTCCGGCCGCCGGGGCAGCTGAAGTGGACGAACCTCGGGACCAGTTCGTTGACCTGGCGCTCGAGAGATAATCCTTCGTCGTCACTGACTTCGTTGAGACGCCAGGTTTGGGGTTGCTCGACGACGATTCCTGCGACATGGTCGACTAAACACAGCGCAGTGTTGTTGCAGCGGGCGGACTTGGTGCTCGGTACATCATTCTTGCTCGACGCTGGACTCGCGCCACTTCTGCCACGCGGATTGTCTGCTCATTCCGTGACGGCACGACCAGACCCGCACGCTCACCCTCCGCTGACACGGGCGCCTGCACACCCCCAAGTCGGACAGCAGGAACGTCACGCGCCGGTGTCAGAGGCCGAGCTTGTTGCCCAGTCCGCCGCCGAGTCCGCCAAGCAGGTCTGAGGGGTCGATACCGAGCTTCCCAAGCAAGCCGGAGTCCTTCTCGGTGTCGACCTGGCCGGGCAGCTCTTGCTGCGCCTGGTCGGCCTTGGCGTCATCTCCGCGCTGGCGCAACAAAGAGATGATCTGATCCTTGTCGATCTGCATGGTTCCGCTCCCTCGACGGTTGCCGTTGCCGTTGCCGTCTGGTACCCGCCACGTGCCCCATCAACCCCGGGAAGAACCTCCACTCCGGGTCTTGGTCGGTATCCTCGGGGCCCCGATGTCGTCGCACTCCGCGAGGGCGGGGCACCGAGCTGACACGGATCACGCGGGGATCGTCCTTCGCGCCGGAGTAAGACAATGCAGCGCCAAGTCGCTGGGTCGACTGGATGAGGTGGCAGCCTGACAACCGCCACCGCTGGTTGTTACGTCATACCGCCCCGTGAGCGGCTGCGTAACTCCGCCGCCGGCGGACTCATCCAGCATCTGTCTCGCAAGCCGCTGGTCGCGCGGCTGGACTCTGCGAAATGGTCCCTGGCCCGGCCGAGCTGGAACCGGCAGCCAGCTGACTCGAGCGAATCGCGCTTGACTCGATAGCGTGCAACGCATGCCCATCAGACTCGAGAACGTCGGGATCGCCGTCCGCGACCTCGAAGCCACGATCGCCTTCTTCACCGACCTCGGGCTTACCGTCCTCGGCCGTGACACGGTCAGTGGACAGTGGACCGACACAGCCGTCGGCCTCGACGGCAACCACGCCAACATCGCCATGCTCCAGACGCCAGACGGCAACGGTCGTCTCGAGCTCTTCGAGTACATCCACCCCGACGCGATCGAGACCGAGCCCACCCGCCCTAACGAGATCGGCATGCATCGGGTGGCTTTCTCGGTCGACGACATCGACGAGGCCCTCGAGATCGCCGCGAGGCACGGCTGCCACCCGCTGCGCGGCGTGGCGACCTATCGGGACGTGTACAAGCTCACCTACGTCCGCGGCCCCAGCGGCATCATCGTCATGCTTGCCGAGCAGCTGAAGAAGAGCTGACCCGGATCGATCCTCATGTGGCGCCCGGCGGGGCACGGCGGACATTCGGACGGTGTGGCAAGGGTGCGTCACTCCACCGCCAGTCGGCCACGCTCACCGCGGCATGTTCGGATGTCGGTCGGGTGCTGGTGCGGTGACGAGTCCGGTGTCCTGTGGCCGCGGCTGGGCGGTCTCGACTGCCGTGATCCACACGTGTGCCAAGGCCTCGCTGTCGATGCCGACAACGACGCGCGTGGACCGTTCGGCCTTGTCCGGTTCGAAACGCAGCACGTCCTCGTCGAAATACGGGCAGCAGCCGCCGGTCCTGGACCACCGCGCCATTCCACCCGAAAGCGACGGCGCAGGTGGGCAAACCAGACCGGGCCCGTGTTCAACTAGGTGCAGGGTGGGTCGCAGCTTAGGCGTCAGGGTCGCGGGATGGACGGGCGCCGCAACGCGCGTATACCGTCATGCTGGCGACGAATAATGCGAGTGCCGTCCAAGCCGCGAGGTCCGCACTCCACGGCTGTAACGGCCAGGTCCACCACCCTGTCTCCGGGTCCCGGGGGGCGGCCGTGAGGACGACCACCGCGTATGCCACCACTGGCGCCCAGGCCAGCCGAGCACCGAGCACCACCGACGACAGGGCAACCATCCCGACACACGCCACGGTGTTTCGGCCAAGCTCGAACGCGCCGTACGTCTGCGGCGCCCACAGACCGGTCAGGACGAGCGGCAGGCCGGCGGCAGCCGTAGCCAGCACGATGTGCGTCGCGCGGATCCGCCGCCAGGGCACGGCGGCCGTACGCTCCAGTTCCTCGTCCGCGCCGGCCAGCCCCGCCGACGCCAACACGGCCCCAAGCATCGGCGCCAAGGCGGGCACCGGCCACCGCTCGTCGGCCGCCCCGGTGGACCACTCCCGGGTGACCAACCAGTGCGCCGTGGCCCAGGCGAGCAGCGCCACCACGACCAGCCCGGCGACGAACATCGGTGTGCTCCGGGCCTGCAGGTGTAGCCGTACGAACCGGCCCCACTGCCCCGGCTTGCGGGCATGCTGACACCGGGTCGCAGTCATTCCAGCTGCTTAGCCAGCTTGGTCAGCACGTCCTCGTCACACGAGGCGGCGGCCTCGATAACCCTGCCGATCCATGCCTTCTGGTCGACCTCAGGCATCGCCAGCAGCGCGTCCAGCGGGTCTCGCACCTCTGGAGCGGTCCAACGCTGCGGACCGTCACTCGCCCAGATCGCCGCCACCTCGATCATCCAGTGATAGCGCAAGTGCGGGGCATCGGAGTCACACACCAACTCTGGCCACCAGCTCGTCACTCTCGAGTCCTCGTCCACGAACAGGTCACCTGTGATGGTCACGCGGCCGGTGTCCACGTAGAGCGCCTGCTCACGCGTGCCCGTCGCGCCGTACGTGGAGCCCACGGCCCTGGCCGGCCCACCCGGCACACCGTCGAAGCGAGCCAGCATCTCCCGGGCGCGGGGCGTCACGTCGTCGAGCAGGAACGCGTCGACCCGGGCGAGGCACACCTCCGGCTCGTCGTCAGTGCAGACCAGCTCGGCGGCGGTCGGGTCCACCTGCCAAGAGGTGTACGGAGGCCCGCCAAGCAGCGGCGCCGCGCCCACCGTTGCAACCGCGGCCGGCACGACGACCAGCCACCGCCGGCGCGCTCCGACGAGCACGAGAACGGCCGCAGCCAAGCCCCCGAACCACAGCGCCTGCTGCAGGCTGACCCGGCCGCTGAGCGTGTTGCCGGCCGCCTCGGAGACCTGCATGATGGGCACCAGCCACTCGGCGCCGAACAGTAGCCCGGAGTCATGGGCGTAGACCTGCAGCGAGTAGATCACTATCGCGGCGACCGGAGCCATGAGTCGGAACGGCACTGCACGTCCCAGCGCGACCCCGACCGCCGCTACCCCCGCCACGCCGGCAAACCCAACGGCCAGCACCCACCACCACCCGCCGCCGCTGTACGTCGCCACTGCCGCCACCGGCGCTGCGCCGACCGCTACCACGACCAGCATGCCGAGCCAGCTGCCCAGCGTGACGCCCGCCCAGCCGACGACCAGCGGCTGCCAGCTAGGCCGCGGCGTGGACGCCAGCTGTTCAGCCACCCGGCGGCGCCGCTCACGGCCGCCCTGCCAGGCGCCGAACGCAATGGCCAGCGGCGCGAGCACCAGCATGCTAAACCGCACCGAGGCAGCGAACGGCATCCATCGCCCAGCCCAGCTGTTCGCCGACGTGTACATCATCAGCACGCCTACAACCAAGGTTGTCGCCGCTGCTGGCGGAGCGGCGCCCCGCAACAGCTCCGTCCGCAAGACACGCCAGGTCGGCCCGCTCATCGCTGCCGGGCCGATAGGAGGACGGCCGTGTAGCCGCGCTCGATCGGGGTGTCGCCGTCCGACGTCCCCTCGCCCGCGGCGACCAGGTCGGACGGTGTGCCGCGGAAGATGGCGCGTCCCTCGTTGACCAGTGTCACGTGGGTGCACGCAGCCGTCACGTCCTCGACCAGGTGGGTGGCGACCAGGACGCACGCGTCCACGCCGACGGTGCGCAGCAGCTCACGGAAGTCGACCCGCTGCTCGGGGTCGAGGCCCGCGGTCGGCTCGTCCAGCAGCAACAGGTCGGGGTCGTTGACGATCGCCTGCGCGATGCCGACGCGGCGCAGCATGCCACCGGACAGCTTTTTCAGCTTGTCATCGGCCCGGTCGATCAGCGCGACGCGTTCGATAGCCCGGTCCACCGCGGCCGGCACCTGGCCCGGCGGCATCTCCTTGAGCCAGGCGAAGTACTCGACGAACTCCCGCACCGTGAACCGTGGGTAGTAGCCGAACTGCTGCGGCAGGTAGCCGAGCCGGCGGCGGATGTCCCGGAGGACCCGCTGCTCGGACAGGTCGTGTCCGAGGACGGCAACCCGTCCTGACGTCGGCTTGGCAATCGTCCCAAGCACCCGCATCAGCGTCGTCTTGCCGGCGCCGTTGGGGCCCAGCAGGCCGTGGACACCGGTATCCAGCTCAAGATCTAGGCCGGCAAGGGCGGTGCGCTTGCCGAACCGGACGACTAGGTCGCCGACCTCGACGTGGGTACCGATCATGGTGGACGTGCTCAAGGCGTCGCCTCGCTTCGGGTGCGGTGGTGGGCAGGCAGTTCGTTGAAGGATCCGCGGCGGACGGCAACGACGACCGCCCCCATCGCGATCGCCGCCAGCATCGCGGGGACTGCGTCATGCGTCAGCAGCACCGGAGGCGCCGACGGCGAGTTGAACGCGGCTCCACTGATGGCGACCACCCACGCGAGTCCGACGGCCGCGGCGGCGCGCTCGATGCCGATCGCGGACCCAACCGCCAGCGTGATCAGCGTCAGCGCCAGGCTAGCCAGCAGCCACGGCACCGGCGAGCCGTACCCGATGACAACTCCCGCAACCAGCGCGATCGGCGTGGTCACGGCCAAGACGACGGCGCTGCGGATGAGCAGCAGCCGCAGCCCCCCGCCAGGAGTCGACGCAATCACCTCGAGTGCGTCATCCAGCCCTGAACCGTACGACGCCGCGACGCCGAGCACTGGCACCAGCGGTGCGACGATCCCGAGCCAGGATGTCTGTGTCACGCCGCTGCCGCCGAGTGCCGCGGCGAAGACGAGCACGAGGGCGCAGGCCGCCAGCCAGGCCCGCCGAGCTCCTGGGCCACCTGCGACCAAGACTCGGGCTTCCCGCCACCGCGTCCCAGGATGGACCTTGCCCTGGGCCGACAGACGGCTGGCAATGGACGTCCACCCGTTGTCGAGCACGGTGGCCTGCTGCGGGTCCGCGGCACGGTAGGCCGCGGCCAGTGCGTCTCGGCAACGCTCACACGAGGTCACGTGAGCCTCGACCGACCATGCATCCGCGTCGGCGATCTTGCGTGTCAGGTAGACGCGCAGGGTCTCGTCGGGAACATGCCAACTCATGCCAGCGCCTCCCTCAGCTGACGGCGCGCCCGCACGGCGCGCGACTTCACGGTTCCCTCGGGTACGTCGAGCAGCACCGCAGTCTCGCGGACCGACAGCCCGTCCAGGACTGTCGCCTGCAGGACAGCGCGCAGCTCCGGTGAGAGACGCTCCAGCGCGAGCGCCAGCCTGGCGTCGTAGGCCGACGCGAGCGCCACTTCCTCGGCGGACGGGACGTGGACGGCGTCCTCTCTGGGCTCACCGACGGTCGTGGCGCGGACGGCACGCCGCCGGTGCGCGTCGATCAGCCGACGGGTGGCGATCGACCACAGCCAGCCGCCGCTCTGGTCCGTGCCCCGGTAAGAGGCCGCCGCCCGCCAGACGGCGAGGAATGTCTCCTGCACGACATCGGCGGCGACGTCCGCGCTGCCACAGCGGCGGCGCAGCCGGACCTCAAGCCATGGTGCGTTGCGCCGGTAATACTGCTCGAACGCCTGCCGGTCACCCTTGGCCGTGGCCTGCAGCAGCTCGTCGTCTGAGCGCTCACCCCTCACGTCACCTAGAGACGCAGCATCGCCATGATCGGTTCTCACCGCGCCTCCCCTGGCCAGCGCGACCCGTGATCTCAGTATCGGCTACGTCACCCCCATTGGACGCGTCGCCACTCTCAGCCGCGCGACGCCTCCACTCCCATTTGCTGCTGGAAGGCCGACTCCTGGACACGTCGTCTGCGCAAGCACCTGCGCCTTGTCAGAAGGTCCGCCGTCACCTGCTGAGCCCAAAGGCCCGGGCGCCCTGTCAACAACCGGCCAGTGCAACCCCCAAGTGGTTGATCAGGTATACCGCAGGAAGCGGTGCCAATCGCGTGGACGCGGACGAGGCCAGGCGTGCCACAGCCGCGCCTCCAGCTGATGAACTGAAGATCCGAACTGTCACAGTCGCACTCGTTCCTAATGACCCGATGTGGACATTAAGACGCAGGACGCGGCCATCCCGGTGGCCTGCGAGCCCAGAGTCATACCGATGCCGCCTGATCCGCTCTGCAGCGGCGCAGGAGCACCCAGCCATGTACAGGCGCCCACCGGCGAGTCGCGGTCCCGTCACACTCGCACTCACATCGGCATTATGCCGGTGATCTGTGTCAAGTGGATCATGATGCTTCCTGGTGGTCGACGCGTGCGGTGAGTCGGTTGAACAGCTCGGCGCGGTGGGTTTGGCCGTTGGCGGCGGCGTGGTCGTGTTGGGCTTGCAGGGTGGGTCTGAATTCGATGCTGGTTTGGAAGAACGCGCAGTTCTCGCAGATCGATTCGAAGGCGCAGTCCAGTTCGGCCGGTCGGGTGCAGTAGCCGTTGCCGAGTAGGCGGTGGTGTTCGCGGCGCAGCCGGGCCATCTTGGGTCCGATCGCGTCGGCGGGCAGCGCCGCAGGCTGGCCGTAGAGGGCGTCGACCTTGTCGGTGACGGCGAAGTATTCGTCGGCGACGGTCCGGTTGGCGATCTTGGCGTAGCGCAGGGTCATGTCCAGACGGCGGTGCCCAAGCATGGCGGCGATTGCCTCTAACGACATGCCGCGGTTGATGGCCTGGGTGGCCAGGGTGTGCCGCAGCTGGTGGGGGTGGATGTGACCCAGCCCAGCCGCCGCGCCGGCCTTGTTGATCATTCGGGTGACGGTGTGCCGGTCCAGCGGGCGGCCGTTCTCCCGGGGTAGCAGCAGCCGATGGCCGGCCGGCACGTAGCGGGCGCGGTAGTCGTCGATCAAGCCCACCAGGTTGGGGTGGAGTGGCAGGTAGCGGTCGTCGTGGAGTTTGCCGACCGGCACGTGCAACCAGGGTGCGGCGCCGATCAGCACGACGGCGTCGGCGCGCAGGCCGGTGTATTCGCCGACCCGCAGCCCGGTGCGCAGCAGCATCTCGACGGTGACCCGGATCAGCATCCTGGGCTGGGCTTGGGCGGTGCGCAGCAGTTTGGCGGCGGCCGCGTCGTCGAGCGCCTTGGGCAGCGGGTGATCGATCTTCGGCAGGTCTCCGGGGAACATCGGCACCCGTGCCGGCGCGTCCGGCCAGCCCCACTCGTCGATCCGGACGAAGAACATCCGCAGGGTGCCCAGCCGGTGGGCGATGGTGGCTGGGGTGACGCGCGGCTTGTTCTGCCCGGGCCGGGCGGCCAGCCACGGCTTGTACTCCTCGACGTGCCGGCGCACGACGTCGGCGACGCTGGCCACCTGTGGTGCGGTCTCGGCCAGGAACGCCGCGAACGAGCGCAGCGCCAAGTCGGCGCCGCCGACGCTGCCCGGTCGCAGCACGCAGGCGATCTGGGTCAGGTAGCGGCGCATCGTGCCCGTCACCTGGGGTTTCGCCGTAGTCAGCTGCTCCCAGGTGGGCAGCAGCACAGGCCCGCTCACCGCACACTGCCCGACGTTGGCTGGTCGGTGAACAGTTGCGCGTCGATCACCTCGGCGGCCCGCCGGTACTGGGATGCCAGCCAGTCGTCGGCCAGGTGCAGGTAGATGCGGGTGGACTCGATCGAGGCGTGCCCGGCCTGGGCCTGCACCGCCTCCAGCGCCATCCCGGCTTCGCGCAGCCGAGTCAGGCAGGTGTGCCGCAGCTCATGACAGGTCGCGTGCTTGAGTCCGGCGCGGCGACGCGCACCGGCCAGCACCTCGTCCAGGCCCTTGGCGGTCAACGGTTCGCCGCGGTTGGGTCCCTTCAGCACCACGAACACCCGGTCGGTGCTCAGCCCGGGTGGCCGTTCGGACTCGAAATAGGCGGCGACCTGGTCGAAGAACCGGCCCGAGACCGGCACCAGCCGCTGATGCCCGCCCTTGCCTCGGCGATGAACACCCGCCGCTCGGCCACCCGCAGGTCGTCGAACCGCAGGCCGAGGACTTCGCTGCGGCGCAGCGCGCCGAGCACCATCGCCGCCACCATCGCCCGATCCCGATGCATGCGCAGCGCCGCGGTCAGCGCGTCCACCTCGGCCGGGGCAAGGATCCGCGGCAACGAGCCGACCCTACGAACCAGCGGCCCCCCCTGATGCGCTCGACTTCGCTCCCGCCGGGTCGGCAGCCCGCGCGGCACCGGGTTGACAGGCACATCACCGCGGGCATGCAAGAACCCGTACAGCCCAGACACCGTCGACAGCCGTCGCCGCACCGTCGCCAGCGACACCGCCAACTCGCCGTCGTCAACCGACCGCAGCAGGCCGTCGATCGACGGCCGACCGCTGCGCTGCGCGGTCACGAACGCCAGCACATCCGCAGGCTGCACCTGCTCCGGTTGCTAGCCGACCACAGTGAAGAACACCTTCAGGTCAAAGGCCGCCGCCAGCACCGTGTTCGGCCGACACCGGCCAGCCACAAACCTCAGGTAGTCGTCCAACACCGGCACACCCAGCCGCAGCAGCAGCTCTCCAATACGACCCTGCGAACGGATCACACACAAGTCAACCAGCGACATCACGGCGCCCCCCACTCCTCACAGATCACCCGGTACCCCCGAGGCGAAATGTCCATGAAGATCACAGGCATATCAAGCATGTCCGGACGTCGCGGATCGTGAAGTGGGCTGTCGGCTCACTCGGATCCCTGCGCTTGCGCGGCCGACGGCGCGCCCGACATCTGGCGTTGGCAGGGACAGAACAGCTACGTCGGGGCAGCGATCGCTCAGAAGATCGAGCGCCTCGCTGTCGCCGGGTCGACGGCGAGGAATCGCGGGTCGAGCCTGAAGCGACCGCGGCCGGCACGGGTTGCCGGCCGATG
>DASTNZ010000075.1:0-54332 GCA_035762665.1 Jiangellaceae bacterium | reverse complement strand
GTAATGGCACCGGTGCTGGCCGACGACCGGCTGTATCGCATCGGCGCTGCGGTCGAGCAGGCCTTCGCGTCCGCGTGGGGCGGCCCGCTGCTCGACCAGGTGCCCGACCTGGAGGTGGCGTAAGTGGATATTCGGACGTGGTTACGCGTAGGTGGCGAAGCCCTGGCAATGGGTGCGATGTGGAAGTCGTTGCGCCAGGCGCGGGCCGACGGCGACAAACTGAGAATGTTTGATGCGATCGTGCACGCCCTGGCGATCGCGACCGCCATTGCGCTGGTCGTGCGTGAGGTCAGGCAGGAGCGGACCCTGAACAACGTGCTGGATCTTGAGGACTGATGCGATGACGACCGTGACCGCACTGCCGTCGTTCGACGAGGCGATCACGCGGTACGACCCGGTGCTGGGCCTGGAGGTTCATGTCGAGCTGGGTACCGAGACGAAGATGTTCTGCGGCTGCCGGACGGACTTCGGCGCACCCCCGAACTCGCAGGTGTGCCCGGTGTGCCTGGGGCTTCCCGGCTCGTTGCCGGTGGTGAACCGGGAAGCCGTGGAGTCTGCCATCCGAATCGGGCTGGCGTTGAATTGCCAGATTGCGGAGTGGTGCCGGTTCGCCCGGAAGAACTACTTCTATCCGGACATGCCGAAGGACTTCCAGATCTCGCAATATGACGAGCCGATCGCATACGACGGTTGGACGGAGGTGACCGTCGACGGTGAGACGTACCGGATCGGGATCGAGCGGGCGCACATGGAGGAGGACACCGGCAAGTCCTCGCACGTCGGTGGTGCGACCGGCCGCATCCACGGGGCCGACTACGCCTTGCTGGACTACAACCGGTCGGGCATTCCGCTGATCGAGATCGTCACGAAGCCGATAGAGGTTCCGGCGGCGGTCGCACCCGCGCTGGCCCGGGCATACGTCTCACACCTGCGCGACCTGATGAGGGCGCTCGGCGTGTCCGAGGCGCGAATGGAGCGCGGGCAGCTGCGCTGCGACGCCAACGTCTCGCTCAAGCCGGCGGGGTCGGCAGTGCTCGGCACCCGGTCTGAGACCAAGAATGTCAACTCGCTGCGCTCTGTCGAGCGCGCGGTGATCTACGAGGTTCGCCGCCAGGCCGCCGTGCTGGACGCCGGGGAGCGGATCGTACAGGAGACCCGGCATTGGCACGAGGACACCGGTGAGACCACGTCGGGCCGGTCGAAGGAGGAAGCCGAGGACTACCGGTACTTCCCTGAGCCAGACCTCGTGCCGCTTGCACCCTCACGCGACTGGGTCGAACAGCTTCGGGTCACGCTGCCCGAGTCGCCTGTCGAACGGCGGGCGCAGTTGCAGGCTGAGTGGGACTTCACCGACCTCGAACTGCGTGATGTCGTCAACGCCGGAGCGCTCGAACTGGTCGAGGCGACGGTGGCCGCCGGCGCGTCGGCTGCTGGGGCCAAGAAGTGGTGGCTTGGCGAGATCGCTCGGGCGGCCAACGAGCGAGGTGTCGAGCTTGACGCGGTGGGCGTGACGCCAGGCGACGTCGCCCGAGTCGACGCGCTTATCTCTGAGGGCGCCTTGAACGACAAGCTGGCGCGGCTGGTGTTCGAGGGCGTGCTGGCCGGCGAGGGGTCGCCGGACGAGGTGATCGCCGCGCGGGGGCTGGCGCTGGTGTCGGACGACGCCGCGCTGGACGCCGCGGTTGACGAGGCCATCGCCGCCATGCCGGACGTGGCGGACAAAGTGCGGGCCGGAAATCTGAAGGCGATCGGCCCGCTCGTCGGCGCGGTCATGAAGGCGACTCGCGGCCAGGCCGATGCCGCCCGGGTCAGGGAACTCCTCATGCAGAAGCTCACCTGATCGGCGTCACGGTGACGATCAGGTGACCGGCCGGGCGATAAGGCCGAGGAGAGCTGCGCCTTTGTTCGTCTCGTCGGTGACGACTCGGGCTGCGTAGCCGGCGGCATCCAGGTGAGGGACGGTCCGCTTCTCGATGTCGGCGGCGCGGCTCGCTGATGGAGGTTCATAGAACAGGTACAAGGCGCTGGATGGCGTGAGTGCCCGTTTGATCGCGGCCAGTTCAACGGTCGGTGTGCGGGTCCAGAACAGGTTGATGTTGATCGCGAACACCTTGTCGAACTGCGCTGCTCCTAGGACGGCGTCCTCGACGGGAACCACCTCGAAAGCAGCCGACCCGGCCGCTACGAAGCGGGCATTGCGCTGGACTGCCGCCTCGATCGCGGTGGCTGAGCGATCGATCGCGAGCACGTGGCCGCCGTCCAGCTGCTCGCAGATCAGCTCGACCGCGACGCCCCGGCCGCAGCCGATCTCCAGGAACCGGTCCGCCGGCTCCACCGCAAGCTGCTCTACGGCCCAGGTGATCCGTTCGGGCACCGGCATGATCGTCTCCTAGAGGCGGCCGGCTTCGATGAGCCGTTGCAGGAACTGCCTGGTTCGGGGCTGCTGCGGGTCTGAAAGTACTTCTCGCGGGTGCCCTGACTCCAGAACACGGCCCTCGTGCATGAAGTAGACCCGGTCGGCCACATCGCGAGCAAAACCCATCTCATGGGTTGCGAGCACCATCGTCATGCCAGTGGCCGCAAGTTCACGGATCACCGCCAGCACTTCACCCACCAGTTCCGGATCGAGTGCTGAGGTCACTTCGTCAAGTAGCAACAACTCGGGTTCGACGACCAGCGCCCGGGCGATGGCCGCCCGCTGTTGCTGGCCTCCGGAAAGACGTTCGGGGTACTCATCGACCTTGTCGCTCAGCCCGAGGCGGTCGAGCACCTCGTGCGCCCGAGCTTCGGCTTCGCGGCGGGGAATGCCGCGGGCCTTACGCGGCGCCAGGGTGACGTTGTTGAGCACGGTCAGGTGAGGGAACAGGTTGAAGGACTGGAACACGATGGCCATCCGTTTGCGCACCGCGTTCTGGTCAACTCGGGGTGCGGTGATGTCCGTCCCGCCGAAGATGATGCGCCCCGCGTCGACCCGCTCGAGCAGGTTGACGCACCGGAGCAGGGTCGACTTCCCGCACCCGCTCGGTCCGATCAGGCACACCACCTCGTGCGAGGCGACGTCCAGGTCGATGCCCTTCAGGACCGTCTTGTCACCGAACGATTTCTCCACGCCCTCCAGCGAGAGGACGGCTGGGCCTTTCCTCTCGGTCATGCCGCCAACTGCTGTCGCCGGGCCCGATCGCGGGCTGTGTACCAGTCGGCAAACCGGGCCAGCGGAATGCTGATCACGAGGAACAGCGCGGCCGCCACCACGAACGACGTGTAGTTGAAGGTGCGCGAGGTGTAAATCTCGGCCGCGCGAACCGCTTCACGGACTCCCAGCACGCTCACCAGCGCGACGTCCTTCTGCAGGCTGACCAGACCGTTGAGCAGGGCGGGGACGACGTTGCGGATCGCCTGCGGCAGGATCGCGTAGCGCAGGCTCTGCCACTGCGTGAGCCCGAGCGAGCGGGCAGACGAGCGCTGGCTTTCCGGCACCGAATCGATGCCCGATCGGTAGACCTCTGCTGTGTACGCCGAGTAGGACAGCACGAGCGTCGTAACGCCCCAGAACAGCACGCTGCTCGGTACGCCGGGTAGCTGGAGCGCCGGGATCCCGAAGCCGAACAGCAGCAGCGCGAGGATCAACGGGATGCCGCGGAAGAAGTCGATGTACACGACGGCCAGGATCCGTACCGGCAGGAAGGCCGGCCCGCGTAGGCTCCGGAGCACGGCAACAAGCAGCGCGAAGATCAGGATGGCCACCTGCGCGATAACGAACATCACCACGTCGATCCAGAACCCAGCGACGATGTCGGGCGCGGACAGGCGGAAATCCTCGGGACTGAAAAACCGGTCACGGACGAGTGGCCAGTTGGGGCTGGACAGCACCCACCACACCAGCAGCCCGAAAACCACGACCGTGCTGGTTGCACCGATCGCAGCGCCCTTGGCTCCCTCCTGGGCGAGGAAGTCGCGGATTGGCCGGCCGCGGGGCCGGGCGCCCGGCAGCAGGCCGGGCGGCCCGGAGCCAACAGCGTCCGACACGACCTACTGCTCGAGAGTCGGGATGTCGCCGCCCTGAGCCAGCCACTCGTCTTCGAGCGCCGCGATTGTGCCGTCGTCGTGCATTGACTGCAGCGCAGGGTTGACACAGTCGATAAGCGGGTCGTCCTTCTCGAATAGCAGCCCCAGTTCTTCGGGTCTCTCGCCGACTCGTGGCAGTACGCCGACGATCTCGGCCTCGGGGATCTCGACCGCCGTGATGTAGTAAGCGGTGGGCAAGTCGAACACGATGCCGTCGACCTGGCCGCCGTCGAATGCCAGCTTGGCTGCGGCGTTGTCGTTGTATACCTGCGCGGGGGAGTCCGGCTCGATCACGTTGTCGATGTAGTCAAGGCTTGTCGTTGCGACGGCTGCGCCCAGCCGAGCGGACTTGAGATCGTCGAGTGACTGTGCGCTCGCTACCGGGTTAGCCGGATCAGCGATGATCGCCTGCTCGACCTGGTAGTACCCGATCGAGAATCCGACGACTTCGGCGCGCTCCTCGTTGATCGAGTACTGCTGGATGTTGAAGTCGTACGGCTTGTCGCCAGGCGCGATCGCCTCGTCGAAGCCAGTGCGCACCCACTCGATTGCGCCAGCCTCGAAGCCCAGCCGATCCGCCAGCTCGTACACCAGGGCGGACTCGAAGCCCTGGCCATTGCTCGGATCGTCGTCGACCATCCACGGCTCGAAGACCGGCTCTCCTGTTGCGACGGTCAGCTTGTCCGCTTCGAAGGTAGGCAGTGGATCGCAGGCGTCGCGGGCAGGCGTCTCGGTTGCTGCCGGAGTCTCATCAGCGGTGGCGTCCGATGTGTCGTCGTCATCACCCCCGCACGCGGCGAGCAGGGCGAGTGCGGGCAGCAGCACCCACAGGCGTCGCGTGGTCGTCATGGCAGGCTCCTCGTCCGAATCCTGGGTAGGCAACCATCATGGTTTACCACTAGTTCGGACGTGGAGCCGCCATGGTCCGGGTGGTGCGCACCGGCGTGCCGTCACGGCGCGAGCAGTTGCACCTCCGCACTCAGCCCCGCAGCCACCTCGGCTGAGATGTCCCCGTTCTCTCGGAGTTCCTCGATGGTATGGACGATTCCGGCCAGCACGCTCGCCCCAGCGGTGAGCCGCCCGGCAGCCAAGTGATTCTCGGCGTTCGTGAGCCGGACCAGAATCGACTGGGCGTCGTCGTCGGAGAGCAGGCCAGCCTCGACGAGGTAGTGGACCAGGGCGCGCACCCGATCGAAGCTGACGACACCGAGCGTGCCGGCCAGCGGGTCGTGGTCGCTGACACCGAATCGCCCGTAGGCCGGCTCCTCGCCAGTGGCATCCATCGGCCAGTCGACGTTGATCTTCGCCGACCGGATGTCGAGCAGTTCGTCCATCACCGCCGGGCTCGCCCACATCTGGTCGAGCGTTTGGGCCTGCCCCTGGAAGCCGAACGTGTAGGCGCTGGCGGGATACCGTTGCACGAGCTCGTCGTACAGGTTCGTCAGCTTGCTGTCGTACAGCGCGGCTAGCTGGTCGCTCGGGCCGATGCCGATGCCCGGAATCGGCTGACCGGGTGCATAGGGGTCATCCGGCCGCGGGAACACGTTGAAGTCACCACCGACAATGACTCGTGCGTCCGGGTCGGCCGCCAGGATCGCGTCGGAAATCCGAGCGTTGTAGGTCGCCTGCTCGGTACGCTGGAGCACCCGGCCGTCCGGGCCGGAGCTCTGGTGATTGTTCACCAGGTACACATCGGTCCACGTAGACGTGCCGATCTGAGCACGCCAGAGCCGGAACAGGCCGACCGACGGGCCGCGGCTGAACACGTTGAGCCCGTCACAAGCGGTTGGGCCCGATGACGTGCACCTGTCGGCCACCCGGTCCGGCAACTCGGCGTTGAGTGCCTTCGGGTTCTGGACGTCGGCGTTGAACGGCAGTGGCTCGCCGTCGTACTCGACCGTCGGTTCTGCTCCGAGGACGGGGTCACCCGCGTCGGCTTCGAGCAGCTCGACCCGGTCGGTCCGGTACAGGTAGGCGGTCGTAATGCCGCGTAGGTCACCAGAATCAAGGTCGAACGCCGCGTCGTAGGCCGGCCCGCCCTGTTCGGCGATCACCAGGGCGAGTTCGACCAGGCTGTCCGGCTTGCCGTCGGTCCGCATGTTGTCCTCGCCGACGCCCACGAGATCGCAGTCGAGCCGGTCAGCTCCCAGCGCGCCTCCGGTTTGAGGCGTCCAGTCCTCGGCGACCGTGCACACGTCCTGTGCCTCGGTCTCCTGAACCAGGATGACGTCCGGCGAGTGCAGGTCAAGCCGGATCTGCTCGGCCATCCGCTGCAGCCTGGCCTGGTGGGCATCGTCGCTATCGGGCACATAGTCGAATGGCGGCTCCACTTCTTCGCCGTCGTCCCCGACACACCCCTGGTCGCCCGGGAAGTCGCATTCGGAATTCGGACTGTCGCGGAAGTCGTAGAGGTTCTCGACGTTGTATGCGGCGACCGACAACTCCCGCTCGCGGTCAGCCGGCTGCACCGGCGAGTTCGCAGCCGGATCGGCGCCACCGGTGTCGAGGGTGAGCTGCTCGGCCACGTTGACCGTGTACTTGCCGAAGGACAGGTACACGCCGCCGCGGTTGGCCTGAGTGATGGTGTCGAGCGTCTTGGCGGGAGCCAGGACGGCCGCCGGGTCGTTCGTCGAGCCCTTGACGCCGAAGCTGCCGAGCACGAACCGGTACCCGTTGCCGTCGTCGAACAGAGTGTCGGGAATGTTGTCGAGTGGGTGTGGATCACGGAAGACTCGCCGGGCGTACGGGTCCTGTCGCTGGGCGACCGGATGGTCGCCGCGGATGGCCCATACTTCGGCGTCGGTTCCCGAGAAGACGTCGCGCCCGTCCACAACGAGACTGCCCGCTGGAACCTCCATCTGCATGCCGAGATGCCGACGGAAGTAGCGGAGCGAGTCGCCGGCGTCGTCCGGTGGGTCAATCTCGTCGACCTGCACCGCCGAGTCGACGTCGAGCCCGGTGGCCGTCCGGTCCCACACGAACGAGGAGCTGCCGGCCAGCTGAGTCATGCCGAAGAACTGGCCCACAGTTCCTCGGACGATAATCTCGTCCCCGATGGTGACGCGGTAGTTCGCGCCCAATTCTGCCCGCGCTGGGCCGTCGAAGTCGGTGCGGATCGTGGTGAAGCTGCTGTTGAAAAGGAAGATGCCATCGGACGACGTCGGGTCGCCGTCGGCGTGCTCTGGCTGGTTCTGCAGGAAGAGGCCACGGTTGCCGTTGCCTTCTCGGGTGAGCTGGGCGACAACGCCGCGGACCGCGACCTCGGCGCCCAGCAGGGGTGAGGTGAAGTTGGTCTGGCCATCCGCGATGGCGCCCTGCACGGCGCCGATTGGGACCAGCGGGATGACGTTGACGGTGGCCGTGCACGAACCGGTCTCGCCGGTGTCCGATGTCGCCGTGACCTCGACCATCAGCGGTCGCACGTCCGCCGTGCTCGAAGGCGTCGCCAGCCGCACATCGTCCGGTACCACAAGCGTCGCGCTGGCGTTCGCACCCAGCATCACATCGGCTAGGGTCAGGTCGCCTTCGACTGGCTCCGGGGTGACGGACGTGATCTGGAGGTCGGTTATCTCGCCTTCTGCCACTGAGGCAGCCAGGTCACCCTCGGTCGCGTACGTCTCGACGGTACGCATGCCCGCCGGGCAGGTGAGCTGTGGGCCTGTAGGAGGCTCGCTGTCACACGGCGAGAGGGGGGACGCGGTGTTACGCGGCCCGTCGGCCCGGAACGCGGTGATCACCGAGAAGTCGGCTGCGTTGTCGTCGGTGTCGGTACAGCCAGCGTCCGCGCGGTTCGCGGCCGTGGTGTTGCTGAGTGTTGGGGTCGGCCCAGAACCCTCGAAGCAGTTAGCGCTACCGAAGCCGACGAAGTCGAGCACGCCGTCGGTCGGGCACGCCCCGGTCCGTGCGGTGGTCGACGCCACAATTGCCACCTTGCCCGCGGTCGCAGACATCGCTATCGAACCAACGGCGTCCGGGGTCGGCAGCGGTACAGAGCCGCCCGCACCCTGAGCCTGCCGAACGAGATACGCCTGGCCCGGTGCCAGCGTTCCTGACAATGGCGTGACCTGCCAGGTCGTGCCGGCCGAGGAGGCGTACTGGACGCTCCAGCCGTCAAGGCTGACTGCGCTGTCGCCCCGGTTGAACAACTCGATGTAGTCGTGGGTGTACGTCGCCCCAGAGTTGCCCCCGCCGCCGTACACCTCACTGATGACCACGTCAGAATGCTCCGCCGCCGCGTTGGTGGTGACCGCAACCAACGGAAGCAAACCCAGAACCGCCGCCGCACTCACGAGCCGTGCCACCCGCCGCGTCGTCATTGATCGCAAGAACACTGCTCTGCCCCCTCAGTCGATTAGCCGCACCCTAGTTGACACTCCCGACAGCGCGACAGGGTGACGGCAAGCTGAATTTCGGTTGCCGGCTTTGTCGGCGCGGCCGGGCACAATGCGATTCGTGATCGGCCAACGTCAGCTCAACCGGGCACTCCTCGCTAGGCAGGGATTGCTCGAGCCGTTCGGCGACCCGCTACCTCGGGTCCTCGAACGAGTGGGCGGCATCCAGGCGCAGTACGCACCTTCGATGTACGTCGGCCTGTGGTCGCGGATGCAGGCTCTCGATCGCGATCAGCTGACCGCGGCGCTCGAGGAGCGTACGGCTGCCCAGGGCACGTTACTGCGCGGCACGATCCACCTGGTGTCGCGTGCGGACTACTGGCCGTTCGCGCTGGTGGCCCGGCCGTCACTACGCGAGTGGTTCACCCGCCTGTCAAAAGGCGAGCCGACTGCCGGCGAGATCGAGCGAATGGCCGCGGAATTGAGAACTGCCCTGGCCGGTGGCCCGGTTACGCAGTCGATGATCGACGAGATGCTGGGGCGTCCGGCCAGGCGTTGGATTAACGTCTATCTCGACCTGCTGCGGGTCCCGCCATCGGGCACGTGGGAGCGCCGCCGCGCTGACCTGTACGCCGACGCCGAAGCTGAGCTCGGCCCACCGAAGCTGACCATCGAGGAGGCTGAGGAACTGCTCCTCCGGCGTTATCTCGGTGGATTCGGGCCAGCGACCCGAGCCGACATCGCCAGTTGGGCCGGGCTTCCGGTGCGCAGCGTCGCCGCAGTGGTCGAGCGAGTCGAGCACGTCACCTACCAGGCCGAGGACGGTTCGACCCTGGTCGACCTACCAGACGCACCGCTACCCGATCCGGATCTGCCAGTACCTATCAGGTTCCTGCCGACGTGGGACGCCACTCTGCTGGTGCATGCCCGCCGCACGCAGATCCTGCCCGAGCGGCACCGCCCGAAGATCTTCGGCGTCAAGACGCCGTTCTCGTTCCCGACGTTCCTGGTCGACGGCGCCGTCGCCGGCACGTGGCGGTACGAGAACGGCCGGATCGAGTTGACCGAGTTCGAGTCGCTGCCGCCCCGTGTCCGGAAGGAGGTCGAGCACGCAGCCGAGCCGCTCGCCGCGTTCCACGCGTAGAGGCCGATCAGCTCCCGCGTACGGTGACGTTTCCCGCGCTGGACCTCACTTCGACGTGGTACGGCGACGATGGGTCGGTGGGCACTTCAACCGTGGTGGAGCCGGCGCTGGTGTCCGCGTCCAGGTCATAGGACTCGCCGCCGGGAAGCGTCACTGTCACCGCGCCTGCGCTCGACGAGGCGCGCAACGACGCGGGTGGATCGATCGCGGTCACCTCGACGCTGCCGGCGCTGGAGCTGATTTCGGCGTCATCGGACGACAACTCGGTGACCGTGACCCCACCGGCTGACGAGTGGGCTCGCAATCGGCCGGTGTGACCATCCACGCGGACCCCTCCAGCGCTCGATTCCACGTCGGCCGATCCGGCCAGCCCGGCGGTCGACACCCGGCCGGCCCCGCTCCTGGCCACCACCTCTACATCCGGCGGCACCCGCAGCTCGACCTCAATGTGGCAGCGCCCCCAGCTCACCAGCCACAGACCCTGAGAGCAGTCGCCGTCGACCGTCAACTCCCCGTCCTCGACGTCGAACGAGACGTCGGCATCCGCGAAGAGGGCGGCCTCGGTCGTGATCGTGATTGACGCCGTACCATCCTGCGACGCCTCGATCGTGATCGGGCCGGCGTCGACGTCCACGTGCACCCGATCGAAGCCGTCCTCGATCGGGTAAGTGTCGCGCTCACCAGAGCGAAGCGCCCACGCCACCAAGTTGAGTGCAACAAGCGCGAGTACCACGATGGCGAGGATCGCCAGCACGCGTAGCACAACGCTGCGCGACCGACGGGGTGTCTGTTCTTGCGAGACCATGCCGACCACGCTAGAGGCAGTTCGCCGATGATGCGTCACACTCGCCGACGAACGATCCCTGACTCAGGGCCAGGGTGGACCCTGACCGGCTACTCCAGGCTCACCCGAAGGATCCGGTCATCGTCCGGTCCGGGCCCGTCGGGGTTCCGACCGTCGGTGTTGTTCGTCAGCAGCCACAGCGCGCCGTCGGGCGCGAGCTCTGCGTGCCGGAGCCGGCCGAACTCGCCAGTGAAAAACGCCTGCGGCTCACCAGCGGAACCTTCCGGCACGGGCACCTGCCACAGCCGCTGACCGCGTAACCCGGCCAGGAAGATCGTGTCGCGCACGTACGCGATGCCGCTCGGCGACGCATCCTCTGTCGGCCACTGTGCGACCGGATCGACGAAGTCGTCGTCCTCAGCGATGCCCTCCACCTCCGGCCAGCCGTAATTGGATCCCGGCTCGATCAAGTTCAACTCGTCCCACACCTTGGTGCCGAACTCGCTCGCCCACAGCCGTCCGTCGTCGTCGAACGCCAGACCCTGCACGTTGCGGTGGCCGTACGACCACACCGGCGAGCCCTCGAACGGGTTGTCTTCCGGGATGTCGCCGTCTGGCGTCAGGCGAAGGATCTTGCCGGCCGGCGAATCGAGATCCTGAGCTAGTGGCGGGTTGTAGGCATCGCCGGTCGCGACGTAGAGCATGCCGTCGTCCGAACCAAAGACGATCCGCCCGCCGTTGTGGTTGTTCGCCCGCGGCAGCCCGTCCAGGATGACCTCTGGCTCGCCGAGCGATACGCCGTCGAACTCCATCCGAACGACCCGGTTGTCCTCGCCGGAGGTGAACATCGCGTAGAGCCATTCTTCGTATCGGGCGATGCCCATCAGGCCGCCTTCGCCCGAAGCCGACACGCCCGGCACCTCACCGATGTCGGTCACCTCGCCGTCCGGCTCGACGCGCCGGATCCGGGCTGTGTCGCGCTCCGTGACCAACACTGTGCCGTCGTCGAGGAACTCCAGGTCCCACGGTACGTCGAGATCTGTCGCGACGACGTCGACGTCACCGACCGGCTCGACCGGCCCGGTCGGCTCGGGCGTCGTCGGCGTCGCAGCCGGTGTCGTCGGTGTCGGCGTAGGCGACGTGGCCGGTGCCGTCGTCGGTATCGTGGGGACTCCGGTTTCCGGACGATCAGTCGCGTCGTCGTTGCTGCACCCCGAAAGCAGGGCGATGGCAGCGAAGGCAACGGCGGCGGGTCGAAGATTCACACGCATAATCGTTGCACGTTCGTGCCTTCCTTTCGGTTGTCAGTTAAGGCTCGGTACCGTACGTTTCACGGCTGTGCGCGTGGTTCTGGCTGGTCTGGTAACCGCATTCCTGATTGTCCTGGCAGGGGCGGTGCCGGCCGGCGGCGAGCCCGAAGACGGAATCCGGGTCGAGGGCTCGGTCACCTACGATGTCCAGCCTGACGACGAGCGAGTGCGCGTCACGATCGACGTCGAGCTCACGAATCTCACCCCCGACGAAGGATTGACGTACTACTACTTCGACGAGATCGGCGTCCCAGCACCGGTCGAGGCGACGAACATCTCGGCCAGGCGAGTCGGCGGGGGAACGCTGTCGACGGACTCGGATGCGACCGAGGATCCCCACTGGCAGGTGCTTACCATCCGCCTGTCGCCCGTGCTGCGGTACGGCCGACCGCAGCAGCTGGAGATCACCTATGACTTACCCAACCTCAAGCCACGGTCGGACGGCTGGACCCGGGTGACTCCGGCAGTCGCTACCTTCTTCGTCGTACCCTACGGCGACCGAGGTCGCGCTGATGTGGAGATCATCATCCCGGATTCGTACGAAGACGTGCACATCGGCGGCGCGGAGATGGAATCCAGCAAGGACGGCGATAAGCGCGTCTACACCGCCACTGGTATCGACGAACCCGAGGAGTGGTGGGCGATCGTGGTCGCCCGCGACGGTTCGCTGCTTGAGCAGCGGCAGATCGAGGTCGGCGACCACAACGCGGTGCTGAAGTACTGGCCGGGCGACGACGAGTGGGCGGACTTTGCGACCGAGGTGGTCGCCAGCGGCATCCCGGAGCTGGAGTACCGCATCGGTCGCTCATGGCCGGTCGAGGACGAGTTGGAGATCGTCGAGTCCGGGGTGCCGCACGCGTACGGGTTCGGCGGCTGGTACGACGCCAGCTCTGATGTCGTCGAGGTCGGAGACGCGCTCGACGCGCAGGTCATGCTGCACGAGGTGTCGCATGCATGGTTCAACTACGAGCTCGGCCGCGAGCGATGGTTCGGTGAAGGACTCGCCGAGTTGTACTCCAACCTGGCCCTGGAGCGGCTGGACCGCGAGTTCGAGCAGGCCAAGGAAGTATCGACAGACGACAAGCACGCGATCCCGCTGGCCACGTGGGAGGAGGGCGTCCGCGAGGCGCCGGAGGAGGACGAGTACGCCTACCCGGCCTCATGGTGGGTGATCTCCCAGATCTACGACGACATCGGGCTTGGAGCCTTCCAGCAGGCGCTGGCCAGTGGCTTCGACTCGACGATCCCGTACGTCGGCAACACCGAGCCGGAGATCGTGCGAGGCATCATCGACTGGCGCCGCACGCTGGACCTATTCGAAGTCGTGGGTGGCTCGACCGGCGCCAGCGAACTGTACACGGCGTACGTCATTGAGGAGGACGACGCAAAGCTGCTGGTCGAGCGAGCCGAAGCGCGCGAAATGTACGACAAGTTCGTCGCGGCCTCCGGCGGATGGGGTGCTCCGTTCGAGTTGCGGGAGGCGATGACCTACTGGGAGTTCGACGGCGTGGGCGAATTGGTCGACACCGCCGAGCAGGTGCTGGCGCTGCGCGACGACGTCGTCGGCGTCCTGCAGGGGTTCGACGAGGCAGACCTGCCCGCGCTTGAGGAGGCGTATGCCAGCGCCCGACCGATCACTGACGTCATCGCTGAAGCCGAGCTCTACGCCGAGGTCGCGAGAGTCCTGTCGGAGGCGCAGGAGCGCCCGGATGGCGTACCTGGTCTCCTGACCGAGATCGGATTGTTCGGAGCCGATGTGGACGAACGGCTCTCCGGCGCGGCCGTCGATCTTGCCGGGGGCGAGGTCGAACGGGCTCAGGTGGCGTCGGACGAGGTCCTTGCGGTGGTTGACGACGCGCAGTTGATCGGCGCCGTCGTGGTGGGAGAAGTCGCTGTCGGGCTCGCGCTCTTCTGGCCGCTGCGGGCCATGACGAAGCGGCGCCGCCGGGCGCGCGCGATAAGTTCGGACTCGTGGCCGACCGACGAACCGTCCTCCAACCTTTCGCCGACCTAGCACCGCTACCAACTGAGCTGGACGTCCTGCGATGGGACGCCGACGGCGAGCCCGATCCGGACGTCCTCGATCGCGTTGAGCTCTACGTCATGCCGTACACATTCGCGCCGATCACCGGTGACGTGATCGGGCGGATGCCGCGGCTGCACATCGTCCAGACCCTTACCGCGGGGTACGAGCATGTGCTGCCGTACCTTCCGGACGGCGTGATGCTGTGCAACGCCCGCGGAGTACACGACGCCAGTACTGCCGAGTTGGCCGTGGCATTGACACTGGCGTCGCTGCGGCGGATTCCCGAGTTTGTGCGGGCCCAGGACCGACAGGAATGGGCGTTCGGGATGTACGACGCGCTGGCCGACAAGACCGTGCTCATCGTGGGGTTCGGAGCGGTGGGCGCGGCCGTCGAGCGCCGGTTGCTGCCGTTCGAATGCGACGTGCTGCGGGTAGCGCGCACGGCCCGAGACGGCGTGGCGGGTTTCGATGCGCTGCCATCCCTGCTGGGCCGGGCCGACGTCGTCATTCTCACCGTGCCGCTGACCGATGCGACCCAGCGCATGGTCGACGCGAAGTTCCTTGCCGCGATGCGCGATGGCACCTTGTTGGTGAATGTGGCGCGCGGGGGAGTGGTCGACACGGACGCGTTGCTCGCCGAGTTGTCCGACGGCCGGTTGCGGGCCGCATTGGACGTGACTGATCCCGAACCGCCCCCACCCGGTCATCCGGTCTGGACCGTGCCGGGGTTGCTTATCTCTCCGCACGTCGGTGGCAGTACGACGGCCTTCGAGCCGCGGGCCCGCCGGTTAGTGCGGGCCCAACTGGAGCGATTCGCTGCCGGTGAACCGCTGGCCAACGTCGTGGTCGGGCCGTCCGGGAGCAGTTAATCCCCGTGCGGTCGACCCGTCTCGAAACCTAGAGTCCGGGTATGGAGATCCGGGACTGCGCCGTCGGCGACCTTGACGCTGCACTCGACGTTCGAACGCGATCGTTCGGGCCGTTGCCGGCGTCGTCCGCCGAGCAGTGGCGCGCCATGCAGGAGGGCGCGATCGGAGAGGGGCGGCTGCTGGCGGCATATGACGGCCGCCGGCTCGTGGCGACGGCGCGGATCACTGCGTTCCGGCAGTGGTGGCTCGGCGAGTCGATGCCGATGGCCGGTATCGGCGGCGTCGTGGTGGCGCCGGAGGATCGAGGTCGTGGTGTGGGCCGCCAGCTGATGGTCGGTATCCTCGGCCGCGCCGCCGAGCAGGGCTACCCGGTATCCGCCCTGTACCCCACTACTTTGCCGCCATACCGTGCCGTCGGGTGGGAGCTGGCTGGGCGGCAGCATTTCATCACCGTGCCAGCCGCGGCGATACGCACGGTCGCGCCCAACAGCCCGGTCGCTGTTAGGCGGGTCCGGCCGGACGACGTGGACGATGTGATGGCCATGGTCGCGCGGCTGCATGCCCGGCACCTGGATTGTGGCCCGATCGAATGGCCGTCCCACGATGTGGCGCAGTGGCTTGACGAGGACGAGACGTTCGCCTACCTGGCCGGCGACGGATTCCTCGCCTACCGCTGGGGCGGGTCGGACACGCTCGCCGTCGATGTCCTCGTCGGTGGATCGGAAGAGACGGTACGTGGGTTGTGGGCGCTGGTCGGGTCCGGATCGTCGGTGGCACGGAAGATCCGCGCGTGTGTCCCGCCGGACGATCCGATCCACTTGCTGACTCGCGATCATGCCGTGACTGCGGACAAAGATGTCTGGTGGCTGCTGCGTGTTGTGGACGCTCCTGCGGCGGTCGGCGCTCGCGGGTTCCCACTGGGAGTCGACGTCGCAGTACCAGTGACCTTTGTTGACCCGCTGCTACCCGGCAATTCCGGTGACTGGCTGGTGCAGGTCAAGGACGGTCGTGGGCAACTTGTGCCCGGCAGCGGTGGCGGCTTGGAGTTGGCGGCCAACGGGCTCGCGGCCCTGTTCGCCGGTGCCCGGGTGAGCACGTTGCGCCGGGCCGGCCTGGCCACCGGTGGTGACCCGGACTTCGACGGCATGCTGGACGCGGCTTTCGCGGGCACGGCGTTCATGCTCGACTACTTCTAACCCGGAGCTGGGGGTCGTGCTTGTCGGTGGTTGGGTGCACACTGCCGCAATGACGGTTCTTCTGGCAATCGGCACACGTAAGGGGCTGTGGCTGGCCCGCAGCGACGACCGGCGGTCTTGGCAGCTCGATGGCCCGCACTTCCTGATGCGGGTGGTGCCGTCGTGCGCCATCGATACCCGCGGCGGCCACGCTCGCCTGCTCGTCGGCACCAAGAGCTGGCACTGGGGTCCGAGTGTGCTGCGTTCCGACGACCTAGGCGCCACGTGGTCCGAGCCCGAGGCTGGGGCGGTGAAGTTCCCGGAGGGTGAGGACGCCGCGGTGGCTGCGATCTGGCAGCTGAAGCCGGACACCGCCGAACGTCCTGGCGTGGTGTGGGCAGGGACCGAGCCGTCGGCGTTATGGCGTTCGACCGATGGTGGCGAAAGCTTCTCGCTCGTCCGCGGGTTGTGGGATCACCCGCACCGGCCCACGTGGGAGCCCGGATTCGGCGGGCAGGCGGTCCACACCGTGCTGCCCCACCCGCTCGACGAGGCTCGGATGTTGGTGGCGATGTCGACCGGTGGCGTCTACGTCTCTGATGACAGCGGCGCGTCGTGGAATCCGTCCAACACCGGCATCAAGGCGTACTTCCTGCCTGATCCGTGGCCCGAGTACGGCCAGTGCGTGCACAAGGTGGCCCGAGACCCGGTTGAGCCAGAGCGGCTGTTCGCGCAGAACCACCACGGCGTGTACCGATCCGACGACGGCGGCAAGAGCTGGACGTCCATCGCCGATGGGCTGCCGAGCGACTTCGGGTTCCCGGTGGTGACGCACCCCGCCGCGCCGAATACCGCGTGGGTCGTGCCGTTGGTAGCCGACGGTCATCGGTTCCCGCCCGACAACGCACTCCAAGTGTGGCGCACTTCCGACGGCGGCGAATCCTGGACTCGGACGTCTACCGGCCTGCCAGAGCGTTACTTCGCCGCCGTCATGCGCGACGCCTTCGCAGCGGACGATGTGGCGGACGCGCCGGGGTTGTACCTCGGCGGTCGCGATGGCTCGGTGTTCGCCAGCTCGGACGGCGGTGAGTCCTGGGTCGAGGTGGCCCGCCACCTGCCCGACGTGCTGTGCGTGCGGGCGGCCGCCCTGCCGTGAAGGTGACGGTTCGGCTTCCGGGTGCGCTGCGCGAGCTGGCAAGCGGCGAGCGAGCACTGGAAGTGGAGATTGCTGAGCCGGCGTCGGTCCGGACGTTGCTCGACGCCGTCGCCACCAGATGGCCCGCCATCGAGCGGCGGATCAGGGACGAGACCGGCGTGCTGCGCCCGCATGTGAACGTCTTCATCGGCGATGAGAACGTTCGCGACTTAGGTGGTCAGGACGCCGTGCTCGCCGACGGCGCCGAGGTTCACGTCATCCCGGCCGTCTCGGGCGGTTAACGCGCCGATGTCCCAGATCATGGACGTCGCGTCTCACGCCGTTGTCGTGAGGTCTAGCGTGTGACCCTATGACCGGACCCACCATCGACGGCAAGCCAGACATCAAGCCGCGTTCCCGGGCCGTCACTGACGGACTCGAGCGCGCCGCCGCTCGCGGGATGCTCCGCGCCGTCGGCATGACCGACGACGACTGGGAGAAGCCGCAGATCGGCGTCGGCTCGTCGTGGAACGAGATCACCCCGTGCAATCTGTCCCTCGATCGGCTGGCCAAGGCCGCCAAGGAAGGGGTACACGCCGCGGGCGGGTACCCGCTTGAGTTCGGCACGATCTCGGTGTCCGATGGCATCTCCATGGGTCACGAGGGTATGCACTACTCGCTGGTGTCTCGCGAGGTAATCGCCGACTCGGTCGAGACCGTGTTCGGCGCCGAGATGCTCGACGGTGGTGTGTTGCTGGCCGGCTGTGACAAGTCCGAACCCGCCATGCTGATGGCGGCGGCTCGCCTCGACATCGCGGCGGTGTTCGTTTACGCCGGCTCGATCCTGCCGGGCCGAATCGGCGACCGTGAGGTGACGATCATCGATGCGTTCGAGGCGGTCGGGGCGTGCGCCCGCGGCCTCATCACGCGCGAGGAGGTCGACGAGATCGAGCGGGCCATCTGCCCCGGCGAAGGCGCCTGCGGCGGCATGTTCACCGCCAATACGATGGCCTCGGCCGCCGAGGCGCTCGGGATGGCGCTGCCCGGCAGCGCGGCGCCGCCCGCCGTCGACCGGCGTCGCGACGGTATCGCCCGTCGTTCCGGCGAAGCCGTAGTCGAACTGCTCCGGCAGGGCATCACCACCCGCGACATCCTCACCCGCGAGGCATTTGAGAACGCGATCGCCGTGGTCATGGCACTGGGCGGGTCGACCAACGCCGTCCTGCACCTGATGGCGATCGCTCACGAAGCTGATGTTGACCTCACGCTGGACGACTTCAACCGGATCGGCGACCGCGTCCCACATCTGGCCGATGTCAAGCCGTTCGGCCGGTATGTGATGACCGACGTCGACCGCATCGGGGGAGTGCCGGTCGTCATGCGTGCCCTGCTCGACGCGGGCCTCCTCCACGGCGACGTGCTAACCGTTACCGGCAAGACGATGGCCGATAACCTCGCCGACATCGCGCCGCCTGACCCGGACGGCAAGATCATCCACGCGATCACCAACCCGATCCATGCGACCGGCGGGCTGACGATCCTGCACGGCTCGCTCGCACCCGAAGGTGCGGTGGTGAAGACGGCCGGCTTCGACCAGACCGTCACAGAGGGCACCGCGCGGGTTTTCGATGGCGAACAGGCCGCCATGGATGCGGTAGAGGACGGGACGATCGTGGCCGGCGATGCCGTCATCATCAGGTACGAGGGACCGAAGGGTGGTCCCGGCATGCGCGAGATGCTGGCCGTCACCGGCGCGATCAAGGGCGCAGGGCTGGGCAAGGACGTCATGCTGGTGACCGACGGGCGGTTCTCCGGCGGCACGACCGGCCCATGCGTGGGCCACGTCGCGCCCGAGGCCGTCGATGGCGGTCCCATCGCGTTCATCCGCGATGGCGACCGGATCAGGCTCGACGTCACGGCCCGCACCCTCGACCTGCTGGTCGAAAAAGACGAACTCGAGGAGCGGGCTCAGAGCTGGCAGGCACCCCCGCCGAAGCACCAGCGAGGCGTCCTGGCCAAGTACGCCAAGTTGGTGGGCTCGGCTGCACGCGGTGCCGTCTGCGACTGACCGTTACTTCACGGCGATACCCCAGACGGCGGTGTTGACCGGCCAGAAGACCGAGTGGCGGAGCTTGCGTCGCTCGATCCGAAGTTCCCTGAAGCCAGCCGAGGCCACGGTGTCGGGAGTGTTCCGCGCTGGGTTGCACCCTTCGAAGAGGTAACCCCACGGTCGGCGCAGGGCGCGCTGGATGCGATGTCGGACACTGCTCGGGTCGGCGGCGACGTGCTCGGCGAAGCGGAAAGTGCCGCCCGGCCGCAGCACTCGCCGCACCTCGGCAAGTACTTGGTCGGGGTCCGGAACTGTACACAGGACCAGCGAGCAGATCACCTCGTCGACCGACTCGTCGGGTAGCGGGATTGCCTCGGCGCCGGTGCCCAGGAGGGTCAGTGAGACTGCTGCCGCTGCAGCGCGTTCGCGCAGCCTGGCATGCATGCGGAGGTTCGGTTCGACGGCGTAGAGGTGGGTGCCGCGAGGCAGGTAGTCGAAGTTGGCGCCGGTACCGGCGCCGATCTCCACAACCGTCCCGGCGCGCATGTTCGCGAACGCGGCCCGCTTGTGTATGCGGCCGACGTGGTTCAGATACGACGCGAACGCGGTGAAGAACCAGGCGTTGAAGCGGCTTATCGCGCCGTGGTCGAAGGCGAGATCGTCGCGAACTGAGGCCAATTCGAGCGCCTGGGCGGCGTTGTCGGTCTGGATGGTCATTGTCTGTTTCCTTGTCAACGATGGTGGTCGGGGTGGGTCTACAAGAGGTCGGCCAGCAGCGTGGCGGCGCGGTGGGCCCCCTTTCCGTCGACGCGCTCGTAATCCACCCTCCGGGCCAACTCATCGGCCATGGCGGCGGCGATGTCTTCTGGGGACGCGGAGCCGTAATCCATGGCTCGTCCCGCCCGGTGCCGGTCGAGCCGATGGCGGACGTGGATCTGCTGCTCGAAGTGATTGCGCAGCGGGAAGTAGAGGAACGGCCGACGCGCGGCCACGAGCTCCATGGTGGTCGTGAGGCCGCCCTGGACTAAGGCGAGGTCACACGCGGCGAGGTGCCGGTGTAGATCCGGAACGTAAGCCCACTTCTCAACGCCGTCCGCGGGCGGCAGCGCGGTGGGGTCCAGGCGCGGCCCGGTCACCACGACGGTCCGCAGGTTCGGAATCCTGCCCGACACCAGCGGGTGGGCCTCGATGATGCGGCGCAGCAGAGGTGCACCAACGCCGGAGCCGCCGACGGCGGCAATGACCACCGTTTCGTCAGGCCGGTAGCCAAGCTCGCCGCGAAGCTCCTCTCGGCTTCCAAGGGCCCCTGGGTCGAAGCCGGAGATGTAACCCGCGAACTGGTAATGCGCTTCGGTCCATTCCCGGATGTCCGGTAGCCCGGGTCCAAACGGTGTCGACACGACGTCGTCCGGTTCACCGACGAAGATCGATTTGTCCCGAACGCGAGGATGCCGTTCGATGTGCTCGATCATCTCGGCGTTGTAGTCAGCGGTGAGAATGCGCTCTCGATCACCGCCTGTTGCCATCGGCATATACCCCACGAAGTCGGTCAACCAGCCGAATCGGGTGTGCTTGACCGACGGGTCCTCGTGCAGGAAGTGGTCCACGTCCCAGGCCTCGTCGCCGATGACCAGGTCGTACCGCTCGGCCTGGACGACGTCGAGGAACGTCATGAAATTGGCGACGAGGATCTCGTCCATCCGGCGAATTGCCTCGAACACGTGCAGGTCGTGATCGCGGGACTCGGCTTCGATATGGGCCGATTCGCTGGCCAGCCGAGCGCTAGCGGCATGGATCTGTTCGCCCCGCGCGTGCAGCACACGGGTAACCGGGTCCTGCGCGAGCCAGTCGATCTCCGCCTCGGGCACGAGGCCCCGCAGCTCATCTGCGATCGCCAAGTCACGCCGGGCGTGGCCCAGACCGATCGGCGAGGACAGGAACAGCACTCGCGGTCGCGAGGACCGCCGGGTGGCGGTTGGACGAGGTGAAGGGATCGTCTGTGCGGTTCGAGCCACGTCGGCCGCGGCGGCCCCGGCCGCTGCCGCGCCCACTCGGTCGATGAACTCGCGTAGCAACCGGTTGATCTGCACCGGGTACCGCGCTTGGGGACAGTGCCCGGCACCCGCAAGCTCGACAATGGGTGCGTCGAGGAGTTCGGCGACCGCCCTGCCTAGGTGGATGGGCGCCACGGCGTCCTGATCACCATGGATGACCAGTACCGGGCAGGCGATCTGCGGCGCCAGTGCCCGGATGCTGGCCGCCATGGCCGCCGGTGGGGTCCCTGATCGGCTGCCGAGCGTGGCAGCGAGGACGTCGGGCGTCGTCTCCAGGCCCCACGAGATGCCGTCTTCCACCTGCTTGGTCGAGTGCGGGTCGGTGAACGCCTGGCCGATGAAGAACTCGACGAACCCTGCGAAGTCCCGGTGGAACGAGTGCCGGTTGTAGCGATCCCAACCCTCGTCGATGCCGCGATCTTCGTTGAACGTCGCCAGCATGCGACCGAGTGGGTAATCGTCGCGGCCGTCGACATTCAGCGTCGTGCCGATCAGGACCGTACCTGCTGCCCGGTCCGGATGCATGGCGGCAAACACGTAGGCCAAGATCGCCCCGAATGAGTTGCCGACCAGAACCGCCTGGTCCGCACCTACAGCGTCCAGCACGGCGAGCGCATCGCCGACCTGGAGTCTGGTGTCGTAAGCGGCCGGATCGGCAGGACGTCCCGAGGCGCCATTGCCGCGCGGGTCGAACGTGACCACTCGGTAGCGGTTCGCCAGGTACGGAATCTGTGCCTTCCAGAGCCGGCTGTGCACGATCGCCCAGGCGGGAAGCAGCAGCACGGTGGGCCCGCTCGAGCCGTGGACCTCATAGTGGATGGCGACCCCGTCGCGCTCGACGACGCCGGTCAGGTCAGGTTGCCGGGCGCGCATGTGGTTCTCCTGATTGGTGGTTCTCGAGTGCGTGATCGATGGCCGCGGTCAGTTCGGCGTGGCCGATGTCGATGTCGGCCAGGCGCTCGACGAGGATGCCGATCTGGAACGTGCGGATCAGGGTGGCGATGGCCAGCAGCTCGTCGCTGTTGAGATCGAGCTGATACTCCCGGGCCGCGCCGACAACCGCGTCGACCAGCATTTCGGTGAAGGCAGCCATCGTCTCGCGCAGCCCGTCGCGATAGGCCGCGTCGTTCCACGCCTTCGCGAACAGCTCGGCGGTGATCTTCGGGAACCCGTCCGCGAGGTCAGTCTCGATGTAGCCCATGGCCTGGCGCCACTTGTCCAGGAACGGGCGATCACCGCTGTACAAAGCACGTTGACGATCGAGGATTCGGCCGGAGGCTCGCTCCAGTACTCGCAGCATCAGCGCTTCCAGCGACCCGAAGTGGTAGCGGATGAGGCCATGCGGCTGGCCGGCTTCCTCGGCGACGCGTCGGGTTGAGACGCCGGCCTGGCCGGCGGTGATGAGCAGCCGTTCGGTGGCGTCCAACAGCGACTCGGCGGTCACGTGAGTTCCCTGATCGGGAAGTGCACTCATGTCGGTACTCGCTTCTACGAGTGGAGAAATCTTGACTTCTCCAACTGTAGAAGAAGTCGTCGCACGAGGTCAATGGGTTTTCTTGGCCGGTTTGCAACTGGGTCCGAGTCGCGGACGGAAATCCCGGATAGTGAGACACAAGTTGACGAAGCGCGCAGAGTGGTTCACGCTCCATGTCGTGCGTGGAAGCATCATCGTACTTGGTGAGCGCGTCGGCTGACGTCAACAAACTGCCGACGCGCGACCCCTCGTGAGCCCTCGGGCCGAGGGGTTTTTTCATGCCAGGAACCCATCCCACCGACGAGAAGGACGAAGAGGCGACGGTCATGTCGGAGCCACCACGGCCGCACACTCCCGCCCAGCCGGGGGTGCGGCCCTATCCGAGCCCACCACCCGCGCGGATCAGCGCACAAGCAGAGCCGATGACGGGCGCGGCGAGCCTTATCCGCTCGCTCGAAGCCGCCGGTGTAGACACGGTGTTCGGGATTCCGGGCGGCGCGATCCTCCCCGCATACGACCCACTCATGGACTCGACCCGGATCCGTCATGTCCTCGTCCGGCACGAGCAGGGCGCGGGCCACGCGGCCGAGGGGTACGCCCTCGCGACCGGCAAGGTCGGCGTGTGCATGGCTACTTCGGGCCCCGGAGCGACGAACCTGGTGACGCCGATTGCCGACGCGCACATGGACTCCATCCCCATGGTCGCGATCACGGGGCAGGTGCCCAGTGCCGCCATCGGGACGGACGCGTTCCAGGAGGCCGACATTCGTGGCATCACCATGCCGATCACCAAACACAACTTCCTGGTCACCGATCCGGCCGAGATCCCGCGGGCGGTCGCCGAGGCGTTTCACATCGCGGGGACGGGCCGGCCTGGCCCGGTGCTCGTCGATGTGTCGAAGGACGCCCTCCAGGCCGTGACGACGTTCTCCTGGCCGGCAACTCTCGACCTGCCGGGCTACCGGCCGACGACGCGCCCGCATGCCAAGCAGGTGCGCGAGGCGGCCCGGCTCATCGTCGAGTCCCGCCGTCCCGTCCTGTACGTCGGTGGCGGCGTGCTCAAGGCGCGAGCCTGGGCCGAGTTGGCGGCGCTGGCCGAGTTGACCGGCCTGCCGGTCGTCACGACGCTGACCGCGCGCGGTGCGTTCCCCGACAGCCATCCGCAGCACCTCGGCATGCCGGGTATGCACGGGACGGTCGCCGCGGTGACCGCGCTTCAGAAGTCCGACCTGATCGTGGCGCTCGGTGCGCGGTTCGACGACCGGGTCACGGGCAAGCTGTCGAGCTTCGCGCCGGACGCCACGGTGGTGCACGCGGACATCGATCCCGCCGAGATCTCCAAGAACCGGATGGCGGACGTGCCGATCGTCGGTGACTGCCGCGAGGTGATCGCCGACCTGGTGGCGGCGGTGGAGGCTGAGCACGCTGCCGGGCGACGGGGTGACTACGACGGCTGGTGGGCGCAGCTGAACGATTGGCGAGTCCGGTTTCCGCTCGGCTACGCGGAGCCGGAGGACGGGACGCTGGCGCCGCAGTACGTGATCGAGAGGATCGGCAAGATCGCCGGGCCTGAAGCGCTATACGTCGCCGGCGTCGGCCAGCACCAGATGTGGGCCGCCCAGTTCATCGGATACGAAAAGGCTGGCACGTGGCTGAACTCGGGCGGCCTGGGCACCATGGGCTTCGCCGTGCCGGCCGCGATGGGCGCCCAGGTTGGTCGTCCCGACGCCACGGTCTGGGCGATCGACGGCGACGGTTGCTTCCAGATGACCAATCAGGAGCTGGCCACCTGTGCGATCGAGGGCATCCCGATCAAGGTGGCGGTCATCAACAACGAGTCGCTCGGAATGGTGCGGCAGTGGCAGACGCTGTTCTACAACGGCCGGTATTCCAACACCGACTTGCACCGGCGGATCCCTGACTTCGCGATGCTGGCCGAAGCGTACGGCTGCGTGGGACTGCGCTGCGACGAGGCCGGTGACGTCGATGCCACTATCGAAAAGGCGATGGCCACCGACGACCGTCCGGTTGTGGTCGACTTCGTCGTGCACCGGGACGCCATGGTGTGGCCGATGGTCCCTGCCGGCACCAGCAACGATGAGATCCAGATTGCCCGCGGCATGGCGCCGGACTTCGGCGACCGGGAGGACTGAGAGATGAGCAAGCACACCCTGTCGGTTCTGGTCGAGAACAAACCCGGCGTCCTCGCTCGGATCGCGTCGCTGTTCTCGCGCCGGGGGTTCAACATCGACTCGCTCGCCGTCGGGCCGACCGAGTACCCAGCCGTGTCTCGCATGACCGTTGTGGTGGACGTCGAGGAACAGCCTCTCGAGCAGGTGACCAAGCAGCTGAACAAGCTGGTCAACGTAATCAAGATCGTCGAGTTGGATCCAGGGCAGTCGGTGCAGCGAGAGCTGCTGCTGCTGAAGGTCAAGGCGGATCTGGAAACACGATCGCACATCCTCGAAACCGTCCAGCTGTTCCGCGCGAAGGTGGTCGACGTGGCCCACGATGTGGTGACCATCGAGGCCACCGGGTCCCCGGACAAGCTGGACGCGTTGCTGCGGGTGCTGGAGCCGTTCGGCATCCGTGAGCTTGTCCAATCCGGTGTGGTCGCGGTCGGGCGGGGCTCTCGCTCGATTACCGACCGCACGCTCCGTCCCCTCGACCGCACCGCCTAGTACCCATGTCGTTCGATCACGTTCGGCAGGCGGCCCGACGTACCTACATGGCTGCATGCATGTCGGTACGTTGCTATGCCTGCCGAACGTGATCGAACGACACACGACCGGAGAGAGAAGGAGAGCCCACGTGGCTGAGCTGTATTACGACGACAACGCCGATCTGTCGATCATCCAGGAACGGGTGGTCGCGGTCATCGGTTATGGGAGCCAGGGCCACGCGCACGCGCTGAGCCTTCGTGATTCCGGGGTGGACGTACGGGTTGGCCTCCGGGAGGGCTCCAAGAGCCGGGTCAAAGCCGAGGCTGAGGGGCTGCGCGTGGTGTCGCCGGCCGAAGCGGCCGCCGAGGCGGACCTGGTCGTCATCCTGGCGCCGGACCACGTACAACGGCACCTGTACACCAACGAAATCGAGCCCAACCTGCAGGAAGGCGACGCGCTGTTCTTCGGCCACGGCTTCAACATCCGGTTCGGCTATGTCAAGCCGCCGGCCAACGTGGATGTGTGCATGGTCGCCCCGAAGGGTCCTGGCCACCTGGTGCGCCGCGAGTTTTCCGACGGCCGCGGGGTGCCGGTGCTGGTCGCAGTCGAGCAGGACGCGACGGGGGAAGCGTGGCCGCTCACCCTCTCGTACGCCAAGGCGATCGGCGGGCTACGCGCCGGCGGAATCAAGACCACGTTCACTGAAGAGACCGAAACCGACCTGTTCGGCGAACAGGCCGTCCTCTGCGGCGGGGTCTCGCGCCTGATCCAGACCGGGTTCGAGGTCCTGACCGAAGCGGGCTACCAGCCCGAAGTGGCCTACTTCGAGTGCCTCCACGAGCTCAAGCTGATCGTCGACCTGATGTACGAAGGCGGCATCGCCAAGCAGCGGTGGAGTGTGTCCGACACCGCCGAGTACGGCGACTACACCTCCGGTCCGCGGATCATCGACGGGTCGGTCAAGGACCGGATGCGCCAGGTGCTTCGTGAGGTGCAGGACGGCTCGTGGGCGGCCGGGTTCATCGCCGACCAGGACGCCGGTGCTCCGGAGTTCAGGCGCCTGCGGGCTGAAGGCGAGCAGCACCCGATCGAGCAGGTCGGGCGCGAACTGCGCCGGCTCATGCCGTGGATCGAGAGCAAGGACGACGACTACACCGAAGGCACCGCCGCTCGCTGATCCTTCGCCCTTCAGTCGTTCGATCACGTTCAGCAGGCCTGTCGGCGCCGTACCACCCACGCGTGCCTGGTACGGCAGGGGTGCGCCTGCTGAACGTGATCGAACGACAAGCTGGGGCCGGCTGGTGGTAATCCGGTCGCCGCGAGCGGCTATGGTTAGGCAGCAAGAACCGATCGGCCGGGGTGCCCTGCAGGGCTGAGATCACACCCGCCGAACCTGAACCGGGTCATGCCGGCGAAGGGAGCCGACCCGGTCGCGCGCCTGAACCGCAAGCGCACCGCAGCGCTCCCACCCCGGCGGGAGGGAGCACTCTATGGTCAGCCCGCTCGACGTCTGGACGACATTTTCAGCCGTCCGCGAGCGAGGCCCACTGGTCCACAACATCACGAACTATGTGGCTATGGACCTGTCCGCGAACGCGTTGCTAGCGGCCGGTGCTTCCCCGGCCATGGTGCACGCGCAGGACGAGGCCGCCGACTTCGCCCGCATCGCGGACGCGGTCGTGATCAACATCGGGACACTCTCACCACCGTGGGTCGAGGCGATGCACGACGCGGCCGGTACTGCCGCCGAACGGGGCATCCCGTGGATCCTGGACCCTGTCGGTGTCGGCGCGACGCCCTACCGGACCAAGACGGCAACAGACCTGCTCGATCGCAACCCGTCCGTGGTTCGTGGCAATGCCAGCGAGATCCTCGCACTGGCCGGCGCGGCCGCCGGAGGCAAGGGCGTCGACAGCACGCATGAGGCGGCCGACGCGGCCGACGCCGCCCGAGAGCTGGCCGCCCGGACCGGCGGAATTGTGGCCGTCACCGGGGTGGCCGACCTGGTGACCGACGGACGCACCGTTGTCACCGTCTACGGCGGCCATCCGCTGATGTCGCGCATCACAGCGCTCGGCTGTGCTGCCAGCGCGCTGGTCGGCGCATTCAACGCGGTGGAGGCCGACCGGCTGATGGCAACCGCGGCAGCGCTCGCCGTTCTCGGGCTGGCGGGCGAGCGGGCGGCGGCTGACTCGCCAGGCCCTGGCACGCTCAGGCTGCGGATCCTGGATGAGCTTCACACGCTCGACAGGCCGACCGTTCACGAGGGCGCGCGGTTGGTGACTGGTGATCAGGAATGACGGCGTTGGACGTCCGGCTCTACGTCGTCACCGATCCCGCCCTGGTGCCGGCCAGCGGGCTGATCGAAGCCTGCCTCGGTGCGGTCCGGGGTGGTGCGACGCTCGTCCAGCTCCGCGACAAGGAGGCCAGCGACGACGAGTTGCTGGATCAGGCGACGCGCCTGCAGGATGCACTTCGCCCCTCCGGCATCCCGCTCATCGTCAACGATCGCGTCGATGTCGCCCGCCGCGCGGGAGTGGGTGTCCACGTGGGCATCCACGACATGAGACCTGCACAAGCTCGCGCGATCCTCGGTCCGCGCGCGATCGTCGGGTGGTCGATCGAGGACGAGGCACAGCTCGCGAACGCCGAGCAACTCGCCGCCTGCACCTACCTGGCCGCCAGCCCGGTGTGGGCGACCCCGACCAAACCCGATGCTGCACCACCGCTGGGGCCGGACGGTGTGGCGAGCATCCGGATGCGTACCGAGCTGCCGCTCGTCGGCATCGGCGGCATCACCAACCCGAACCGCGCAGCGGCGGTCATCGCAGCCGGCGCCAACGGGATCGCGGTGGTATCCGCGGTATTCGGCGCACCGGACCCAGAGAACGCCGCCCGCGTGCTTCGCGAAGCGGTCGACGCCACGCTGGCCGAAAGGAGTGCGATCCCGTGACTTTCTCCGTGCTGTCGGTTGCCGGTTCCGATCCGTCGGGCGGTGCCGGCATCCAGGCCGACCTCAAGACGTTCTCCGCGCTTGGCGCGTACGGTGCGGCGGTCATCACCGCGCTGACTGCGCAGAACACCCGTGGCGTCACGGGAGTCTTGCCAGTACCGGCGAGCTTCGTCACTGACCAGCTCGATGCATTGTTCGCTGATCTGGACATCCGCGCTGTCAAGACCGGAATGCTCGGGGAGCCGGACGTTGTCGAGGCGGTGGCCGCGGCGGTGACGCGGTACAAGGTGCTCAACCTTGTGGTGGATCCAGTCATGGTTGCAACGTCGGGGGACCGGCTCGTCAGCGACGACACCATCACCGCGATCCGCGACCGGCTTGTCCCTCTCGCCACGATCATCACGCCCAACCTGCCTGAGGCGGCGGCCCTGCTGGGCTGGGATGCGGTGACTCCGGAGACCGCTACCAAGGCCGCGGAGGAACTCCGCAGCCTGGGCGCCCACGCCGCCCTGGTCAAGGGCGGTCACGGGGATGGCGACGAGGCCGTCGACGTGCTGGCCGACCCGGACGGGACGCACGAGTACCGGGCACCGCGGGTCCGAACTCGCAACACGCACGGCACCGGATGCACCTTGTCGAGTGCGATCGCAGCTCGGCTGGCCCAGGGTGCGCCGCTCCGCGAGGCCGTCGGGGTAGCGAAGCGGTACGTCACCGGTGCCTTACGCGGGGCCGACTCGCTTCGGGTGGGCCACGGCGCCGGTCCCGTCCACCATTTCCACTCGTGGTGGGAACCCTGCCCGTGACGTGGTCGGACGATGCGTGGCGGTCGGTCCAGCCGACATACGAGCAGATCCTCAAGCACCCGTTCGTCCAGCAGTTGCAGGCAGGAACGCTCGACCGCGAGGTCTTCCTCCGCTACCTGCTCGAGGATGCGAGATACCTGTCCGGGTACGCCAGGGCGCTCGCGATGATCGCCACCCGCCTCCCGAAGACCGCCGATGTCGCTGTGCTGGCCCGATCCGCGGCGGGCGCAGTGGAAGCCGAGCGGGCATTGCACGCGACGCTGCTAGGGGAACATGGCGTCGACGTCGACGGGCCCGGCGAACCGTCGCCGACCTGCCAGCTGTACACGTCGATCCTGGTAGCTTCCGCAGCCGCTGAGCCGGTGGAGGTGGCCCTGGCCGCCGTGCTGCCGTGCTTCCGGGTCTATGCCGAGGTCGGCGCCGCGATTGCGGCAGCGACGGCGCCGGATCATCCGTACGCGGCCTGGATCGCGACGTACTCGGACCCCCAGTTCGCTGCCATCACCGGCGAGGTGGAGGCACTTGCCGATCGGCTGGCCCCGCGGGCCGGAGTGGGGATTGCGGACCGAATGAACGCCGCGTACACCCAGAGCACTAGGCTGGAATGGATGTTCTGGGACGCTGCCTGGCAGGGCGAGCGCTGGCCGGACGTCTAGCAGCGCCGGTAGCGGCTACACTCGTGAAGCCAGGGGCAACGGCGCTCGCTGTCACAACCCGAGCCATCAAGACCCGAAGAGGGTGTACCAAGACGTGAGCAAGCCTGTCGTCCTCATAGCCGAGGAACTGTCGCCGGCGACAGTCGAAGCACTCGGCCCTGACTTCGAGATCCGCTACTGCGACGGCGCCGACCGCTCGTCGCTACTACCTGCCATCGCCGAGGCCGATGCCATCCTGGTCCGCAGTGCAACCCAAGTCGACGCGGAAGCCATCGCAGCCGGGACACAGTTGAAGGTCATCGCGCGCGCGGGCGTGGGTCTGGACAACGTCGACGTCAAGGCGGCGACGCAGGCCGGAGTGATGGTCGTCAACGCACCGACGTCCAACATCGTCAGCGCCGCCGAGCTCGCCGTCGGTCTGCTGCTCGCCACCGCGCGCAACATCCCGCCGGCCAACAAGGCACTCAAGGCCGGGGAGTGGAAGCGCAGCAGGTACGCGGGCACCGAGCTGTACGAGAAGGTCGCCGGAATCGTGGGGCTCGGCCGGATCGGCGCGCTCGTCGCGCAGCGGCTGTCGTCGTTCGGTATGACCGTCATCGCGTACGACCCGTACGTCCCGGCCGCCCGCGCGGCACAGATGGGGGTGCGGAGCGTCTCGCTGGACGAATTGCTCGAGCAGAGCGATTTCATCTCAGTCCACCTGCCGAAGACGCCTGAGACCATCGGGTTGATCGGTGAGCAGGCCCTGCGCAAGGTCAAGCCGACGGTCCGCATCATCAATGCCGCACGCGGCGGCATCATGGACGAACACGCGCTGGCCGTCGCCCTCAAGGAGGGGCGGGTCGCCGGTGCGGGTATCGACGTGTTCTCCTCGGAGCCGTGCACGGATTCGCCGCTGTTCGAGTTCGAGTCGGTGATCGTCACACCGCACCTGGGGGCATCAACCGAGGAGGCCCAGGAGCGGGCCGGCGTCTCGGTGGCTCGGTCAGTCAGGCTCGCATTGGCCGGTGAACTCGTCCCCGACGCGGTCAACGTCAAGGGTGGTGCGATCGCCGAAGACGTCCGTCCCGGCATCCCGCTGGCCGAGAAGCTGGGCCGCATATTCACCGCGCTGGCCGGCGAGGTTGCCACGCAGCTCGACGTGGAGGTACGAGGCGAGATCGTCGAGCACGACGTAAAGATTCTGGAGCTGGCGGCGCTCAAGGGCGTGTTCACCGATGTCGTCGAAGATCCGGTGTCATACGTCAACGCACCCGTCATCGCCGCCGACCGCGGTGTCGAGGTCCGGCTGCTGACCGAGGAGGAGTCTCCGGACTTCCGCAACCTCATCACCGTGCGCGGCGTGCTCGCTGACGGCCGCGTGGTCTCGGTTTCGGGGACCCTGTTCGGGACCAAGCACGTCGAGAAGCTGGTCGAGGTGCTCGGCTACGACATCGAGGTCCAGCCCAGCGAGCATATGGCGTTCTGGCGGTACCAAGACCGGCCCGGCGTGGTCGGAACGGTCGGGCGGCTGCTCGGTGAGGCAGGCGTCAACATCGCCGGTATGCAGGTCAGCCGGGACGTCAAAGGCGGGCACGCCCTCGTCGCCATGACCGTCGATCAGGCCATACCGCCGCAGGTCATGGACGAGATCGTGGCCGAGATCGGCGCCGAGTGGGGCCGCGCCGTCGACCTTGCCGACTGACATCCCGTTCGATCACGTTCAGCAGGGCTGTTCCTGCCGTTACCGGGCGCGTGCGGGTGGTAGGGCACGGACCCGCCTGTGGGCGGTCCGATCATGGCCACGGGCTGGCAGGAGTCTCGGCATGCGAGACTCCTGTCTGTTTCACGAGACACTTGGACGTCCAAGGAGTATTGTCAGCTGAGTCATGTCGTGGACGGTACGGATTCTTAGCCGCCGCGACGGGGTCCGCTAAGGCCGGCGCCTCGTCGCGGAGTCTGGCGTTGCCAACGCCGAGCCGACCGCCATCAGACGAGGACCACCCGCGATCCGGGTCCGCCCGCCGGAATCAACTCCACACCACAAGTGATCTGTGAGTTCTGGCGACCAACAGCTTCTCGTCGGATCATCTGTCCAGAACTTCAACGGAGCACGCGCAATGACCGAGGCAGAGCAGAACGCTCAGCACGCGCTGCAGGAGGCCATGGACCGCCGCGACAACGGCGGCGAGACTGGTCACTGAACCTCGCAGCCGAACGAAGCGTTCTATCGCACGTCGAGGGTCCGCGCCCGCAGGGGAGGTGCGGACCCTCGGCCTAGCAGTGGTCATGTGGGTTCAGCCGGTTATGAACCAGCTATTCGACATGATCATGATAATCAACTCGTCCACATGGTGGGACGTCCGTGTCGGGATGCGGAACGCGACCATACGGTGGCCTGCATGACCCGCAGCATCAACTTGGCCGTGATACCTGGCGACGGCATCGGTCCGGAGGTCGTCGCCGAGGGCCTTAAGGTGCTCGACGCCGCCCTCGCCGGTACTGATATCAAGACCGAGACGACACACTACGATCTCGGCGCGCGCCGCTGGCACGCCACGGGTGAGACCCTGCCGGACTCCGTCTACGAAGAGCTGGGCGGGTACGACGCGATCCTGCTAGGCGCGGTCGGCGATCCGGGCGTACCGAGCGGAGTGCTCGAGCGTGGGCTGCTGCTAAAGCTTCGGTTCGGATTCGATCACTATGTCAACCTGCGCCCGTCCCGGCTCTACCCCGGAGTGGCCTCGCCGTTGCGCGATCCCGGCGACATCGACTTCATTGTGGTCCGCGAGGGCACCGAAGGGCCGTACGTCGGCAACGGCGGATCCCTCCGCGCCGGCACGCCGCAGGAGATCGCGAATGAGGTGAGCGTCAACACCGCGTTCGGCGTGGAGCGGGTGGTGCGGTACGCGTTCGCGCGGGCAGCCGCCCGGCCGCGCAAGAAGCTGACGTACGTCCACAAGCACAACGTTCTTGTCCATGCGGGTCACCTCTGGCGACGCACAGTGGAGGCGGTGGGCGCGGAATACCCAGACGTGACGGTCGACTACCTGCACGTCGATGCCGCAACAATCTTCCTGGTCAACGATCCGGCTCGGTTCGACGTGATCGTCACCGACAACCTCTTCGGAGACATCATCACCGACCTGGCGGCAGCAGTCACGGGCGGCATCGGGCTGGCGGCCAGCGGCAACATCAACCCGGACCGGACGGCGCCGTCCATGTTCGAGCCGGTCCATGGCTCAGCGCCGGACATCGCAGGTCAGGGCATCGCCGATCCCACCGCGACAGTGCTCTCCGTAGCGCTGCTGTTGGAGCACCTGGGGTTTGGCACCGAAGCCGGCCGCGTCGAGGAGGCGGTGGCCGCCGACCTCGCAGCGCGCGGCGACGCGAAGCGATCGACGGTAAAGGTAGGCAACACGCTGGCCGCTGCCCTCTCCTGACTCACCCCCAATTCGCTGATCATCGGCTCTTTCCGTGTTATGCAGCCGGAAAGTGCCGATGATCAGCGGCTGGGTGGGGTCTTGTGGGTGGCCCAGTGCGTTTACGCCCGGCGCGGTGGGCGGTAGCGTTCTGGTTGGACGTCCTAGTAGTTTCGTCTCACATTTCGACACCTGAGAGGTCAGCATGACTACGGCAACTGCGCGAAAGCTCGAGTTCTCGACCGCCCTGTCGCAGAACACCGTAGCCGCGCAGCGACGGGCCGAGATACTGGCCAATCCAGGGTTCGGGACGTCGTTCACCGACCACATGGTCACCGCCACCTGGACTTCCGAGTCGGGATGGCATGACGCAGGGCTCCGCCCGTACGCGCCATTATCGATCGATCCGGCGACCGCGGTCCTGCACTACGCACAGGCCATCTTTGAAGGCCTCAAGGCATACCGCCACGAGGACGGATCGATCTGGGCGTTCCGCCCGGAGGCCAACGGGGCGCGATTCATCCGCAGCGCAAAACGGATGGCGCTCCCTGAGTTCCCGGTCGAGTCATTCGTGGAGGCCATCGACTTGCTGGTCCGGACTGACGCCGACTGGGTGCCGTCCGGCAACGAGACCAGCCTGTACCTGCGACCGTTCATGTTCGCCTCGGAGGTCTTCCTCGGCGTGCGGCCGGCCAACGAAGTGCTTTTCTGCCTCATCGCTTCGCCAGCGGGAGCGTATTTCGCCTCCGGGGTCAAGCCGGTCGACATCTGGTTGTCTACCGAGTACACGCGCGCCGCTCCGGGCGGCACCGGGGCAGCCAAGTGTGCCGGCAACTACGCAGCCAGCCTGGTGGCACAGCAGCAGGCGATCGAGCACGGTTGCGCTCAGGTGTGCTTCCTGGACGCCACCGAGCGCAAATGGGTCGAGGAGCTCGGCGGGATGAACCTCTACTTCGTCCGGCCCGACGGATCGATCACTACACCGGATCTGACCGGCACGATCCTGGAAGGCATCACCCGCGAATCGATCATCACGCTCGCCAGCGACCTTGGGTACAAGGTCGAGGAGCGCCCGGTGTCCATCGACGAGTGGCGTGATGGAGTAGCGTCCGGCGAGATCACCGAGGTGTTCTCGTGTGGCACGGCTGCTGTCATCACCCCGCTCGGCCGGCTGGTGTGGGACGGCGGCGAGGTGTCGACGGGTACAGCGGCGGGTCCGGTGACCAAGGAGATCCGGCAGGCGCTGGTGGACGTTCAGTACGGTCGCGCCGACGACGTGCACGGCTGGATGCACCGCATCGTCTAGCGCGAACCAGCTGAGTGGGACGCACCCCAGCGGCTTCCATGCCGGGCATGCGGCGCCCTGTGGATAAGAAGAATGATCATGCGTCGCGGCACGGCAGGCTGGACGTATGTCCCGCATCGCAACCTTTTGCGCCGACTATCTCGGCAAGCACGGGCCAGCGCCCGTGGAGACGATCTACCAAGCCGCATATGCGGCCGGCGTCACGACTGCGCGAAACTCGGCGAGCGTGACGCAGGCAATGCGTTACCGGTCCACGTTCCTGCAGCTGCCGGACGGCAGGTATACGTGCGCGCAGCGGCTGCTCGTCGGCGCGGTGTTCACCCACCGGGTCAGCGGTGATCGCGCCGGAGACGAGTATGTCTGGCCCGGGCCCGAACTTGAACCGCTGCGCAAACTCGTCAAGGATTTCGGCGAGGTTCCGGTCGAGGGTGGCGGCACCGTGCGCGTGGACCGGTACGGGCAAGAAGCCTGGAGGGTCCCACCCGGGATTCTCGCCGCCGTTCCGCGAAACGGCCTGCTGGGCTTCAGCTGGACGGGCACCGAACTGAGGGCGATTCCCGTCGAGATCGACATCGATCGCGACGACCCCAAGGCGCTCGAAGTACGGGCGGTGCTCATCCGACATCGCCGCCGCGCGCTTGATGCGAATGGCGATTTCGGCTACCGGCGCTGGTACCCAACAGAGGACGTGGGCCGCCTGGTTCTCAACGCCCTGGCCGAGGTGCCGGACTTGTTCGCTGGGCCGGTCGTACCGCTGGACGAGCTGATCGGGCCGTCGCCGGCCGAGTGCGTCGATGCGCTTCACCGCAGCGTTTCGGACGGAATCGTGCCCGAACATCGCATCAAGGTGACGCTGGATATGCCGGAGCCGTTGTACGCCGAACTGGAATCCCGGGCCGCCAAGCTGAAGATCGAGCCCAATGAGTTCCTCGTCGGATATCTCGCCCTCCACATGTGGAGTACGGCACCACGGGAGGCGGTGCCGTACGAACCGCGGTACGCGAGCAAGCAGCGCCACCTGTCGGCAGTCCCGAACATGGAGGACGAAATCTGGGCCGGATGACACTCGGCCGGGCACGCGCCGAAACGGGGCCTGCCCTACCTGACGAGGAACACCGCACCATCAATCGAGCCGCATCTCCAACTCGAGCTCGTGGCGTAGCGGGATGCCGTCGATCTCCAGGGGAATCGACGGCTTGAGCTCGGCGCGGGCCCGAGTCACGGCGTCTCGGTGTAACGCAACCAGGTCGAAGCCGCGTCGCTGGTAGAAGCGCAACGCGATGGTGTTGTCGTTCGTGGTGATCAGCCACAGGCGGCGGGCTCGGTCGCGCCGCGCAAGCTCCTCGGCGGCGACCAGCAGCGCCGTTCCGACGCCGCGGTCGCGAACGGACGTGCTGATCGTGACGATCTCCCAGCTGTCGCCTTCGGCGTGGTAGGTGAGCAGACCAACCGGCTGTCCCGCCAGCGAGGCGATCAGGCCAGGCAGCGTGGACGCGTCGTACAGCACGCCGTGACCGGCCACCTCTGGCGAGCCCCACGTTTCGGCGAGCAGGGCCTGGGCCAACCCGGCGTCGTCGTCCGTTATCGGACGGACGTCCACCATGTGGGATTCGGCTCTCACAGACAGCCGATCATATGGCATCGTTGTCCCCGATGTATTTCTGCATGATCATTACGTAGGCGCGCCAGGCACCAGCACCACGCCAGGCGCGCAGACCCGTTCGCACTTCGCGACGGGTCTTTTTCGTTGTAAGGGGACCGCGAGATGGACTCGGACCAGTTCCACGTCTACGACACCACGCTGCGCGACGGCGCCCAGCAGGAGGGCCTGTCGCTGTCGGTACACGACAAGCTCGCCATCGCACAGCACATCGACGAGCTAGGTGTCGGGTTCATCGAGGGCGGCTGGCCGGGTGCCAACCCGAAGGACACAGAGTTCTTCCGACGGGCGCGGACCGAGCTCACGCTGAAGCACGCTCAGTTGGCGGCGTTCGGCGCGACGCGGCGGGCCAACGTCCGGGTCGAGGACGACCCGCTCGTGCGGGCACTGCTGGACGCCGAGACACCGGTGGTGACGCTGGTGGCCAAGAGTCACACCGCGCACGTCGAGCGGGCGCTCCGTACGACGCTCGAGGAGAACCTGGCCATGATCCGGGACACCGTCTCGTTCCTCGCCCGGCAGGGCAGGCGGGTATTCCTGGACGCCGAGCACTTCTTCGACGGGTATCGCCGTGACCCTGCGTACGCGCTTGAAGTCGTCCGATCTGCCGCGGACGCGGGCGCCGAGTTGGCCGCGCTCTGTGACACCAACGGCGGGCTGCTGCCGAACGACGTAGGCGAGATCGTCTTCGCCGTGGCGGAGGCGGCCGGCGTACGGCTGGGCATCCACTGCCACAACGACACCGGCTGCGCGGTGGCCAACTCGCTCGCTGCCGTGGACGCAGGGGCAACGCATGTGCAGGGCACGCTAAACGGCTACGGCGAGCGCACCGGCAACGCGGACTTGGTCTCCGTCGTGGCGAACCTCCAGCTCAAGCGGGGCCGGACGGTAGTGCCGGAGGACGCGCTGCGCGAAGCGACCCGGATCGCACACGCCGTTTCCGAGGTCACCAACATCGTCCCGTACTCCCGCCAGCCGTACGTAGGCGCAAGCGCCTTCACACACAAGGCGGGCCTGCATGCCAGCGCGATCAAGGTCGATCCCGACCTTTACCAGCACACCGACCCGGCCGCGATAGGCAACGACATGCGGATGCTGGTCTCGGACATGGCTGGCCGGGCCAGCATCGAGTTGAAGGGCCGCGAGCTTGGCTACGACCTGTCCCAAGACCGCGAGTTGGTCGGCAGGGTGACCCGACGGGTTAAGGATCTGGAGGCCCGCGGGTACACATTCGAGGCCGCAGACGCTTCGTTCGAGCTGCTGCTGCGTGAGGAAGTCGACGGGGTGCGCCCGCAATTCTTCGAGGTGGAAAGCTGGCGGGTCATCGTGGAGTCGAGCCCGACCGGCGCGGCGCCGGGTGAGGCGACGGTCAAACTTCGTGCGGGGGGAGAGCGGGTCGTCGTCACTGGAGAGGGTAACGGGCCGGTCAACGCCCTAGACCACGCGCTGCGGACGGCGATCGGCACGCTCTACCCGGAAATCGACAAGCTGGAGCTGATCGACTTCAAAGTGCGCATCCTGGACGCCGCCCACGGCACCGACGCGGTCACCCGTGTCCTGACGGAGTTCACCGACGGCAAGACGTCCTGGGAGACCGTCGGCGTCGGCGCCAACATCATCGAGGCCTCATGGGAAGCCCTGGTGGACGGCGTGACGTATGGCCTGCTGCGCCAGGGCGCCGAGCCGCCGACCGGCTGACGGCTCGTCGGCTGATACCCGGCGTGAGTTCTCAGGCCGCCCGCGCCTCGTCGAGGTAAGGCCGGACCCTCACTGCGTTGCCGTGCCCCGCATGCCAGGTGCATCCGACTCCGATCGCGGCTACCCTGCCAGTCGCCACGACCCGGCCGATGGCCGCGCCGACATCGCCAAGCCCGGGACCGCCCGCCGCCGGGAAGAGTAGACCGGGCAACTCGTCCGGCGCCACCACATCGAAGTCGATGTGCAGGTACAGCGCACCTTCGGGAAGTACGTCAGCGGTGACCTCGTCGACCTCACAATGGCGGACCGCCGACGTGGTCAGGAACTCGGCCTCGGGTGGATCGAGATCGCGGGCGTCGACGAGCACCACCCGATCGTCCGGGATGGGACGCAGCCCAAGGTCGTCGCTGATCAACTCGGGACGATAGCCGGTCAGGATGCGCAACGGCATGCCGCCGAGATAGCCGGACGCCGTGGTCTCCAAGGTCTGCACGTCGCCGTGGCCGTCGAACCAGACGAGCGCTGGGTCGATGCCGGCGCGCTGCAGGCCGGCCACGGTCCCCAGTGATGTGGTGCAGTCGCCGGACATGACGATGGGACGCCCGCCGACCCGGGTGTCGTCGGCTACGACCTCCGCGACCCTTTCGTACAGGGCGGCCATCCGTTGCCAGGGGCTGCCGTCTGGTAACTCCATCGTGACTGTGTGGTCCGGCCCGTACGGGACGTCCAGGTCCGGAAGATGATCGTCGAGGTGGTACGGAACAAGAATGCGCGTCATGACCGTCCACGCTAGGCCAAAGCTCCTGTAGCGCAACCTCGATTCCGGTCAGCAGCCGCTCGCTGATGGCGGACGTCTTCCGCGCCAAGATTCGGCTCTCTCCCGATAGCGACTGTTCGTACGCCATTTACGTCTGGCCTTGTGGGCTTTCTGCGAGCAGCCAATTGCACTTATTGATCAGGCGTGCACGCAGGACAGCGCTGCGCTCTGCGAAGGAGCGTTGAGCTGCGGCGTACGCCCGCTTGCCCTCCAGGGTCTCGATCCGGATCGGCTCATAGCCGAGATCGGTCAGGTCGTAGGGACTTGCGCGCATGTCGAGCTCGCGAATGTCGCGGGCCAGTCGGAACGCGTCAGCGACCAGTTCGGACTGCACGATGGGGGAGAGCTTGTAGGCCCACTTGTAGAGATCCATATTGGCGTGTAGGCACCCAGGCTGTTCCAGCTCAAGCTGCCGATCACGGCTCGGCTGGAGCGCATTGCGGGGGACGGCGTCGCCGGTGAAGAAGCGGAACGCATCGAAGTGGGAGCACCGAATCTGGTGGCGCTCCACAACCGCGTCCGTCCCGGACTGCGCAAGACGGAGTGGCCACGCCTCGTGACGTACCGCGTCCGCCCGGTAGACCATCGCCCACTCGTGGAGCCCGAAGCAGCCGGCAAATGCCGGTCGGGCTGCTGTGGCGGCGAGCAAATCCCGCACCCAGCCGATCGCCTCCGCACGCTGCTCGATAAACCGTGGATCGATCGTCACACCGCGATCGGTCCGGACGTAGCCGCGCCAGCCGGCGTGTGGAGCGTTCCCCGCGAGCGTAACGCCGGCACCCGGATGCCACCGGCGCAGCTGGGCCGGGCGAAAGCTGTAGTAGGTGAAGAGAAAGTCTTCAACCGGGTGTTTGGTTCCGCGCCGGCGGCGATCCAAGTGGCCACTGACGAGATGGTCGACGCGCCGCTCGTGCGCCCGCTGCCGCGCCGTCCAGTCCGTCTCGCTGAGGACGGTCAGGGCGAGTACATCGGACACCGAACAAGTGTAGGTGTCCGTGGTCCGGTAGCCCGAGCCAGGCGGCCTATGATCGGTTGCTGTGAGCGAGCTGCTCATCGCGATCAATCCCGACCCCGACTCTCGGCTCCCATTCATCGTCCGGATCCCTTACGGCGGTGGGTTGGTGTTCCGGGCCGCGGATACCTGGCCGCGCACCAAGGCGGTGTACTGCTATCCGATCGACGAGTGGCCCGATGACGCCGAAGTAATCGAACGCGTCCGGGTCCGGTCCTGCGTTCGCCGTGGCGCCGCGATCGACCTCGTCCTGGACCGAGCACGAGAGAACCGCTCGCAGATCGTCTACACCACTGCTCGCGGGCGCGACGCGGTGTTCTGGCAGAGTGCGCGCACTCGTAAGGTTGCCCGTCCCGGCGTCCGTACTCCGGCGGCTCGGGCAGCGGGCATCGCCGACATACCGATCCTGATCGACTCCCATGAGCGGTACGCATACAAGTTCACGGGCAAGCGGGCCAGCACAGAACGGCGGAGGCTGCCTGCTGGCGATTACGGCGTCGAGTACGGAGGGCGGCTCGTGGCGGCGGTCGAGCGCAAGTCGCTGGCCGACCTGGTCGGGAGCCTGACCGGTGGCAAGCTCAAGTATCAGCTCGGCGATCTAGCGGCGTTGCCGCACGCTGCTGTCGTGGTGGAGGACCGGTATTCGCAGGTCTACAAGCTGGAATGGATCCGTCCCTCCGTCGTCGCCAACGGTCTGGCCGAGCTCCAGGTGCATTTCCCGACCGTCCCGATTGTGTTCTGCGAGACCCGTCAGCTCGCTGAGGAGTGGACGTACCGGTTTCTCGGCGCCGCCCTCGCTGCAGAGGTGGACCGGGCGGACACCGACGACCGGATCACGCCAACGCCGGTACGTGTCTCCAACACTGAGATCAGGGCGTGGGCGCGACAACGCGGGTTGGATGTCTCGCAGCGCGGGCGCATCGCGAACGCCGTCATCGATGCGTACCGCGCCGCCAACCCTGATAGGGATTACGGGCCGCCCGGGCGGTAGCCCTGGGCAAGGGCAACCGCACGATACCCTCGCAGCCGTGCGCATCGCGAGGTTCACCACCGAAGATGAAGAGCCCAGGTTCGGCGCGGTCGGCCAGGACGCGGAAGGCCGGACGGTGCTGGCCGTCCTGCGTGGCGATCCGCTCTACGCGTCGCCGGAGTTGACCGGCGAGAAGGTGGACCTGGAGGACGCCCGGCTGCTCGCCCCGGTTATCCCGCGCAGCAAGGTCGTCGGTGTGGGGCGCAACTACGCAGAGCACGCGGCCGAACTAGGCAACGAGCCGCCGGCCGAGCCGTTGCTCTTCCTCAAACCGAACACCTCGGTCATCGGCCCGGACGACCCGATTGTGCTGCCGCCGCAGTCCAAGGAGGTTCACCACGAGGCCGAACTCGCGGTCGTGATCGGCCGGGTGTGCAAGGACGTCCCACCCGAGCGGGTGCGAGACGTGATCTACGGCTACACGTGTGGCAACGACGTGACCGCGCGTGACTTGCAGAGGACCGACGACCAGTGGGCGCGGGCCAAAGGCTTCGACTCGTTCTGCCCGCTGGGCCCCTGGATCGAGACCGACCTCGACCCGTCCGACCTCTCGGTGCGCTGCTTGGTAAGCGAGGAGGTGCGGCAGGACGGCCGGACGTCACAGATGATCCACGACGTGACGGCATTGGTGACCTACATCAGCGCGGCGTTCACGCTGCTGCCCGGCGACGTGATCCTCACCGGGACACCCGCCGGTGTGGGGCCGCTCGTTGCCGGCGATGAGGTCAGCGTCGCCATCGAAGACATCGGCACGCTCACCAACCGCGTCGTCGCCGCCTGATGCTCCCACCCGCCACGCGTAGCGCCGCCCATTTGGTCGATATCCTCTGAGGTGAACCGTCCAATCGATCTCTTTGGTGGTCCGCCCGTGCCCTCGACCTCCGGCCATGCAGATGCTGTCCTTGGTGACCTGGCGCCCCAGGACGTTCGCGTCCGGTTCTCACCGTCCCCGACCGGTAACCCGCACGTGGGGCTGGTTCGTACGGCGCTGTTCAACTGGGTGTTCGCGCGCCACTACGGCGGTACGTTCGTGCTGCGCATTGAGGACACCGACGTGGCCCGCGATTCCGAGGAGTCGTACCTGGCGCTGCTCGAGGCCTTTCAGTGGCTTGGTCTCACCTGGGACGAGGGGCCGGAGAAGGGCGGTGAGTACGGGCCGTACCGGCAGTCCTTGCGCCGCGACATATATGCCGACGTCGTGCAGCGGTTGATAGTGGCCGGGCACGCCTACCACTGCTACTGCAGCCAAGAGGAGCTGGACCAGCGACGGGAGGCGGCTCGGGCAGCCGGTCGTCCCAGCGGCTATGACGGCCATTGCCGGGCGCTGACGCCGGACCAGGTCACCGCCTACCAGGCGATGGGGCGGGAACCGGTCGTGCGGTTCCGCATGCCCGATCGCTCGATCAGCTTCGTCGACTTGGTCCGCGGTGAGCTGACCTTCGCCGCCGAGAACGTGTCTGACTACGTGCTTGTGCGGGCCAATGGGCACCCGTTGTACCCACTGGTCAACCCGGTTGACGACGCGATGATGGGCATCACTCACGTGTTGCGGGGTGAGGACCTGCTCTCGTCAACCCCGCGGCAGATCCCGCTGCACGAGGCGCTGCGTGAGATCGGGGTCGCGTCTGGGCCGCTGCCTAGGTATGGGCACCTGCCGTCGGTGCTGGGTGAGGGCAATCGCAAACTGTCCAAGCGGGATCCGGAGTCCTCGCTCCAGCTGTACCGCGACCGTGGTTTCCTGCCGGAGGGCATCGTCAACTACCTGGCGCTACTCGGCTGGTCGATCGGCGGCGACCGCGAATTCTTCTCACTGGACGAGATGGTCGAGGCGTTCGACATCAGGCGGGTCAACCCGAATCCGGCTCGGTTCGACCTGAAGAAGGCCGAGGCGCTTAACGGGATGTGGCTGCGGAAGCTGGAGCCGGACGACCTGGCGACGCGGATGATCCCTTACCTGCAGGCGGGTGGTGTGCTGGCCGAGTCGCCGTCGGACGACCAACTGGCGTTGCTGAACGCTGCCACCCCCCTGGTGCAGGAGCGCATGGTCGCTCTCGATGACTCGGTCGGCATGCTTGGGTTCCTTTTTGTCGACGAGCCACAGGTCGATGAGAGAGCGGCCGCGAAGATCCTCACGCCCGATGCCATGCCGGCGCTGGACACCGCGCGCAAGGCGCTCGTCGATCTCGGGGAGTGGAAGGCGCCTGCCATCGAGGGCACATTACGCTCGGCCCTGATCGACGGGCTCGGCCTGAAGCCACGGGTGGCGTTCGGGCCGATCCGGGTGGCGGTGTCGGGACGGCTCGTTTCGCCACCGCTGTTCGAGTCGCTCGAGTTGCTCGGTCGTGAGCGAACTCTCTCCCGCCTGGACGCTGCGATCGCGCGGATCAGCGGGTGAGCGAGCCCTACGACCCCTATGGCTTGCCGCCGGAAGGTTCGCCGCCGCCGGGAGGGCGGCCGCTGCCGCCGGGGCAAGGTGCCCCACCAGGGACGTACGGGTGGCCAGGGCAGCAGCCGGCTGGGCCGCAGTGGCCTGGACGGCAGGAGTGGCCCCAGCAGCCGGCCGGCCAGCAGTGGCCAAGTAGCCAGCAGCCGTGGCCATCGCCCTACGCCCCCGCGCCGGCCCAACCGGTGCATTCCAAGCCGCAGCCGTACCACCTCCTGTTGCTGACCCCGACCTACAAGTGGTGGCGGCCGTTGCTGGGTCTGGCGATCTTTGGAGCGACATTCACCGTTCTCACCATCGGGGTGACGGTGACCTTCATTGTGGCGGATCTCATCCGTACCGGCGGTCCGGTTGAAGAATCAATCGACCGTTTCGGCACCGAGATGGATCCGCTGTTCCTGCTCGCCACCAACCTTGGTCTCGCGGTCGCAATACCCGCCGCTGTTCTAGCCATCGTGGTCGCTCACCGGATGCGGCCCGGCTGGCTCTCGTCCGTCGCCGGCCGGCTCCGGTGGGGATTGTTGCTTCGGATGAGCGCACTGGCCCTGACCATGGTGGTGCTGTTCACCATCGTCGGCGGCTGGCTCGTTCCTATGGACGACGGCGCTCTCGACCTGGAGGACGTCCAGGTGGTGTCGCTGAGCACGTGGTTTGGCTTTGCCGTCGTCATCATTTTGACGACCCCGCTGCAGGCGGCGGCCGAGGAGTACGCGTTCCGCGGGTACGGCATGCAGGCGCTGGGAGCCCTGTTCCGCACGCCCTGGGTCGGTGCGATTGTGACCTCGCTGGCGTTCGCCTTCGCGCACGGCGTCCAGAACATGCCGCTGTTCCTGGACCGGCTGGCGTTCGGCTTGATCGCCTGCTGGCTCGTTGTCCGGACCGGTGGGCTGGAAGCCGCGATCGCCATGCATGTGATGAACAACATGGTGGTCTTCCTGATCTCAGCGGCATTCGATCAGGTGGATGACACCTTGCAGGTGTCGTCGATCCCGTGGGTGGCCGTGATCATTGATGTGGCCCAGATGGCGGTGTTCGCCCTGCTTGCTGATCGGTACGTTCGCCGCCGTGGACTGCCGACCCGGAGCCAGGTGTGAGCCCAGACTGCCTACCGGCGCGTACCGAGTGGCCTCACTGACCGAAGCGGCGGCGCTGATCGCATGGTCGGGCCTGGGACCCAACCGTCACAGGTCGCCTTTGCGGATGTAGAAGACGAGTGCATCGTCTTCTGTGCCCGAGGTGAGCAACTCGTTTCCGGTGTCGATCGCCCAGGCAGGAATGTCGCTCAGCGACCCCTTGTCGGTGGCCAGCACCTTGAGCACCTGTCCCGGCTCGAGCAGCTTGATGGCCTTCGCCGCTGCGAGGATCGGCATGGGACACATCAGGCCCCGTGCGTCGACCACCTCGTCGACGTGAATATCGGTTGGCATTTCACTCCTCCGTGTCTATTACTCGATCGGCGATCAGATGAACAGGTTGACCTCGGACCGCCGGGCCTCGGACATGAACGCGGCCGCACCGCCGAACTCCACGCCCTCGATGAACTCCTCAGGCGCGTAGTCGAAGACATCGACGGTCATCTGGCAGGCGATCAGGCGGACGTCCAACTCGCGCGCGGAGTCGAGCAGAGTACGGATCGTCGCGACGTTGTTCTTCGCGAACCGGGACCGCATCATCTTCGAGGCCATCGTGACCATTCCCGGCATTCCGGTGATCAGATCGGGCATCGGAACCGGCATCGGCATCGCCGGGTTGCCCACTGGGTCGACCTTTAGTTTCTTCTCGAAGTCGCGATGGATGATGTTCAGCCCGTAGAACGTGAAGAAGATCGACACCTGCATCCCGCCTGCTGCAGCCGCGTTGGCCAGGATGAGCGGAGGGTACGCCCAGTCCAGGGTCCCTTTCGACGCTATGATCGCGGCTCGCCGCGACGCTGGGTTGCTGGCGAAGGCCTTGGTCACTTCTTCCTTGACGATGCGCCGGACGTCAGCCTCGGTCAGGGTGGTGGTCTCGGCGGCGCTGGCCGCCGGGGTCTGCATGGTCACGGTGGCTCTCCTTTCTGTTCACCGCCGGATCACCTGGAAGACTCGGCGTGGTGGTATTCCGATGTCGTGGCCGTAAGGGCAATTTCCGCCGCGGCAGCACGTCCGGCCCAATACGCCGCGACGGGCCCCGCCAGATGCTCGTCCGCCGCGTGCCGGGCCGACCACCTCCTCGCCTGCTCGGCGAGCCAGCCGAGGATCGCGGGTGGATCTTGCTCGAGTAGTCCGCGTAGCATCCGCCTGCGGTCGCCGATCCGCATGCCCAGGCCGGCGTCCTGTGCAGCCGCGACCAGATGGGCCCTAGTGACCACGAATCCGGATCGCACCGGCGCGAGCAGCTCATCGAGCAGCGAGTCGAGCCCCTCGCCGTTCCAGGACAGCGGCGGCACGTCCCGCAGGTGCATCGAAAGCCGTGCCGGCACACCGTTATCGGCGACTTCGGCTGCCAGTGCCTCACGGAGCAGACTTGCCCACCGTCGGTACGACGCCGGACCCACGTCGCCCAGCGCCGCGATGTAGACCAGCAGCCAGCTGAGCAGGTGCTCATGCAGCAGTGCCGTCCTGGCCTCGCGCCATAGCACCCGACGGGCGCGTGCGGACTCGTTCGCTTCGGCCTCGAGCAGGGTGGCGTAGAGGCCGAGTAGCGCGGTCACATGGTCGGGATCGGCGGGAACGCGCAGCCGCAATGCCCGCCAGAAGCCCGCCACCCGATCGGCCGCCTCCCCGCCCAGCATGCCTTCCGGCCCGAGGTAGATGGAGGCATGCGGCGGAAGCTGGACCATGAAGGCGTCGGTCCAGTCGCTGCGGCTCGGCTCGGGGACACCAACCAGTGCCGCCAGCCGCGCGTGCTCGGCCCCCGGCGGCTCGGCGAGTACGCCGAGGGCTCGGAACAGCTCCGCGCGTGCGCTGGTCGGGGGTGGCGAGTTCATGCATCAGCCCTGTTGCGGTAGCCGGAAGACGGCTTTGGCCGGTTTGAGCGGACGCATCAGCCAGTACGGCCGCCGGGTGCCGTCGGGCGAATGCGACGTAGCGTCGCGGGCCATCTTCAGCCAGTTCTGGTAGACCTCGTGCGCCTTGGTCGTATCGACGGCGATGTCGCCGTAGGCCTCGCCGGGTTGTGCCTTACGCACCCGTACGGCCTGGTGCCAGCAGTGCTGGCCGGAGATCGGGTCCGGGTGCACCGGGAAGGTGAGGTTCTGGTGCACGCCGACATCGGTCCACCAGATTCGCCTGGTGTCGGGATCGGTGGACTCGTACGGCCGGACGCCCGAGACTCGGCTCATCTGCCAGGTGCCCTCGCGTCTGGCTAGATCGACGGTCGACATCAGCTGCCGCTGCCCGGTGGCCGACTGGTCCTTCAGCTTCCACCGACCCATGTGGTGGCTACATGCCACCACGCCAGGGCGAATGCCCTCGGTGACCCATGCCTTGACGACAAAGGAGCCGATCTCGGTCTCGACGGCGACCAGGTCGCCGGTTTGAACTTCGATGCGGCCGGCGTCCTGCGGGTGCAGCCACAGGGGGTTGGTGTGCGCGAGTTCGTCGAGCCATTTCGCGTTGCCGCCCCGGGTGTGGATCTGGGTCGGCAGCCGGAAGGTGGAGATGAGCACCATCTGGTCGGGTTCGATGTGCTCGGGATGGATGTGGCTGCGCACGTAGCCGGGAATGGCGTGCTCGTGCCATCCCCAGTCGGCCAAGGTGCGGGAGTAAAACTCCAGCTTTCCGCTGGGCGTCGGAAAACCTCGCCGCACGACCCCGTCGATGCGGACACCGGCTGGCCGTCGGCCGGCGGCGTCCGGCTCCGGCGCGCCCATCGGCACGATGTTGGCGCTGGCCGGCGCCGGAGCCCGGGTATAGACCCGGCCGTATTCGTCTTCGTAGGGGTCTTCTAGATCGGTCGGCGCAACGTCGTCCTCGTAGATCGGGCCGACGCCCTTGCGAACTTCGAAGGAGCCGTAGCGCCGCATATAGCCGAGCGGCGTCAGGCCTTCGGCGGCGGCCGCCTCAGGCAGGCCCGGTACCGAGTTCTCGAAGATCCAGGCGTAGTACTCGTCGACGCTGAGCTTGGTGCCGGGCTGCTGCTTTGACTCGTGGTACTGCCGGATTCCGAGGCTTCCGTCCGGGTCGATCCGCCAGGACAGCTCGATCCAGAACTCGTTCTCTTCCCACACCTCGCCCGGGTTGACCTCGCGGGTGTCGGTCACCGACTCACCGGTCCGTTCGCGGGCGGCGCGGAGCACCGGCTGGCGGAATCCGATCCACTGGCCGTCGTACTGCTCGTAGGAGTGCAGGTCGTGCCGCTCCGGCCCGAGTCCCATCGGCAACACGTAGTCGGCGATGAACGCCGTCTCGCTCCACGTGGGTGTGAGCGCGACGTGCAGGCCGACCAGCTTCTCGTCGGTCAGGACCTCCACCCAGCTCAGCCCGTCCGGGTTTGTCCACACCGGGTTGTAGACCCGGGTGAAGTAGACATCGATCTTGCCCCGGCCCTCCTTGAGAAAGTGCGGCAGCAGGAACGACAGCTCGTTCAGGGCGAGTGGGTACTCAAGCGGCCAGGTCAGCTCGTTCCAGGTTGCTGGGTGAGGCGGGACGTACATCGGACGCGGCACGAACTTGTTCCACGCGTTGGGATAGGTGCCGCCCGGTGTGGCGACCGCGCCGAGCAGCGCGTTGAGCATGAACAGCGTCCGCGAGACTTGCCAGCCGCCGAGGTTGCCGGCCGCCGCCGAGCGCCAGCTGTGCGTAGCGAGCCTGGTACCGGCCTGGGACACGATCTCGGCAACTCGCCCCAAGGTAGTGGCAGGAACGCCGGACTCCCGCTCCGCGAACGCGAAGGTGTACTCGCCGTATAGCTCGGTCAGCACTGCCTCGAACGTCTCGAACGTTGGTTCCCGCTCCGGATGCTCCGCAGCCAGGTACTCCTGCCAGTTCCACCACCGGCGCACGAATTCGCGGTTGTAGCGCCCGGTGCGCAGCAGGTAGGAGGCGATCGCCAGCAAGATGGCCGGCTCCGATCCTGGATAGGGCGAGATCCAGAAGTCGGCGTGTGTCGCGGTGTTGGACAGCCGGGTGTCGAACACGACCAGCTTGGCGCCCCGCTGCTTGGCATCGACGATCCGTTGCGCATGCGGATTGAAGTAGTGCCCGGACTCCAGGTGAGCGCTGATCAGCAGGATCACGTCCGCGTTGCCGTGGTCCGGGCTCGGCCGGTCTATCCCGGTCCAGAAGTGGTATCCGGCACGGGCACCCGACGAGCAGACGTTGGTGTGCGAGTTGTGCCCGTCGACACCCCAACTGGCCAGCACACGTTCGGTGAACCCGTCTTCGCCTGGACGCCCCACGTGGTACATCACCTCGTTGCGGCGATCCTCCACGATCGCTGCGCGGACGCGCCCGGCGATGTCATCCAGCGCCTCCTCCCAGCTGACCGGCTCCCACTGCCCGCCGCCGCGCGGACCGACCCGCTTGAGTGGATGCAGGATCCGGTCGGGGTCGGTCACCTGGTTGACCGTTGCCGGGCCCTTCGCGCAGTTGCGCCCGCGGGAGCCAGGATGCTCGGGGTTTCCCTCGAACTTGCGCACCTGCAGCGTGTCGCGGTCGACGTATGCCAGCAGGCCGCACGCCGACTCGCAGTTGAAGCAGGTCGTAGGGACGAGCATGTAATGCCGCTCAGTGCGACGCGGCCAGTCCTTCGACTCCAGTTCCACCCAGTCGTCCCACCGCTCCTTCGGCGGAAACGCCGCCAGATGGATTCGGCTGGCACCGGGATAGAAGGTCTCGCCCCGCGCTTCCGTGGCAGCTCGAGCTGCGCTGACCCGGCGGGCCACTTCATCGAGATTCGTCACGCCATCTCCTCTAGGCCAGCGGAACCGATTGGCCGGCCTGCACGTACGCGTGCTCGTACAACGCGAGCCCGATCAGGGCCGGCAGCGCCGCCCAGACGCCGAGCCAGGGCGCGAGCAGGCCGGTTGCGACCAGCGCCGCACCCACCCAGAACATGACGCGGAACCGTCCGGCGACCATCTCGTGTGATGCCAGCCGCGTATGTGCGGTGACGTGCGGCAGCGTTGTCTCGCCGAGCACGAAAAGAAGATGCGCCAGCGCCGCACCGCCCAGCGTCCAACCGAGCGCCGTTTTCACGTCGGCGTCGCCGCCCCAGCCGATGATCAACAGCATCGCGGCCGCGCCGGCCAATACCGCCTGCACGACCAGATGCGGCGGTAGCAAGGGGTTCTGCCACAGATCGCGCGCCTTGGCTTGGGCGAACAGGTAAGCGGTGTAGACCGCGGCCAGCACCGACAACGGCAGGCCGACCACCGCCGCAGCCGTCCGAAGCCCCGGTATATCCAGCAAGCTGCCCAGCAGATGCACGCCGACCGACGCGGTGAACCCGGACAGGATGACGCCGCCACGGACCAGCCACGAACGCCATTGCGGCTTGGTCAAGATGTAGTGGAACCGCTCCGGATGCTCCAGGTCCCAGATCAGCAGTGCCGCGGTGAAGGCCAGGAACGTTGCCGCCACGATAGGCGCCGCCCATACCCACAGCGGGCTGGTGGAGTCCAGCCACCCGGTCAACACCAGCAGCAACGGCACCAGGTAAGCACCAGACGCGACGCCCTTGGTCCAGGTGTACAGGCTCACCCGCCAGTCCCAGGGCACGCGGTGCGCTACGTCGTAGGAGATGACCGCCGCAGCGCTGCTGTTCTGCGGCGCCGTTGGTCCCTGCGCGATGTGCTCGCCCCTCGGCTGTTCCGTCCAGGCGTAGGTGTCGCCCGGTGGGCGTCCCGCCGCCAGCGGGTCGAGGGTGAATTGGGTGGCGCCGCGGTAGAACAGTTTCGGCCGGGTGTTCTTCTCCGAACGGCGGACGGTTACGGGCTCGCGGTTGACGATCCGTGCCACCTCGGAATCCGGATCGTTCAGATCGCCCACCATGATCGACTGTGTGGGGCACACGACGACGCAGGCCGGCTCCAGCCCCAAGTCCAGCCGGTGAGCGCAGAGATTGCACTTCTCAGCCGAGTGGTCTTCCGGGTTGATGAAGATCGCGTCGTAGGGGCAGGCGGCCATGCACGCCTTGCACCCGATGCACAGCGACTTGTCGAAGTCGACGATCCCGTCGTCGCGCACATGCATGGCCGAGGTGGGGCATGCCGCCACACATGGCGCGTCAGCGCACTGGTTGCAGCGCGTCACCTGGAACGACCGCCGAGCTTGGGGGAAGGTTCCCACGTCGACGCTCTTGACGAATGTCCTGGTAACCGACAGCGGCACGTCGTTCTCGGACTTGCAGGCGGTGGTGCACGCGTGGCACCCGATGCAGGTCGTCTGGTCGATCACCTTGCCCCATGCGGGTGCCGGTTCACCCACGCCAATGGACCGGGCAATGACAGGGGGTTCGGTCACGTCGTGAGCCACAGTGGCCTCCGTCGCTAGCCGGCGTCCGAGTAAGCCCGAATGCTCGCGCGTGCCTCCACGCTGGAGCAGACGATGTCGCAGAGCTGCGCGATGGTGTTCTCGACCACTCGGTAGTAGACCTGCTGGCCGGCTCGCCGGCGTCCCAGCACACCGCCTAGTGCGAGCCTGCGCAGGTGCTGCGACGTGTTCGCGACCGATACGCCGGCTGCCTCGGCCAGCTCGCCAACGGTGCACTCACCTCTTTCGAGGATCAGGCTCAGCAGGTGGAGCCGCGTCGGGTCGCCTAGTAGTGCGAACCGGGCGGCCGTCTCCTCGAGCACGGGTCCAGGCTGCAGAGCCATAGACAAAACCTAGAGTTCGTCGTTCAATAAGTCAATAAGTCAATTGGCCAACGAAATATTTTGTGGAAGGGTGGCGACACGATGGATTTCGAGGTGTTCGTCACACCAGGGCTGGGTGACAACAGCTACCTGGTGCGGTCCGGCGACGAGGCGTTGATCGTCGATCCACAGCGAGACGCGTGGCGGTTCCTGGCGGCTGCGGAGCGTCTCGGCGTGCGCGTACGTGCCGTCCTCGAGACGCACGTACACAACGACTACGTCTCCGGGGCCCACGAGATCCACGCGGCGACCGGCGCCACGCTGGTGCTGCCGGCGCGGGGACGGTACGAGTTTTCGCACCGAGGGGTGGAGGACGGCTACGAGATCGCCATCGGCGACCTCCGCCTGGTCGCGATGGCCACTCCAGGCCACACCCCCGAGCACCTCTCATGGCTGGCGGTACGAACCGGCGCCGAACGGCCCGACGCCGTCTTCACCGGTGGCAGCCTGCTCGTGGGCACCGCGGGCAGAACCGACTTGTTGGGGCCGACGTTCACTGATGAGCTCACCCGAGCGCAGTACGAGTCGCTGTCGAAGCTGGCCGAACTGCCCGACGACGTGCAGGTGCTGCCCACCCACGGTGCCGGCAGCTTCTGCGTCGCCGCGATGCCGTCGACGAGAACCACCAGCACTATCGGCGAGGAGCGACGTCGGAACCTGCTGGTGCGTGCTGCGGACTTCTCGGAGTTCAATACCGAATTGCGCAGCGAGCTTATGGCCTACCCCGCCTACTACGCCCACATGGCGCCGATCAATCGGGCCGGCGCAGCCGTCCTGGGGCGTTTGCCGCAGCCACCGGCGGTGGCCGCCGATGCGGTCGAGGAAGCGATCGAGCGGGGTTCGTGGGTTGTCGACGCCCGCGACCGGGAGGCCTTCGCCGCAGCGCACATCCCCGGCTCGGTGAACGTGGAACTCAACTCGGGCTTCGCTGGCTACGTCGGATGGATGCTGCCCTTCGACGCGCCACTGCTGCTCGTCCTCCCAGAGCCCGCTGACGAGTCGCTCGCCGAGGCGCTGACGCAGCTGATCCGCATCGGCTGGACGCAGATCGAAGGGTACCTGGAGGGCGGATTCGCCGGCTGGCGGAGCGGTGGCGATCCGATCGCCTCGTACGAGGTGGTCAGCGCCGACGATCTGTGTGAAGCGCACCGGCGCGGAGAGCAGCCGTACGTGGTCGACGTGCGACAGGAGTTGGAATGGGCGTGGGGAACCATTCCGAACAGCCACCTCGTCTTCCTCGCCGATCTGCCCGAGAAACTGGACGAGCTACCCGAGGACGAACCGGTCTGGCTGATCTGCTCGAATGGACATCGCGCCTCCATCGCCGCCAGCCTGCTCGACCGGCAGGGAGTACCAGTCCGGCTGGTCGGAGTCGGTGGCGTCAGCGAGTGGCGGGTGAAGTGTCGGTCCCTGGAAGCGGCGAACGCGTAAGGCACGAAACCGGGCGATCCGGCCGTTGGCCGAGACGACGGCCCGCGTGGGCTGCCTCCATGTCCCGAGACGTTGTCGCCGGCGTCAGCGTCGCATTCGTGCTCGTCCCACAGTCGCTGGCCTATGCTCAGCTGGCTGGGCTGCCCCCTGAGCACGGCCTCTACGCAGCAGCATTCGCGCCGATCGCCGCGGCCCTCGCAGCGTCATCGCCTTACCTGCAGACCGGGCCGACCGCGATTACTTCGCTGCTGGTCTTGGGTGCGGTGAGCGTCCACGCCCCAGCGGGCACTGCCGAGTTCGTGCAACTCGCAGCGGTGCTTGCCGTGCTGGTGGGGGGCTGGCGACTGTTGCTCGGTTTGGTTCGCGGCGGCCCGCTGGCCTACCTGCTCTCGCAGCCGGTCCTGCTCGGCTTCACTGCCGCCTCCGGCCTGCTCATCATCTCCTCCCAGCTGCCGGCCGTACTGGGCACCTCCGCCGCCGGGGGAAACCCATTACGCGGCGCACTTAGCGTCGTCGCCGAGCCGGCTACCTGGCACTGGGGGGCCGTGCTCTTCGGGCTGGCAACGGTCGCAGTGATGTTGATCGGGCGGCGGATCTCGCCACTGTTTCCAGCGGTCCTTCTCGTCAGCATCGTCGCCATCGTGGTCAGTGCACTTGCCGGTTACACCGGTCCGACGGTCGGCGAGCTACCGGCAGGCCTGCCCGAGTTCACCCTCTTCCTGCCGTGGGACAAGGTGCCGGCACTGTTGGTTCCGTCGCTGATCATCGCGCTTGTCGGCTTCGCCGAGCCGACTGCGATCGCTCGGCGCTATGCGGCCGCCGACCGACACAACTGGGATCCCAACCGGGAGATGATCAGTCAGGGCCTGGCCAATATCGCGGCCGGCTTCGGTGGTGGCTACGCCGTCGGTGGTTCGTTTTCGCGCACTGCGCTCAACCGGCTCGCCGGAGCCCGCACGCGGCTAAGTGGTGCGGTGAGCGGAGCCGCCGTCTTGGCGTTCCTGCCCCTGACCGGCCTGTTCGAATCCTTGCCCAAGGCCGTGCTTGGTGCGATCGTCATCGTGGCCGTCGCGCCCCTGGTGCACCCGCGAGCGATGTGGGACGTATGGACCTTCACTCGGCCGCAAGCGGTGGTGGGCCTGGCTACATTCGTCCTAACGTTGGCACTCGCACCCAGAGTGGATCGTGCGGTGCTGCTCGGGATCGGCCTCGCGACTGCCGTCCACTTGTGGCGTGAGCTGCACATCACTGTTCCCCACTGGATCGACGGCGACACACTGCACTTGCGGCCGCGTGGCGTGCTGTATTTCGCCTCCGCACCGGCACTCGAGGAGACCTTCACCCGGCTGCTCGCTGAACATGTCGATGCGCGCGCCCTCGTCGTCCATTGCGGGGGACTGGGACGGGTGGACCTGACCGGCGCGCTGGCGCTCAAGGCCGTGCTTGACGACGCCTTCGCAGCCGGCGTAGAGACAGAGCTACGTGACGTGCCACCTCAGGCGCAGGCCCTCATCGCGAGAGTGCTCCAGCCGGAGCAACGCCCGGGCAGATTGCGACCCCGCTGCTAGTCCGCAAAGTCGTGTTCGACCTACGCGGGTATTCGATGATCAATTCCGGTTTGGATCGGGAATGCCGCGACCGCTATTCTTGACCGGCGTTGCGGACGTCAGCAGATGTCCGAAACGGTGGGGTATGGTGTAATTGGCAGCACGACGGATTCTGGTTCCGTTAGTCTAGGTTCGAGTCCTGGTACCCCAGCGCGGTTTGGGTTGTCGCGTCGGCCTCCGGTAGAGTTGCCGCCGCGGTACTTCACCGTGACGGCCCCGTTGTGTAGTGGCCTAGCACGCCGCCCTCTCAAGGCGGTAGCGCGGGTTCGAATCCCGTCGGGGCTACGTCAAGCACCCCTCATCTGCTGAAACGTTGGTGAGGGGCGCTTTCGTCTGTCCCGGCCGTTCATGGTTCTGAGCGGCTCGTTCTCCGTGCTGGCGGGAGGTTCACCAGCGGTGCGCGTGGGGCCGGAAGTCGGCCCAGCTGTCGTCGAGGTAGTACGGCACTATGGCGCGTCCCGGTGGGCTGATCTTGTCGAGCGTGGCGAGGTCGTCGTCATCGAGCGTGACGTTGACGGCGCGGAGTTGCTCGGCGAGCTGGTCGGCCGTTCGAGCGCCGAGCACGATGCTGCTGACCGCGGGCTGCGCGAGCAGCCAG
>DASTNZ010000074.1:0-9737 GCA_035762665.1 Jiangellaceae bacterium | reverse complement strand
GTGCTGGACCGCCACGTCGGCTGGATCGCCACCCACGGCTTCCGCGGCATGGTCGTCGACGAGGCGCACTTCATCAAGAACAAGAAATCCCAGCGCTCCCAGCACGTCCTCGAGATCGCCGACCGGATCCGGCAGCGGGTCGCGCGGCCGCTGATGATGGCGTGAACCGGTACCCCGCTGATCAACGACATCGACGACTTCCGCGCGATCTGGCAGTTCCTCGGATGGATCGGGGAGAACAAGCCCGGGCCGCTGCTGATGACAGCGCTGGAGGAGACCGGCCTGACACCCCTCGACCGCGGCTTCTACCCGGCGGCACGCCAGGCCGTCATTGACCTCGGCATCGTCCGGCGGCGCAAGCTCGACGTGGCCAGCGAGATCCCGGCCCGGCGGATCGCCGACCTACCCGTCGAGCTCGAGCCCGCCGCCGCCCGCTACATCCGCGAGGCCGAGCAGGCGCTGGCGCTGCGGCTGGTCCAGCGGTACGACGCCGCCATCGCCGCCCGCGCGGAGCGGTCCGGCGAGACCGTCGAGGGCATCGACCAGGAGCTCGTACGGGCGGTCGCCGGCTGGGAGCTCTCGGACCCGGCCGAGTCATCCTCGGACGAAAACGTCTTCGCGATGGTCCGCCGAATAGGTCACGCCAAAGCCACCCTGGCCGCCGACTACGCCGCCCAATTGGCCCGTAACGCCGGCAAGGTGGTGTTCTTCGCCAAGCACATCGACGTAATGGACTCGGCCTCCGCGCTGTTGGAGTCCCTCGGCATTCGCTACGCCTCGGTCCGCGGCGACCAGCCTCCCGCCGTACGCCAGCGCAACATCGACGCGTTCGTGAACGACCCCGACGTGGCGATTGTGGTCTGCTCCCTGACCGCCGCCGGCGTAGGCCTGAACCTGCAGGTCGCAAGCAACGTCGTCCTCGCCGAACTCTCATGGACCAACGCCGAGCAGACCCAGGCCATCGACCGGGTCCACCGGATCGGGCAGACCGAACCCGTCACCGCCTGGCGGATCATCGCCGCCCAGACGATCGACTCCAAGATCGCCGAGCTCATCGACTCCAAGGCGAGTCTGGCTGCGCGCGCGCTCGACGGCTCCGACGAAGTGGTCGCCTCCTCCGCCGACGTCCAACTCGAAGCGCTGGTGTCGCTGCTGACGGAGGCGCTGACAGACCGGCAGAACTGATCGCGTGTGCACTCCGTTACGCGTCACGTAGTCGCCCCACGACCGACGACTTCGCCATCACCCCCAATTCGAGCCAACAGCTCGCTACCGCACCCACTGCCGGTTCCCGTCCGATGTCGCGTCCGCCGGAAGCGCAGCCATCGACCTCAAGCGGCGGACAGGCGGATATGGCGGCATCCCGATGGCGTCCGGCACCGGTAGGCTGCACAAGGTGGCGGGGATCTCGATCCGGGGCGCGGTTCGCGAACTGCTCGACAGCGACGCAGTGGCTCAGGTGGTCACGCTGAACGAGGACGGCTCCCCGCAAGTCACGGCAGCCTGGGTCGGGGTAGACGGTGACGAGATCGTCCTGGCCACGATCCCCGACCAGCGCAAGCTGCGCAACCTGCGTCGCGATCCTCGCATCGCGCTGGCGGTACCGACCACCCACGTGAACGATTGGGGCCTGCTCGAATACCTGGTTGTGTACGGGACGGCGCGGGTGACCGAGGGCGGCGCCCCCGAGTTGCTCCAGCGGCTCGCCCACACCTACCTCGGGCCCGACGTGGTGTTTCCCCCCATGACGAACCCGCCGCCCGGGTTCGTCACGAGGATCACGCCGCAGCGATTCGGCGGTGTCGGGCCGTGGAACCCGCCACGCGGCTGATGAGGGCACCGCCTTCGCCGAAGCAAGGCACGAGCAACCGGCCGCGGGGGGCGCTGGTCTTGGTCATGGACCGAGGAGTTCGGGCAGTAGCGATCCCGTCACCCTGAGCTTCCTCGACAACGAGTATGACCTGGTGCTCCGAGTTCCTGAAGTCGGCTAACCGAAAGTCGCTCATCAGGCGAGCTTCGCCGTGCTGTGTGTCACGTTGATGACAGCGCCGTCTGTGTCCCGCACGACGGTCCTTGGCCTCTGGCCCGACGGACGACGCGGCTCGGAGGCTGGTAGACGGGAGGTGGCCAAGATGCGTGGAGGTAGGACGCTTGCGGTCACGGCTTCCGCGGCTGCGGTGCTGGCGGGACGGTACGCAGCCGGACGCCGGTCGGAGGATAGGCAGACCACGGCGGAGCTCGATAGCCGGCTTACCGACCTCGGCGAGGTCGACCGGTTATCGATCCTGCCACTGGTGGAGCGGCACACCGCCAGGGAGACGCTCCGCGGTGAGGCGGGGGTCTCCTACCTGATCCGGGCTGACGGGCTGACCCTGCTGTTCGACACGGGCCTAGGCTTCGGCCGCGGCCGGACGGCCCTTGAGACCAACGCCAAGAACCTCGGGGTGCGGTTCGACGACCTCGACTGCCTGGTGATCTCGCACCTGCACGCCGACCATGTCGGAGGAGCCGCATCGCAGTTCCGCCACACGTTCAGCCTGGGGTCCGAGCAGCCGGTGCCACGCTCGCTTCCGTCTTACGTGCCGACCGAGATGAGCCACCCTCACGCGGACGTCAGCGTCGTCCAAGAGGCGCGGGTGATTGGGCCCGGTGTCGCCGTACTGCCGCCATTGCCGCGCGCGCTGTTCTGGCTGGGGCCGATCGCTGAGCAGGCGCTCGTGGTCAACGTGCGAGGCCGCGGCCTCGTGCTTGTCACCGGCTGCGGGCACCCGGAGATCGAGCGCACGCTCGCTGCAGCAGAAAGGGTGGTGGATGCGCCCGTGTACGCCGTCATCGGCGGCCTCCACCTCCCGGTCCACGCCATGGGCACGCCACTGGTGCCGCAGGCGGTGCTCGGCAACCCGAACTGGCCGTGGCGCCCCATCACCGAGGGTGACGCGCATTCCGTGATCGCGGCCATTCGCGAACGCGGGCCGGGGTTGGTCGCGCTGTCGGGCCACGACAGCACGCAATGGACGCTGGACGCGTTCGCGCAGACCTTCGGCGACCGCTACCGGACCCTGCGGGTCGGGGAGGAGCTGGTGATCACCGGGACTGGCTAGGAAGGGCGGCGCCGCACACCCGGTGGGCGTTGGCAGAAGCAGGGAGTTGATTAACCGTGCATCAGCTTCGGCGACGGCCGGACTCCATGTACGCCTTGAGGCCCTCCCAGTTCCGACGCTCCCAGGCCGGCCCGATGAAAGCGAGTATCGGCGACAGCATCCGCAGCGATCCGACCAGACCCATATCCCAGTCCCACTTCAGGCGCGTCCCGCTCTCGACCTCCTCGAAGGTCACCGTTCCGTCGACCTGCATGTAGGACGACCGCACGACGTTGTGCAAACGGTGCGGCCTGTCGTACTCCAAGATCGTCAGGGTCATCTCGCCTTTCGAGCCCATGCTCTTGGGCTCGGCTACGAATCGGGAGCCGGTGCCGACCGGTCCCTCACTCACCTTTTCGGCACGGACGATCCGAGGGTTATACCGAGGTTCATTTCGCTCATCGGCGACCATGTCGAACACCTCATCGACCGGCGCGTCGATGGTGACCTCTCCAGCGATGTGGGTCATCGCAATGCTCCGTCCCAAGGCCCTGTGACCCGCTACTGTCCACCGTGGCACGGGGACCGCAGACGCAACAGGGCCGTTGGCCCTGCTCTCACGGGACCGACAGGGATCCAGGCGCAAGGTCCGCTCGCTTTACTCAGAGGAATGCCCACCCATCGCATCAGCAGGCGCGGAAGACGGCCGAACACGGCATGACAGGACGTTGTGGCCTAGGCACGGAGCGGTGCGGGGAAGCGCGATACGTGCGGCACCGAACCCGTGGAGCAGCTACGGCGGGCTGGTCGATGAGCGGTCCTGATCGGAGGTTCCTCAGTCTTCGTCATCGTCTTCGCCCAGTTCCCCTCCCCATGCCTCGCGTCCCTCGTGGATGGCGAAGGCGGCGATGACGAACCCAGCCACAGGGTCCAGCCACGTCGCGCCGGTCAGTGCGTAGAGGCCGAGGCCGAGCAGGGTAGAGATGCTGAGCAGGACGCAGATCCTGGTCTCGGCGGCGTCAGCGAGGATGAGTTGGTCACCGCCCAGCGCGTCTCCGACGCGCCGCTTGGCCGCAGCGAGCACGGGCATCACGATCACCGACGCGACGAGCAGGATGATGCCGGCGGTGGAGTGGTCGGGGGTGTCGTCGCCGACCAGGGAGCGGGTGCCCTCGAAGGCGACGTAGGCGGCGAGGACGAAGAAGGTGACGGCCACGGCCTTGAGCGCGCGGCGTTCCTTGGCTTCGTCGGCTTCACCGTGCCGCAGACGAGCGGCCAACCGGAGGCCAACGAGCACCGAGGCTGCGGACTCGATGCCGGAGTCGAACCCGAACCCGACCAGCGATACCAGCCCGGCCATCAGACCAGCGGTGACCGCGACAACGCCCTCGACGATGTTGTAGGCGACCGTGAACTGGGTCAGTCGCAGCCCTCGACGGGTGAACCGTTCGGTCTCAGCGTCGGTCAGGGTGGTGGAGCCGGGCACGTTCGGGGTCGGGCTGGTCATGCGGGGTCCTGTCCAGTCGGGAGGGAGGCGGGGTCCCGTACGTGGGGCAGAGCGTGACCGCGTCGCCGGTGACGGCGAGGAGTCGTTCGGCGGCTGCCAGCAATTCCAGCACGGTGTCGGTGTGGTTCAGCGAGAACATCGACGCCCGGCCCTCCGGGCGAGACGTGACCAGCCCGCAGTCGCGCAGGCAGGCCAGGTGCTTCGACACGGTGCTCTGGGCGAGCCCGAGGTGCTGGGTCAGGTCGACCACTCGGTGCTCGCCGAGGGCGAGGTGGCGCAGGATCGCAAGCCGGGAGGGGTCCGAGAACCCGTGGAAGAGGCAGGCCGCTGCGGTCAGTGCCGCCGCCTCGTCAACGGGCGCGGCCCGCTCTACCTGATTCATCGCCACATAGCGATGTTAGCGCCACACGGTCAGTACATCATGCCGGGGCCCATCCAGCCACCGTGCATCCCGCCGTGCATGCCACCATTCATGCCCTGCCGCCAGCCCTGGCCGAACCAGTCCCGCAGCCACTGCTGCATCTGGAAAATCTCGGAGTGCTGCTCGTCGCGGATGGTCGCCGCCAGCGCGTCGACCTGCTCATGATCGGCAACGCCGCGCATCAACAACTGCTGCGACATCATCACCGCGCCCATGTGGTGCCCGATCATCTCCTGCAAGAACACCCGGTCCAAGCGGTCTCCAGACAGGCCGGTCAGATCCCGCATCATCGGTTCGTACACCACCTGGCCGGATAGGTTCGGGTACCAGTCGGCCAACCACCGCTTCATCTGGTCGATCTGCGCGGACTGGGAGGCAACGATGGCCTCACCAAACTCGCGCATCTCCGCACGCTCCGACCGCTGCAACTGCTGAGCAGCGACGACCGCCTCCTCGTGGTGAGCGACCATCTCGGACAGGTAGGCATACTCGCTGCCCACCCGCATCCCGTGCATCATGCCAGGCATCATCCAGCCCTGCCCCTGCCAGCGCGGTTGCTGCCCGCCGTCCCAGTCGTGCCACCGAGCCGACACCATCCCGCCGCGGTGACCAAACCAGTTCCCATCATCGTTGGCGACCGTCACGGCCACGGCGGTTGTCACACTCGCCGCCAACACGGCGACGACCCCCACTATCGCGGCGATGCGACGTCGCATGACAGCCTCCCAAACCCGACCTTCACTCCACCCTCGCGCCCCCGTGATCCGGGGACTAGGGCCAACCGGCCTACCCGCACACGCCAGAAGGCCCGGAGGACCGGGCAGCAAGAGGCCCTGAGCCGCCTGTCAGTGCCGGCTCGTGCGCTCAGTTGACTCTGCCCGCCACAGCTTCCCTACACCATCGGCAGCATCGCGCGAATGGCGGCAAGTCCGGACGTTGGGCGAGGTACAGCGTGCCGGGAGCTGCCCTGGCCCAGCTGTTACGCCCCCTCGTGCTCGGCTGCTTCTGTGAGGAAACCCTGGTTGCGGAGTTGTGCGAACGCCTCGTCGATCTTTTCGCCTGACTCGGTGACGTGGTCGAACTCCGTCCGGGTGAAACGTCCCGCCTCGATGGCCTGTTCGATGGTCTCGGTTCGCTCGTGCAATGCCTCGGTCAGCGTCTCCACCGCCTCCTCGGCACCCTCTGGAGGATTGATAGCCTCGAGCTCGGTGGCGGCTTGCCGCTGGAACTCGACCAGCTCGCTCAGTGGTTGCTTGATGTCGGCTGGGAGCGGTTGGTCGGGTTGAAGGTCGGCAGCGCGATCGGCGACGCGGCCGTACACCTCGCTGCCTCGCTGATCGATGCTCTGAAGCCGCTGGCTGAACTCCTCACGCGAAAGTCGGTCGTCGACGCCGCATCCGGCCACGGTACTGAGGCCGACGGCGAGCACGATTGTGAGAACTAGTAGACGCTTCATCGGGACTCTCCTCGTGTCGATTGGGTCACCACTCGGACGGTAAGCAGGCCGCCTGCCCGGCGTCGTCGGTCGCCGTAGTGATCCTTCGTCGCGCTGACGAGCGATTTTTTGGACCGAGCATCGCTCTGGCGGCTGAGGCGGAGGGGCGAGTACCGCGCTAGCCTCACTCGCGTGGAGCTCCCGCCATTGGTCCGGGCTTACGGCGACTGGGCACTCGCGCTAACTCTCCTCGTTCTTCTCGAGATCGAGGTGTGGGCGATCGATCCCTCACACCCGCCGGGCGATGTCGCCGTGGACGTCTTCTCGCCGAGTGAACGAGTGCTCGCGGGCGCCGTCGGACTCGTCCTCACGCTCTCACTCGCCTGGCGGAGACGCGCACCGCTCGCCGTTCTTGCTGTTGCGATCGCTGGGTCGGTGGTGGCGGACTTCGTGCCAGTGCTCGACGCCGCGACCACCCCTGCTGTCGCGTTCGTCGTCGCTGTCTATTCGGTCGGGGCGTATACGGGCGGGCTGCACGCATCGATCGGAGTAGCAGGCGTCGTCGCGCTGATCGCAGCCAATGCGGCTGAGCAGTTCTCGCTGGGAGATCTTCTGTTCATCGCGATGATTCTGGGCGGTGCCTGGCTGGCTGGGCGGGCGATGCGCTACCGGCGCGGGCGCGAGCATGCTCTCGAGCGGCTCACCGTCGACCTCGAGCGTGAGCGGGAGGAGAAGGCGCGCGCAGCTGTCGCCGAGGAGCGTATCCGGATCGCGCGCGAACTCCACGATGTCGTCGCCCACGCGATAAGCGTCATTGTCGTTCAGGCCCGCGGTGGGCGGCGCTCGCTCGCGACCGATCCAGCAGAGACCGGCGAGGCCCTCGCCACGATTGAGGCAACAGGAAGCCAAGCGCTGGCCGAGATGCGACGCCTGCTCGGGATGCTACGAAGTGACGACGAGGAGATCGCACTCGCCCCGCAGCCGAGCCTCCGGAACCTGGACGCCCTCGCAGCGCAGGTGCGGGAGGCGGGGCTCCCGGTTGCTGTCTCAATCGAGGGTGAGCCGGTCGAGCTGCCGCCGGGAGTCGATCTCTCCGCGTATCGGATTGTCCAGGAGGCCCTCACGAACGCGCTCAAGCATGCAGGTCCTGCGATGGCCCGCGTGATCATCCGGTACGGCAAAGACGACCTCGAGCTCGAGGTTGCCGACACGGGCCGAGGGGGGACGCCAGCGATGGAGAAGGGGCACGGGCTGGTCGGCATGCGCGAGCGCGTCTCTGTATACGGCGGGAAGATCGAGGTCGGCCCCAGGAACGGGGGCGGCTTCGCCCTCCGGGCGTGCCTGCCACTCGATTCGGACCGATCGTGAGCATCCGGATCCTCCTCGCTGACGACGAGCGGCTCGTCCGCGCCGGATTCCGCATGATCCTCAAGGCCGAGCACGACCTGGAGGTGGTTGGTGAGGCCGCCGATGGGCTCGAGGCGGTCGAACGGGCGAGACAGCTCCGGCCGCACGTCGTCCTCATGGACATCCGTATGCCGGCCCTCGACGGTCTCAAGGCCACGCGTCGCATCCTGGCCGGCCCGGAGCCTCCCCCGCGCGTGATCGTGCTGACCACCTTCGACTTCGACGAGTACGTCTACGAGGCGCTTCGGGCGGGCGCGAGCGGGTTCCTCGTCAAGGACGCACCAGAGGACCAGCTGGTGGCGGCAATCCGGGTAGCGGCCCACGGAGGCTCGATCTTCGCTCCTTCGGTGACCCGGCGGCTGATCGAGCAGTTCGCCCGCAGATCGCCGCGGGCCGAGCCACCACCCGAAGTCCAGGAACTCACCCCGCGCGAGCTCGAGGTGCTCAAGCTCCTCGCCCGGGGGCTGTCAAACCAGGAGATCGCCGCAACGCTCGTTGTCAGCGAGCACACGGCGAAAACGCACGTCGCCCACATCCTCCATAAACTAGACCTCCGCGACCGCGTGCAGCTCGTCATTCTCGCCTATGAAACCGCGCTCGTTGTCCCAGGCGGGGCTACGGGTCGCGAGCCGGCAACCTGATCAGTTCAAGGCAGACAGTCGCGGCCGCTCCCGGCCTCACTCGGACGATTGCCTCCGGCCGGGGAGATCACGGGTCATGTCGGGTGCGGATGTGCTGATCGTTCAGCGGGTTCGCTGTAGGCAGCAGTCGCGTCGTCGGGAAGGCCGATGTCAGGGATTGCGTCGGTGGCCCGGGCCTCGGTCTCAGCTTCGCGGACTCGTCGGAGGATCTCGTCGGGACCGTTGGTGCGCATCAGGTCGAGCACGGCTGGCCATTCCGCCAGGCGGTAGGGATCGACAATCCGACTGGCGCCGTTGCTGAGCAGGCCGGCGCCGTCCAGTTGGCCGACAGGAACGCTGCCGGTGACGGCCTGCATGGCCGCCTGTGGATCGTCCTTGGCGATCCAGTATCCGCCGGATTGATTGCGCCGAGCCCGTAGCGCGTCGATCACCGATAGCTTCGTCCGCTCGTACTCGGGCGTGCCTGTGGGCAGGCCGCGGAGCACCGACGAGCATTCGCCTCGCACGTCGACCTCGCGCGAGTCGGTGACCACCTGCGGTCCAGCTTCGGACCAGTCCAGGACGACGAAGACGTCGGCGAGCACCAGAAAGTCCACCCGATCTGCGTCGAATCGAATGATCGCCACGGTTGACTGGGGACTGCTGGGGTCGGCGATGTCGCAGGTGTGGCGATGCTGCCCGGATACCTGTGCGATCGAATCGGCAAGAGCTGCGACCAGGTCCGTTCCAGGTTCGCAGGACAGCCGCCCGAGAAGGGTCACGCCGAGAGTGTGTGAGTACCAGGCGACTCCATGACGACAGATCGAGTCGGTCCCCGGAATTCCAGCGCCGTCAAGTAGCACCACGGCGCCTGGCACAGCGCCGACAAAGTCTTCATTCGGCCGGCCTACGTGACCGGAACTGCTGGCCATCAAGACCTTCATCCGCGAGAGCCTATCCGGTAGCAAGACAACCCCTTGCCGGTCGCCGAACACCACTCGTAGCCTTCGCCACCTCGCCCGGCAACTAACGGTCAACCAGACCGATGGAGCGGTGAGCCGTCAGATCAAACGACCGCGATAAGCATCGCGATACTCGCTGATCGGCTACTTGTTCGATTGCCCTGGGACCGGTGCCTGGCCAGGCTTCGGTCCAGGCGCCCGGGGTTGTCGCTCTCACATCGGCTGCCCACGCTGGACGTCTGGCTCTGCAGGTCAGTTGAGCCAACCCGGCAGCCAGTCGTTTAGCTGCTCGACCACGTTGGTAT
>DASTNZ010000073.1:0-60666 GCA_035762665.1 Jiangellaceae bacterium | reverse complement strand
GCGACCTATCCTCCGCTCTCTGCTCCAGTAGATGATCGGCTGTCAGACTGAGGACGTGTCGAGGCTCGGGTGGTTTTCGGCGGTTGCGATCGGCCTGCTGGTCTGGTCGGTTTATTGGGGAATCAGGATAGAGAAACGACTCGCCGGTCAGCTTGTATCCCTGGCGCGGAACAATAGCTGGCGCGGCGCGGCAATAGCGTTTGGCGTCCACGCGAGCGCACTCGGCGGGTTCTTGTTGTTGTGGCTGCTCGGCAGCCTGATCGGCTCGATTGCCGGCGATACGCGTTGGGCGGCCGTCACAGTGGTACCGGCCGCGCTGCTCTACGGTCCGCTGCTGATCGTCGCCTTTCCTACTGCCTTTAGCGGCTTCTCTCCTGCACGCAGAAACCTTCAACGGGAGGGCGCCAGCCGGGGCGTTGCCCGTGCGATTGCCTGGGGCGGCGGTCCAGTGGCCTTCATCGGGCTGTTGTGCATTGTGGAGGCTCTTCGGCAAACGTTCCTGCCGTGACAACGGACACCTTGCATTACTTGCTGTTCCTCGAAGGCAACTGCCGTAAACCCATCCAAGAGGGCCGCAGCAACCTGCGCGAATTCACGGAGCGACCAGCGCTTGCTTCCCGCTGGGTTCAGCCCTGCACAACCGGGTTACGCAGCACACCGACACCTCGGATCCGGCATTCGGCCACGTCTCCGGGCCGGATTTGGATGGCGCCGGGAGTGCCGGTCGAGATGATGTCGCCCGGAAACAGCGGCATCACCGCACTGTGAAAGCTGACCAGGAACGCCGGCGAGTAGCGCATGTTCCGAACCGTGTTGACGCGGGTGTCGACGCCGTTGACCACCGTGGACACCTCAACATCTTCCAGCGGGCCACGGTCGAGCAGCGACGCTAGCGGGACGATGGTCGGCCCAAAGGAGAAGAAACCTGGAAAGTTCTTCGACCTGGTCAGGAATCGCGGGTTGCGCCGCAGGATGTCCTCGGCCGTCTGGTCGAGCACCGTCGTGACGCCGAACACGTAGTCAAGCGCGGCCGACTCGGGCACATTGCGGCACAACCGGCCGATGACCAGGCCGAGTTCTCCCTCAGCGGTAGTGCGCGAACTCTGCAGCGGCACGGGAATCGGGTCCCCCGGGCCGATGATCGTGTGATCTCCCTTGATGAACGACGCCGGCTCCTCCGGCACCGTCTCGGCTAGGTCGGCGGCGTGGGCGACATAGTTGAGCCCGATGCCCCATATCTTGCGGGGACGGCGGTACGGCGCGGTAAACGTCACCTCCGACTCTGGGCGGTACGCCGCGTCCGTTGCGGCTGTGGCGGCGCGGACCACGTCGTCGTACCGCCTTTCGGAGATCACGGCCATCAGGTCACTCGGCGGGTCGTGGATCAATTCGTCGACGAGCGCAACCCCCCGCTCAGGATGCACGACCGCCGGACGCTCTTCTCCGTCGAGCACAATGGTGGCCAGGCTGGGCACCATCATTCGGGCGGGAACGCACAGAATTGATTGCCTTCTGGGTCGGCCAGAATCCACCATCGTTCGCCGTGCTCCTCGGGCCGTGACACCACGGTCGCGCCGAGATCGAGCACGCGCTGCAATTCGCCGTCGTTTCGCAGGTTGATGTCGATGTGGAGCCGGTTCTTTCCAGGAGTCGGGTCAGGCACGGTGTTGAACCAGATGCGCAGCCCGCCTTCGCCGGCTACCGGGTCGAGACCGACACTCGTGGGGTTCTCCGGATCAATCCCGCGCTCAGCAAACCAGGCCAGATCGTCGTCGTCGAACGGCGGAAGCGTATGCGAATCCAGGACCGAATCCCAGAACCGAGCAAGGGTGAGCGCGTGGTGAGCGTCGAACACCACGTCGCGTAATCCAGCCATGACCTCATCTCCTCGATCGCTGACCCCGACACCGTAGCCGCATCCGCCGACAACCTCGTGACAGACGTCGGCGCCGAGCAGGCGTAGCATGCTGCCACCTCACTCCCTGTGCCTCCCGCTGAGCCGGTGGCTCGGTTCAGCAGTGATTCGATCGAACGGAGGAGACGACCCTGGCCAAACACCGGTCCGCTGGCCGCCGGCGTCGCGTGACTCCGGCATCGCAGCCGTACTCCAGCGCACCAGCCGTGCCATATCCCGACCCACCTGACCGTGAGTGGTACGCCGGCAGAACCCCCCGCCACTCCTACGACCGCACAACTCAGAACCATGTCGCCGCGGAGCCAGCCAATGGCCATCCAAGCTACGGGGAAACAGCGCCGCTCACCCTGCCCAGCAATGGGTGGCCAACGGATGACACGACGCGGGCGATCACCAGAGGTCGTACAGGGAACGAAATCGCTAGGATCGTTCCCTCAACGACCGAGGTTGCCATCTACACATTGCTCGCCGCGGCAATTTCGAGCGCCGTGTTCATCCTCGGCGGCCGGCCGTATTGGCACGTGGCTCTTATCGTGCTGGCGGCTTTCATCATCATCGTGCTGTCCGCGGTGATCTCGCGGCGGACGCCCAACTCCGACCGTCCGGGCAGTCCTGCCAGCGCTGCGGACGTCCCCTCCCCGCCCACGTCAGCAGCCGACTCCCGCCGTGGCCGGCGGCGGCGCAAGTAGCCCGGCAGCCAGCGTGGTGACGGCTAAGGTGGCTGATGTGAACAGCGACCGCCTTGTTTGGATCGATTGCGAGATGACGGGTCTCGATCTGACCCGCGATGCCCTCGTCGAGGTGGCCGTACTCGTAACCGATTTCGAGCTGAACATTCTTGGGGAAGGCGTCGACTTGGTCATCCGCCCGCCAGACGAGGCGCTTGTTCACATGCCTGCGGTTGTGCGCGAGATGCATACGACCAGCGGATTGCTGGACGAGCTGCCGAACGGGGTCAGGCTGGACGAAGCGACGGCAGCGGTGCTGGCGTACATCCGCGAACACGTCCCCGAGCCGAGCAAGGCCCCGCTGGCGGGAAATACCGTGCACATGGACCGGCTCTTCCTCGCACGCGACATGCCGGATGTCGAGGGCTGGCTGCATTACCGCAACGTCGATGTCTCGTCGATCAAGGAGCTCGTCCGCCGATGGTTCCCGCGGGTTTACTTCGCCAGCCCGACGAAGACCGGCAATCACCGCGCGCTCGGTGACATCCAAGACTCGATTGACGAGCTGCGGTACTACCGAATGACCGCCTTCGTCCCAATACCCGGCCCGACGAGCGAGGAGGCCAAGGCCGCAGCGGCAGCCGTCCTCGCAGGTGAGACGCGCGACCCACGGGTGACTGTAACGGAATAACAGGTACGGCATACAAAGCCGTATACTTGTGCGGCCGCGTCCCTCGGGTCTGAGGGCGCGGACCATGGTGGCTGTAGCTCAGTTGGTAGAGCACCTGGTTGTGGTCCAGGATGTCGCGGGTTCAAGTCCCGTCAGTCACCCCAAACGTAACGTCCCAGGACGCCACTCACCGGCGTCCTGGGACTGGGGGCGGGATCAAGGGCAACTGGTTTCTGGGATCCCGTCGATCTCACCGAGGAACGCGCCGAAGTCGCCCATTTTGGCATCGTCGCCGAGGATGAGCCGCGTGACGTTGCCAAGCCCGAGGCGAGGCTCCTCTTGCTCCGACGCATGCTGCCCGATGTCGTGATCGGCCACGGCGCGCTGGGATGACACAACCCCGAAGCACTCCGCGTTCTCGGACGGATTTGCGGCCGCCACGGGAGCGGCCACGAGGCCGGCGAGAAGCCCGATGGCCAAGGCGAGGGCCGGTTTGTGCATAGTGGTAATCCTTCCGCTTGGTCTGGCGATGGCTACGAGCAACGCTCGTTCCGAGCATCGACAGCGAGACCAGGAACGTGCAAACCTTTCGGGTATGGCTGAAACGATGGCCGGAATGGAGCGAGGCAGTGCGGCTTCGATTGGGGTTGGCTGATCTCGCCCGCACGACGTTCGCCGTTGGGACGCCGTACTGCGAACTGCCGATCAGCATCCAGGTGCTCCAGCAGCCCGCCAGCCAGTTCAGATGGCTGTGGCGGCGACGGCGGACGCCCATCCCTATTCAGGCACGCCGACTTCAGGAACTGATACCTGCGCATGGCAGCGTCCCCACGTTCCTGGCGCCGGAAGGCAGCAGTTGCCTGGACGAAGCCCTTGACACGGTGCTCTCCACGCCGGCGACGAAGATCCGCGCCGAGCTCGCCGAGATGCGCTGGACCACCGCACCGTCAGCCTGGCTCAGCGATCTCGCCTGCGGCCGCCGCCAGGCCCTCGAGGAGCTGGCGGTCGCCCTGCGCGTGTATCACGACCAGGTGCTTGCTCCCCTGTGGCCCAGCATCCAGAAGGTCGTGTCGGCCGAGCTCACGGCACGGGCACGGCAGCTCGCGATCGATGGCTCCGAAGCCACGCTGAACTCCCTCCACCCGCAGATCCGATGGCGGGATGGCGGCCTGGACGTTGATGCTCCGGGCCAACTGGATTTCGATCTCGAGGGGCGAGGGTTACGGCTGATGCCCTCGATCTGGACCCGTTCGGCCGTGCCGGTTTCCTGGCGACAACCCACTCTTGTCTACCCGATCCACCCCGCGAGCTGGGCGCAACTGCCTGCGGACAATCACCACAACGGGCTGGCGACGGTATTCGGTACCACCAGAGCCCGGGTACTGCAGGCACTGACGACTGAACACAGCACGACCGAGCTCGCCCGGGCGGTCGGCATCAGCGTCGCATCCGCGTCGACCCATGCCACCGCGCTGCGAGGTGCAGGGATGGTCATGACTCGCCGGGACGGCCACGCAGTGCGTCATGTCCTGACTGAACTCGGCCGAGCGGTCGCCTCGGCGAACGCCTCGGGCATCGAGCCTGCAGACGACTCGGAACCGATCGAACGGGCCTCGACTGCTCGGTAGATTTCGGCCATGTATCAGCCGACCGAGAGCGCCGTGCTCGTCGTCGTGCCGCCGGCCGAGCCCGCAGTCGCTAGACATCGTCGGCGGTTCGATCTGGCCGCAGGCTGGGGCGTGCCGGCCCACGTCACGGTGCTATATCCGTTCGTTCCACCGCCGGCGATCGACGAGCGGGTGTTGGAGCGCCTCGGTCGGGCCGTTGCGGCCGTCCCCCGGTTTCGAGCCGAGTTGCCAAGAACGGGATGGTTCGGGACGGACGTCCTATGGCTCGCCCCGGTGCCCGCCTCCTCGTTTCGTTCGCTGATGACGAGTGTCTGGCAGGCTTTCCCCGAGTGCCCTCCGTACGGCGGTCAGCTCGATGACGTGATGCCACACCTGACGGTGGGGCACGACGCACCGGTGAACGAGCTTCAGGCGGCGGAGTTGGACGTCCTGGCCCACCTTCCGATCCGGCTGGAGGTCACCACGGTGCAGGTGATGGTTGGGGCCAAGGCGCCGAACTCGTGGCGGACGATCGCTGAGCTGCCGCTGGGTTAGCCCGTGGCCGTCAATGCGGTGCCGATACGGCTGTCAGCCTTCTGTCCAGCTCTGCTGCCATACCCAGTGCTTCGGCTCCTGGCGATATCTTCGTCCTGTGAGCCACACCGAGGTCATTCAGGCCACACCGGCAGCGCGCGAAAGCGTCGTGGAGACCGTGGTGTCGGCCTTCGCCGCCGATCCAGCTTTCCGCTACTTCTTCCCCGACGAGGCGACGTTCATCGATCAGGCGGCGGCCTTCGCCGGATACCTGTTCGACCAGCGCGTTCATCGGGGCACTGTATGGGTCGTCGAGAATGGCGCGGCGGTCGCCATGTGGGACGGTCCGCGGACGAGTGACGGTAACGCTGCGAACGGTCACGAGCAGATCACCCTGGACCTGCCTAAGCCATCACTCGAGCGACTGGACCGGTATGGCGCCGTCGTGTACGCCGCGCTGCCGCCTAGGCCGCACTGGTACCTCGGAGTTCTGGCGACGCATCCTGGCTACGCCGGCCGGGGATGGGGCCGGCTCGCCATGACGGCCGGGCTCGACCTCGCCGCTGCAGCCGGCCTGCCGGCCTACCTCGAGACGACGAAAGAACGCAACATCGAGCTCTACCGAAAGGCGGGCTGGCACGTCACCGAGTCCACAGTGGTCGATGGGCTCCAGATCTGGGTGATGCGGCACGGCTGAGCGGCGCTCACGCCCGCCAGGTCAGCTCGACGCCGCCGATTCAACAATGGACTCCGCCAGGCGGTGGGTCGCGAGAACCTGAGCGCCGCTGACTTCACAGTCATCCGGGCGATCGACCGTGTCGAGGACATGCTGAACCAGCGCGTTGAAGCCGCGCCGCTCCGCGACCGTGTCCCACGAGCCGAACGTGATCACGCGACGCCCGTCCGTTCGGTCGTCCAACACGCATTGTTCGAGATCGACGACTTCGGCCGATCGTCCGCTGCCGTGGAGCCCGAGCCGTTCGGTGTCAGCACCGACGGCCCGGGCCATGGCATACGAACCGGTGGCGTCCGGCGACTGGACAGTGCCAACTGCGAGCGTGAGCCACCCGGTCGGATCCAACCGAATGTCCGAGGCGGCGAGTTCAACGCGCTCGCCCAGCAGCCAACACATTGTGTCCAGCACGTGGATGAGATCGTCGAACACGGCCTGCCGCGTCGTCTGATCATGGAGTGCGGCTCGGTGTTTCTCCATCACCGCAAACCGCAGCCCACCGCTCAGCCAGTCCCGCGCACGGACGTACATCGGCGCGAACCTGCGATTGAACCCCACGGCGAGCAGCCGACTGGCACGATCCGCGCGACGCACCAGGTCCTCGCAATCGGCCAGGTTCGAGGCGAGAGGTTTGTCGACGTAGGCGCTCGCCCCTGTCTCCAGGCAGGCCGAGACCAGCTCATGGTGGGCAGCGGTGGCAGCATGGACGAAGACGAGATCAGGACGCGCCGCAAGGAGTTCATCCAGGTCGGTGAACAAGTTCGAGATCCGGTACTGGCGCCCGACCTGGGCCACGTTGTCAGGTGACCGGCTCATCACACCGACAACGTCTACGTCCGGCCGGTTGAGCAGCAGCGGCAGGTAGAGCTTCCGAGCGATCTCGCCGAGTCCGACGATCCCGATGCGCATGGCGACAAACGTAAAGCCTCGATGACTCGGTTGAGCACTTCCACCTCGGTCGCCGAAGAGTCACCCTGGTGCAATGAGGCGCCGGCCAGGCCTGGTCGCGATCTGGGCTTTCGGCATGTTGGTCGGGCTCCCGGCCTGCATCGGCGGTGGAACCGAAGCAAGCCCGCCGACAGCAGAGCCAGGCTGGGCCGCCCATACGACACGGGATGCTCCACTCGATCCTCAGTTGCTGTTGGATCACCGACGCGAGGAGTACGGATCACTTGGCGGGCTGGCTGTGGTGCGGGTTGGGAACGAGGAGTGGCACGGCGTGTCCGGTGTCGCTGATGTCAGCGGCACCGAAATCGACCGCACCACGCGGTTTCGCGTCGGCAGCCTCACCAAGCCGATCGTCGCGACTCTAGTCCTCGACGGCGTGGCCAACGGGGACGTGTCGCTGGACGACACAGTGAGCGATCTTGTTCCAGAGGTTCTGCGAGCCGACCCGCCGGTCAGCGTCCGGATGCTCCTCGACCACACGAGCGGTGTCTTCGACCAGATCAACGAAGGGGCGCCGGCCGACATCGATCGGCTCGCGGATCAGGCGATGCGGAGCGAGGCGAGATCGCTGGTGCGCCGCTACCGCGACGGCGAGCCGGTGATCGCTCCGGACCGACTGCTGGTCGCTCTTGCCGAGACCCATGACCGCTACTTCCAGCCCGGCACCGGCTACCACTACAGCAACACGAACTACCAACTGGCTGCCATGGTGCTCGAGGCGGTGACCGGGACGTCGCTAGCCGTACTGCTGCGCGAGCGGATCGTCGAAATCCTCGGCCTGGAGAACACTTCGCTCGCACCGCCCGACACCGAGTCACCAGGTCTGCGCGGCTACGTACCGGGTCGCCGGGAGGGCATGTACGACGACGTCACTGACGATCTGATCGGGTTCGGCAACGGCGGCAACGGCGGTGTCATCTCGACCGGCGAGGAACTGCTGACGATCATGCAGGCCATCGTCTCGGGCCGGCTCTTGCCGCAACACCTCGTCCACGAGATGACGACCATGACACCGCAGTCCAACTCCACGTACGGGCTCGGCCTTGCGAGATACGACCTCTCCTGCGGCACCTTCTTCGGCCACGGCGGCAGCGTTAATGGGACGGTCTCGCTAGCCCTGGCTGACCTCGGTGGCAGCCGGGGTGTGGTGATCGCGTTCAACCTGGTCAGCCCAGCCGATCCTGGCCTGCCGGCGCTCGCCGATGACCTGCTGTGCAAGTGATCAACCCGCGGCCTACTCCGCAACGCGCACGGCGATGGCAGGACGAATTGCCGCAGCGCGGCGGGCCGGACCGACGGTGGCAAGGAGCGAGGCGAGCAGCGTCACCCCGATCAGCACAGCAATCTGGGTCCACGCGATGGGGTACGGCGCGTCGAACGACGCGAACGCCGCGCTGTTGCGATAGAGCAGCCACGTCGTGATGACGCCGAGCACCGTGCCGATCAGCACGCCCTCGACCGCGACGAACGTGCTCTCGACCAGGAATGCCCTCCGAATGGTCTGGGCCTGGAAACCCAACGCCCGGAGCACGCCGATGGCGCGACGGCGCTCTCGGACCGCGCGCACCATGATGACGCCAAGGCTGGTGATGCCCACGAGAAGGCCCAGCGCAAGGTAGCCCTGCATGAGCCGGAAGAACTGGTTAGTCGACGCGTAGCTCTCCTCGACTGCGGCGCGAAGGTCGGTAGCTACCAGGCCGTTGGTCAGGTAAGCCCCCTGAAGTGCGGTGGTCAATTCTGAGACGTCCTCCCCTGGCGCGGCCCGCAGCAGGGCGCTCGACCGGGCGGCGTCGATACCCAGCGTCCCCACGGCCGCAGCGCTCATCAGAATGGGGTATCGGAAGCCCGCACCAGTGATGTTGTAGAAGGCCGTGCCGTCTGCGACCACTCCTGCTACCACTCGTTCGCTCTGGCCGCCCGTTCGTGGATCGGTCAGTGTGATCACCGATCCCGGCGCAACAGTTTCGCCAGGTGGCCCGCCAGTTGAGCCGTAGAACGTGTCCACGAAGACGTACTGCGGATCGGCGGACACCAGATCCCAGGCCGCCTGCGCATCCGGAAGCGAAGGAAGGTAGCTGTCCAACTCCAATGGTGACGCCGCAAGCTGCTCGGAGAAGCCGATGGCTACGACGGGCAGCGGCGGGCCGGCCTCGACCCGCGGATCGTCACCCATCGCCTCGCCAACGACGAGCGGGCTGACCTCATTAACTCGCCCTTCGAACTCGCCTGCGACAAGCTCAGCCTCTGGATCCTGGACTGGAGCGCTTGCGCTGTAGTCCACCCGCACCGACCAGCCTGCGGTAGCGCTGGCGACGGCCCGATCGACGCCGTTGTTCATGATCGTCATGATCTGCGTCATCAGCACTATCACCAGGAACACGACGGAGTACATCGCCAGCGTAGAGCCGGTCCGGAAGCCCTTGGCCGTCGGGTACGCGATCGCCAAGCGTGCGGCCAGGCCGGACTGCGTCGGGCGCTCGACGAGGCGGCGCAACGGACGCAGTATGAACCTCTGGTGCAGGCTGACCAGCGTCACCGCCGCGAACGCGAGCGCGCAGCCGAGCACCACATATGTCGCGGTGGACGCGTCATCGAATATGTCCGGCCGTACCGTGTTGGCGAGCAGGGCCCACCCGAGCACCGCCAGCGCGGCGACCGTCAGCGCCGTCCGTAGCGGCATCAACCGGGCCAGCAGCGGCACTGCCGACACCGCCGCCAGCGACGGGAACAGGTAGGTCGCGGCGCCCGCGCTGGCCGCTATCGCCGGAACCGACGCCGCCGCGAACAGAGCCGTGGCCACGGCGGAGAGAACGGTCAAGCGCGATCTGGTGCGGTGCTTGACCGGCGGTTCCAGGTCACGAATCGCCGCGATGATGTTCGTTCGGGCGATCCTGACGCTCGTGATCACGACAGTCACGAACGCGATGACGAAACCGGCGGTGACTCCGTTGACAATGCTCGCCGGAGAGACGTGAAAAACGATCGCCAGTTGATTCTCGCCGGCCTCGTAGCTGTTCAGGATGCGCATCGCGAGGCTGACGACGATGCGGCCGATGCCCACGCCGACGAGCGCGCCGGCGACCGCAGCGATCGCCGCGTACACCGCACCCTCAATGGCGAACTGCCCCGTCACGTACCGGCGACGCAGCCCGATGGCCCGCATGATGCCGAGCTGCCCGCGCCGCTCGCCGGCCAGCATGACGAACACGTTCACCAGCAGGAGGATCCCGGCGATGATGCAGAAGCTGCCGATGAACAGGAACACCGAACCCAGGATTGCGCCGGTCTCCTCGGCGTTGTCGAGGACCTCCTGTTTCGGTGTAGAGACCGCAGCTCCCTCTGCGACGAGTGACCCGAGCGCGTCCTCCATCGCGGCCGTGACCTCGTCGGTGAGCGCAGCAGAGTCCTCGACATCACCAAGGTTGGAGACGAACGTCGTCGTCGCCGGCTCGCGTCCAGCTGCTGCCGCGGCCTCGGTCAGTGTCCCTGGCGAGAAGTACGCGTTGCTGTTGACCGATGCCCCAATGCCAACGCCGGCCAGGCCCTCAGCCGGCACGACGGCGCTTACCACGGCGTCGAACGGCTGCTTATACAGGTAGAAGGTCACCTGATCACCGGTTGCGACGCCGAGGCGCTCGGCGAGGTTGTCGTTGATCACTACGCCGTCAGCTCCAGGGTCGCTGACTTCGAGCCCGGACGGATGCGGTTCGCCGAACTTGGCCGCTTCGTCGAAGTCGAGTTCCCACACCAGGGTCCGCGGCTCGGCAACGGTCCGGCCGCCACCCTCGGCCACGGCCGGTGCCTGGTCGCCGTAGACGGTCAGCACGCCGTCCACCCGCGGATCGTCGGCCAGCGGCGCGAGCCGGCTGGCAACTTCGGCGCCTTGATCCAGCGACAGCGAGCGAACGGTTTCGTCGACGGGGCCGAGCACGTCATACGCAACCTGGCGGACCGAACGATCGAGCGAGTCGCCGACCACGAGACTCGCGACGATAAGCGCCGTCCCCAGCACCGAACCGAGAGCCACAAGCACCGTCTCTGTTGGACGGCGGACGACCTGCCGCATCGCCAGCCGGCGAAGGACCGGCCTAGTGAGCAGGAAAGCGGTGAGAAGTACCGCAGTCGTGAAGAGTCCGACGAGCCACGGCAGCAATTCTGGATACATGGTGCCTCACCGCGAAACGCGTTCTTTCACCTCGTCGTGGACGAGGTGGCCGTCCAGCATCCGCACCAGGCGCTTGGCCGAGTGACCGATTCCGGGGTCGTGGGTGACAAGGACGATCGTCTGGCCTTCCTCGTTGAGCTGCCGGAGCAGATCCATGACCTGTGCCGCCATGACGGTGTCGAGGTTCCCCGTCGGCTCATCGGCCCACACGATCGCCGGTCTGGCCACCAATGCCCGCGCAATGGCGACCCGCTGCTGCTCACCGCCGGACATCTCGTTCGGCCGGTGCGATGCGCGCTCACCCAGACCGACCCTGTTCAGCATGTCGAGCGCGCGTGCTCTCGCCTCGCGGGCTCGCACTCCTACAAGCAGTAGCGGCAGCTCTACATTCTCGACCGCGTTGAAGACCGGGATGAGGTTGAAGGCCTGAAAGATGAACCCCATCGTCCTGGCCCGGTGCGCAGTGCGCTCGTGGTCACTCATGGCGAAGAGGTCGTGACCCTCAACGAACACTTGCCCAGCGTCAATGTCGTCCAGTCCGGACAAGCAGTTGAGCAGCGTCGTCTTGCCGGAGCCGGACGGCCCCATGACCGCGAGCAGCTCCCCCTGGCCGACTGTGATGTCCAGACCGTCGAGCGCGGTGACCTCCTGCTGCCCGGTCCGGTAGATCTTCGTCACAGCCTCCGCTCGCAGCAGCGGCTGTTTCAGGTCCGCGGAACGTCCTGTGTCAGATGCCGTCATGATCCGCACCCCCGTCTCACATGGCTGTCAACTAACTGCCAGCTCAGCACGCGCGGAAGGAGCAGTTGTAGGGCCTTCAGTGGTGTGTCCGCGGGACCTTCGGCCAAAGAACGCGCGCCGACGGAACGCCGCCGCGCCTTCGGCTACCTCAAGCCGTCGAACAAGCCGTCCAGGGCAGACCTCGGTTGTGGATCACCGTGACTTTCTGCGTACCACTCCGCGTCCGGGTAGGCATCGAGCACCGTGCTGATCACCCCCGCGTCATAGCCGTCTCCCGGCTGTCGCAAGTGGTACGGCGGCGGGTAGAAGGAGTCGCCAAGCAGGACGACACCCGAGTCGGGCACCCAGACGACGGTGGAGTCCGCCGCGTGCCCGCCGCCGACGTGCCGCACCTCGACTCCGGCCGGCAGGGTGATCGCGGTGTCGAACTCGACATGCGGTGGAATGATCACGAAGCCGTCCCACGACGGCATCGCCCGTTCGCGGGCCCGGAAGCTCGGCCCGAGCCGTGGGTTGGCCGCCACCTCGTCACGTAAGTATCTGGTACTCCACGGGCGCCCCGCCTCGGCTTCGAGAAGCCGCGCTCCCGCGCGATGCCCGACGATCTCGACACCCGGCCACGCACACGCACCCCAGACGTGGTCCCAGTGGTGGTGGGTGTAGACGATTGTGCGGGGCGCGGGCAGACCGGCTTGCTGGATCGCGGCCTGCACGTGCCGTGCGTGGGAAGGACTCTGCCCCGCATCGACAAGGACGCTGCCGGCCTCGTCGGCGATGACCGCGACGCACGGCTGGACTTTGTCCGGATCCGGATCGTGCGGATACAGCCACACCCTCCCGGCCAGCAAGCGAAACGACGCCATCTGGACAGACTAGAAGCCCGATGGACGCAGGACACGGCGAGCACCACGGCCCGGGGCACCAACCGACTCATGGCGGATCCGGTTCGAAATACTCATTGTGCGGGCCTCGCCGAACACATCCGCCGCTCGTCAACCCGAACTCCGTAGGAGCAAGACGACAGACTAATCTGGCGCTCGTGCGCACCGATGACCCGCGCAGCCCGTTGCAGGTGAACCGCCTCAATCCACAGCAGGCGACCGCGGCCGGCTCGGTGATCGCCGCAAGCCACGCCGACTACCCCGCCTTCAGGCACGTCTTCCCGAACACCGAGGCCAGGCGTCGAGCCCTCGTCCCGTTCATGGTGGCGACGGTTCGAGACGCGGCCGCACATGGGCATGCCTTGATCGCCGAGAGCGACGGCGTCATCGGTGTTGCGCTGTGGATGCCGCCAGGGACGTTCCCGCTGTCTAGCGCTCGAAAGGTGCGAATGGCCCCGGCGCTCATCCGGATGACCGTGATCGTCAGGGGCGCGATGCGACGCTTTGCGCAGGTAGGCTCCGCTCTCGAGCGCGCGCATCCGCCCGAGGCATCGTGGTACCTGCAGGCCATGGGCGTCCACCCCCGCGCGCAGCGTCAGGGCGCTGGATCGCGTCTGATGGCGGCCGGGATCGCATTGGCCGACAAGGATCAGTTGCCCTGCTACCTGCAGACTTCCGACCCGGCGAACGTCAACTACTACGAGCGATTCGGTTTCCGGGTCGTCCAGCCCGCCATCGAGACGTACCAAGGTGGTCCCACATATATCGGCATGACCCGGCCGGCGAAATCATGATCAGGGTGACTGCGGCGGGGTCAGAACCTCACCCCAGTCACCCTGATCGTGATTTTTTTGTCACACGACGGCGTGTGCTGTATCGGGTGCATCCGCGGACCGCACGGAGGCGAAGAACGTCCGGATATCGGCCACCAGGAGACCTGGAGTTTCGAGCGCGGCGAAATGGCCGCCGGTCTCGAAGTCGCTCCAGTGCGCGATGTTGTTTCCCTGCTCGGCGTACCGGCGGATGGCGATATCCTCCGCGAACACGGCTACGCCCGTCGGAGTGGTGGACGGCGTCGGCCAAAGTCCTGAGTGCATGTTCTCGTAGTACATGCCTGCCGCCGAGCCGGCCGTACCGGTGAACCAGTAGATCGCAACGTTGGTGAGTATCCAATCGCGATCGACGGACTCTTCCGGCAGGTCGCCGTGGGTCCACTCCTTGAACTTCTCCACGATCCAGGCCAGCTGGCCAACCGGTGAATCAGTGAGGCCGTACGCGACCGTCTGCGGCCGAGTCGCCTGCATCTGGAAGTAGCCGTTGCCCTCGCTCAGGTAGGCGTCGCGGCGTGCGATCCGCTCCCGCTCGACGTCGGTGAGCTCGGCCAGGGTTGCCTGATCGACCGGCCCGAACGGGATGAATCCCATCGTCGCCGCATTGACGTGCACACCGATGACGTGGTCGCCGCCGATGCGGCCCATGTCCGGTGCGATCAGTGCGCCGAGGTCGCCGCCTTGGACGCCGAACTGGTCGTAGCCGAGTCGGCGCATCAGCTCGTTGAATGCCGTCGCGATCCGTCGGATATGCCAGCCGGCCTCGCTGGTCTGGCCGGAGAAGCCGAACCCTGGCAGCGACGGGATCACTACATGGAACGCCGGGGCGCCGGCTGCACCGTGCCCGTTCGGGTTGGTCAGCGGTCCGATGACGTCGACGAATTCCATGAACGATCCCGGCCAGCCATGCACCAGCAGCAGCGGCGTGGCGTCCGGATCGGCCGAACGGACGTGCACGAAGTGGATGTTCTGCCCGTCGATCTCGGTCGTGAATTGGGGAATGTCGTTGAGCGCCGCCTCGTGCTTGCGCCAGTCGTACGACGTGCTCCAGTAGCCAGCCAGCTCTTGGAGGTAACCGCGCGGGACGCCCCTCTCCCACCCGACCCCGGGCAGCTCACTTGGCCAGCGAGTCGCGGCCAGCCGGCGGTTGAGGTCGTCGATGTCGGATTGTGCAATGGCGATCCGGAACGGGCGGATCTCGGTGTATGTCGTCATGTGATCAACCTACGAAGTGTTGCGGACAACTTCTGTCCTCAAGTTCGTGAGAGAATTGCTCCTGTGTGGGAGACCTCCGCCCGGCTGCTACAACTGCTGTCGTTGTTGCAGGCCCGCCGCGACTGGTCGGGCGCTGAGCTGGCAGATCGGCTCTCGGTAACACCACGAACGGTGCGGCGCGACATCGATCGGCTGCGCGGACTCGGTTACCCGGTCGACTCGGCAACCGGCACTGCCGGCGGATACCGGCTCGGGCCGGGCGGAAAGCTGCCACCGCTGCTCATCGACGACGACGAGGCCGTCGCGATCGCGATAGGTCTGCGGAGCGCGGCCATCGGCACGGTCAGCGGCATCGAGGAAGCATCGGTACGCGCATTAGTGAAACTCGAGCAAGTGCTGCCGTCCCGGCTACGTCACCGGGTCTCGGCGCTTCACGCGGCCACAGTGCCGCTGACCGGAGCCCAGCCGGCCGTCGATCCGAGCATCCTGGCCGTGATCGCCGCGGCCTGCCGTGACCACCAGCGGCTGCGATTCCGCTACCTGAGCCGTGGCGAGTCGTCGGCCCAGCCTCGGCACGTCGAGCCGCACCGGCTCGTACACAGCCCGCGACGGTGGTACCTGCTCGGGTGGGACGTCGATCGGGCAGACTGGCGCACCTTCCGCGTCGACCGGATCGAGAACCTGCCTACCTTGGGCGCTCGCTTTTCTCCCCGCACGCCACCCGACGACGCCGCAGCATACGTATCCCAGGCGGTGTCCTCGGCGCCGTACCGCTACCAGGCGAGGATCCTGTTACACGCACCACTTGCCGTCGTCGCCGAGCGGTCCTCGCCGACAGCGGGGCGACTCGAGCCGGTGGACGATCACACCTGTGTGTTGCATACCGGGTCGAACTCGCTCGACGAGCTCGCCATCTACGTGGTCGCCAAGGGCATCGAGTTCGAGGTGCTGGAGCCCTCCGAACTGGTGGAACATCTGGACACGGTGTCGAGCCGCCTGAGCAGGGCCGCCCGCCGATCACGCGCGGCCAAGCAACCCAACGCGGCGCGATGACGCCTGGCGTAGCGGCACGGGCCGGGGCATCCGGCGAGGTTCAGCGTCCATGGCCGACGACGGACCGCTCCGACAACCGCGGCCGGCCGGCTGAGATGATCGTCCCGTGGACGACAGCACCGCAGCCCTGCTCGCGGCAGCACGGCAGGGCGATTCTGCGGCCTTTGAAGCTCTGGTGGCCGGCCACCGGCGGGAGCTGTACACCCACTGCTACCGCATGCTGGGGTCGGTCCAGGACGCAGAGGATGCCGTGCAGGAGTCCCTCCTTGCGGCGTGGCGAGGGCTACCCGGATTCCAGGCTCGGAGCTCGTTGCGCGCTTGGCTCTATCGCATAGCCACCAACGCATGCCTGCGGTTGATCGACCGGCGCCCACGGCGGATCCTCTCCCCTGACTATGGCCCGCCCCGCACGGACACCGCTGACCTCGGGGAGCCGGTGACCGGACCGGTCTGGCTGGAGCCGATCACTACCGAGGGGCTGGCCGACGTCCGGGACGCCGACCCGGAGACCAGGTACGTCCAGCGCGAGAGCGTGGAACTGGCCTTCATCGCCGCGCTGCAAAACCTGCCTGGCACGCAGCGCGCCGTGTTGATCCTCCGGGATGTCCTACAGTTCTCCGCCGCCGAGGTCGCCGAGCTTCTCGACACTACGCCGGCGTCGGTCAACAGCGCGCTGCAGCGGGCTCGGAGGGCGGTGGATGAGCGCATCCCGCGCACTACACAACAGGTCGAGCTCGCCAGGCTCGGCGCCGACGGCCAGCGCGATCTTGTGGACGCCTTCGTCACCGCGTGGGAGCAGGCCGACATCGCCGGACTCCTCCGGCTGCTCACCGAGGATGCGCGGTTCACGATGCCGCCGCTGCCGGCCTGGTTCCTCGGTCGTGAGCACGTCGGCCAGTTCTTCACCGATAGGGTGTTCGCCCTACAGTGGCGTCTGGTACCGATCACAGTGAACGCTCAGCTGGGCTTCGCCTGCTATGTCCGCGAAGCCGGCGCCGACACCTTCCGGCTCGGCGCCGTCAACGCGTTGACCCTTCGCGACGGCAGGATCGCAGCGATCAGCGCCTTCATCGACCCCGAGCTGTACCTGCAGTTAGAGCTGCCATTGGAGCTTTCCTAGGCGCTCGCACAGGCGTCCACCGAGCCTCCCGAGGGTGCGAGCTTTCATTACGTCACTGTGGAAGCCCGGTGCAGTTCATACCCGCACATCAGCGTGGCGAGAATCAGGCTGAACGGCGTACCGGGCCAGCAGCAGACTTGAGCCGTCCCACGTCCGCGTATCCAGCAGCCGCAGCGAGACCGGCGCCTTGCCTTCGAAGATCGGCGTCCCGTCGCCGACGACGCCCGCCCCGATCATCAGGTGCAGTTCGTCAACCAGGCCGGCCGACAGCAGGCCGTTCCACAGCATGTGGCTACCGAAGATCAGGATGTCGCCACCGGCCTCGTTCTTGAGATCGGCAATCCGCTCAGCAGCCTCAGCACGCCGAACGATCGTCGTGTTGTGCCACGGCGCCGTCTGCTCGGGCCGCAGCGTGTCCGACACCACGACCTTGTCGATCGCGTTGTTGAGCCGTGAGATCTCTCGCTCGACCGGCCGGACGTCGGGGTTGTCGGCGATCGACGGCCAGTAGCCCTTGAACCCTTCGAATGACGTCCGGCCGAGCAGCAGCGTGCTCGCGGACCGCAACCGCTCGGCGTTGTACTCGTCGAATCCCATGTCGAACGGCATCGCCATCACGTCACCCCCGGGCCCGGCGTAGTAGCCGTCGAGCGACATGATGTTGCAGACGATCAGCTTGCGCATCTGGGTGTCTCCTTCCGAGCGGGCTCATTCGGCCCGCCTCACCCGTTGAGAGACAAAGTCCTGCGCAAACTCATCGGCCAGCGGAAGATTCCGCTGGCCGAATCTCGAAACGAAGGGACCTGCACCCAACTCCACGCAAGGCCCGCCGACGACGTTCAACCGCCGACAGTTCAGTGTTGCGCTCCCCTACCTGTCGGCCTGCCCGAACCGGCCTCGGCCGCTTCCGCTTCTGCCTTTGCATTACTCACCGCTGCGCGCGCGTCCTTGACCGCCTGGTCGGCAGCGGTCGCGGCATCCATGGCGAGCCGGTCGCCTGACGTCAGCTCGCGGGTCCCTTCCTCTCCTCCGACCGGAACAGCGGCTTGCTCAGCGCTTGCTTTAGCGGCTCGTGTGGCTACCTCGCCGGTACCGCTGTCGCGGCGGAACGCCTCGGTGATCGTCCGGACAGCTTGGGTCAGCTCGCCGGGGATCACCCAGAAGGTGTTGCCGTCGCGGGCCAACTCCGGGAGCGTCTCCAGGTACTTGTAAGCCAGTACCTTCGGATCGGCGTCGTTGCGGTGCACGGACTGGAAGACTAGATCCACTGCCTTGGACTCGCCGTCCGCCCGGAGGATGGCCGCCTCGCGGGCGCCCTGAGCCTCAAGGATCTGCTGCTGCCTTGTCCCCTCGGCCGTCAGAATCTTGGCCTGCCGCTCCCCCTCCGCGTGCAGAATCGCCGCACGCTTGTCGCGCTCGGCCCGCATCTGCTTCTCCATCGCCTCCTTGATCGTCGCCGGTGGATCGATGGCCTTGATCTCCACTCGGTTCACCCGAATGCCCCACTTGCCCGTAGCGTCGTCCAGCACCGTGCGCAGCCGGGTGTTGATCTCTTCGCGCGAGGTCAGCGTCCGCTCGAGATCCATGCTTCCGATGACGTTACGCAGGGTGGTGACGGTTAGCTGGTCGATGGCCTGTAGGTAGTTGGCCACCTCGTAGGCAGCCGCGCGCGGATCGGTGATCTGGTAGTAGAGCACCGTGTCGATGTTGACCACCAGGTTGTCTTCAGTGATCACGGGTTTGGGCTCGGACGAGTACACCTGCTCGCGCACGTCAAGCTTGGTGTTGATCCGGTCCGCCATCGGAATGATGAAATTAAGGCCCGGCTGCAGCGTCGTGCGGTACCGGCCGAACCGCTCGACGTTGTAGCGACGCGCCTGCGGGACGATCCTGACAGTGGAGATCACCAGAAACACCACCAGAACCGCCGCGACTACGATGGGCACCAGAAGTTCCATATCTCCTCGCTTCTCAGTGGGACGCGGTCATGGCAGCAGATCCCGCGGGTACACGACGGCCGTCGCGCCGTCGATCTCCATGACGTCAACCAGCGCTCCGACGGGTATCACCTGACTCTCGTCGAGTGCGCGCGCCGACCACTCCTCCCCTGCGACCTTGACTAGCCCGCGGAAAGCGGTGACCTCCTGCACCACCACGGCCTGCCGTCCCAGGAGCGCCTCGCTCCCGTCGCGGGTGAGGGGTGGTTGACGCATGTGGCGTCTCGCAATCGGGCGGACGATCAACAGTCCGCCCGCTGCCGTCAAAACGAAGGCGAGAACCTGCACGATCAGCGGAAGACCCAAACCAGCCACGACGGCCGCGATCACCGCTGCGGCGGCGAGGATCCCCAACCCCAGGGTCAGCGTGAAGAACTCCGCAACACCCAAGACGACGGCCGCTGCCAACCACACGAGCCACGACATCGACCGGCCTCCCTGGTAGGGCGGTTCACCCTTATTCAATCAACGAACCGCCGAATCCGTCAGTGCCCCCAACGGTACGTCGAGGTGCCGGTTGTAGCTGGCAGGCTAATGACATGGAAAGGGATCGAGTATCGGAATGGGTGGCGGCCTACGAGCGCGCCTGGCGCACACCGGGTACGGAGGTTCTCGGCGCCATCTTCACCGAGTCGGCAAGCTACCAGCAGGCGCCTTTCGCCAGGCCGGTAATCGGGCTACCGGCCATTTCCGAGATGTGGGAAGCCGAGCGGGACGGGCCGGACGAAGCCTTCGAGATGACCAGCAGCATCGTCGCGGTCGACGACAACACTGCCGTCGTACGTGTGGAGGTGATCTACGGGCGCCGAGCTGAGGAGGAATTCCGTGATCTGTGGATCATTAGGTTCGCAGCGGACGGCCGGTGCTACTCCTTCGAGGAGTGGCCATTCGCGCCGCGAAAGCGGGCGACTGCGCCGGCTGACGGCGGCTAGAGTTACCCGGCATCGGGAGCATGTACAGGTAGGAGATGCGGCAGTACATTGAACCATCCGTTCCGTGCTCAGGGGGCAGCGTGACGAACGGGCTCGATGATTCCGGAAACCACGGCGGCGAAGAGACGCCGGTCGTTATCCAGCTGGTGCTGCACGACGTGTCGGGCGAGCCGAGCCCGAACGTGGCGGAAGCGGTCGAACGCCACCAGGCGATCATTACACCGCAGTTTCCCGGCGTAGACGATCCCGCACTGGCGGTCTACTGGCAGGTGACCGCCCCACCGGCCGAAGCAGCCGAACTACAGGCCGAATTGCTCGAGCTGCCCGAGGTCGACGGAGCCTACGTAAAGCCCCCGGAGGAACCGGCGTAACAGACCATCGGCCCAATCCACAGGGGGGAGCACACCATGGCCGATTCCAAGCCCCGCAAGCGCGCATCCCGGTCGCCGAGAGCGAAGGGCAGTCCCTTCACTCTGCCGGAGCCCGAAATCATCGTCGTGACGGACCCGCGCGCCGGAATTGCCGTCGGCGCAGCCGGCCTCGAGGCCACCAACGCGGACACTGCTCATTTGAACGACACCCTTCCTGCGGACGCGGAATACGAGCAGACCTTCGGGCTTGGCCCGAATCGCTTGCGCCGCATGCAGGACGAAATGTCACCGGCTGCCGTGCCTGATCTGGCGTCCTTCATATCGGTCCGGCACGTGAATGGGGACCTCGATGCCATTGCTGCCGAGCTCGCGTCCGATAGCGCCGTCCTTGGCGCGTACGTCAAGCCGCCCGCGGAGCCGCCGATCGCACCGGCGGAAGCGGTCGAGGAGGTCGAAGCGCCGGCACCCGGGTTGACGCCACCGGCGACACCGGACTTCACGGGGCGGCAGGGATATCTCGATGCTGCCACCGACGGCATCGACGCCCGGTGGGCCTGGACCCGGCCTGGCGGGCGCGGCACCAATGTCCGCGTCATCGACATCGAAGGCGCCTGGAGGTTCACGCACGAAGACCTGCTGCAGAACCAGGGCGGCGTCATCGGCGGCACGCAATCAACCGACATTCGCTGGCGCAACCACGGCACAGCCGTCGTCGGGGAGATCGGCGGCGACATCAACTCGTTCGGCATCACCGGCATCGCGCCGGAAGCCAATGTCCGGGCGATTTCCATCTTCGGCGGCATGGGATCGGCCGGCGCGATTCGAGCGGCGGCGGACGCCCTCTCGGCCGGCGACATCATCCTCATCGAGCTGCACCGTCCTGGTCCGCGACACAACTTCGCCGGCCGTGATGACCAAGCGGGCTACATAGCCGTGGAGTGGTGGCCCGACGACTGGGCGGCGATCCGGTACGCCATCGGGCGCGGCGTGATCGTCGTCGAAGCCGCCGGCAACGGAGCCGAGAACCTCGACGATGCCCTCTATGACACACCGGCCACGGGCTTTCCTGGCTCGTGGTCGAATCCGTTCCGAGGCGGTGTTCGTGACTCCGGTGCGATCGTGGTGGGGGCCGGCGCGCCACCGCCTGGGACCCACGGCCGCGACCACGGCCCGGCTCGATCGAGGCTCGACTTCTCGAACTTCGGATCCCGGGTCGACACGCAGGGCTGGGGGCGCGAGGTGACTACAGCCGGATACGGCGGCCTGCAGTCGGGCAGCGAAGACGTTTGGTACACCGACACGTTCAGCGGGACATCGAGCGCGTCCCCGATCGTTGTCGGCGCGGTCGCCTGCTACCAAGGCATCTCGCACGCGTCCGGTGCGCGCAAGACGCCGGATCAGGTTCGAAGCCGGCTCCGTTCGACCGGATCGGCTCAGCAGGACGCCCCCAACCGCCCGGCGACCCAGCGGATCGGTAACTTGCCGGATATCCGAGCGATGGTGGGTGTCAAGGCGAAGGGTGAGATCAAGGAGCTTCAGAAGGAAAAGTTCGAGGCCAAGGAGTTCAAGGAGCACCAGGCAGAGAAGTTCCGGGCCAAGGACAAGGAGATCAAAGAGGTCAAGGAACGCAAGCTCGAGGCCAAGGAGTTCCCCAAGGAGTTCATGATCGAGAATAAGAATCTCCGCGACATCGTCCTCCGTAAGGAGGTCGTCGAGCGCAAACTGACTGAGTACCAGCAGCGCTTTGGTCAACTCATGCGCGGTGGTGGATTCGCACCGGCAGAGGCCACGACGGAGGATCGGCTCGCGGCGCTCGAGACGGCCGTGGGCGAGCTGGTCCACTTCATCAGCGAAGAACTACGGCCGGACCTAGGAGCAGGCGCGCTCGGTTATGACGAATCCGAGCTCGAGCAACAGGCTGCTGCTTCCAAGCAGGAAAAGGACCTCAAGGACCAGGAGAAGCTGCCTGAGGGCTAACGCTCGCCGTGATCCTCATCCTGTGTGACGTGACAGACCCAGCGGCCACCTGGGTCGGCTCAGGCCTGCGTCGGCGCCTGGCCGTGCCGGTCCAGGTAGTCACGGCTACCGAGCTTGCCAGCGTCCTGACGCTGGAGCACCGCATCAGCGACGCCGCGACGACCGTGCGGGCCATGCTGCCAGGCGGGCGCGTGATCGACAGTGACACCGTATCCGGAGTTCTGCTGCGGCTGCGCGGGGTGCCCGAGCCGCTGACTCCAGGCGTGCCAGCGGCCGATCGCGCTTACGCGCAGCAAGAACTGGCCGCGATCACGTTGTCCTGGCTCCACGGACTTCTCGCGGCCGGAGTTCCCTTCGTGGGGCGTCCCGACGCGTCAGGATTGCCGGGGCCATGGCTGCCGTGGGCTCAATGGTGTCTATTCGCCGCGGCAGCCGGCCTGGATGTTGCCGAGCACGTCGTCAGCGGCCACGAACAGGCGCCCAAGCCGGTCGCGAAACAGCTGCTGGTCGTCGCCGGACGCGTAGTCAACGCCAGGCCCTCCGCGAACGCGTATGCGCAGTCCGCCGTCTTGCGGTTGGCGCGCCTCGCGGACGCGGATGTCCTTGCGGCTGGCTTCGACACGTCCCAGCGCCTGGTCGCCGTCGATCTCCTTCCCGACCTGCGCCTCGGCGGCGAGGCCGCGCTCGACGCGCTGTCCGGGTGCTTCGCGAGAGGGGCGAGCGGCAGTTGATTCTGCTATGCGGCATCCCGAGTGAGCCACCAATCGCCCAGGTCGCTGCAGCACTGGACCGGCACGGCGTCGCTTACCTCCATCTCGACCAGCGCCGCTGGGCCGACTGGCAACTGCGGGTCGGAGTCAGTCGTGGGCAGATTCGGGGTTTCCTCGCACTTCCGGACGCCCGGGTCGCGCTCGACACCGTCACGGGTGTGTACACCCGACTCATGGATTTCCGCCGGCTGCCAGACCTGTCCCGCGATGGGCCGGGATCGTCCCGCGAACGCGCCTGCCAAGAGGTACATATGAAGTTGACTATCTGGCAGGACATCACCCCGGCTCGGGTGGTCAACCGAACGCGTCCGCAAGCCTCGAATGCCTCGAAGCCGTACCAGGCGCAGCTCGCCCGAACCCATGGCTTCTCGGTTCCCGCGACGCTGGTGACCAACATCCCCGAGCAGGTCATGGCGTTCCGAGCCGAACACCGTCGGGTCGTCTACAAGTCAGCGAGCGGCGTCCGGTCGATCGTCCGGGAACTGGGAGACGACGACCTGCGCCGCCTGGCCATGATCCGCTGGTGTCCTGTTCAGTTCCAGGAGTACGTGCCAGGGGTGGACGTCCGAGTGCACGTCATCGGCGAGCGCGTCTTCGCCACAAAGGTCGTGAGCGACCGAACCGATTACCGCTACGCCGAGTCCGAGGGTGGTTCTACGAACCTCATTGCGACGACGCTGGACGATGACGTCGCCGCCCGGTGTATCGCCTTCGCACAGGCGCTCGAACTGCCGTTTGCCGGCATCGATCTCCGTCTTGCTCCCAACGGCCGCGTGGTGTGCTTCGAGGTGAACCCGTCGCCTGCGTTCAGCTACTACGAAGCGCACACCGGCCAGCCGATAGCGGACGCGATCGCCAGATACCTAGCGGGCGGAATCCCATAGCCCGGGTCCGCGTGGTCTGCCGACTTCTTTCCGCTTCAGGCGTCAGGTGCGCGTGCGGTAGCGAAGGTAGACGATGCCGTTGCCGAATCTCCGCTCGTCCTGCAGGTCGAACTCGACGCGGACGTGGTCCGGGAATACCTGCGTCCCACCTCCCACGATGATCGGCGTGACGAACAGGTGGCACTCATCGACCAGGCCGGCCTGCAAGGCTGTGCGGCCAGATTCGGGCCGGCAACCGAGAGGTCGCGTTCGGCAGTTCCCTTCAGGTGCCGTACGGTTTCAGGCTCGAACTCTCGCGCGATCCGCGTCCGCGCAGACGACACGTGCGCCAGCGTCTTCGAGTACACGATCTTGTCGGCGGCTTGCCAAATCACGGCGAACTCCCGCATGCCGGCCGATCCGGCTGGGAATCGATCGTCTCCCAGCCGACCATCACCTCGTACATCCGCCGCCCGTAGAGGTACGTCCCAACCGGCCGCTGCAGATCGTTGATAAAGGCGTGCACCTGATCGTCTGGCACCGCCCAGTCGAAGTTGCCGTCCGCGTCGGCAAGGTAGCCATCGAGCGAGGCGATGGCGGAGTAGATCAGCTTGGTCATGCTGCATAACCTGCCAACAGGTCCGCCAACTCCGTCGGGCGGCTGAGTGCTACGCAGTGCCCAGCGGCGATCTCGTCCGGTTTGATCCTCAGCCGCTCAGCGACCAGCCTGCGCATGAACTCGGCTGGGAAGAAACGATCTTCAGTGCACAGCACGAAACTGGTCGGCACGTCCGGCCATGCGATGAGCGGCCACGGCGCAGCCGTAGCGGACTCGGATGGATGCGCTCTTTCTCTGCGCACCGCCTCCTCGGCAAGTTCGCGGGGCACGTCGTGAAAGAAACTGATGTACGGATCGTCATGGCCGGTCAGCCCACCGTCTTGGGCCGCCTGCTTCCCGACCGCAGCCGAGTAGCCGGTGTTGGCCCACCAGTCGTCCGGCGACTCGCCGGGCGATGGGATCATTCCGGCCACCAGCACCAGCACTCTGGTTGGGATTCGTGCGGCAACCAGAGGTGCGGTGAATCCGCCGAACGACTGACCGACGACCACCAGATCTCCGCGTCCACCGACGGCCTCGATCACCGTATCGGCGTAGTCGCCTAGTCCGGCCGACTCGTCGTCGGCCGGCAGGTCGGGTGCGACAACGTCATGGCCCCTTCGCCGCAGCGCGGCCTCCACGAGATGCCAGTACCAACCACCGTCGCCTGCTCCGTGGACCAACGCATACGTCGTCATCTCAACACCAACTTTTCAGCCAAGCAGAGAAACCTAATGTTCATCGAGCTGGGGCCTGGGCAGGACCTCCGAAGAAGACCTGCACGTCGCAGATCTGCCCGTCTCGGACAGTGATGTATTCCACATTTCGATATCGGCCGCCGGTCGCTAGATCGTACTCGTACAGAACGAGGACGTGATCTCCGTCGGCATCGAGCAGCTGCAGGATCTTGTGCGAGCTGAAGCGGCCGGCTGTGGGAAAACAGCGTTGCATGTACGCCGTCTTGTCGATGTGGTCATCCTGTGGGCTCGTGAACGCCAGATCCTCAGCGAGGAGGCGGTCGGCCGTATCATGGTCCCCGGCGAGGTACGCGGCGAACATCGCACGGACGATCTCGGTATTGGACACCCTTGGTGCCTCCCGAAGCGAGGTTACTGTTCCTATGCAGGTGTAGACCGGTGACTGACCCTAACCTCATCGGTCCCGGTAACCATCAGATCTCGCCGTTGGCGCCGACGCCGCTTACTTTGCAAAGAACGCCAGTGTGTAGCCGTCCGGGTCGTCGATCAGGAACTCTCGGGTGCCGGAACGCTGCTTCCGCGGTTCCGTCGACGGTGTGAAGCCATTGGCCAGCAGCGCGCCGTAATAGTCATCGATGTCGTCGACTTTGAGGTACAGCGTGGGTCGGGGTTCCGGCCGGCTGCTGCCATCGGCGTCCACGACGAACCTCAGCCAGAACCAGTTGACATAACACGTTGCTTCGTGATCGTCCCGCTTCCCCATGCGGAAGCCCAGCGACTCGTAGAACTCCAAGGTCTTGTCCAGATCCCGTACTTGATAGACGAGACCAGAGATGCTGCTGATCTTCATGTCCGATGCCACTCCTCTGCAGTTCAAGCTGTCCGTCACCGTACTGACGTATGGCGCACGGAAAGTGTGACCGTTAAACGGGAGTCGCGATCTCGGCCGCTACCGCGTCAGGGCTGCGTCCAACTCGGCGAGTAGCCGTGCCTTCGGCCTCGCCCCGACGATGGCGTGGACGGGCTCGCCGCTGCGGAAGAGCATCAGCGTCGGCAGCGACATCACCCGGTAACGCGCCGCGGCGACCGGGTTTTCGTCAGTGTTGACCTTGACGATGGCGAGAGAGCCGGCGCGCTCGCGTGCGATCTCCGCGAGAATCGGCGCGATCATGTGGCACGGCGGGCACCACTCCGCCCAGAAGTCGACCAGGACGGGTTTGTCGTGCTTGAGTACATCCTCGTCGAAGGTGTCGTCGGTGACCGCGCGTACCTCGCCGGTCAAGCTGGTCGGCGACAATCAGGCCTCCTGTCAATCGGTGGGGTCTGCGTGATCGGGGCGTCCGGCCGCCGTCACGCATGGTCCGTAGTGCCTGGAGCGCGCCGTGGCGAGCTTGGCAACAACGTTGTCGCGTCTCGATTGCAGCCGAGCGATGCAGGCATCGATCTCCGCCAGCTTGCGCTCGTAGGCCTCGATGGAGTCGGCACACGAATCGCCGGTCTCGTTGCCGGCGCGGAGGCAGTCGACGAACGGCCTGGTGTCCTCGAGACTGAAGCCGATGCTCTGCAGCGTGAGGATCTCCTTGACCAGGCGTAGGTCGTCGTCGCCATATTCCCGGTAGCCGTTCATCGCGCGCTGAGCCGTGATCAGACCCTGCATCTCGTAAAAACGGAGCGCCCGGGGCGTCGTCCCGGCTCGCTTCGCGAGGTCGCCGATTCGCATATGTTGGACGGTAATCCCTGACGCCGACGTCAAGGCAAGGATCGTCTCCGATGGAAATACTCAGCAGCCGTGTCCTGCTGCGCCCTTCCGACACAGAGCGGAGTCAGCGGTTCTACCGAGACGTGCTCGGCCTCGCGGTGTATCGGGAGTTCGGGCCGCCGGATCACCGTGGGCTCGTGTTCTTCCTCGGCCACGGGTTCCTCGAGGTTTCTGGGACCTCAGACGGCCGGCCGCCGGGTCCGCTGCAGATCTGGATGCAGGTCAGGGACGTACATTTGGAGCACGAACGCCTCGCCGGCGCGGGGGTGACGATCGTCCGCGAGCCTCGCGACGAACCGTGGGGCCTGGTCGAGATGTGGATCGAGGACCCGGACGGCGTCCGCATCGTCCTCGTCGAGGTACCCGACGATCACCCGCTCCGGCGTGATTCGCGGTGAGTCGGCAGACTCTCCAGCACCCGTACTTTGCCCGCCTGTACTCGCGGGTCAGCCGGTGGCTCGACATGCGCGGCGGTAGCGAATACCGGCAGCGCCTCGTCGCACCGCTTACCGGCCGTGTGATCGAGGTGGGTGCAGGCAACGGCCTCAACTTCGCGCATTACCCGGAGACGGTGACCCGGGTGCTCGCCGTAGAGCCGGAGACACGGCTGCGGGCTGAGTGCCGCCGCGCGGCGGCGTCGGCGCCGGTGGTGATCGACGTCGTCAGCGCGCGTGCTGAGCAGTTGCCCACGCGTGACGATATCTTCGACGCGGCCGTCCTCTCGTTGGTGCTTTGTTCGATCACTAATCCGCAGGCCGCTCTGGCCGAACTCCACCGGGTCGTCCGGCCGGGCGGTCTCGTCCGGTTCTACGAACATGTCCGCTCCCCCAGGCCGGCTATCAGCCGGGCGCAGAACGTGATCACCCCCGTGTGGTCGCGGTTTGCGGGCGGTTGCCGGCTCAACAGGGACGCTCGTGCGGCGATGCAGGCGGCGGGCTTCTCGATCACGGAAGTCGACCAGTTCACGTTCGCCGGAGTCACCCATGTCCTCGGCACCGCACACGCATGATTGGGATTCCGTGTCCATCGCCGTCGGATTCAAGGAGCAAGGGTCCTCGGGCCCGCGACCTGGGGACCTTGGCCCCATGGCTGGCGTCGGACTTGAGTGTCATGATCGTTTAGGACGAGGCGTGTGCCCTCGAGGGAGGGATCGCGATGAAAACCGAATCGGCGACGACGTCGCAAGCCGGATCGGCGCAATTGAAGCGCGAGCTGGGGACAGGAATGTCCACCGCGCTGGTGATCGGAAATATGGTGGGGTCCGGGGTGTTCCTTCTGCCGGCCTCGTTGGCTGGTGTCGTCCTGATCTCGGGGTCAGGGTCGCTACTTGCCTGGGTTCTCGGGGGCGTCGCGGCCATGTTCTTGGCGCTGGTGTTCGCCACCCTGGGACGGGCCTACCCGAAGACCGGCGGGCCTTACGCGTACTCGCGGCAGGCTTTCGGCGATTTCATCGGCTTCTGGATGGCCTGGGGCTATTGGATCGCGGCCTGGGTCGGCAACGCTGCTATCACCGTGGCCTTCGTCGGCTACTCGTCAGTGTTCTGGCCCGAGCTGGCCACGAACAACCTGCTCGCCGCGCTGGTGGGGATCGCTGTGATCTGGCTTCTCACGGCGGTGAACGTGCTTGGTGTCCGGCAGGGCGGCATCGTGCAGCTGGTGACCACGATCCTGAAGTTCATTCCGCTGGCGGTCATCGGGATCGTCGGGCTGTTCTTCATCGACGGAGCCAACTTCACCCCGGTGGCTCCGAACGGCTGGGGCTTCGGTGACGGCGCACTTGGCGGTATCACGGCCGCCGCAGCACTCACGCTGTGGGCCTTTATCGGGCTGGAGTCGGCCACGGTTCCGGCAGAGGAGGTCAAGGAACCAGAGCGGACAATCCCCCGCGCCAGCATCCTTGGGACCGGCGTGACCACGATCGTCTACATCCTGGCGACCGTGGCCATCGTGGGGATCATCCCGGCTACCCGGCTGGCCGAATCGGCGAGCCCGTTCGCCGACGCGGCAGGGGAGATCTTCGGCGGCAGTTGGGGAAAGGCCATCGCGCTGGTGGCCATGGTTTCTACCTTCGGGGCGCTGAACGGGTGGATCCTGATCCAGGGCCGAATTCCGATGGCCGCGGCTCGGGACGGTCTGTTCCCGAAGGCGTTCAGTAACCTCACCAGCCGCGGTCGGACGCCGTGGGTCGGCCTGGTCGTGTCCTCGGCTCTGATCACTGGCCTCATGCTGATGAACTACACGAAGGGGCTGGTGGAGCAGTTCACTTACATCATCTACCTGGCCACCCTGACCACGCTGGTTCCCTACGCGTTCTCGGCCGCCGCGCAGGTGTACCTGCTGTTCACCGACCGTGAGCGGTTCGAGGGACGGCGGCTGGCTCGAGACGCCATCGTCGCGCTCGTGGCGTTCGCCTTCTCATTCTGGGCGATCTACGGCGCGGGGATGGAGTACATCGGACAGGGCTACCTGCTCCTGCTGGCAGGGATCCCCGTCTACCTGTTCGTGAAGTGGCGTCAGTCCCGATCGACAGCCGGGATCCCGGCCGTGGTGGTGCAGCCCACAACCGATGTCGGTGCACCCAAAGTGACGTCGGTGACCACAGGCAACGGGCCGGGTCGATTCCCGGCCAAGTAAAGAGCCGTGCAGCCGCCCCTGCGCCGACGGCTGCTTCCCGCGAGCGGATAGGAACCAGCAAGGAGGCATGCGATGACGAGGCGAGTGTTGATTATGGGAGCCGCCGGCCGCGACTTTCACAACTTCAATACGGTGTACCGCGATGATCCGGAAGTTGAGGTCGTTGCGTTCACCGCCACCCAGATCCCCGGTATCGAGGATCGAACCTACCCGCCCGCGCTGGCCGGCCCCCAATACCCGTCGGGCATCGCGATCCGCCCGGAGGAGGAGCTCACCCGGCTGATCCGCGACCTCAACGTCGACGACGTGGTCTTCGGTTATTCCGACGTGTCGCACGAGTACGTCATGCACCGGGCGAGCCAGGCGCTGGCCGCTGGGGCCAACTTCGTCCTGCTCGGTCCCAAAGCCACCATGCTCGAGGCGCAGGTGCCGGTGGTGTCCGTGTGCGCGGTCCGCACCGGCGCGGGTAAGAGCCAGACCACCCGGAAGGCGGCTCAGATTCTCCGAGAGGCTGGGCACCGGCCGGTTGTGGTCCGGCACCCGATGCCCTACGGGGACCTGGTGGCGCAGCGCGTCCAGCGGTTCGCGTCAGGCGCCGACCTCGACGCCGCCGGCGTGACGGTCGAGGAAAGGGAAGAGTACGAGCACCACATTGCCGCCGGGACCGTGGTCTTTGCCGGCGTGGACTACCAAGCCATCCTGGACCAGGCCCAACAGGAGGCGGACGTTGTTCTATGGGACGGAGGGAACAACGACCTGCCGTTCTTCCGGCCCACCGTGCACTTGGTGGTGGCCGACCCGCTTCGGGCCGGGCACGAGACCGCCTACCACCCCGGGGAGGCGAACCTGCGCATGGCCGACGTGGTGGTGATCAACAAGGTCGACGTCGCCGCTGCGGACCAGGTCGAACGGGTCCGAGCCTCGGTGAAGGAACTCAACCCCACGGCGGTGGTCATCGAGGCCGAGAGCCCGGTCAGTGTTGACCGTCCGGAGCAGATCCGTGGGAGACGCGTCCTCGTGATCGAGGACGGCCCCACCCTGACCCACGGAGAGATGAAGTTCGGGGCCGGGGTGGTGGCGGCTAGACGAGAAGGAGCTGCTGAAATCATCGACCCCCGGTCCTATGCCACCGGCAGCCTGAGGGCGATCCTGGACCAGTACGACGTCGGGCCAGTGCTACCAGCGGAGGGCTACTCCCCCCAGCAGTTGGCCGAGTTGGAGGCCACCATCACCGCGACCGATGCCGACGTGGTGGTGATCGCCACCCCCATCGACCTTCGACACGTGATCCACATCACCAAGCCAGCGGTTCGCGTGACCTACGAACTTCGAGAGGTCGAAGGATCACCAACGCTGGCCGATGCCCTGGCCCCGGTGCTCCAGACCCCGGTGCCCGGCTAGGCGTCAAGCTGCGGGCCGAAACGGGTACCCGTCACCTGCCTAGTTGGAATTGCCCTAGTCGGCCGTTGCCCCCTCCCATGCAGCCGGAGGGGGCAACGGGTCGTAGTCCGAATCATGTGCGAGATATCAGCAATGCGGCCTGGACGGATGCCCAGCCGAAGCCGAGCACTATCGCCGCCCAGAGTGGGATGTAGTTGAGGCTCACGCTGGATACCGCGCCGAGGACCTGGATTGCGATGCCCGTGAAGATGCACAACGCGGCCCACCTGCGCTCGCCCAGCCCAACAGATCGGCGAGCGAACACGAAGCACGCAAGGCTCAGGGCCAGGAATCCGACCACCGGCGCAGTGGAGTGCGCGATACCGTGCCAGCTGAGCTCTTCGGGAACGCCTTCTGGTGTCCCAGGGGGAAAGCCCAATCCCGCGTCGGCGACGAAGACACCGCCGCCGACGAGCGCCACCCCAAACGCGCCGATCAATCTCGGACCCCACCTCGAGGCCCGGCCGGGGCTTAGTGCTCGCCGCATTCCGACCGCCGAGGCGAGATACAGCAAACCGGCGAGGATGAAGCTGCTGATCTGGATCCAGCCCAGGTCGCCCACACTCAGCAGGCTGACCGGATGTTCAACCGGATCGAAGCCGGTCCGCGTCGCCGCCTGGATCAGGGCTGCTGCGATGAAGAGCGGACCGGCAGCGGCACCGCAGCCGAGCAGCGTCCGGGTGCGACTTGTTTCGTCAGCCGCGGACGATGGCGCGGCCCTGACATCCACAGGCGTGATGTTGCTGGTCATGGCGTACGTCCTTACTCCGCGAAGGCCTTGCCGGTCTCGAGCAGCGTCTTGAGCTCGCTGAGCACCCACGCGTGGCCACCACCCGCGCCGTACTCTTCCTGCTCGCCGCGAACCAGCGAAGCCAACTTCGGGGAGCCTTCGAGCTCGTGAGTGAGGGTGAGTGAGCACACCTTGTCGTCGAGCTCCTTGATCTCATAAGTGATGCGGGTATACGGCTCGGCCGCCATCCCGGGGTCCATCAACATCCGGAACGTGTGGACGAGCTTCCGCGGCGGATCGGCCTCGACGACTTCACCGTCGATGATCACCTCGGGCAGCTCGCCCCCGAAGCGTGCCTCACTTTCCTTCTTGAAGAGCTCGGTCGGGCGTACCTTGTAGGCTCCACCCGGCCGCAGGTCGAAGTCGACCAGGCCGGTGTAGCCGTAACGTTCCGTCCACTCGGGCCTTGTGATCGCGTCCCAGATTGCGTCCGGGCTCGCCTTGATGTAGACCCGGTAGATCTGAGTCGTCTCGGTTTTGGCGGTCATGATTCCTCCAGCTTGGCTTTGAGCTCTGTGAGCGCCGACACGTGACGCTCCCGGAATTTGTCGATCCACCTGTCGTGGATCAGTTGGATCGGTACGGGATTGAGGTAGTGAAACTTCTCCCGCCCGGACCGTTGCGTGACGACGAGGCCAGCCTCTTCGAGCACACGAAGGTGCTTCATGACGCCGAAGCGCGTCATATCCAGTTCAGACTCAAGCTCGGTGAGCGTGCGGCCGTCACGCTCGAAGAGCAGATCCAGCAAGAACCGGCGAGTTGGGTCAGCCAGCGCCTTGAACACTGCGTCGTCGTCGTTCACTCGAACAGTATATGTGACTCAAAGGTCACGTGTCAATACGGTCACCTATTTCGCTTGCCGAACCGTCTGGAAGTCCGTTCGGCCAGACAATCGAGCCTTGTCGGAGGGTGTCACGCTGAAGACTCCACTGGCCGGAGCTGGAGGTGCGGTGTGGCAAATCCCGATCCCAAGCAAGTCGTGAGGAGGCTCATCGAGGAGGTGATGAATCGCGCCGAGCTCGATGTTCTGGACGACTTGTACACCCCCCGACTTGCCGCAGCGGCTCGTAGGTGGATCGAGCCGTTCCTTGCTTCGTTCAGCGATGTGCAAATGCGGATCGTCGAACTCGTCGCCGAGGGAGAGACCGTCGTCGCTCGCTTCTCCTGCTCCGGTACACATACCGGCACCTGGCTAGGCCACCCAGCGACCGGACGCCGTTTCGAGGACGTAGCCGAGGTGTACTTCTTCCGTATCGTTGACGGACGCATTGGCCGAGCCTGGGGCCTGGAAGACACCCATGAACGCCTACGGCAATTAGGACTGAGCAACACCGCAACCGGGTGACCAGCCGTTCCGCTGACGTCCACTCGTTTGAGCAGGAGGATGCAGCGGTCACCACCGGCTTCGGCGCCAGATGGCACACGTACGTTCACGCCTTGGCATGACTTCAGCCGCTGCTGGCTTCGGCCATGACTGGTTCACTGTCGAGAACCTTCTCGTTCCAGTTCTCTACAGTCTGGACGATCCAATAGAAGGCGAAGAACACGATCTCGTAGGCCTCGAGGGCAAAGACGGTGTGTTCGTCGAAGATCCTGGTGGTGGGGATCAGAATGCCGCCAACGACCATGAGGACCGCCACCGCCGCATAGACGCGGAACCATCCCTTGTCACGATCACTCCAGTGCTCGACCACCTTGGCGATGATCGCGCCAATGAGAAAGACGAACATGAGCACCGCTGCATAGCCGTGGGCCCGCGTGTTGAAGTCGTCCCAGTTCTGGATCAGCCACCAGCCAAAGAGCAAAACCACGCCGGTGACGGCAAGCGACACTCTCGTCCCACGCTCACCCTGTTGAATCGGAGCCCGGACGCTCCGGTTCACCACCATGGCGGTGACGGCAGCGACGCTCAGCCCGATGCCGCCAGCGATCAGCAGCGCATAGATGTTGTTGTCGATGTTGGTCACAACCCAGTCGGCCAGTGAGCCGTCGTCCCTCACCGGTAGTGGGCTTGGCGGGACAGACCAGCAGCGCCCGACATCGGTGGTAGGTGCGACGGCAACCACCGGGGCAAACATGCCGGCGAAGTTCAAGCAGACGTCTTCCCCAGGGCTCCGCCCTTTGTGGACGATGAGCGCGAGGCCGACGGCGATCATGGCGCCGACGAAGATCGCCCGAACGGGTGTGTAGTAGTAGGCACTGATCGACGTCTGCCAACAGTCAACCTTGCTACGTTCGATAGCAATCGAAGCTGCCAGAAGTACCACGGCGCCGATCATCCCGATCCGCAGATAGCGGTAAGTTTTGATCGCATCTTGTGATCTCAGCGGCTCTGCCGCTCGTACTGCCATCGCCACCCTCCTAACGATGGGTCGCCTGCCCACGATCTTTAAGCCAATACATCATCAAAGGCGGCACCGCCACAGCCAGGGCACCGCCGTAGCAGGTTGCGAATATCTAACGTTCCTCTGGATCTTGCCCTTGAGCCGAACGTCCTCCGTCCACTGGCAGCACGGCACCGGAGATAAAACTCGCCTCGTCCGAGAGGAGGTAGGCCACAGCTGAGGCGACCTCGGCGGGATGCCCGACCCGGCCGAGTGGGTGGAGGCGGGCCATCTCGTGTGCGATGCGCCGCGCCTCGTCTTCGCCTTGCTGGTCGAGGAGATTGTCGTATCGCTCCGTCCTGATCGAGCCCAGCGCAACAGCATTGACGCGGATGCCGTGCGGGCCGTAGTCGACGGCGAGAGCACGGGTCAGACCCTCGACCGCGGCCTTCGAGGTCGCGTACGGCCCGGCCCCCCTAACGGCTCGCTGAGCCTGGTGGGACGAGACGTTGACGATCGCACCAGGCCTGCCAGCCCTCAAGAAGCATCGGATGGCCGCCGCGCTGCCGGCTACGACGGGAGCCAGATTCGTGCTGATCAGTTCCAAGATCGTCTCACTCGAGGTGTCATGCACCGCTGCGTCGCGAAAGACCGCAGCGTTATTCACCCACCCGACCAAGGGAGCAACGGCTTCGATCTCATCGACAGCACGCGCGGTCACTGCCTCGTCAGCGGCGCTACCGACCATAGGGATGACTCTCTGCCGCTGGGCGTGGCCGCCTACCCAGTCCAGTGTTGCGGCGTCAAGTTCAATGACCACGATGTAGGCGTTCTGGACGAGTAGGCGCTCCACAATGGCTCGGCCGACACCCCTTCCGCCACCGGTCACTACATAGCCTTTGGCAACATCACTCATTCGCCTGATTCTCTCGTGATCGGTCCCGTCGACCGCTTCGTCTTGAGCGCACTGGACAGGCGATGCTGTTGTTCTCGAAACGCGTCGTCGTTAGCGGCGGACTCGATGGCGCAGGTGCAGCAGCTGCTGCCGACTCGACCCAAACCTCGAGTCACTATCGTGCAGCACAGGAGGATTGTCATGCTTCTCGAGAACAAGAACGCCGTGATGCTCCAGCAGGGCTCCGGGGTAATCCTGGCATTCGGCGGGTCGAGCGGCGGCACGGTAATGCCTGACTTGGGCGGTTTTCAGGTCGCGCTGGAGGCTCTCGAAGCTTTCCGTCGCCAGTTGGCGTGCGAAGTCGGCCCCCGCGGCGTCCGTGTGGTCACCCTGCAGACCGGCGGTGTCGCCGAGACCATCCCTGAGGAATTCGAGGGCCGTGACGAGCTGGTGGCCAGTCTCATCGAGCCGACGCTGCTGAAGCGGACTGCAACCCTTGAGGATGTCGGCAATGTGGCCGCGTTCGTCGCGTCGGACAAGGCCCGAACCATGACTGCCACCAAAGTCAACATCACCTGCGGCACGATCGTTGACTAGCGCAGAGCACCCGGGGACGACAGGCCAGCACAGTCCCCGTAACTGACCCGGTTCGAGGCGCTTGCAGCGCTCCACGCAGCGACGCCCGCATCTCGCGGTGACGCCCTTGATCTAACGGACGGGGCGCGTGGGCTCACGCGTCACTTTCTGTTCGACCGGATGCGGCATGAGCCGGCCGCTGATCAGCAGCAGCTGGGGAAGCAGGCTGCCCAGCAATAGCAGGAGAATTGGCACGGCAACGAGGGGTCCCTGCTCAACGTTGAGCGCCTCGAGGATGAGGATCGGGACGAGGAGGACGAGGCCGGGTACCGCGGCTAGCGCCAGCATCGCGACCTTTGGCCACGGTCGTCGCACAAGTGAGATGACCGCCAGCGCTGTGACACCACCGACCAGTGGCCAGAGCGCGACGGAGCTGAACAGTGGCTCTCCGAACGCGAGCAGCAAAGCAAGCAACATCCACCACGCCAGCGTTCCGGCGGTAAGTTCTAGTGCGCCGATCCGGCCGGAGAGCAAGTGGCAGGCGGCCACGAAGGCGATGCCGATGACTGCATAGATCACCACCATTGCCGTCGTACTGCGTTCGAAGTCGGGATAATGGAGAGTCTGGGCGGACTCGGGGTTCAACGCCAGCAGTGCCTGCCAGGCTCCCCAGGTGAGCGCGGTGCCGGCGAAGACCATGCCGGGGATGAGGAACGTGGCCCACATCAGGTGGGCGCCGCGTAGCCGCTTGCGCCGCAAGGCTGCCGCGACGATCACGCCGAGCGCGACCGCGGCGGTGAGCGCGAGCGCTTGGGCCAGCCATACTGGGTAGGTCACCAGGTCCATCACCGGCGCGGTGAAGAACACGAGGTCGTGGTCTGCAGGCCGCACCAAGCTCAGGTCCAGATCACCGAAATGCCGGGCTAGCGCCACCATGGTGTCGCCATGATCCTGCACGACGCCCGCGTCGATGGCGGCGACGTTGTCTCCCGCGTTGTGGTACCGCACGACATCGCCCTCAGTCAGGAATTCCGCGGCGACGATGCCAACAGGCGCGAACATGGCGAAGTCATTGCCGAGGTGTTGGCGGTCAGAGGAGTTGGTTGCGGAGTTGGCGAACACTGGCACCGACGCCTCCGCAAGCTGCCCGACGAGCCAGGCGTCACCCGGAGTCGTATTCCGCATTACCGTTCCACTGCTCTCGGGCAAGCCCTCGAAGGCGAAGGCAACGGCGATGCGGTCAGCAGCCGGATGCTCGTGGACGAATGCGGCAATACCTTTCAGGCCGCGCTCTTCACCGTCGGTGAACAGAAACACGATGTCATTGGCCAGTGGCTCTTGTGCTTGCAGGACGCGCATCGTCTCGAGCATCGCGGCCACCGCCATCCCGTTGTCTGCCGCTCCGGGAGCGGATGGAACGGAGTCATAGTGCGCAGTGATCAAAACGTCATGAGCTGAGTTGGCCCGGCCGGCCATGCGCACGATCACGTTCTCCGCGCCGCTGCCAGCGTCCTGCTGGACCTCGGTTGGCAGGCCAAGCCCTTCGGCCTGCGCCACAAGGTATTCACGAACCCGTTGCTGCGCGGCCGAACCGGTCGGGTGCGGCACTGCGGCCACCATCTCGAGATCTTGCATCGCCCGCTCCGCCGAGAACGTACTATCCGACACGTCCGCGGGTACGGCCTGCGGCGGGACGACCGGCAACGCGGCTACCAAGGTGAGCGCCAGCAGTGCTGCGGCCAACAGGAGACGCAGCGCCCACAGAGTTGATCGTGTACTCCGGCTGTCCCCTGCTTTCTTTTGGTGCTGGATTGTGACCATCTCTACGTACCTCCTTAGAGGACGCGGCTGACCCCGGGGACGCGGTCGATAAACAACCAGGCCGGCCCGAAGGAGTCCACGACTCCGCCGGCGGCCACGAGGAGCGCTTTGACGCGACTCTCGGACCACCGTTCGACGGCAAGACCGTGCACGCCTGACGCTGACCCCCAAAGTGAGTTCGCGGGTCCTTCCCGACCAGTAGAGCGTGATTCTGCTGGCGGCCCGCCACTAGGGCCAAATGTCCTGCCGGTGGTCACTCGTCAAGCGCGCAGTTCGCCGGTAACCGCATCCGGCGCCGGCCGGCAATCGGCGAACGATCGCCGACGCAACCGTCGATGCGCGCACGTCGGCGCGATCGGGTAAGTGACGAAAACTTGCTGACCTGCCACGGCGAACGAAGTGTCGTACGCCTGGCACACCAGCAGACGTCGCTTTGGCACAGCGGCCTCACGGACGCCGCAACCGGGTTCTCACCAGGGGGAAGGAGCGAGCGCGCGGGACTGTCTGAATGAAGGTAGATCTGGATCTTGGTCTGACACGCTGTAACAAGGCTTGATGGCTTGACGGTGCCGACCTGACGGCCCGACCCGTTCCTACCGGCGTGGCGCCGGAAGAGCTACAGCACCTGCACCGACGTGTTGGAGCTGTTCTCCAGCCCCGGCAAACAGCCGATGCCGCACTCAGGAACACTCGGCGACCCGGTCATCCTCGGGGCTGTCGCAGTTTGGGCAGGAACCGACCGGTCCGTTCGGTGTAGGCGAGGTAGCCGTCGCCGAATCCCTGCGGGGAGGCCAGCAGTTCCTCCTCTGCCGCCACCCACCATTTGGTGGCCGCCACCCACACCACCGCCAACCCCACCAGCAGATAGCTGCGGAACACAAGCCCGGTGCCCACCGCGATGGCCGTGAAGCCGGTGTAGACCGGATGCCGCACGGAGCGGTAGGGGCCGGAGGTCACGAGCTCGTGATCCGCCGTAAGCCCGTCCACGCTCATGTACCGTCCCAGCACCCGGCCCGCCCAGACAACCACGGCCACCCCGATGGCCCACAGTCCCAGGCCCATGCCTTGCAGGACGAGATCGATACCGGAGGACCAGTTCAACCAGCCGTCGTATCCCCACCCCGGCGCGACGACCACCACGACCGGATACAGAAGCGGGACAACCTGGGCCAGGTCGCCTCCCCACCGGATGAAAGCCGGAGGCCGCAACTTCGCTCGAACCCGGGCCGTGCGGCCAGGGCGCTCCCACCGCGACACCAGCACCCACATCGCGCCGTTCACGACGGTCATCAACACCGCCAACAGTTGAGCGGTACCCGCGTGCACCTCGCCCCCTCCGCGGCGGTCAGCGGGGCCCCACCACCCCCATGAGCTGCTGCTGGTGGCCAGTATCCCCTCCCCCGAGCACTTCGAGCGGGTCGACCGAGGACTACGCCAAGTCCTGGGGAGTATGGCGCGGCACTAGGAGCGGCAGGACCGCGCGGTCGGGGTCATGAACGGGCGGGTGCTAGAAGGGCTGAGCGGTCAACTGCGGGCAGCTACAGATCGTGATCGTCACTTCGAAGTACCAGTGTGGTGACAAAATAGGGTCGACTCCGTGATCTCTGGAACCGGCCGGACGCTATATGCGAGTGAATCAGGTCAATGGTGCAGGGCAAAGACCGGTGATTTACTGATTTGGACCACGCTTTGCGGCGCCTAGCCTCGGACAACGTGAAGAGTCGGCGGCCCGGGCCGCGGACAAACCTTCTCAAGGGCACTGCGCTCAGCGTGGAGCACCTCCGCAAACTTACACGGACGCATTACCACGGAGGAGATTCAATGCAGGAACTGATGGTGGATTTCATCACTTCTCTGGACGGCTACGGGGCCGCGGAAGGCTGGCCCGGGTGGTGGGGGCTCCAGGGCCCGGAGTATCTCAGCTGGCTAGATGAGCAGCCCGAACGCGACTACACCATCCTGATGGGGGCGGACACGTACCGTCTGATGTCCGGATTCACCGCCGCCTCCGAACCATCGGAAACGGACGAGACCCCCACCGACGAAGACGCCGCCACCGCCGAGCTTGCCAGAGCGTCCAAGGTGGTGTTCTCCTCGACGCTGCAGCCCCCGTTGGCGTGGCCTAATACCCGGCTGATCAACGGAGATGCGGTCAAAGCTGTGGGAGCGATGAAGCAGGAAGGCACCAGCCCGATGCGCACGCTTGGCAGCCTTACCTTGTGCCGGTCGCTCCTCAAGGCAGGCCTCGTAGACCGTTTCCGGGTGGTCGTCTTCCCCGTGATCACCGGGAGCACCGGCCGCGACCGGATCTACGACGGTTATCCCGATGTCGCCCTCGACATGGTCGCCAGCCGAACGTTCGACGCCAGACTCCAGCTGCTCGAGTATGTCCCCACAGTGCTCACCGGTCCGCCCGGCACGCACCCCGGTTCTAACGGTTAGGGGTGGGCGGCATGGCGGCGAGCCGAGGCAAGGGCCGCGGTCCGGTAGGAACGCGAGCAGTCCTGAAGCGATTGCCGCAGACTGCCCGAGCAGCGGCAACTTCGTATGGTTGTTGTGAAAGGTGCGGCCAAGTCGGCGCATTGATCTCTGCACGCTGGATGGCCAAGGAGGTGCCGACGGTGTGTCAGTTATGCGAGCAGCTCGGGTACCGCTGGGCGGTCTGCTCGGCATGCGGCATCGAGTTCCCGTATCAGGCCGCTGACCAACTAGCCGCCTTGGAGACAGGACGGATGGACGGCGAGGGTGGCTGGCCGTGGTTCATTGAGGGCCACGTGCCGGACTGGCTGTTGCCCTCAATGGTTTGGCAGGGATCCACGCAGCCAGAGCGGTGCTCGCGCTGCGACCCTTCCGGATGGCGGCCTGTCGACCATTGAGTGCGCGCAGCGCGGCAGAAGAGCGCACCTCGACACGGTCTCTGCGGGACCATGTGCCTATGAACGCCGCCGACACCAGATGGGACTTCGCGGACGCTTGGGTCTTTACGGCGGTCGGAATCGCGAGTCTGCCATGCGAGCTCGCGGAGCTGGTTGCCGTCGCGGACGGGATCAACCACGCCATCCTCCTGGAGGACGAGGTCGAGTCAGCGCTCGGAAAGCTCAGCGGCGCTGGCCTACTTCAGATCAACGACGATTGGACTTTCCAGCTGACCGAAGCCGGGAGAGGACTTCTGACGCGACGACGCGGGAACCTCTTTAGCCAGGTCGACTCTGTGGCGAATCTGTTGGCGTTAATCAAGCCCGTGAGCGTCACGGTTCAGTTGCCCGCCGGGGCTATGGCGAATGCGATCGACGAATACCTCGGTCGCCTGTCCCGTTGACACGATGAGCGGCACGTCGTACTGGTGGAGCATGGCGATGGATCAGCTGACGTCTACCTCGAACGAGACAACATGATGGCCAACCACATCACGGGTGAAGATCCCTGGGGCTCCTGGTGAAGCGCGCACGCGCAGCCGGATGGGTGATCCTGCCCGTCGGATGTCCCACGTGTGTCACTGAGGAAGCTCAGCGCAACCACCTCCCCGTAGGTCTCGACGGCGACGTAGCACTCGTGGCGACCGGGCGGACGTACTCCGCGTGATCCGGTAGGCCTGACAGGCCGGTTCGACTGAGCGTCCGAATCGCTGCATGACCGTGTGGATCGTGACAGACGAGTTCGGCCGGCATCCTCGGCGGACTACAGGAGTGCCATCTTGTGAAAGGGGCTCGTGATGCGCACCGTCAGCGTGCGGAAGTCGACCGTGACCGCGTCCGCTTCCGCCCCGATGACGCGACCCATGCCGTACGAGTCGTGATTGACCAGGTCGCCGCATTCGAACTGCTCGATGACCGGCTCAGGGTCAGGCTGGAAGGGGCTGCTCGCGAGATGTCGACGCCGTGCGGGCATGGTTGTCATTACTGCCAGTATGCACCTCGGATGGCTACAGGAAGAATTCCGGCTTGGCCGCCCCTCCAAAAAAGGCCGACGGTGCGCAGGTCGCCTGTTCACTGGGACGCGCCAACCCGGGCGAACCTCGTCCTCAGAGTTTTCACGTCCCGCTTTCGGCGAGGGTCGTAATCAGCCGGGCGTTTCCTCCGCTGAACGTGCTGTGGGGCGAAGCACTACCCTCACCAGGATGAGCCGAATCTTTACCACCAGTTTCGCGTCGGTGTATCCCCACTACGTGTCGAAGGTGGAGAAGAAGGGGCGCACGAAGGCCGGGCTGGATCAGGTGATCGAGTGGCTGACCGGTTTCGACGAGTCAGCGTTGAGTGGTCACTTGGCCGCGGGCACGACCTTCGAGGATTTCTTCGCCGATGCACGGCTCAATCCGTATGCGTCGTTGATCACCGGCGTGGTGTGTGGGGTGCGCGTCGAACACGTCGACGATCCGTTGATGCAGAAGATTCGCTACCTGGACAAGCTGGTCGACGAACTTGCCAAGGGCAAGTCGATGGACAGGATCTTGAGGGCGTAACGGTCAGCCGGGGCGCGAGCGGCTCGGGACTGCCCGGCCTCCTACGTCCGCTGCTGGGCGGCCTCGACTGCGGTGATCCACACGTCTGAAAAGGCCACGCTGTCGATGGCGACAACGACACGCGCGGACCGTCCGGCCTTGTCCGGTCTGAAACGCAGCGCGTCTTTGTCGAATACCGGCAGCAGCTGGCGTTCTTCGACCACCGCGCCGCGCCAGCCGAACGCGACAGCGCAGGCGACCGGATCGTACTGGAAGTTCACCAGGTCCTCGGGCAGGCCGGCATGTCCACGACCCAGTGCCGCCATGTCGTGGTCCTCGCAATGGGCACGTGCCTGCCGGGCGAGCAGCTCCCCGAGCGGACCGGTAGCCGCCAGCCGCGGAAGCTCGGCGGAGGTGAGGTGGGCGCGCAACGTTACCGGCAGAGGCACCAGCGTCAGATCGGCGGCGGCGGCGACCGTCAACGCGGCGGAGGTGTCGCATTGGACGTTCCAGTCCATCTCCGGCCCCCAGGCCGGTAGGCCCTCGTCGGGCGGCTCGATCCATCCACCCATCGCCACCACGGGAATTCCGTCCAGTGACCCCGGTCGCACCTGCTGGAGCAGCGCCAGGTTGGTGTACGGTCCGATGGCCACGATCGTGGCACCCACCTCAATGCTGTGCGCGAGCAGGTCCATCGCCACACCCTGTGGTGTCGGATGAGCCTCCACCGGCATGCCCCAATAACGCTCATGGTCCGGAAGTCCGCCCATCGGCCCGCCGGTGGTCAGCGACCGACCAGCGCCAGCAGCAACCGGAACACCCTGGCGGCCGGCGAGCTCCAGGAACCGGCACAGATACCCCGCCCGCTGGCCATCCGGATCAGCGGTCGTGGTGATCCCTACCACCTCCACGTCCGGCCAGCCAAGGGTCATCGCAATCGCACAGGCGTCGTCGGTATCTCCGGCGAAATCGGTGTCGATGTGCACCCGCATGACAACCGGCGCCCTACCGCCACACCCATCCGATACTGGTTTCCCCAACCCTCACCACCAGGCGAGAGTACGCTCGGTTCAGGGGGTGATTGGCGATGCTTAGCGACCATCCGGTGTACGCCACGATTGCAGCCGCCGATATTGCCCGCGCACGGGCCTTCTACGAAGGGACGCTGGGGTTCAGCGTCGAGACGGAGGACGCAGTGGGCGGGGTTTACTACCGATCGGGTACGACCCGGTTCTATCTGTATCCGAGCCAGTTCGCCGGGCATGCCCAGCACACTTTGGCGTCATGGGAGGTCGATGACATAGGGGCGGTCGTAGCAGAGCTCGCAAGCCGGGGTGTGGTGTTCGAGCAGTACGACTTGCCGGAGCTCAAGACGGACGAGCGCGGCATCGCCGACCTGGGGTCAATCAAGGCCGCCTGGTTCAAGGACCCGGACGGCAACATCCTGAACGTCGGGCAGGCTCCGACGAGCTAGGCCTGCACGGGTCCCGGGTGCTCGGTGATGCGCGCAGGACGATCACACTGGCGTGAGCACTGCGACAGGGATCATACGCCCTGACTTTTCCTCGTAGGCGGCGAACGACGGTGCTCGGGCCAGGACGATCTCGCGCCAGAGGCGGTCGCGCTCCGCCCCCGACGCCACGTGTACGTCGACATCCAGGTGCTGGGGACCCAGCTCGACGTGTGCTCGGGACGCGGCGCGCAGGTTCCGGAACCACTGGGGGTCCTGTTTCGTCCCGCCGGCGGTACCAGTGACCACGTAGCCGCCCTGGTCCTCGAAGTAGCTGACCGGCGTCGTATGTGGGGTCCCGGTCTTGCGACCGGGTACGGTCAGCAGCAGAACCGGGGTCCCACCCCGGGCGGTACCGCCGATCCGCCCGTTCGACCGCCGGTACAGCAACACGGCGAGGCCGTTGCCGGCCCTCATGAGCTTCTTAACGGCGGCGTTCATCCGATCCCCTGCCCTCCGCTCGCCTGAGGATCGCTCCCGGCTTCGGAGGATGTCAAGGGTCCGCGTGCGGCGAGCCAGACATCTTCGTGATCTCCAGGTGCCAGGCTGCCACCCGGTCGAGGATGGATTACCAGCCGGCCCTCAGCATTTGCCATCCCCGCGCCCGCGTTCCCGTGCCGGTGTGCTCGGAGGTGTCACAGCCAGGGCTGCCGTCTTGTCTTGTGTGGTGCAGGTAATCCTCGATCGGGGAGTTGATCATGAGAGTGTTTGTCGCAGGAGCGACGGGAGCGATCGGAAGGCAGCTGGTGCCACGTCTGGTTGAGGCGGGTCATGAGGTTCATGGCATGACGCGCCGCGAGTCTAAGAAGGCGATGCTCGACGAGCTGGGCGCTGTTCCGGTGATCGCGGACGCGCTTGATCCTGATCAGGTCGCAGAGGCCGTGGGCAGGGCGCGGCCGGACGTGATCGTCCACCAGCTGACCGCGCTGGCAGGAGCGGGCATACGTCACCCGGAGCGCGGTGTGGCAATGACCAACCGGGTGCGGATCGAGGGGACGGATCACCTGCTGTCGGCCGGGCAGGCGGTCGGGGTACGGCGGTTCGTTGCGCAGAGCATCGGCATGGGGTTGTACGTGCGCACCGGCGGGCCGGTGAAGAGCGAGGAGGACCCGCTCGACCCCACGCCCCCGCGCAAGATGCGCGAAGGCGCGGCCGGGATCCGACACCTCGAGCGGGCGGTCCTGGGTGCGCGATGGACCGAGGGAATCGTGCTGCGCTACGGCGCGTTCTACGGGCCAGGCACACACCTGGCACCTGACGGGGAGCTGACCGAGATGATCCGCAAGCGTCGATTCCCGCTGGTCGGCGACGGTGGCGGCGTGTGGTCATTCATCCACGTCGCCGACGCCGCGGAGGCGACGGTGGCAGCGGTCGAGCGCGGCGCCCGCGGCGTCTACAACGTGGTCGACGACGACCCCGCCCCGGTCGCCGAATGGCTACCGGCGCTGGCTCAGAAGCTCGGCGCCAAGAAGCCGATGCACGTGCCGCGGTTCATTGTGCGACTGCTCGCCGGGGAGGCCGGCGTGGTGATGATGACCGACGTCCGCGGCGCGTCGAACGCGAAGGCCAAGCGCGAGCTGGCGTGGCACCCGGCGCACCCCAGCTGGCGGCAGGGGTTCACGGCGGCATGACCGATCGGGAGCGACTGCTTGACCAGCTGCGGCCGGGCGCGTTCGCGATCGCCTACCGGATGCTCGGCAGCGTCTCCGAGGCCGAGGACGTGGTGCAAGAGGCGCTGCTGCGGGTGCACCAGGCGCTTGACGCCGGCGAGCAGATCGCATCTCCGCGCGCGTTCGTCGCCACCGTGACCACCCGGCTGGCGATCAACGAGCTGCGCTCCGCGCGCGTCCGCCGCGAGCGCTATGTCGGCGAGTGGCTGCCAGAGCCGATCGTCACCGATGGCCACGATGATCCGGCCCGGCACGCTGAGACAGCCGATTCGCTGTCGCTGGCCATGCTGGTGCTGCTGGAGAGCCTCTCACCCGAGCAGCGAGCCGTGCTGCTGCTACACGACGTGTTCGACTATGGGTATCCGGAGATCACGGCGATCATCGGCAAGAGCGAGGACAACGTGCGCCAGCTCGCCACCCGCGCCAGACGCCACGTCAAACAGCGCCGGCCCCGCTTCCACACCACGCGCGAGCAGCGCGACGAACTGGCACGACGGTTCTTCGCCGCCGCCGAGCAGGGCGATCTCGCTGGGCTCGAGGCGCTGCTCGCTCACGACGTGAAACTGACCGGCGACGGCGGCGGGAAGGTTCCGACGCTCGCGCGGACGCTACGCGGGCGCTACCGCGTCGCGCGGACGCTGATCAACGGGATCCGCCAGGCCACCTCCCGCCTTCCGGGCATGTCGTTGCGCCCCGTCGAGGTCAACGGCGGCCCAGGAGCGCTCATCCTCGACCGACAGCAGCGGCTGATCGGCGTGTGGGCGCTCGACATCGCCGACGGCCAGATCACCAGCATCAACTCGATCTTCAACCCCGACAAGCTGACGCACCTCGGGCCGGTCGCCGACCTCAGATCGCTACTGCGGTCAGCAAGATGACTGGTTGGGCGGACTCACCGACTAGAACAACCGACACCGCAACTCCCACAGCGTCCCCGATCTGATCGCCAGCATCGACGACTACCACGCCCGTGCACCGCGGGCTGGCCGACAAGTCCGCGGCAGATGCGGTCACTTGTAGTGGAAGCGTGCCTGCAGGAGGACGAGATCGTCGCCGTCCACGAGGTAGACGAGGCGGTGTTCCTCGGTGATGCGCCGCGACCAGGCGCCTGAGAGCAGGTGACGCAGAGGCTCTGGCTTGCCGATGCCGATGGTTGGGTCGCGCAATGCGTCGTCGATCAGGCGGTTGATGCGCTTGAGGGTGGTCCGGTCAGCGGCCACCCAGTGGGTGTAGTCCTGCCAGCCGTGCGGGGTGAAGACCAGCCTCACCGGACGAGGTCGTGCTGCTCGCGCTGACCGGACAGGGCCTGCCCGGGAAGGTCAGGTGAGCGGGAACGGCGGCTGCCACCAGGCAGGTGTTCGTTGTAGCTCGATTCGATCTACCCATTTGACCCACCAGTAGCCGCGCCGGCTAGGGGCAACCAGTCGCAGGGGAAATCCGTGTCGGCGTGCCAGTGGTTCACCGCCGACGGACATGGCCAGCAGCAGTTGGTCGAGCTCGTCAGCGGGAAAGCGGATCCAGTACCCGGTCACGGAGCGGACCAGCAAGCTGCGCGCCTCGCCGGTGTCCCGAATCAGGAACGAGACAGGCACGCCGGCCCAGTCCTGCTGGGCGTACCAGCCGGAGGTGCAGTCCAGTGTTGCGCGTAGCGGTGTCTGCTTGGCTGCCAGCTCGGGCAGCGTCAGCTGGTATGACCCGAGGCCGTCCAGGACGGTGAGCCGCCATCGTTCGGCGTCGACGGTCGGAGCGCTGTCGTTGAGCCAGATTGTGCTGGGCATCGACGCCGGATCGAACGAGCCGATCTCTTGCGAGCCCGTGAAGCGCCGATGGGCGCCTGGCAGCCGCGCCAGCTGGGTAAATGCGTCCGTCGTGACATACAGAGCGGCCGCCGCGACGCCGAGTAACCCGGCCTTCAGCGCGACCCGGCGCGACAGGTCAGTCCGGTGTGGACGGCTCTGTCGGGCCAGCACGTGCCAGGCAAGCAGCGGGACAAGTGCCAGCCCAGCGGCGATGTGCACCCACATGCCGTACCGCCCGCCGACCGAGCGGATCAAGCCGGTGGAGTGGCCCACGCCGGTCACCAAGGTGGTGATCGCCAGCGCGGCAAGCAGCAGGGACGCCCACCGCGCTCGGCGCACACGGCGGAGCCCCCGCCGGATGACCCGACCCTTCCACGGAACCAGCAGAATGACCGACATCCCCGTGACGCCGTGCGCGATGACGACCCACCGGCCGCCCGACGACCCGGTCGCAACCGCACCGGCACCAGTGGCCAAGGCCAGCAGCAACACCGACAGCAGCGCCAGATTGGACAGGCGCGGCGGCAACCACCGATTGATCGACGCTCGCATGCCGCCTCCCCGTCCGACGCGGACGAAGGCCCTAGGAGAACCGTACTTCTTACGCACCGCCTGTCAGCATGCGTTGGCCGGGCTGGAAAGCAAGGGGCATTGGCGATATCCAGGAGCGTGCGTTGTTGGCTTACCCGGCCACCGCATGCGGTGGAGCCTCAATGAGAGTCGGCGAGCGTGTTGGTTGCGGCGAGGACGTCTTGCGCCAGGATCTGGCTGGCCTTGTCCGGCTCCTCGAACACCGGGCTGTGTGCCGACTCCTCGAACGTGTAGAAGCCCTTCACCGGTGCCTTCAGCGAGCGGAAGTACTCCCGGGCCAGGTCATAGTTGCAGGTGTAGTCGTAGGCACCCTCGAGGAAGTACACCGGCACCTGCAGCTCAGGCACGACGTCCGCGAGGTCAGTCTGTAAGGCGATGTCGAAAAGGTCGGTGCTCTTCGAGAACGCCTTACCGCGCCACAGAGCGATCTTTTCGGCGACCGTGTACTCCGGGAACCGCAGGGAGGGGAGGAAGAGCCCTGTGATTACCGAGTCCATGTTGTGCATCGTGCCGATGCCGACTCTGTGCATGGCCTTGTCCCGCAGCCGCCGGTAGCCCTGCGGGGCACCACCTTCCATGGTGACCGGTGCTTCCTCGAGGGCCTGCACCATCTTCTCGTCACCACGGTGCTTGTACTCACGCAGCATGTAGTCGTAGGCCAGCGTCTCGGATTTCAGCTGGTGCGCCATTTGCGCCATGCCGATGTAGGCGTGGAACCGCTCCGGGGCGCGCTGGGCTGCCTGGATGCCGATGAAACTACCCCACGAGTGCCCCAGCAGGTAGATCTTGTCCTGGCCGAAGCGCTCTCGGAGGTAGTCGGTGACAGCGAGGGTGTCGGCGACGAACTGGGCCACGGTCATCATCGATCTCGGGATGCGGTGGTCGTAGGACAGACCCGCGCCGCGCTGGTCCCACCAAGCCACGGTGAAGTGCTCTTCGAGCCGCGTGGGATGATCCTCCCTGAGGAAGTAGTCCGGCATGCCCGGGCCGCCGTGGACGAGCAGTAGCACAGGATTGTGGACGTCCATCCCTCTGATGAACATGCCCTGCTCGACGCCGTTGATCTCGACCCGGATCTTATCCGAGATGCTGCCGGGCAACGGTTTCCCGTCACGTCCGAGGAATGGCCTAGCTTCTCCGGAGCTCCACCACAGAATGAGGCCCGTGACGGCGAGGGCCCCGGTCGAGATAGCGATGAGCATGACCCGCCCCGCCCTAAGCGCGACCGTGCGGGGCGACGCGCTCGGCGTGTTCCGTTGAGTGGTGTCCATGTCCTCCCCCGGGACGTTGTCAGAGTGTAAGCGGCGCGATATTGCAGACCGATGGTGACCAGTTCGTCAACCACAAGGCCCCTCCCGGCACACCCCCGGGCCTGGGCGGGATCACCATGTTCATGCACATGCTCAACGAGGCATTCACCGACCAGCGGTGGGAGATCCACGACGTGCTCGCCGAGAGCGACAAGGTGGTGATCCACTGCACCCACAGCGCCGTGCACACCGGCGACTTCCTCGGGCTGCCGGCCACCGGTCGCAGCTTCTCGTACAAGCAAATGCACATCATCCGCATCGAGAATGGCAAGGGAGTCGAGCACTGGGCAGTACGCGACGACGCATCCCTCACGCGGCAGCTCACCGTCTGACCGGCCATCGAATTCGGACCAGTGCGTTCACCCCTCGGCATTGTCCGCTCATCCGCAGTCAGCGCGGTCGGGGTTAGATGAGGATGTTCCTTGCGGTTCACTCTCGCCATGGGACGGACTCACCCGGCGCTATGGGTGAGCGAGGAGATCTGATGGTTCAGGAAGCAGACCCCCACAAGCGCCGCTTGACGCGTGGTGAGGCCGTCGAGCTGCTCTCGCGTCCCCTCGTAGGAGTGTTCTCGTCGCTGAGCGAAGGCGGCTGGATCCACTCGGTTCCGGTCCATTTTCTGTACACCGAGGGCCAGGTGCGCTTCCTGGCCGGCGGCCAGGATGTCAAGACGCGCAACGTCGAACGCACGGGGCAGGGAACTTTGTGTGTCGAGGCGACCGACGGCAGCACTCGCAGCTACGTCTCCGTGTCCGGACCGGTGACCGTCCACCGTCCGCCCGAGGCCGCCGATTTGCAGGCGCTGGACAACAAATACTCCCGTGACGACTTCGCCCAGGGCTGGGACGATGAGTCCTTCGCGTCAGCGGTGATGATCGTGGTCTCTACACAGCGTTGGATATCTTGGGCTGACTGGGACTGACACACCCTTAAGGCGGATCGCGGCGTGCGACTGAGGTTCGAACCGGGCCGGACGACCCATAGGGCTCCATTCAGCCCCGTGCCGAGTACCAGTCCAGCACGCGCAAGGCTCGCAGAGTGTTCCATCGGCCGGGCCGTCCCTCGCCCTCGTCCCGCTCTACCGGCATCGCGCCGGGATGGCGGGTCTCCAGCGCCCATCGGCCGTCATCGTCGCCCTTGGATGCGAGCAGGCTAATCGCCTCGGCCACCCGCTCATCGGGCGTGGGTTTGCTCCCCGCAGGTATTCCAGCCCGCGCAGCACGTCGTAGTGCCACCACGTTGGAAAAGCGAAGCGGGTCCAGTCGGAGTCGTCCTTGCGATCGTGCTCGATCGCCTCGCCGGACCGCCGCCGCAAGAGTCGGCGCTCCAGAAGGTACTCCTGGCCACGGAGACGCGCCTCGATGACGTCCGGAGTGCCTCCTCCCACCCGTTCCCACTCGAGAAGAGCCTCCAGGACGCAGATCGTGGTGTTGAACGACGACCGCGTCGAGCCGTTCTCCGCCTCGCAATTCCAGCCGCCATCGGCAAACTGCTCGCCGAGCAGCCACTCCGTCACCGATCCGTTCGCCGTCGCGGCAGTCAAATAACTAGTCAGGAAATGGAACTGCCACCACCATGCGAAATGACCTAGGCCGTCCTGGCAGCGCCATGTCCAGACGTTCAGCATTCGCCCTCTCGCGAGTTGCGCGCCTGTGTCACCGGCACAGGTCGATTGCAGCCTCTGTGAGCACACGGGCGCAGGTCCGGGTTCCACCAAGGCTGACCCACTCGATGGCGGCGTGTGCGCCGTCTCCGTCAGGGCCGTAGAGCACGGTTGGGATTCCGGCGGAGGCGATGAACGCGGAGTCCGCCCAATAGCTCAGCGCGACTGTCTCGGCGGGTTTGCGAGTGACGCGCGCAGATGCGGTCGTCATCGTGGCGATGATGGGGGTGTCTGCTCGTGTTTGGAAGGGGTCGCGCGCGAGGGTGGTGCGGGCGGTGACGACGAGCTCGGGGTCGGCGGTGCGGCACCGATCGAGGAGGGCTTGGACGTCGGCTTCCACAGTCGCCACGGTCTCACCTGGCAATGTGCGCCGTTCCACGGTGAAGACGCACCGGTCCGGGATGGTGGACTCTTCGATGCCGCCGACGATGAGGGAGCCGTGCAGGTTGCCAGGTCCGAGGAAGGGATGTGGCCGGTCACCTAGTTCTTGGTTCAGGTCGGCGAAGGCGACCAGGACGGGGCCGGCCTTCAGGATGGCGTCGACACCGAGTTGGGGCCGGGAGCCGTGGGCAGCGACACCCGTGATGGTGACCTCGGTCCAGATGAAGCCGCGGTGCGCGGTGCCGAGGGCCAATTCGGTCGGCTCGGTCACGACTGCGGCGTCGATGGGCGTGCCGGCCAGGTGGTCCAGGACCTCCTGGATGCCGGTGCTGGCGTATTCCTCGTCGGCGACGGCTGCCACGATGACCTCGCCGCGAATGCCGGTGGCTGCTGCGTCTCGGCACGCCACGAGGGCCGCCGCGAGTCCGGCCTTCATGTCGTAGGCGCCGCGGGCGTAGAGCCGGTCCCCGTCGATGCGTGGCGTGAGGGGATCCACCATCCCGGCCAGTCCGACCGTGTCGAGGTGACCGCACAGCATCAGCCGCTGACCACCGGTGGCGCGCCCGCCACGGACCAGGACGCTCGGCCGACCGGGTGTCCGCTCCACCATCTCCACCGGCAGACCAGCGGAGCGCGCCCAATCAGCGACGTACGCCGCTATCGCAGACTCGCCTGGCGCCCCCGCGGCGAGCCCGGGATTGGAGGAGTCGACACGCACGAGCGCCTGGAGGACATCGATGACGTCGCCGGAGGGCTCGGTCGAGCGCGTCATCGAGATGCTCCTTCAGTGCTGAGGAGGACCAAGGTGGAGTCGCCGTCGATGCGCAGCGCTCGCCGGCGCTCGGGTTGCGCCAGTGCGACACGGACGCCGGCAAGAGTGGCCGCGCCGGAGGGCCCAGAGGACACGCCGAGTCGGCCGAGGTCGGACACAGCCTTCAGGGCCTCGTCGTCGGTCACTGCGACCGCTGCGTCGCATCCGTCCCGCAGGAGTGGCCACGCCGTGGTGGACACTGTGCCGCAGTTGAGCCCTGCCATGACGGTCGCACGCGTTCTCAGGCTCACCGAGGTTCCTGCGAGGAGGCTCTCCAAGACGCATGCGGCGGTGTCAGGCTCCACCGACAGCAGCGCCGGGTGGTCGCCGGGGCGGCGGTAGTGCGCGATGACCGCCTGGGCCAGTGACCCGACGCCGACCGGTATGGCGACCAGGTCGGGAGTCGCACCCAGTTGCTCGTCGACCTCCGCGAGCATCGTGTCGTACCCCTCGACGATCCAGGCGGGCACCTGCTCGTAGCCGTCCCAGGCGGTGTCCTGCACCAGTTCCCGATCCGGGTGGTCGCCGGCGAACCGGGCTGCGGCAGCGACCGCGGCGTCGTAGTCGAGGTCCGTGCGCACCACGTCTGCCCCTTCCGCGGCTATCGCGTTGAACGCGGCCGGCGTCATGACGGCCGGCACGAACACGGTCGCGGACACGCCGAGCAGGCGCGCCATATACGCCACCGCGCGGCCGTGGTTGCCGTCGGTGGCCGTCACGAGCCGCATGCCCGAGCCGGCCGTTGCCGCACGCAGGGAGCCGAGGTCGGTGGCGCTGCCGGTGCGCGCGGCGACAGCACGGGCGACCGCCCATGACGCGCCGAGCACCTTGAAGGCCGGCAGCCCCAGTCGGGAGGACTCGTCCTTGACGAGGACCGCGCGCACGCCGAGTTCCTCGGCGAGATCGGGCAGGCTCGTCAGTGGAGTGGGCTGGTACCCCGGAAGACTCTGGTGGAACGCACGAGCGCCTGTCGCTGTCGGGAAATGGACCCACTCACGGGCTGCCGGGCGCGTGAACCAGTTCGTCGTCCTGCCGGTGGTCACCATGTGTCTATCGTGGTCGAGCTGCAATCAACGGTCCAGCAGTGGTTTCTGAGCGATAACTCATAGGCAAGTTCTGTAGCCGGGAACGAGTCGCCATCGGCATCAGCACAAGACTGGCCACGAGGCCGAATCCTCATCCGAGCTGCGTGCCGATGGGCCGTCAGGCCGCCGCCTCTACCCGGCGCTTGAGGTTGAGCAACTGCCGCCGCTGCATCCCGAAGTGGACCGGTTGCCAGACGACCTTGAGCATCAGCCCGAGCGCCAGGCGGTCGTAGGCACCTCTGGAGCGGGTGATGAGGCGAGTGCTCTCATCGACCGGCTCAAGGACGAACGCCCAGGTCATCGAGCTGGCATCGTCGCCGAGCACGAGTGCGCGCTCCGGCTCGACAGCGTGCACGACAAAGCGATCCGCGGCCTTCGGCGTCTGCGGGAAGATGTCGCCGACCTGGACCTGCTGAAAATCCGGAACGATCCGGTCCGCGCTCGGGACACCTGCGTTGTCTAGACCGTCGTAGCTGTACCAGCCCGCGCGTCGGCACCCCATCTGTACAAGCCAAGGCCAGACCTCGGCCGGGCGGGCGCGGATCGTAATGGCGTGCGTCCACCCTATCTTCGCGCCGGCCACCAGTTCGTCACCCGGGAGCGGTCGCTCGGCCTCATCGGAAAGCGGACGAACCGGCCGTCGCGACACCACGGCCGTCACGACGACACCCAACAGTCTCAACGCATCTCGAACGAGCTCCACGAGCTGAGTATCACAACGCACTCCTGCTAATAGGAGGCGCTGCCGCCCGGAACTGCGGGAGGCAGTCACGACGATCGCGTTTGCCTTGGCAGCCTAGCCCCCGAAGGGTGGGCTGCCACGGCGTGGGCGAGTGCGCCTCAGCGGTCGTCATGCAGAAGGAAGTCGAGCACCGCGTCGGTGAACTCCTCCGGACGCGTTCTATGAATGTTGTGCCCGGCGGGGATGGTCAGCAGCCGGCAGTCGGCTATTCGCTCGGCGGCCTGGTCGATCATGTCCTGCCGGACATGGCTGGCTGGCCCACCAGCGACCAGCAGCGTGCGCGCGGTGATCTCCGGCAGCCGCTGCCACCAGATCCGCTCAGGGTTGTTCACCTGCCCGACGATGGCCGGAACGGCCGCCCAGTCGAACGTCAGCGGGCCTTCCGGGCGCTCCGGGAGGGCACGGTCTCGTGGGTACGGCGGCGGTGCATCCTCCACGACAAGCCTGTCGACGCGACCGGGATGTTCCTCGGCGATCAGGTACGCGACGGCACCGCCCATCGAATGGCCGACCAGGATGACCCGGTGCCGGCCAAGGCGGTCGAGAACCCCGAGCACGTCGTCGCGCATGAGTTCAAACGAGTAGGTGCCCGGCCAGTCACTGTCGCCGTGTCCGCGCAGATCGATGGCTACCACGCGGAAGAACCTGCTGAACTCGGCCGACACGATGTCCCAATCAGCGGCCCGCTCGCCCAACGCGTGCAACAGCACCATCGGCGGCGCATCCACATTGCCGCGGAGGAAGCAGGCCAGCCGGACACCCCCCACCGTGACGTCGAGCCGTTCAGTCATCGCGGGGAGCCTACCGTCAGAGTGGTCCGGCGTCTCACCCGGACGAGCGAAGCGACACCGTGGGAAACAGCGGCCCACCCTAGGTGGCATTGCGCAAGGCCCGGCGACTGACGCCGCCCCTCAGAGCGGCATGTTGGTGCGCCAAGGGCCGCAGCAAGTGGGTGCCGTGCATCCAACAACCCTCATTCGGTTTGCATGCCGCGAACCCGGTGCTGGCATGCGGCTCCGAAACCGGGGTCGTGCCCGCGCTACTGGTCTGTCGTGTGGGTGAACAGTCCGTGAACGGAGCAAGATGGTCGCCAGCAGACCCAACGCGGGAGGTGCCGAACGTGACCATGGGCGACCATTTCAAGCGGGTAGCCGCCGTCTACGAATCGCTGCGCACTACCGACGAGGCGCCGGTGCGCAGGATCCGCCAACTGCTGCCTGACCGCCCTGTCACCGGCCTCGATATCGGCTGCGGGACGGGACGGTACTCGCGGCTGCTGTGCGGGCTGCTGCCGGGCGGCTCGCTGCTGATCGCCAGCGACGTCTCGGCGGCCATGCTGGCAGAACTCAAGGCCGGCAGCCACGGCCACGCTCTTGGGGTGGTGCCGCTGCTATCAACCGCCGAAGAGCTGCCGTTGCGGACCACCAGCCTGGATCTGGTCACCGCGTTCAACAGCGTTCACCACTTCGACCTCGGTCGCTTCCTGACCGCCGTCGCCCGGGTACTGCGGCCCGACGGGCAGCTGTTCATCTACACCCGCACCCCGCAGCAGAACGCGCGAACGATCTGGGGACGCTACTTCCCGGGCTTCACCGAACGCGAGCAGCGCCTGCACAGCCAGGCCGCGTTCCGGGACGCCATCCGGCGCACCGACGGGCTCAAGGTGGTCGCAACACAGACCTTCAAGCATCCGCGCTCGAGCACGGTCGAGCGGCTCAGAGCCCAAGCCGAGGGGCGCCACTACTCGACGTTCTCCCTCTACACACCGGACGAGTTGCGCCAGTCCATCGCGACGTTCCTGGCCCGCCTGCCCAGCCCCACGGTCTCCTGGGTTGACGAGCACCTGCTGGTCGTCGTCCGCAGGAGCACGGCGCCATCAGGTAAAGCCTGACGGTCCGAGCAGCCCAGCCAGCCCCGGGCGGTCAGGGTCACATGAGTGCGTGGCGATGCGTTGTGGTGCTCGAGCCGTGTCGAGGGTGTAAGCGAGGCCTGCCTGCGTCGTCTGCGGCTCGCTCCTGGCGTCGCAGAGCCGGTCGAGGTGTTCGCGCGTAGCATTCGGCCATGTTCGTCGAAACGATGGTCCTGCCACGCCCGGAATGGGAGCGCTGGCACGAACGCTTGCGCTACTCGACCGACCCACCCGAGGCACTGATCGCATCGATCGTCTGGGATTCCGGTGACGGACAGGTGACGGGAGTCAACGTATGGGAGACGCCCGGGGCGATCGCCGACTTCTTCATGGAGCGGGTTAGACCGTTCGTGGAGGCGGAAGGCGAGCCCACTAACAAGCCTCAGCGACACGGCGAGCCGCTCGCGTTCTATCTGCGCCGGTCGCTCTAGCGTTCGATCGTGTCCGACCTCGACAGCTATCCACCGGGTTCGGTCAGCCCTATGACATGCCAGGAATCCTTGGGGACCGCCGACGAGGCTCCCTAACACCGGCCTCGGCGGCGGGTGGGAACTTCTCGCCGGGTCCTTACCACGCCGCGCATGTCATCGCCGGTAGCCACCAATTCCTCGAACTGAGCAGCCTCCTCACTGCCCTGAGTCACAAGCGGCCCCTTCATATGAAGGCTCGACAAACGTGCCACCCACCCCATGGAGCACGCGGTCGCGTCGAACGCCCCGTCGCGCCATCTACACGACCGGCGGTATGTGCGGATGTCGGCTTAGGTGTCCAGGCGAGCAGCTCTCCGAGCGGACCGGCAGCCGCCAGCGGTGATCACCGGCGGTACACCCGGGTCGGCATGCGACGAATACCCGCCTCGACGAGATTGAGCGCGCACCGCTCGACGAAGCGGCCCCGCGAGGCGAATCGCTGCCGGTGCTCCCCTCTGCCGCCACAGTCCCGCTCCCCCGTCCCGTCTTTCACACGCCTTAGTGTGTTCTTAACGTTCACGAACTTGTGAAGTCATGTAGGCTCGCCCCATGACGACGGCAATTACCGCGTCGGGACTGGTCAAGACATTCGGCTCGACCCGAGCGCTCGACGGGTTGGATATGACGGTCGACACCGGTGAGGTGCACGGGTTCCTAGGCCCAAACGGGTCGGGCAAGACGACGACGATTCGCATCTTGCTCGGCCTGCTCCGCGCAAACTCCGGCTCGGCCACGGTGCTGGGCAAGGAGCCGTGGCACAACGCAGTTGAGCTGCACCGGCGGCTGGCATACGTGCCGGGCGAAGTCAGCCTCTGGCCCAACCTGTCCGGCGGTGAGGTCATCGACCTGCTGGCCGACCTGCGCGGCGGGGTCGACCGCGAGCGCCGCGACGAGCTGCTCGAGCGGTTCGACCTCGACCCGACCAAGAAGGGCCGCACCTACTCCAAGGGCAACCGGCAGAAGGTCGCCCTCGTCGCGGCTCTCGCCTCCGACGTCGAGCTGTTCATCTTTGACGAGCCGACGTCCGGGCTTGACCCGATCATGGAGGCAGTCTTCCAGGACTGCGTGCGGGAGCTCAAGCAGGCGGGCAGGACCGTGCTGCTGTCGAGCCACATCCTGGCCGAGGTGGAGGCGCTGTGCGACCGGGTTAATATCATCCGGCTGGGGCGGACGGTCGAGTCCGGCACGCTCGCCGATCTTCGTCACCTCACGCGCACGTCCGTCACGGTCGAGACGGTCCGGCCGGTCAGCGGGCTGGAGCGTCTCGCCGGGGTTCACGACCTGCAGATCACCAACACGCACGCCGCGTTCGACGTCGACACCAACGAACTCGGCAAGGTTGTGGAGCACATCGTGCCGTTTGACATCCGCACCCTCATCAGCTCCCCGCCGACCCTCGAGGAACTCTTCCTCCGGCACTACGGCGACGAGCTCGCGGTAGAGCGGACCAACCACGAGAAGGCACCGCTGTCGTGACTGCCTTCACCGGCACATGGCGGCTCGTCCGTCTCGCCCTGCGACGCGATCGCATCCAGCTGCCGATCTGGATCGGCGGGCTGACCCTGCTCACCTGGTCCCTGGTGCCAAGCATCATCGGCTTCTACCCGACCGAGCGGGAACGGGTGGAGTTCGCGATCTCGTCCGCCAACAGCCCGGTCGTGCTCATGACCAACGGCCTTGTCTCCGGCACCAGCATCGGCGCCATCGTGGCCGCGCAAGGTCTGCTGACGCTCGCGATCGGCGCAGCGTTCATGAGCACCCTTGCGGTGGTGCGGCACACCCGGCAGAACGAGGAGACCGGGCGCGCCGAGCTCGTGGGGGCGGGGATCGTCGGTCGCCACGCCAGCCTCACCGCCGCGCTCGTCGTCGTGGTCGGGGCCAACGTCGTGCTCGGGCTGCTCACCACGCTCGTGCTAATCGGCAACGACCTGCCAGCCACAGGCTCGTTCGCCATGGGCGCGGGCGTCGGTGCCACCGGTGTCGCGTTCGGGGCGATCGCGGCGGTCCTCGCGCAGGTGTTCGAGGGCGCTCGGGCGACTAACGGCATGGCGGCCGGCGCGATCGGCATCGCCTTCGTGCTCCGCGCGGCCGGCGATGCCATGGGGCAGGTCGTCGACGGCGGCATCCGAGTGGAGAGCTTGTGGCTGTCCTGGCTGTCCCCGATCGGCTGGGCAGCGCAGCTGAGGCCCTACGACTACGACAACTTCTGGATCCTGGGGATCTTCGCAGCAGCGTTCGTCGGCCTCGTCGGGCTCGCCTTCGAGCTGACCCAGCACCGCGACGTCGGCGCCGGGATGCGCGCCACCCGCCCAGGCCCGGCCTACGCGCCCCAGGGTCTGCTCAGCCCGCTCGGCCTGGCGTGGCGGCTCCAGCGCGCCGTACTCGTCGGGTGGATCATTGCGATGGCGGTGCTCGGCGCGTCCTATGGCGGGGTGGGGAACGAGATCGAGGACTTCGTAACGGACAGCCAGACGACCGAGGACATCTTCGCGGACTTCGGCAGCGCCGGCGCCAGCCTGACCGACAACTACTTCGCCGCGATCCTCGCGATGCTCGGGATCATGGCAGCGGGCTACACGGTCCAGGCCCTGCTGCGGATGCGGTCGGAGGAGGTCGGGGGCACCGCCGAGTCGGTATTGGCGACAGCCGTGAGCCGCCCGCGCTGGATGGCGAGCCACATCGCGATCGCGGTCGTCGGCACGGCGGTGATCCTGGCCGCCGCCGGAGTCGGCGCCGGGCTCACCTACGGGCTCATCATCGGTGACGCAGGCGAGCAGATGGCGCGGATGATGCAGGCGGCCGTCGTGCAGGTGCCGGCTGCGTTGGTGCTGGCCGGGTTCGTCATCGCGGTGTTCGGGCTGCTGCCGCGCATCGCGGTCGCCCTCGCCTGGGGAGTCTTTACGCTATTCCTCGTCGTCAGCTTCTTGGGCCCAACGCTGGGCCTGTCGCAGTGGGTGCTCAACCTGTCGCCGTTCTCACACCTGCCTGCCGCACCTGTCGAGGACGTGTCCGCACTGCCGCTCGCCCTGTTGCTCGCGGTCGCTGCCTCGCTCGCCGCCCTGGGCGTTGCGGCGTTCCGCCGGCGCGACCTCGCACTCAGCTAGGCCGTCGCCTCGCTCGCGCACATCGGCCATATAACTACACTGGGCACAACGCGCCTCGCGCGTGTCGAGTCAGTCAATTGTGATGACGACGTGCGGAGCGGCTCAGTCGAACGCCGGCCAAGTAGCACCAGGCATCCCAACTAGCGTCGACAATGGGGTTCCGCTTCGGTGTCTTGCCGTGGGCGCCCCCGTCCTGTCGTGCCCCTTTGACCACAACGATGACCGCGAAAGCTCTCCCGATGCGGCAAATTGTCAAGCGCTTGCGTCTGGGCGACAACTTGAGGCAAGCCGCCCACTTCAATCAGCGTGACCGGCCTAGCTGGCCGGGCCTCCGAGCGGAGGTTTCCAACCTTCCGGAGAAGCAGGACTGGCCGCCGTTACGTCGCCGAACTGACGGCGCTCGCCAAACGATCCTGAGCATCACCGGAGGTGTCAATCCAAACACGGCGCACCCCCACAGGCCACCCGTGCGAAGCCACAGGCGCGCGTGAGCACCCGCCGTGGGCTCGTCTACCCCCTAAGCCACCAGGCGCGAGTCGCTCACACCCTCCGCAGGTTACCAAGAGCCGGATACCCACGCCCGCACCCACACGCTTGCGGTCTAGGCTTGCGCCCTCGCTATTCAGTGATACTATCTACCAGTAGTCAATAACACTGAGTAGCAGGCGGAGGAGGTGCTCCGTGGGCAAGCAATTGACGGAGATGCTCAAGGGCACGTTGGAGGGCATCGTCCTCGGGATCCTGGCGGTGCGCTCCGCGTACGGCTACGAGATCACCGCGCGCCTGCGTGAGCAGGGCTTCGTCGACATCGCAGAAGGCACGATCTACGCCCTGCTCGTCAGGATCGAGCAGCGCGGCCTGGTCGACGTGGAGAAGGTCCCGTCCGAGAAGGGGCCGCCGCGCAAGGTGTACACGCTCAACGCCGCGGGCCAGGCGCAACTCGATGAGTTCTGGAGGACGTGGAGCTTCCTTGCAGAACGTATCGAACAGCTCAACGAAGGAGAGAAGTGATCATGGCAGCGAAGTGGATCGAGACTATCACCGGCTCGCTCGAGCAGAAGAAGCAGTACAAGCAGTACAAGGCCCGCATCGCGGCCCTCCCGGAGCCGTACGCCACCGTCGCAAAGGCCTTCGACCGGTACCTCATGTACTACGGCGGCATCACCGACGGCGAGGTCATGGTCAGGATGCTCGGCGACTTCGCGGACCTCTGGGAGCGCGCCGCTGTCGACGGGACGCCCGTGCGGCAGATCGTCGGCGATGACCCGGTCGGGTTCGCCGAGGAGTTTGCGCAGGCCTACGGCGGCACGCGGTGGATCGACAAGGAGCGGGCCCGCCTGACCGAGGCCGTCAACCGCGCCACAGGCGACAAGTCGTGACGACAGCGAGAGGGGATCTTCAGATGACACGCAGTCAGGTTCAAGGGCCGGCGATCCACGTCCAAGGCCTGAAGAAGAACTTCAACGACCTCGAGGTACTGCGTGGCGTCGACTTCGACGTGGCCCGAGGGAGCATCGTCGCCCTGCTCGGCTCGAACGGGGCGGGCAAGACGACCCTCGTGAAAATCCTCTCCACGCTGCTCAACGGCGACGCGGGTACGGTGACCGTCAACGGCTTCGATGTCGCCGCGAAGCCCGGGAAGGTCCGCGAATCCTTCA
>DASTNZ010000072.1:0-2084 GCA_035762665.1 Jiangellaceae bacterium | reverse complement strand
GCGCCTCACGGTACGAGCCTGGCTTGTTTGGGGCCGCGAACGACGCGCGAGTTGGGCCGAGGAGGGCCAGGTCACCTAGGATCGAGCGTGCCGGCCGGCGTGGCGCAACTGGCAGCGCACCCGACTTGTAATCGGGCGGTTCCGGGTTCGAGTCCCGGCGTCGGCTCCAAGAAACCACAGGTCAGGCCGCTGCTAGGTGGGGGGTGGGGTCAAGATCCTGGACGCGCGGAGGACGCGGGACAAATCGAGGCCCAGGGGTCACAAATCGCCCACCTGCGCGCGACGCCGCCAACGGTCGCGCTTGCGCTGCCCAGCGAGGCCGGGCCAGTGTCCAAAAACCTCTCTTAGCCCGGCCGATCGTTCAGCCGACAGCTCCGGGGGCCCCGGTTAGTTCAGGAGTTAGCCCAGTGCCGCTGCATGCGGATCAAGGGAGGTGCAGGTCAGAGCTTGAGCCGCGTCGGGAATCGAACCCCGGACGTACGCATGACGAGAGTAGTGGAGTCCCGAACAGCACCGGCAGGTCTCGAAGCTGCAGAGCCTTGCGGTGTTGATCAAGCGTGGGTCAGGTCGTGGTGGGACGGTCCTGTGGTGATCGGCGGCTTCGGCTTTCGCGGACGCGTCGTACGCAGGAGGCGTGCACTGACCGTAGCCAGGATAAGGATCACCACGCCGGTGATTGCCAGTGTGGCGGGGACTCCCAACGAGTCGCTGAAATAACGAATCACCGTCGACGTCACGTAGCCAAACATCGCGATCGTGCCCAGCGCCAGCAGCGGAGTGTTGCGCAAGGGGACGCTGATGGCCATGGCTGCACCTGCGGTGGCGATTCCGATCGTGTAGACCCAGCCGTGGTCGGCCACCGCGACGCTCGGCGCGAAGAGGGCCAGGATCACACCCAGTGGAGCCGCCACCCATAGCGGCTCCAGGTACCGCCGCCACGCCAGCAGCGCCCATACGAGACCGAACACCCACAAGGCGAGAGCGAAGGCAAGCGAGGCAGCCTCGCCTGGGATGCTGAGGATGGCGCCAACGATGGTGACCACAAGCCCGATAAACAGCGCGAGGTTCTGCAGCCCGCGCTTACGCACTAGCCACAACACTGCCGCATACACAGCCATCGCGACTCCCAGCATGAGGGCTGTGACCTCACCGCTGGCTCCGTACTCCTCATGCACGGCGAACCCGACCGCCGCGCCAAGACCGGCGACGGAGAGGAACCACACTACTCCAACCAGACGCTGAACCGCGGGCTCGTGGACCCGGCGTAGGATGAGCCCAAGCACCAGGAAGAACGCCGCGGCGCCAGCGAAGATGGCGACGTGTCCCCAATCGGCAATGTCGTTCCACCGCTGGCCGATCGCAGCGCCACCTCCGGCCAGGATGAGGATCGTGCCAACGTAGGCCACCGCCTCGGTCAGCAGTGAGATGCGTCCCTCGGCCGGTTCTGCCTCGGTGGAAGGCTCGGCGGCTAGGAATCCCTGCCTTCGGGCCCAGGTGTAGAAGCCGGCAAAGACGAGGGCCGCGACCACGATCAGGATGAGCGGACCAATGCCTAGCATGACAACCCCTCCTTTAGAAGAGCCCGGGGTGCCTGCGCTTCCCGCCACGTTCAGTGTTTCGACCCGAGGTTTGACCGGCCAGGGTCGAAAGTCATCATTTGCGACACCGAAACGCACGTCCTCAACAAGCCGTCGACAAAGGGAGTTCCCACGTCAACTTTGCCGGTAGCGCGTCCTCTGGACGCCTGCTTGATTGCCTCGTGGAACTTCAAGAAGCTCTCCGCGATCTGCAGCGATGAGTAGAGGTAGGTGATGGTTCTCAACGCTGCCCACCCCCACCTACAGTGCTCGGCGACCGCAGCCGATTCGAGGTCGGCCCGAGCGATGAGCATGAGCGAGCGGAGCTTGCCGCCCGGCTTGGCGACTGGCACGCGGCCAGCCCGGATGAGCTTGCGGAGCGTACTTTCCGCGATATTGGCGTACTCGGCCGCCTGAGCAACCGATTGCCACGGTGACCAAAGCCGGGGACTCCGACTTGGCCACCAGTGGGGACTTTCATGGCCACGGACATCTCGCGCTCTGGTG
>DASTNZ010000071.1:0-5368 GCA_035762665.1 Jiangellaceae bacterium | reverse complement strand
ACCAGGTCGGTGACCTTCGTGGCACTCGGCAGGGCCGCGGCGCGCTCGGTCTTTCCTCCGAGCCAGCGGTCGACGTCCTGAATGGCGTGGGTGATGATGATTCTCGGCATTTTCGGTCTCTTCCTCTTGAGATGGCGACAGCTGAGCTTCGGGTAATCCGCCCCTGAGCCGCTGCTAGGCCGGAGCGCCTGCGGGGACGACGCCGAGCTGCTGCATGAGCGACAGCATGTCCGCGACACCCCAGTGCTCGCATACGAGGCCGGCTCCGTCGAATCGCATGATGTCGATGAGCTCCATGTCGACGCTCGTACCGGTCGGCGGCACACCCATGAACTCACCCTGGTGGGTACCCGTGACCCTCACTCGAGCCACGGTCTTGTCGCCGTCGGCGATCAGGTCCTCGACATTCATCCGAAAGTCGGGAAAGGAGGTCCGCATCGCCCGGAAGAGGTCGAGCACCCCCTCCTTCGTGGTGGGAAAGCCCGGCCCGCCCTGGTGCTCGACGAAGTCGTCCGCGACCAGGTCACCGAACCCGGCGATGTCTCCCGCATTGATCAGCTCGTAGGTATTCCGCATCGTCGCAGCGTGGTCCACCGTAGCCCCCCTTTGTCCGTGGTTGCAGCGTGCGTTGCCGTCTTCGATCGATTCTGTGCGCTGCGAGCTGCGAAGACATCACTCGATCGTGTGATGTACGACGGCGGCTAGCGCGACCCGGTTCGACACGCCCAGCTTGGCGAACACATGCCGTAGGTGGGTGTTCACGGTGTGCGGCGAGATGTAGAGCCGCCTGGCCACGGCACCGTTCGTGAGTCCCTCCGCCACCAGGCGCGACACCGCCTGCTCGGTCGTGGTCAGGCTCTCCCAGCCGCTCGCCGGCCGGTGCCTCGACCCGCGCGGGCCAGGCCGGACGCCGAGGGCCCGCAACTGCCCCCGGACGCGGCCTGCCCAGGCATCGGCGCCGGCCTGTTCGTAGCGTTCCAGCGCCTCCGTCAGCAGCGCCGCCGACTCGTCGCGCCGCCCACCCTGGGCCAGCAGCCTCGCCGCGTCCTCGCACGCACCGGCGTGCTCGACCAGGAGCGGCGCCTGACGGGCGAACGAGACCGCCTCGAGCATCGGCTCGACCTCACCGTCGACCATGCCCTGGCAGCGCAGCGCCAGGGACTGCACCGTCGGCACCTCCGGTGCCAGGGCCACTCCCTCTGCGACGGCGCCGGCCACCTCGGCCGCGACGTCACGATGACCCAGCGCCAGGGCCAGGCGCACGAGGTCGGGCGCGAGACAGCGGTGATAGAAACGGCTCTCCCGTGCCGCGTCGAACCGCCAGCACCGCAGGAGCAGCTCATAGGCAGCCTGATGGTCGCCCTCTGCCGCCCTCAGCCCCGCCACCGCGAAGGCGAGCACTCCAGCGTTGTAGCTCAACTGGTCGCCCTCCAGTGAGGCGGCGATCCCGGCGGTCAGCTCGCGCGCAGCCGGGTGATCTCCTGTGGCGGTCGCGATGATCGCCCGATAGGCGAGCGACTGGGACACCAGAAGTGGGTTGCCCTTCTCCTGCGCGGCCTGGCCGCCGGCGATCAGTCCGGGCACGGCGTCGTCCCACTCCCCGATGGCGAAGGACGCCTGCGCGTCGGCCATGAGCGTCTCGGACAGCCACCAACCCGCGCCGAACTCGTCGTCGAGAGCATCCCTGTACGCCGCTCGCGCCTCGCCGACAAGGTCACAGTCGAACAGCGCCAGGCCGAGGAAGAACTTCGGCTGCAGCGGCAGCGATCTCGTGTCGGGCGACTCAGCAGCCAGAACGGCCGCCCGCCGGGCGTGAGTCAGCGCCTCGCCGAAGCGGCCCTGCCGGCCCACCGCCACCATCAACGCCGTCAGTGCCCACACCGTCATCGCCGGATCGCTCGCCTCCTCGGCGATGGCGAGCCCCCTGCTGGCGGACGCTTCACCCGCCCTCGGGTCGCCCGTGTACGTCAAGGCCCAGCTCTGCTGGGCCAGCATCATCACCCGGTCGGAGGGCTGAAGCCGAGCAGAGCCGGCGAGGCTGGCCTCGACGACGGCGACCAGCTCGGCGGCGCGGTTCTGGAGAGCCAGCGCACCGACAAGCGCAACGCGCAACGGTGTGTCCACCTCGGTGGAGTGCGGCCGCGCGAGCACCGCTTGCGCACGGTCAGACGCCTCGGCAGGCTTCCCGGCACGCAGCAGCGCCTGGACCAGCTCCGCCGACACCAGGTCCGCGTCGCGATGACTGCCAGGCAGCAGCGCGTCGGCGCGGCGCATCAGCTCGAGGGTGACCAGCGGCGCCTGTGCCGACGCCTCACGGGCAGCGTCCCGCAACCAGGCGACCGCCTGCTCGTCACCCCGCTCCGCGCCGAGAATCAGATGATCCGCCACGTAAAGTCGATCAGCGCCCCCGGCCATGAACACGACCGCGGCCTCACGGTGCAGAAGGCGGCGTGCCGACGGGGGCACGTGCTGGTAGATCGCGTCATGCACGAGCTGGTGCCGGAACACGACCCGTTCATCAGCCTCGTCCAGGAGCCGAGCGTCGAACGCCGGGCTGAGCTGCCCGACCACCTCGGCCGGCGGTCGGCGGGTGACAGCCGCGACATCGCGAAGCGAAACGGCATCGCCCAGAACAGCCGTGACTCGCAGCAGCTCCAGCGTTGCCGGGGGCAGGTCGCGAAGGCGCCGAACCACAAGCTCACCCAGCGCGGCCGGCAGCTCCGAGGTCGTCACGTCGATGATGTCCCCGGCGCGGCGGAGCAGTCCTTCATCGGCCATCGAGCGCACCATGGCCACGGCCCACAGCGGGTTCCCACCGGCCTTGGCCAGCATCGCAGTCAGGCCGGGGCCAGGAGACGCCCCGAGCACGTCGCGGGCAAGCACGGCCACCTCATCGGACGACAGCGGCTGGAGCTGCAGGGTGCGCGCACCCCCGGCCGCCAGATCAGCGAGCAGCCGTTCCAGCTGAGCCGGCTGCGGCGAGGACCGGGCTGTCACCACGACAAGCAGCGGCGCCAGGGGAAGCTGCCGTGCCACCGACAGGATCGTCAGGAGGCTTGCGCTGTCGGCCCAGTGGATGTCCTCGGCCACCAGCAGCATCGGGCTCTCCGAGCACGTGCTCTCGACCAGGTCCACGATTTCCTCGACGACCCGGTACTGGATGTCGCCGGCGGCGGGCGCAGGCGCCCCCGGGCCCCTGCCGCCCAGCAGCTCGCCGATCACAGCCCTGCGTGGGTCAGGCGACCGCCGGCTCAGACTCAGAGCCGCAGCGACCACACCGAACGGGCGGGTGCGCTCGAAGGGATGTGCCTGGCCGCCGTAGACGGCAACCCCACGAGAACGCGCGTCATCGACGACGCACTCCACCAGGCGGGTCTTGCCGATGCCGGCTTCCCCCTCGATCACCAGCGCCGACCCCCTGCCCTCGCTGAGATCGCGCACGGCAGCCGCAGCCACGGCAACCTCGACCTCCCGGCCCACCAGCCCCTCCACCGAAGACACGTCCCAAGGCTCTCCCACGCCAGCACCACAGTCCAGCGGTCGAAGTGAAGCGAGCATTCCGCGGCCGCGCGGTCCTTCTAGGACTGTCGGGTTAACGGTGGATCTGGATCTCAGTCGACACGCCGAGCTGTGTGCTTGGCGGGAAGGATTGATCTTGACCGAAACTGGCCTGAGAACAGGATCACGCATTCGGGTGATGTCTTGGTAAGCGGCGCCGGGCAGGCTCGGCTCCATCTTTGTTGACCGAGAAGGGGGACAGTTATGCCAGCGCTAGGATTCGTTCTGCCGCTGCTGCCCGGGAAGACCGATGACGACCGCGAAGCCATGATCTCGTGCTGGCGTGGCCATCGCAGGGAAGCGTTCGAAGCATCGCGTAGCCGACACGGCATTACCCGTGAGGCGGTGTGGATCCAGCAGACACCGACCGGCGATGTGGCGGTTGTGTACGTGGAGGCGGATAACCTCACCGCGATGTTCAAAGGCTTGGCCACATCCGAAGAGTCCTTCGACCAGTGGTTCCGTGCGTCCGTCCGAGACGTGCACGGCGTCGCCCTCGAAGACGAGTCACCGCCTCCGGAACAGGTCCTCGACTTCCACAGCAAGGACTGATCACAACGAGCGCCCCGATCGTGAGGACCTGAAGGAACTGATCGAGCCCTGCCCATCAGGACACCCACCCGCGCTACCCGTCGGACCAGAGCGTTGACGGAGACCGATGGCACGTCGAGAGGGGGCAAAGGAACTGCCAACGTCGTGATCGAAGTCGATCCGCCGTGGAAGGACGCAACACTGGAAGGCCCGGCCCGTCCGCATCTTCGTACCGCGCAGATGTCGACCGCGTCATTCTGGGCGGAGTGACGCAATGCCGTGAGGTCCTGACTACGTCGTACCAGCTGTCGACGCATTCTCGACGTCCGGTTCGGCACGACCGCGCGGTCACGGCTGGCAAACGGTTCGCCTATGCAAGGTCCGGCGGAATGGCCCAGACGACTGCGAACCCGTCCCGGTCCTCCTTCGGTTCCAGCTTGACCAAGCCACCCATCCGGAAATGGACTACCTGCGCATCCTCGTCGCCCGCGACCAGCAACGACGCCAACCTGTCGAGGAAGGGCAGGTGGCCGACCAGCGCGAGCGCCTGGTGTTCGCTCACCCCACCTAACCACTGCGCAGTCGGCGCGACCAGGTCGTTCGGCGCAAGGCCCGCACGAGCCTCCACGCTCGCCTCCGCGCCTATCTCGCTGACCAACAGCCGCGCGGTCTGCTCCGCACGGAGCTTTCCGCTGTGCACGCAGTGGCTGACGCGCACGCCCGCAGCCCGAGCCCGCGCAGCGACTCGCTGCACAGCCGCCCGGCCGGCATCTGTGAGCGGTCGCTCGGGATTCTCCGCGTCGGTCGTCGCCTGGCCATGCTGCATCAGGTACAGATCCATAGCGGTCACCTCCGATGCCCTCTCCATCATCCAGCCAGCCATTCATCGCACTCACAGGGAGGCTGAAGTACCGCTGCGCGTGCCGAGGCACCTCCTCGCAGACGCGCGTGGAGCACGGCATATGCGTGCGTCGGGCCACAATCTCAATTAGGGGCGGTCTACGGCTGGTTACAATCAGCGGGTTTCCGAGGTCGCGGCGCCATGTGGATGCGGCTTGGCCATCGGCGGAACTCTTGATTCGAAGTGGTTCCCGAGCAGGGTATGGACGCCATTCCGTCGCAGTCTTGGGCCGGATTGGACTACCACGTCGATCGTGCGTTCAGCGTGCGATGTAGCCTCCGTCGATGTAGAGTTCCAGCCCGGTGACGAACGAGGCGTCGTCGCTGGCCAGGTAGGCCACGCCGGCAGCGACTTCCTCCGGACGCCCGAGGCGCCCCA
>DASTNZ010000070.1:0-3938 GCA_035762665.1 Jiangellaceae bacterium | reverse complement strand
CCCGACCAACCACGTGGCGATGGTCTCCCACCCCGACGACGTGCTGAACCTCATCACCACCGCCGCCCAAGCCGTGCCGGCCGCAACCTAAATTTCGACGTCGCGGGCTCAACTGCAGCCAGACCGTCACCGAGCATTAACGCCCGGGCCCTGGCCCGGTTAGTTGAGCGGGACCTGGACAAGGTGGTGTCCAAGAATGACCAAGGAGAAGCGTCGGCGCAAGGTCTTCTGGAGCCAGCACGCCACGCATAAGACCGCTGTCGTGCCGTTCTCCCTCCGGGCCCGCGAGCGACCCACCGTGGCCGTCTCGCTGAAGTGGTCCGAGGTGGCGGCGTCGTCGACGGCAAGTCCGACCGCGACGACCTGCTCATGGCGACCGATCAGGTGCTCGACGAGATGTCCGAACGGAGAAAGCTCGCCGAACCCCTGCTGAAGCAGAAGCAGCGGATCCCAGACCTGAAGGAGATGTTCGAATGACCGAGACCATCAGGCTTGGCACAGTGGCCGGCGTCCGAGTCGGACTGCACTGGAGCGTCCTCGGCATCGTCGTGCTTCTGCTCTTCTCCTTCGCCGGCGGTGCACTGCCCGCACAGTTTCCGGACCACTCGCCGGCGGCATATGTCATAGCGGCGGTCCTCGCCACCGCACTGTTCGTCCTCTCGCTGCTGGCTCATGAGGTGGGCCACGCGGTCATCGCGGTGCGCAACGGCATCGAGGTCGAAGGCATCACGCTCTGGTTGCTCGGCGGGGTGGCGCGATTGCGGGGTGAGGCCTCCAACCCAGGGATGGACTTTCGCATCGCCGCCGTCGGGCCCGGCATCAGTCTCGTCCTCGGGGCGGGCTTTACTTTCACCGCGTGGGTGCTGTCGGGTGTCCAGGCGCCCGAGTTGGTCAGTGGGGTGGTGAGCTATCTCGGCGAAGTCAACATCCTGCTCGCGGTGTTCAATCTGATCCCGGCCGCTCCACTTGACGGCGGCCGCATCCTGCGCTCGGCCCTGTGGGCCTGGCGGGGAGACCAGGCCGAGGCCCAGATCTGGTCCGCCCGCCCCGGCCGGGTGTTCGGATTTCTGCTGGTCGCGCTGGGTGTGGTCAGTGTATTCACTGGCACCGGCGGCGGCCTGTGGTGGGTCTTGATCGGCCTGTTCATCGTCACTATGGCGTCGGTCGAGGAGAACTACGCGCGGACAAGTGCCCTGCTCGGCGGATTGCGGGCCCGCGACATCATGACCCCCGACCCCGACACCGCCGCCCCCCGGCACAGCGTGGCCGACTTCGTCCGCGACGTGCTGATGGCGCGCCGCCACTCCGCTTTCCCGCTGGTCGGTCCGAGCGGTGAGGTCGCGGGAATCGTGACGCTGAATCGCCTCCGCTCTCTCCCGCAGGACCGTCACGCAGGCACTACCATCGGCGAGATCGCATGCCCGACCGACGAGATTCCGATCGTCCGACCGGACGAGCTGGTCTCGGAGCTGCTCGTCCGCCTCGGCGGATGCGCCGACGGCCGGGCGTTGGTCATGGACGGCGGCCAGCTGGTCGGCATCATCTCGCCAAGCGACATCAGCCGGGCGGCCGCACTGCGTGGCATCGGTATCCAGTCCTTCGACGGCGCCGACCTGGCTAGCTCAAGCGGTCCGTGGCGATGACCGGGTCGCCTGTTTCTGGCCCGGTCCAGAGTGATGACCGCGGAGCTGCTGCACGGCCAGGTGGAGCTCGACATGGCCTGCGCGCTGGTGGGCCATTCCTCGACGCGGACGAACCTGCCCGGCGGCTTGGCCTGCGGCCACCTCGTGGATCACCACTTCAGGTAGGCAGTCACTGCGGCCTCCATCGCGGAGATCGAGAGCGCGACTCGGCTGCCCCACCGGGCCGGTGAGCCATACGCCCCCACAGAGAATGAGGCACCGTGCTGATATCAGGCGGAACCACGTACGTCGAGAACGGCCGGCCGACTCCGGCAAGTGGTAAGTCGACGACTCATTCACGATGGCGCCGCTCTGGACCGGCTCGCGCCCGGGTATGACCCCGGCCCATGTACGAGGTGACGCCGCGGGGGCGAAGAAATCGGCGACATGCCACGTTGAGCCGGTGAATGCCCGCATCGGGCCACCGAGACCGACGGCGCGGAGGGTGAGTCATGACGAACACGAACGACCGCACGGGCAGCTTCCCCGCGACCTCGCCGTCCGATGGCCGCGAGCCGGCCGGCGCCGGGAGCCACCGGGTCGTCATCATCGGCTCGGGCTTCGGGGGCCTGTTCGGCACCAAGGCGCTGCGCCGTGCCGACGTGGAAATCACGGTGATCGCCAAGACCACCTACCACCTGTTCCAGCCGCTGCTGTACCAGGTGGCCACCGGCATCCTGTCCGAGGGTGAGGTCGCGCCGCCGACCCGGGAGATCTTGGCGTCGCAGAAGAATACGCGCGTGATCCTCGGTGAGGTCATCGACATCGATCTCGAGCAACGGGTCGTCACCTCGAAGGTGCTGAACCGCGAGTCGGTCACGCCGTACGACACGTTGCTCGTCGCGGCCGGCTCGACCCAGTCGTACTTCGGCATGGACCAGTTCGCCGAGTTCGCGCCCGGCATGAAGAGCATCGACGATGCGCTCGAGTTGCGCGGTCGCATCTTCGGCGCCTTCGAGCTCGCGGAGACCTTTGACGAGGACGAGGAGGAAATCGAGCGGCTGCTCACCTTCGTCGTCATCGGCGCCGGCCCGACCGGTGTGGAGATGGCCGGCCAGCTCGCCGAGCTCGCGCATCGCACCCTGAAGCGGGACTTCCGCAAGATCAACACCCGCAAGGCTCGGGTGATTCTGCTTGACGCCGCATCGCAGGTGCTGCCGCCGTTCGGCAAAGAGATCGGCGAGAAGGCCAAGCGTGACCTCGAGGACCTGGGCGTCGAGGTACAGCTCGGCGCGATGGTCGTCGGCGTCGACGAGCGTGGCGTGGACGTGGAGGACAGGGACGGCACGCGTCGGCGCATCGAGGCGGTGACGAAGGTGTGGGCCGCCGGGATCCAGGCCAGCCCGCTCGGCAAGATCCTCGCCGAGCAGACCGGCGCCCCGCTGGACCGCGCGGGCCGCATCGGCGTGAACCCTGATCTCACGCTGCCGGGCCACCCCGAGGTGTTCGTGGTCGGCGACATGATCGCCTTCCACAACCTTCCCGGGGTCGCGCAGGTCGCCATCCAGAGCTCGAAGTACGCCGCCAAGGAGATCAAGAACCGCCTGGCCGGCAAGCCGTCACAGGGCCCGTTCAAGTACGTCGACAAAGGCAACATGGCCATCATCTCCCGGTTCCGAGCCGTGGCGCTGATCGGCAAACTGCGGTTCACCGGGTTCATCGCTTGGCTGCTGTGGCTGGGCCTGCACCTGGTCTACCTCACCGGCTTCAAGAACCGCCTCACCGCATTGCTGCACTGGACGGTCAGCTTCATCGGCCGCGGCCGCTCGGAGCGCACTGCGACCGAACAGCAGATCTTCGCCCGCGCCGCCCTGAACCGCCTGCAAAACGGCGCCGCCGACCTGGTCAGCCGACCAGGGGCGTACGACGCGGCGCGCCAGCTCGTGGAGACGAACCGGCGCGCCGAACTCGAGGCGAAGGCGGCCGAGGAGGCTCGGCTCACCGATACGGGCGAGCGCGGGATGCGCAAGGCGAGCAACACCGCCGCGTGACGGCCGGCTGGTGCCGTGTGCCCGGCGTGCGGCGCGACCCGGTCGCGGACGCTGACTCGCACGTGTCACGCGCGCCCTCGGCTGTGTCACGGCAGTGTTCATTCCTGCGCGCCGGAATGCACGCTTGGTGATGCGGTGGCCCTCGCCGCGCGCCACGGCCTTCCCTGGTGCGGGATGCCGCGGGCGCAGGCAGCGGAGGCCAGCTTGCCTTGCGTTGGCGCCGTCTGCTTGTCGAGGGTCAGGCGACGAGGCTGATCGGCAGGAA
>DASTNZ010000069.1:0-18834 GCA_035762665.1 Jiangellaceae bacterium | reverse complement strand
TTCAACACCGAGCCCAGGATCGCCAGCTACATCGGCATCGCCTTGGGCCAGATCCCGCCCGAGCACTACTTCGGCGGCTGGCGGACGTTCCCGGATACCTGCGATTGGAGCTGGCCAGAAACCAAGCCCATTGGTGAATGGCGCAGCTACCTGGGTGTCGACGTGTTCGAAGGAGCGTACCCGTACTCCGACAAGCTCGTCGTCCCCACGTGGGGCGGGAGCATGTTCGAGGCGCTGATGCCGACCCTTGTCGTTCCCGAAGAGCAATGGGGACCGGACAGCTGGGCTGTCACTCACCCGCTGTACGTCGAGGCGCACATCGAGTACGGCCTCGAGGAGGCGCAGTACGGCTACTGGGGCTTCTCACCGGCCAGCAATCCGGCCGGCGGGTACCGCGAATACGGCGTGGACGCGATCGGCATGGAGCCGAACGGATACACCAGCGACGTCGACCGGCTCACCCTCGTCGACAACGGCTGGGACGATCCGGCGTGCCCGCGCGAGCCGACGCCGATCAGCGACTACGGCCAGGGAGTCGTGACGCCGCACGCCGCATTCCTGGCGCTCGACTTCGCGCCCGACGAGACGCTGGCGAACCTGGCGAACCTGGCGGCCGACTTCCCCGGCCTGTACGGCAAGGGAGGATTCAAGGACTCGGTCAACGTGGCGACCGGCCAGATAGCCGACCGCTACCTGGCGCTCGACCAAGGCATGGTCATCGCCGCGGCCGCTAACGCGCTGCTCAACGACCAGTTGCAGGGCTACCTGGCCGAGACCCTGGAGCCGTCGCTGCGGCCGCTGATGGAGATCGAGGAGTTCGGGGCGGGCCGGGTCGAGTGAGTCCTGCACGTCCCAACTGCCTGTTCGTCATGGCTGACGACCACGCCGCCAACGCCATCTCGACCTACGGCGGCAGGATCAACCGAGCGCCGGCCATCGACCAGATAGCGACCGAAGGGCGCGGTTCGATAACTGCTTCTGCGAGAACGCGCTGTGCACGCCTTCACGGGCGTCGTTCCTTACCGGCGTGCACAGCCACGTCCACAGGGCGACCACATTGGCCACCCAGTTCGATGCGCGCCAGCGGGTACCTCCAGGCATGCTCCGGACCCTTGGTGCGGATCTGACCGCTCAGCTCCGAACGCCTCAGCAAGCGCGCCGGGACGCGGCGCAGCGGATTGCTACAACCGCACGACCAGATGAGAGGAGCACGATGAGCGGGGGCGACGCGCGAGCCGACTGGGAGGCACGCATCGGCCGGCATACGGACGTCGTGGCCTACCGCCCGCCTGCGTTGGACGCGCCATCCGGCCTTCGGGCCCGGGCCGGATGTGGGCAGGTCACCTTGGAATGGCAGCCGGTCGAGGGCGCAGTGGGCTATCTCGTTCAGCGAGCCGACGACCGGGCCGGCCCGTATGAACCGGTCGAAGTCGGCGAGCCGCTGGTCCGGGCCGTCCCGCATCCGCCGTTCACGGATACGACCGGCGAGCCGGGGCGGCGCGCCTGGTACCGGGTCTCAGCGGTGGCGGCCGTCGACGACCGCAGCCAGCCGGCGGGCGAGCCGATCGCCGCGACACCGGCCGAGGAAGGTGACGCGCGGTGCACCATCGTGGTCGACGCGTCCTCCACCCGTGGCACCATCGACCGCCCGTGGCGGCCCATGATCGGGGCTGAGCACCTGAGCCAGCTCGATTACGGCGAGGGCCCGGGTGGCCGGCCGATCGGCGAGGAGTTCGCCCAGGCACTGCGAATGGCCCATGAGGAACTCGGCGTGCGAGCTGTCCGGGCGCACGCCATTCTGCACGACGAGCTGGGCGCCTATCGTGAGGTCGACGGCCGGCCGGTGCATGACTTCAGCAGCATCGACCGCATCTACGACAAGGTGCTCGAACTTGGGCTGCGGCCGATCGTCGAGATCGGCTTCATGCCGCGCGACCTGGCCCGGGACCCCTCTAGGACGGTGTTCGAGTACGGCGCGATCATCTCGCCGCCCCATGATTGGGACCGGTGGCGGTCGCTCGTCGCGGACCTGACCATGCACCTGGTCGAGCGGTACGGCCTGGACGAGGTCCGATCCTGGGGCTTCGAGGTGTGGAACGAGGCCAACCTCGAGGTGTTCTGGTCGGGAACGCCTGACGAGTATCTCCGGCTCTACGACGTCACCGCAGAGGCGGTCAAGTCCGTCGACCGCGATCTCCCAGTAGGAGGCCCGGCGTCGGCGGCCGCCGGCTGGCTCGACCTGCTGCTTGATCATGCCCGGCGCTCGGGCTCACCCGTGGATTTTCTGTCCACTCATACCTACGGCAATGCGCCACTCGACCTGCGGCCGCTGGCCGCCCGGCACGGCAAGCCGGGGCTCCCGCTGTGGTGGACCGAGTGGGGCGCGCACGCGAGCCACTTCAACCTCGCACACGATTCGGTGTGGAGCGCTTCCTACCTGGTTCGTGGCATGGTCAGCGCCATGGGGCGGCTGGACGCGCTGGCCTACTGGACCATCTCCGATCACTTCGAGGAGCTGGGACGCCCGCCGGCCCTGCTGCACGGAGGGTTCGGGTTGCTCAGCATCGGCAACCTGCGCAAACCCCGGTGGTGGGGTTTGTGGATGCTGGAGCAGCTTCGGGACGAACGTGTGACTGCGGACGTGTCTGGCGACGGCGCAGGAGACATGGTGGGCGCCGTCGCGTCGCGTGGACAGGACGGCGGCGTCACGTTCGTCGTGTGGAGCGGTACGGCAGACGTATCCAAGTGCAGTGGCGAGCCGCTGCTCGACCGGGATGTCGAGCTGACGGTGAAGGGACTTCTGGGCGACCGGTACGAACTCCGGCATCGGCGGCTCGACGAGCACCACTCGAACCTCAACCGGATTTGGGCCGGCCTGGCCAGGGATCGCGACTGGCCGGACGAAGCGGGTTGGCGAGAATTGCGGCAAGCCGACCGGTTGGAGGACCTGGAACCGATCTCGACCGTTGACGTCAGTGACGGGTCTTTGGCCTTGTCGTTCGCCCTGCCCATGCCGGCCGTGTCGTTGATCGAACTCACCCCCGTCGCCGAGTTGTCGGGGGGAGGTAGCCCGACTTAGCTGGTCGGCGACTTGTCCGGCCGGACAGGTGAGATCGAGGCGCAGAAACCCGCGGTGACGGATCGAGTCTGGTCACCGCGGGTTTGCTTGCGTTGTGCCGATCGCCTCACTGTCTTAATCGTGAGCACGTGGCGGATGGACAGAGAGTGTCGGTCCGGCTAGGTGAAGATGCTCACGCCTCCAGGGCCGACGAGCAGGCCGACGACGATGAGCAGGATCCCGAAGAGTAGGGAACCTCGGAAGATCGTCACGATCCCCCAGATCACGAGAATCACGGCGATGAGCCACAGAATGAACTCCATGGTCCATTCAATACCCGCAAGTAGTGCCGGATAACTCCATCAATGGGAAATCTTTCACCGGCTATCCTCGCAGCTCTTACAACCCTGCGGCCGTGGTGAGGCCCGATACGATCGGCATTGTCGTCGTCAACCAGTGCCGTTCGCCCTATCGGCCCTCCGACCGCCCTGGTCGGGGGCCGATCGAGTTTCCGGCGCCGAAGGTCGCGGTCAACAAGCGTGAAGGGGAGCGGATTGACTGTCGATGCGCTCAACACCTTCCTGCTGGTGGGCGCGCTGGTGCTCGTCGTCGCAGTGGTGGGCGTCCGGGCAAGCGTCCGGTTCGGCCTGCCGAGCCTCGTTCTCTACCTGCTGATCGGCGTGCTGCTGGGTGAGTCCGTCCTCGGCATCTACTTCGACGACGCCGAACTCGCCCACGCACTTGCCTTCGGCGCGCTCGTCATCATTCTGGCCGAAGGTGGCCTGACGACACGATGGGCCGATGTCCGGCCCTCCCTCGGAGCCGGACTCACCCTTGCCACCGTGGGTGTGGGTGTGACGACCGCCGTCATCGCCGCCCTCGGCCACTACATCTTGGGTTTGGACTGGCAGTTGGCGGTGTTGCTCGGAGCCGTGTTCGCGCCGACGGACGCTGCCGCGGTGTTCTCGACGCTGCGGCGTGTACCGCTACACCGCCGGCCCGCGACGACTCTCGAGGTCGAGTCCGGATTGAACGATGCGCCGACGGTCGTCCTGGTCACGATCGTGAGTGCCGGCGAGGTTGCCGACCGTGGTATCGGCCCAGTCGCCGCCGTGATCGCCTACGAACTGGTGGCGGGCGCCGCCCTCGGTCTGCTCGTCGGCTGGGTCGGTGCAGCGGTGCTGAGGAGGGCAGCATTGCCGGCGTCGGGTCTCTACCCGCTGGTGGTCATGACTCTCGCCGTGTTCGCGTACGCGACCGGTGCTGTACTGGGCGCCAGCGGCTTCGCCGCGGTCTACGTGGCCGCCCTCGTACTCGGCAACTCGCAGCTGCCGCACCGGACGGCTACCAGGTCGTTCGCCGAGGGGTTGGCTTGGCTTGCTCAGATCGGGATGTTCGTCATGTTGGGTCTGCTCTCCTCGCCCAGCGACATGCCAGGAGCGATTGTGCCGGCGCTGGTCGCAGGGAGCGGGCTGATACTGGTCGCCAGACCGCTCGCCGTCCTGCTGTCGTGTTTGCCGTTCCGAATTCCGCTTAGAGAGCAGGCGTTTCTCTCCTGGGCCGGGCTGCGGGGCGCGATTCCTGTGGTCCTGGCGACGATCCCGCTCGCCGACCAGCATGAGGATGCCGGGTGGTTGTTCGCTGTCGTCTTCGTCGTTGCGGTCGTGTTCACGACACTCCAGGCGCCAACTCTGCCCTGGGCCGCGCGCAGGTTAGGAGTTGGCGGGGATGCGACGCCACGCGATGCTGAGGTGGAATCTGCGCCGCTCGAGCGAGTGGCCGCCGACCTTATCCAGGTGCGGGTTCCTTCCGGCTCGCGATTACACGGCGTGGCAGTCGGCGAACTCCGCCTGCCGCCGGGTGTCGCAGTGTCCTTGATCGTGCGGTCCGGCGAGAGCTTCGTTCCCGAGTGGCGCACCAGGCTCCGGGTCGGTGACGAGCTGCTGATTGTCTCGCCACGCGCCCTCCGTGAGGCGACCGAACAGCGGTTGCGCGCCGTTGGACGGTGGGGCAGGCTCGCTGGGTGGGTTGACCGAACGGGTGAGTAGTCAGCAGGCCGGCAGCGGTTCGACGGTGCTCTCCGGATCGGGTTCCGGGTCCTGCGGGCCGATTGCTGCGAACTGCTGGCCGAGCACCACGTCGATCACCGCGTCGGATCTTTCGTCCGGGACAAACGTCGCGCCAGGGAACTGGGACATGATCAGCAGAACGGCCAGATCTTCGGCGTTTGCCGCCCTGATCTCGGCAACCCCCGTAACTGATCTGTTCAGCGGATCGTTGGCGACGTCCAAGATGACGTAGCCTTGCTCGCGCATCTCGCGCGCAACCTGGCTGGCTAGCCCATTGCGATCCGTGCCGTTGTAGACGTTGACACTGATCTCTTCCGGCGGCGGCGCATCGGTCGGTACAGCTACGGCGCAGACGGGTGTCCTGGTGATCGGTTCGGTGTCATCTCCAGTCGCCGCCGGCTCGGTCACAGCCCGCCAGGCGTACCACGCCGCCAGGACGACGAGCCCGATGAGAATGGCAAGGGTGATGGCAGTACGGATGCGGCGGTACCTGCGCCGATTCCGGACGTCGTCCTCGAGCGGCGGGTGGACGGCCATCAACCCTCCGGGTACTGGGGAAGTTACGTTCGCGAGCCTAGCCGGGACTCGGGCCTTTCGCTCACCAGTGTCAGTACTCGCGCATGAATGACCTGCCGCTGCTGGAGTGCGGCGCGCAACGCACGATGAAGCCCGTCTTCCAAGTACAGCTCGCCTTTCCATTCCACAACATGAGCGAACAGGTCGCCGTAGAACGTGGAGTCGGCGGCCAGGAGTGTCTCGAGGTCAAGCGTTCGTTTTGTCGTGATGAGCTCGTCGAGCCGGATCTGACGTGGCGGCAGTTCTGACCACGCGCGCAGGCTGGTGTCGTGTTCGGGGTAGGGGCGCCCGTCACCGACTCGTTTAAAGATCACCCCCCTTAGTGTATTCGGTCTCGCCAGGCTGCTGCGTGGTCGTGGGGTAAGCGCGCTGGCCGAGCAGGATGTCGTCAAGATCATCCAGGAGGATTACGCGTTCGGCGTGCCTCGCATCGAGCTTGGTGCGCTGGGTGATCCGGTGCCCATGGCCAGCCGCTTACTGGTCCTCGAGTTCCTGAGCGCAGATCTCCCCCAGCTCCGCGAGGTAGTCGGCCAGCGGCTCCAACCCCGCCTCGGCCCGTAGTTCGTCGACGATCTCCTCGTCGGCGATCGGGCCAGGCACGGCCTCGCCGTCCACGCAGCTGATCTGGGTGCCGTAGATCTGCGGCTCGCCGTGGTTCGTTGCGACCCGATCTTCCAGATACGCGAGTTCCGTTGGGTCGGCTTCGCCATCCTCGACCGCCCCGCGCATGAGCTCCAGGGCTCGTTCCTGGAACTCCACATCCTGGTCGGAATGCTGCGCGATCACCCACGCTGCCGTCGCTCCGTCCTTGCCGACGAGCGACTGGGTCGGCCACCCGTGCTCGTCGATTATTTCGGCGAGTCGGCGGGTCCGCGCGCTGTCGCCATCGCCGCCAACTTCGCCCGTTCGCTCGGCCTGGTCCGCGGCTTGCAGGTCGACCAGCTCGGCCTGCAGATTGGGATTGAGCTCGACTTCCGGTTCCGAGTTGCAGGATGCGGTCGCGACGACGATAGCTGTCATATAGGCGATGACGTTGGCCAGCCGGCGGGTTTGCATGGTGATCACACTCCGCGCGCATGGTAGCGCGGTTCGTCACACGTCGCGGATCTTGAATCCGACCGTGGCGGCCGGTGCGCCGCATGTCACACGATCTGGGCTTGCGCCGTAGCGGCCTCCGTGACTAGCGTCAGCATCGCCCGGGCGACCGTCCGGGTGCTACGAGTGCCAGCGAAGTCCGGTGCGATTCCGGCGCTGTCCCGCAACTGTGAAGCCCTCCGCCAGCGGAGGGACGAGCCAGGTCGCCTGCCTCGTGGCAACGAATCTGTCCTCGGAGGAAGGGCCGTTCGTGCGGCGTCAGCCACGCAGACGACTTTCCTCCTCCCAGCCGGAGGAGGCTCCCATGAAGCATGTCTGGGCACTTGCCCTCGTTGCGTTACTCGCCGCGGCCTGTGCCGATGACGGCGCCGAAATTGGAGGCGATGAGCCAACCGCGGCTCAGCTGACCGCCGAGCAACCGGCAGGCGAAGTGAATTTCCCGGTGACGGTGGGTAGCGGTGAGCTCGCAGTTGAGATTCCTGCGCCACCCGAACGCATCGTCTCGCTGTCACCGACCGCCACGGAAGTGCTGTTCGCGATCGGTGCGGGTGAGCTTGTCGTCGCCGCCGACGAGTATTCGACATACCCAGAGGAGGCGCCGGCGACCGACCTGTCCGGGTTCACGCCCAACGTCGAAGCGATCGCCGGATACGATCCGGATCTTGTCGTAGCATCGTCCGACCCCGGCGATCTGGCATCGAGCCTGGCGGAGATCGGCGTCCCGACGCTGATCCATCCGGCGGCCGCCACACTCGACGACACGTACACCCAGATCGAGCAGCTCGGCGCAGCGACCGGGCACGTCGCCGATGCGGCAGAGGTAGTGGCGCAGATGCAGACCGACGTCGATGCGCTGGTGGACCGGCTGCCGGAGCGTGCCGAACCGCTGACCTACTACCACGAACTGGACGTCAATTACTTCTCGGTGTCGAGCGAGACGTTCATCGGCCAGCTGTACAGGCTGCTGGGCATGCGGAGCATCGCGGACGAGGCCGGCGACGAGAGCGGGGGCTATCCGCAGCTGAACCCGGAGTTCATCGTCCAGGCCGATCCGGACGTGATCCTGCTCGCCGACGCGACCTGCTGCGGCGTGGACGCTGACGAGGTGGCGAGCCGGCCCGGCTGGGAGCAGATGAGTGCCGTAAAGGCCGGGCGGATCATTGAGCTGGACGAGGACGTGGCGAGCCGCTGGGGCCCGCGCATCGTGGACTTCCTCGAGACGCTGGCCACCGAACTCGCCGCGCTGGAGCTCGTCGAGCTTGAAGCGGCGGGGTGAGATGGCGACCGTCTCGGCGGCGGCCGAGACTGTAACGATCCACGCGCGGGGACGGCGCCGGTGGCTGCTCGTCGCTGGTGCCCTTCTCGCGGTGTCGGTTCTGGCGGGCCTGGTGATCGGGCCGGCCGAGCTGCCGTGGCGCGGGGTGATCATCGAGACGGTGAACCTGCTGCCCGGTCTCGAGCTGTCGGGTGGGTTGGACGAGCGGCAGCAGGCGATCTTGTGGCAGCTGCGTGCTCCGCGCGTCCTGCTCGGCGTTCTGGTGGGCGGCATGCTGGCGGTAGCCGGCGCCGGGTACCAGGGCGTGTTCCGCAACCCGCTCGCCGATCCCTACCTGCTCGGCGTCGCAGCGGGGGCAGGGCTCGGTGCCACTGTCGCCATCGTGTCCGGCGGCGGGCCAGGTCTGCTGCCGATAGCGGCGTTCGCCGGTGGCACGGGTGCGGTAGCCGCGACCTATGCGCTCGGGCGCACGGCTGGTGGGCGCAGCACCCATTCGCTCATCCTGGCCGGTGTCGCGGTGGCCGCTTTCCTCGCCGCCGTACAGACGTTCATCCAGCAGCGGCACGCGGACACGCTGCGCGAGGTGTATGGCTGGATCCTCGGGCGGTTGCTGACCGGCGGTTGGGGGGACGTTCGGGCTATCGCGCCGTACGTGATCGTCGCGGCGATCGTGATCCTCGCGCACCGCAGACTGCTGGACGTGCTCAGCGTGGGGTCGGCCGAGGCCAGCGCGATGGGAGTACCGACCGCCCAAACGCGACTGGTCGTCGTGCTGGCGGCGACCCTGGGCACGGCCGCCGCCGTGTCGGTCACCGGCCTCATCGGCTTCGTTGGCATCGTGGTGCCGCACCTGGTCCGGCTGCTGGCCGGAACCTCCTACCGCGTCGTGCTGCCGGTATCGGTACTTGCCGGCGCGGCATTTCTGGTGTGGGCGGACGTCCTGGCCCGGACGCTCGTCTCGCCCGGAGAGCTTCCGGTCGGCGTGGTGACGGCGTTCGTGGGTGCGCCTTTCTTCACCTTGGTGTTGCGCCGCGCCAGGAGGGCCTGGTGAGCGAATTATGAGCAACCTGACGGTCAACCAGGTGAGCGTCGAACTGCTGGGCGCGCGGGTGCTGCAAGACGTCAGCTTGGCCGTCCCGTCGGGCCGGTGGGTGACGCTTGTCGGACCGAACGGCGCGGGGAAGACCACGCTGTTGCGCACGATCAGCGGTGCGGTTGAGCACTCTGGCCGGATCGGCCTGGACGGGCGGGATGTCGGACGGCTCGGCCAACGGGAGCGGGCCCGTACGATCGCAGTCGTGCCGCAGCAGCCGGTCCGCCCGGACGGCATGACCGTGCTCGATTACGTATTGCTCGGTCGGACGCCCTACGTGTCGTATTTCGGTGTCGAGACGGCGGCCGACGTGGCCGTCGTGGCCGACCTGCTGGAGACACTCGAGTTGACGGGCTTGGCCGGCCGGCATGTGACGTCCCTGTCCGGCGGCGAGTTCCAACGGGCCGTGCTGGCCCGGGCTCTGGCCCAGCAGGCACCGATCCTGTTGCTTGACGAACCGACCAGTTCGCTTGATCTCGGGCATGTCCAGCAGGTGCTGGAGCTGGTCGACCGGCTGCGCCGCGACCGCGAGCTGACAGTAGTGGCGGCGTTGCACGACCTGACCACGGCGGCGCAGTTCTCCGATCGGCTGGCGCTGCTCGTCGGCGGGCGATTGGTCGCGGAGGGGCCGCCCAGCGAAGTGCTGACCCGCGACGTGATCGAGGCCCAGTACGGCGCCCGAGTCCGAGTGATCACGGACCCGGAGGCAGGGCTCATCGTCGTGCCAGTTCGTGCCGACGATCATCCCGGGACCACGCGATGAGGGCCGCCGCCGTGCTGGTTGCCGCTGCGCTGATCATCGGACTGGCTGCAGCGGCCGCTGGTGTCCGGCCGGGCCTGGTGAGGAGTCAGCGGTGACCGCGCTGATGATCCAGGGATGCACCAGTTGGGCGGGCAAGAGCCTGATCACGACCGCGCTGTGCCGCTGGTTCGCCCGCCAGGGGCTGCAGGTGGCGCCGTTCAAGGCGCAGAACATGTCCAACAACGCCCGCGTCGTCGACGGCGGGGAGATCGGTGCCGCGCAGTGGCTGCAGGCGCGGGCCGCTGGGGTCGAACCCGATGTGCGGATGAACCCGGTGCTGCTCAAACCCGAGGCGGGCGGCAGTCAGGTGGTCCTCCTGGGTCGGTACCACCCGGAGCTGTCCAGCCGGGCCTGGCCGGACCGGTCCGAGCGGCTGTGGCCGGCCGTGGAGTCGGCTCTCACCGAGCTGCTCTCCTCGTACGACCTCGTGATGATCGAAGGTGCCGGCAGCCCGGCTGAGATCAATCTGGCCGCCAACGACATCGTCAACATGCGCGTAGCAGCGCGTGCTCAGGCGCCGGTGCTGCTGGCCGTCGACATCGACCGGGGCGGAGCCTTCGCCCATCTGTACGGGACGTGGTCGCTGGTCGCCGAGCAGCACCGGCACCTGATCCGGGGATTCATCCTCAACCGGTTCCGCGGTGATGCGGCGTTGCTGCCACCAGGGCCCGAGCAGCTGGAGCGGCTTACCGGCGTGCCCACCGTCGGCGTCGTACCGATGATCGTTCACGACCTGCCCGATGAGGACGGTGCCGCTCTGCACGCGCCTCACCGCGGCGGCCGGCCACCGGTAGCCATCGTCCGATACCCGAGTGCGTCCAATCTTGACGAGTTCACCCTCCTGGAGCAGGTCGCGGACGTCCGCTGGGCCACCCGGCCCTGGCATCTCAATGGTGCGGCGATGGTCGTCCTGCCGGGCTCCAAGCACGTTGCCGCCGACCTGGCCTGGTTGCAGCGCAACGGGCTGGCGGACGCAGTGCGGGCGACGGCCGGTGCTGGTACCCGTGTTCTCGGTATCTGCGGTGGGCTGCAGTTGCTCGGCACCCGGTTGACCGACCCGAATGGCGTCGACGGATCTGGCGACGGGTTAGGCCTCTTGCCTCTCGCTACTACATTCCAGGCGGCCAAGACGGTGCGTCGGCGGGCGGTCGCGCTGCCGGCCGGCTGGCCCGCACCATGGGAGCCACTGGGCGGCCGAGAAGTGCGTGGCTACGAGATCCGGCACGGCCGGTCGGTCGTCGATGGATCCGTCGACGTGGCGCTGGACGACGCACTCGTGGTTGCTCGCGGCAATGTCGCCGGGTGGTACCTGCACGGTTTGCTCGAGGAGCCCGGCTTGCTCCAGGCGCTGTTCGGCGGCGGGCCCGCACGCACTCTCGATGAGACGTTCGACCTGCTCGCCGACGCGGTGGACACGCACCTGGATATCGCATTTCTCAGACAACTGACAGGAGTCGCATGACCGAACCACCTACCGAGCCGCCGCCCCGCCCTGTGCGCCGCACCGTCCCGTCGATCGTCGTGGTCAATACCGGCGACGGGAAGGGCAAGTCGAGTGCGGCGTTCGGCGTCGCGTTGCGCTCGCTGGCCCGCGACTGGCGCGTGGCCGTGGTCCAGTTCATCAAGTCCGGCAGATGGCGTACCGGCGAAGAAGCCATGCTGCGCCGGCTGGGTGCGGACTGGTGGGCGCTCGGCGACGGGTTCTCTTGGGAGTCCGACGATCTCGACGCCTCACGCGCCCGGGCCGAAGCGGCGTGGCAGCACACCGCAGTCGTCCTCGCGGCGGGTGAACATCAGATGGTCGTTCTCGACGAGATCACCTATCCCATGAACTGGGGTTGGATCGACACAGCCGAGGTCGTCGCCGCCATCCGAAACCGGGCGCCGGCCACGAACGTGGTCTGCACCGGGCGGGACGCTCCGGAGCTGCTGCGCGAGCTGGCCGACACGGTGACAGAGATGCGCAAGATCAAACACGCCTACGACAGTGGGATCATGGCGAGGCGCGGGATCGAGTACTGATGGGAGCGCGGGACGAGGCCCGGACCGCCGTGGGGTTCCTTACCCGCTTGCCGGTCGGTCAGCGGGGAGTTGAGCCTTCGGCCGGGTTGGCCGGGGCCGTAGGCTACTTTCCGCTCGTCGGTGTGCTGGTCGCCGGTGCCGGGATCGGTGTCTGGGCGGCAGTGGAACCGGTTCTGGGTTCGCTGGTGGCTGCTGTCGCGAGTGTGCTTGCAACGGTTGTGGTCACGGGCGCCCTGCACGAGGACGGGCTCGCCGACGTGGCGGATGGGTTCTGGGGTGGGTCGTCCGCGAGCCGGCGGCTGGAGATCATGCAGGACAGCCGGATCGGGACGTTCGGCGCCCTCGCGGTGACCGGTGACGTGCTGCTGCGCGCAGCGTTGCTCGTCCCCCTCGAGCTTGCCGATGTGGCGCGCGTGCTGGTGGCCGGGCACGTCATCGGGAGATCCGCGCCACTGGTGCTGGCCCTATGGCTACCGCCGGCGCGCGCGGGCGGGCTCGGTGCCCGGCTCGGTCGGCCGCAGAGGGGCGGCATCGTGCTGGCGCTCTTGACCGTTATCGTTTCGACGCTGGTCGCGGCCGGTGTCTGGGCGGTGGTTCCGTTGCTCGCGGCGGGTGCCGCGGTGGCTGTGATCGGGTGGAGTGCCCGGCGACGGATCGGCGGGTACACGGGTGATGTCCTCGGGGCCGGCGTTCTGGCTATGAACCTTGCCGTCGCTGCCGCCGTCGCGGCGCTGATCCGGGCCGGGTGGGTCTGATGGGCCGCTTGACGCTCGTCCTTGGCGGGCAGAAATCCGGCAAGTCGAGCCTCGCCGCCCGCCGGGCGGCGGCGAGCGACCGGCCCGTTGTCGTGGTGGCGCCTGCGGTGCCGCGCGACCCAGAATTCGCGGCGCGGGTCGCCCGGCACCAGGCCGACCGGCCCGCCCACTGGCGGACCCTCGAGACATTCGACCTGTCCGGCGCGGTCACCGCGGCTGGTAGCGGTGCCTTCGTGCTGGTGGATGCGCTCGACACCTGGTTGGCCGAGTCGATGGAGTCGGCCGGAATGCCGGTAGGCGATGACGTGCCCGATCCGCCGCAACGGGTCGAGCTGGAGCGGGTCCTTCTGGGCCGGCTGCGTGGGTTCGCGGCCGCGGTCGCTGCGAGCGACTGTGAGGTGCTGGTGATCGCCGGCCAGCCCGGGCTCGGCGTGCACGCCGGCGGGCCGGGCGCGCGCGCCTATGTCGACCTGCATGGATTGGCCGTGCAGGTGCTGTCGGACGGAGCCGACGAGGTGCTGCTGGTGGTCGGGGGGCGGGTGCTGCCCCTCGTGCGCGACGTGGCTTCTGCCATACCGGTCGACCTAGGGTCACATGGCGACCGGCACGTACCGGACGGCGCGGTTGACCTAGCCGTCAACGTCGAGCCTGGCCCACCGGAGTGGCTGACTGTTCGTCTGGCGAAAGCCGTGGGTGACCTGGCAACCTACCCGGACGAGCGTCCTGCCCGCGCCGCGATCGCGGCCAGGCACGGACGGGCGGAGCCCGAGTGTTTGCCCGTCAATGGAGCGGCCGAGGCGTTCTGGTTGATCTCGCAGCGGCTGCGGCCGCGACTGGCCGCCTGGGTCCACCCGTCCTTCACAGCACGAGGGGCCGCGCTGGGAGCGGCCGGCGTTCCTGTTGTCCGAGTTCCGCGATTGGAGGCCGAGGGGTGGTTGTTGGACCCGGTCCGCGTCCCCGACGATGCTGACCTCGTTGTGTTGGGCCGGCCGGACAACCCCACAGGTGCGCTAGATCCTGTCGAGACGGTGGAGCGGCTGGCGCGACCGGGCCGCACGATCGTGCTGGACGAGACGTTCGCCGAGTTCCTGGAAGATGCGAGCGGGCTGACCGGCCGGTCGGACGTCCCTGGCCTGGTCGTCGTCCGGAGCCTGACCGAGCTGTGGGGACTCGCCGGGCTCCGCGCTGGGTACGTCCTCGGGCCAGCGCTGACGGTCCAATCGCTTGGTGGCGGCCGGCAGCCATGGAGTTGCAGCTCGCTCGCGCTGGCCGCAATCGAAGCGCTGACGAATGCGGAAGACGAGCGGCGCACCCGGACGGCGGACGTCGCTGCGCGACGCCAGGCACTGGTGAAGCTGCTTGGCGCGGTGCAGAGCATCAAGGTGTGGCCCTCGCCCGCCAACTTCGTCCTGCTCCGGGGGCCGCTGCCGCGCCTGCGCGATCGGCTGCTGGAACACGGGCTGGTCGCTCGCCGGGCTGACACCTTTCCCGGGCTGGACGACAGGTATGTCCGGGTGGCGGTGCGTGACACCGCGACGAACCAGCGGCTGGTCGACGCTCTGCGGTCGATCGTGGAAGGAACGTAAAGTGATCAAGGACCTGGTTCGTTCGGTCGTGCCCGTCGATCAGGGTGCTGCCGCCACGGCCCGCGAGCGGCACAACCAGCTGGCCAAACCGCCCGGAAGCCTCGGCCGGCTCGAAGAGCTCGGCGTCCGGCTGGCTGCGATTAGCGGCCGGTGCCCACCCCCGGTTCCGTCGTCGCCGGAGGTGATCGTGGCCGCCGCCGACCACGGAGTCCACGCGCAGGGCGTCTCGGACTGGCCACAGGCAGTGACCGAGGCGATGGTAGCCACGGTCGCGGCTGGTCGGGCATCGGTGAACGCAATCGCGCGGGCGGTGGGAGCCCGCGTGACGGTGCTCGATGTCGGGACGGTAGGGGGCTCGGCGATCGACGGAATCAAGAGCCTCCGCATCGCCTGCGGAACGCGGGATCTGATGAAAGAACCGGCGATGACGCTCGACGAGTGCCGATCCGCAATCGCTGCGGGAGCTGACACGGCGCGCGCCAGCATTGCCGCTGGCGCCGACCTGCTCGCCACGGGTGATCTAGGTATTGCGAACACCACGGCATCAGCGTGTTTGATCGCCGCCTTCACCGGCGCTGCGCCTGCCGTGGTCACCGGGAAGGGAGCGAACCTCGACGACGCCAGGACCCCGCACAAAGTGCAGGTCGTCGAGGCCGCGCTGGCTCGCCACGGCGCTGACCGCGAACCGCTGTCTACACTCGCGTCGCTCGGTGGGTTGGAGCATGCGGCTCTCGTGGGAGTCATGCTTGCGGGCGCGGCCGCGGGAATACCTGTCGTGCTGGACGGCGTGATCGCGGATGCGGCGGCACTGGCGGCTGCGGCGTTGTGCCCGCCGGTTCTCGATTACCTGATCGCTGGACATGCGTCCGCGGAACCTGGTGCCAGGCACGCTCTGGCCGCGCTCAGCCAGATAGCGTTGATCGATCTGGATATGCGGCTCGGTGAGGGGACTGGGTCGGCGCTGGCGGTGCCCCTGGTCCAGGCCTCAGCCCGATTACTCACCGACGTGGCGACGCTGCAGGAGGTTGCCGGCTGACCTTGGTCTGGCGCAGCGTGCTGATCTGCTTGCCCTCGCCCGCGGTATGTGGCGTTGCTTCGGACGGTGACGGGGTGAATCATGGTCCGGGCTTAGGAGGACTGTGATGGATGTGTTCCGGGACGCCGTGCTGATACTCGCCACGGTGAGCGTGGGATTGATGGCAGGTGTGTTCTTCGCGTACGCGGTAGCTGTGATGCCCGGCCTGGCGCGGACCGACGACCGGACGTTCGTCGGGTCATTCCAGGCGATGGACCGGGCGATCATCAACCCGCTGTTCCTGGTGGTCTTCGTCGGTGCACTAGCGATCACCGTACTGGCTGGCGCAGCTCACCTCGGCGAGGAGAGCCGGCCGGCGGTGCCGTGGATCTTGGCGGCGGCGGTGCTGTATCTCGTGGTGTTCGTGATCACGGTGCGGGTGAACGTCCCCCTCAACGACGCCATCAAGGCTGCTGGCGATCCCGATCAGATCGATGTCGCCGCCGTGCGTGAGCGGTTCAGCGAGTCGACGTGGGTGCGCTGGAACGTCGTTCGGACGGTGCTGACTACGGCGGCGCTGGGTTGCCTGGGAGTCGCGCTCGCAGTTGTCTAACAGTGATCGCCTCCCAGCAGCGACTGCGCTGTCCGGCGCACTAGCCGATCGCGGAAGCGAGAGGCGGCGTCGGTGCCGGCTGTCAATCGATGGAAGGGAACTCAGATGGTCATGCTCGCCGATGCGGTTCGAGCTCTGTTCGACGGGCCGAACTACGCGCATCTCGCCACCCTGCAGGCTGACGGTGCCCCGCACAGCGCGCCATTGTGGGTCGGCTTGGAAGGCGACCGCATCGCGTTTCTGACCGGGCCGCAATCCCAGAAGGCGCGGAACATCGCAGGTGATCCACGTGTCGCGATCTCGATCACGGATCACGCCAATCCGTTCGTCATGGCCTATGTCCGGGGCCGCGTCGTCGAACGGTTGGAAGGTGAGGCTGCCTGGGCGGTCATCGACCGGCTGTCGCACAAGTACGTTGGTCAGCCTTATCCCCGTGGTGCGGATCGGGTTGTCTTCCTGGTCGAGCCGGAGCACGCGTGGGCCAAGACGTACGCGTGATCGGCCAGGTATCCGCTACCGGCACGCCATAGATTGCGATGTCCAATCGCGTCACGTGTCGTATTCGTCGGGTAGGCGCATGTTGGGACCGCCGACTTGCAGGTCGAGTGGGACGGCGCGGCCCTTCGGTTCCTCCCACGCCTCTTGGCGGCCGAGGACGGTGAGGTCGAGGTACGGGTAGCCATTGTGGAACTCTTCGATGCCACGGCCGTACGTGGAGTAGGTGTGGAAGACCTCCTCGCCGACCCGCAGGAACGCGCTGATGCCCGGCAGTTCCTCGCCGCGCATGCTCTCCGTCCACGGTCCACCTGTCCACGGTGTTCCGGCTTCGGCGAGTTCGGCTTCGGAGCGGAAGTGGAGCAGCACCGGCACGACCCGGTCGTCCAGGGTGGCGTGGAAGTCGTAGTTGAAGTCGCTGCCGTACGAGGAGTACCAGGGGAACGTCCAGCCCATCCGATTGCGGAACGCGGTGAGCTTCGCGTATGGCGCCCGCGACACCGCGACGAGCGTGGTGTTGCGCACGTGGAGCTGCCGCAGCCTGCCGATCCCGTCGGCGGCGGAGCAGCAGCTCGGGCAGCCCCGAACCCATTCCGGGCCGAACATAAAGTGGTGCATCACCAGTTGCGCCCGGCCCTCGAACAGGTCGATCAGGCCCACCGTCCCGTCCGGGCCCTCGAACGTGTACGGCTTATCGATGCGGACCATCGGCAACCGGCGGCGGTCGGTGTTGACCTGGTCCCGGGCCCGGGTGAGCTCCTTCTCCTTCACCAGCAGTTCCTTACGGGCGGCGAGCCACTCCTCGCGCGACACCACCTCGGGCAGGTTCCCCATCGTCGTCATCTCGATCTCTCCTAACGGTTACGACGCTGGCGCGGAGGTGTTGACGCGGCGCGGCTCGAGCCGGTCGGCGAGACGGCGCAGGACAACCAGGGTCAGCCGGCGCATCGCGTCGCCGCGCTGCCGTGGCGGGCGCTCGGGCGTTGTGGGCGCTTTCGGGTGGGCGGACAGCACGTGGTGCCTGGTCGCCATGTCGGCCGTGATCATTGCGGTCGGATCGAACATCAGATGCTCCCTGTGGGTAGGGTCGGTCGAGACCCGGACAACGAGTTCGGTGGGTAGGACGACCCAGCGCTGCGCGGGGTCGTCTGGTGGGTCGTGCAGGATCCGGCCCTCACTTCAGCCCGTCTTGCAGGGCGGCCAGCGGACCGTCCCAGTCGCGGGCAAGCGCGGCGAGGAACTGCTGTGCCACCTTCATGGGCGCGGAGTCCAACCGGTAACGGACCCGGCGCCGCTCTCCCGGCTCGGCCACCACCAGCCCCGCCTCGGCCAGCAGGGCGAGATGCTTGGCGATGGCCTGCCGGGTGATCGGCAGCTGGGCGGCCAGATCCGTCGCGGTGGCTGGCCCCCCGGCCGCGAGCGCGGCGAGGATCCCTCGCCGGCTCGGATCGGTCAAGGCGGCGAAGACCTCCTGCGCCACCGCCTCTAGATCAGGCTTATCCATCGAGGTATGCGACCAGCTCGCCCAGCTCGTTAGTCCAGCCCTCGGTGTTGCCGGAGTAGGCCACCTTGTGGTCTTCGGCATCCGGCAGTTGCGCGAACCCGCTTTCGACCATGGTCAGCGTGGTGCCGGTGCTGGTGGGCTCTAACGTGAACTCCACATAGGTGCGTCGCGGATCGCCGTCGGGAAGGCCGTAGACCGGCCAGGTGTAGCCGAATACGCGTGGCGGCTCGAGGCGCTCGATGGTGAGTGTGGCGGTGTCGCCGCTGTCCCAGGTGAGCTTGGCCTGGCCACCGACGCGCAGGTCGATCTCAGCGCGGTGCCCGAACCAGGTGCCCAGGCCCTCGGCGGTCGTCAGCGCCGCCCAGACCCGCTCCGGCGGGTGGGCCAGCTGGACCGTGCGCTCGATTCGGTCAGGGAATGTCATGTCCGTCTCCTTATAGCAACCAGTTGGTTGCTGTTCAACTTATAGCAATCAACTGGTTGCGTCAACCCATGCGTCCACCGCGCCCCCCGCTCCGGTGGACGCCGGCCAGATCGGTCGATATGTTGCTTCGAACCCTTTCTACCCGTCCCGCGATTGGTCCGTCACGAGCCCCGAGCGGATCTCGGTTGAACATCCTGGCCGATCGGCTCGCCGCTGGCGGCCCCGGAATGGCACAGCGGTGACGGATCACCCAGGCGCGTCCAAGCCAAGCACGTCCAATCAGGACATTCCAGGCTCTTCACAATGCAGGGTGTAGTCGGGGCGGGGCGTCGGCGATACTGTGGGCGTGGAGTACGTGTCCAGAGTGCCGCGACCGCCGCTGGACGGGCTGATCGACGACCTTTACTACCTGGAGGGTGCGCCGCCGTACGCCCGGCTGACGCTGCCGCCG
>DASTNZ010000068.1:0-58201 GCA_035762665.1 Jiangellaceae bacterium | reverse complement strand
CTGGTCGGTCGGGAACGTCGCGACGTAGTCTTCGGGACGGAACGTGGGCAATTCCATCGGCTCCGACCGCATGGCCGCCTCGAGGGAGGTGAACCGCTTGATGTCCGACCGGCCGGTGCCCAAGTAGTAGTCGTGGTACTTGAGATCGTTCTCCCTGCCGACTGGGGCGAGCCAGTATGCCGGGATCCCCAGCGCCTCGGCGAAGACTATGCCGTGCAGTGAGCTGGAGAAGACCCGGTCTGCGCCGTAGATCTGCTTGATCATGTTCAGCGGGTAGCGGTCCACGGACACGAATTTGTCCAGGTGTGCGTAGTGGGTGCGGCGCATCAGACTGTCGTCGCGGTAGTGGGGGATGATCCGGTCGCCGCCGCGCGGCTCGAACTCGGCGATCTTGTCCTTGAACAAATACGGCATGAGCACGCCTGGGTCGAACAGCTCGGTGATATGCGAGGTGTCGATGCCGCTCCGCTCAAGGTACGCGATCGAGTGCGGGCCACGGACCGCGGCGACGTGGATGTCGAGGCCCTCCTCTAGCGGCTCGGCGCCGCCTTTCACGCCGGAGCCCCAGACGACGTCACCGGCCTGGGCTCGGTGAAGGACGGAGCCGATGCTGAGCAGTCGCGGGCGGTCGTCGATCGGGCGGCTGGTGCGCAGCCCTGAGATGGCCTCGACGACGGTCTTCGATGCGATGTCGCCGAAGTTGCCGGTCCTGAATGTCGTGCCGGTGCCGGTGCCGTCGAAGGACGCGCCGCGCGCTTCGTACCAAAAGAGAGGAAGCAGGCGGCGCTTCGGCGGGCGGGCGCTGGCGGCCTCGCTGACGCGGCGCCAGGGCAGCCGGCGGGTCGGCCGGCTCGCTTCCTCCTGGCGAAGGGTGAACGAGGTGGAGACCGGTGCCAACGACTCCTCGATCGCGGCGCGGCTCACGCGGGCGACGGCGCAGCGCTCGTCGTTGATGCCGTAGGAGACGACCCAGTCGTCGCCGTCCGGCACCAGGCCGCACGGATAGATCACGTCACCGACCTCGTTGAGTCGCTCGAAAAGGAGCTCGGTGCCGGACTCGTTGGGTAAGTCGAACGGGATTGTCGACAGGTGCGTAACCACGAACGGCGGTTTCGCCTCAAAGCGCATCAGCGCCGCGCGGTAGGTGCGGCCGACGACTCCCACGAAGCTTGAATGGCAGAGCACGAGGAAGCTGTCGCCGTCGCGGACCGGCTGGGCGCCGCCGCGGAGGATGCCGTACGTGGCCTCGTATGAAGTCGCGAAGCCGCTCTGGTATGCCGGCTCGGCGACGAGCTTCTCCGCGGCGTCGTCGAAGTCGACTTCGAGAACGACGTGCGGGCGAGACCTGTAGGTGAAGTAGACCTTGCCGTCGACGTTGAATGGGGCCCAGTTCTTCTCGATCGGGCGTCGGTTGATGGTCGTCAGCTCGCGGGCGGGTCCGGCAAGGTGCAGGCCGTCCTCGGTCATCGGCGCGATGAACTGATGGTTGGCGGGGCGCAGCGCGCCATCGTTCCACATCACGTGGAGCCTGCCTTTGATCCACACGAACCGCGGATCGGCGTGCCAGACGTGGGAGCGCTCCGGCAGGTTCTGGTCGACGAGGGTGACCTCCTCCGACAGCGGGGTCACCGAGCCGGGGATCACCTCGAGGTTCTTGTCGAGCAGGCATGTCACGAACTGGCGCATATCCGAGCCATGCTGTACGACGCGGTAGCACATTGCGTAGCCGTCACCCACGGCGGCAAGCGTCGGGTTGAACGCGCGCGCAGGGCCACTGTCCAGCCACGGATCAGGGATGAGGGTCTTGTTGCAGAAGACAGCGGAGTCCACGCGGGCACAATATCGGTCGACTCAGCTCTCGAGCCGCACTTGTCGGCGCGCGTCGCAAAGCCGCGAGACCAGCATCTTCACCTGGATGTCCACCGACGAGCCGACTCCTCGTTCGAGCCGCCGAGCGCCCGGGCGGCGAGGCCGGAATTGGAGCCGATGAGCTCGGCGAGCACGACGTCGGCGGCGACCCGCAGGTCCTGACTTGCACAGGCTTAGTGCCCCGACGCGTTGATCGGGGGTAGTTGGTCGAGGATGTCGCGGGCGGCGCCGGTAATCTGCGGGGCTGCGGTGATGATGTGGCCACCGACGTTGATCTGCACGGTCCGCAGCGGTCGTAGCGTGCGGACCAGCTTCTTGATCGACACTTCGGGTAGACGTGTTGAGTGAGGTCAGTTCGCGTACCATCTCGGCACTTGCCGTCGCGAACTCAACCGACAAGTCGTCCGACGTCGCCAAAGTGTGGCAACGGACAAGCCGCAGCAAAGTGAATGTCCGTTACCTGCCGGGCATTCTGGCAGCGCATGATGGCGTCAGAATTCTCATGCCCAACACCCGGCTAAAGGTCCCGGATGCAGATGTCCGGCGGTTCTGGCCACGACGGCCAGCGCGTAGGGAATCCCGACGTCGACGCTCCCGCCATGCGGGGTCGCCCGCGATATGTGTGATGCAGCGAGCGCCATACGGTAGAAGAGGGTTCGGGTTCTGGTGGTGTCCTGCTAGATCTCCGGACCTTTTCGGCATCGACGAATACCAGAGACCGTCCTGCCCGCTGGGCATGACATTCTAGAAACCGGCCGTCGCTGCGGGCGGCCAGCATTTCCGAGGCGTACGCAGGACAGCAGCGCCGGTGTGGGTTCACGGGGGGTCCGAACACGACCGGCCCAAATTACCCGACAGGCCATCCCGGCGCGAAGGACAGCCGGAACGGACCCAGGCATAGCGACGGCCGGCCATCCGGACCATTGGCGTCGCAGGCGGGAGCAGCTACCCGCCCGCGTTCAGCAGGTACCGGTATGGGTTATCGGTTACGGCATGTCGGCTCACCTTAGTCGAAGATGCCCCAGTTGGCGACGGCCACATAGTCGTACCGGGCTCAGGTCGCCGAGGCAGAACGCGCCAAACAAACGTGAGGCCATGCGCTGTCTCCGCAGCGCATAACGAAATTGCTGGTTAACGGCTTGAGCTACGCCACGCCGGCACAAGTCGATAGCAACCGAGGGATCCGTTGGCCTTCCTGCCTAACGAACAACGACTCAACTTCGCAGCGCAATCAAGAAAGTGATCTTGAAAACGATGATTAACCTCCGGCGAGTCATACGCCGAGTCCTGCCGGACATGCGATACGATCACCGTCGCCTGTAGTCGTTGATCAGCTCAGCTCGGAGTCTAGCCGTTCGTACCCGAAGGATGTCATGGACCTCTCGAACATCATTGTTTGCTCGTTCCACACTGCGGATGAGTACTACAGAGGGCATGCCGAGTCCTTGCGCAAGAATATGGAGCGTATCGGCGTAATTCATGAACTCGAGGAGATCGAGAAGTCAGAGGGTGAGGACTGGGCTGACATCTGCCGTAAGAAGATTGGCTTCCTCGCGCGCGTGTGTGACGAGAATCCAGATAAGAAGGTTTTCTGGATTGATGTAGATTGCAATCTCCTAGCATTTCCGCAGTACATCGCTGAATTTACAGCCGATATCATAGGTTTTCAACGTGGTTTCAGCTCACCCATGCGCATCGGCTATGTCAACCGAACAAGATTCTGGGAGCCTTGCTTTTTCGGAATCAACACTACTCCAGTTGCGCGCAAGTTTGTTCAAGATGCGCACGCACTGGAGCAAAGTATGGAAATAAAGGCCACCGACGACTACTTCTTCGAAGAATCCTGGCGTTCCAACGCATCGCACCTTTCCTTTCAGGTCATTCCTTCGCTTGCTGTACTGTCGAAAGCGGATGGCCACCAGGGTGTTCAAGCATTCTTTACATTTGGCTCGAGTGGAAGTGTAAAGGAGTTCAAGGGTTCCGTAGTCCAGCACGACCACGTGGACATTGGTATGACGATGCCGCTCAGGCGTAGGGTGCGCCTGCGTGCACTTCGCAGCGCGAAGTCCATTGAGCAAAAGCTCCCGGTCGGCGTGGCCGGGTCCCTGCGGAAGGTTGCGGACAACGTCGGCATCACAGATGTACTGACCGGTGGCGCTCTGGGCCTCGGCGGCTTTTCCGGCGACGGTCGTCAGGCTGGGTCCCTCGGCGGGTCCCCTCACCGAAACCGTCTCGTCAAGGAAATGGTCGTCGCAGCGCAACGCGCCGACGCAGTCAGCGTCGAGGGCGCATTCGCACGTCTGACCTCAAACGGAATTCCGTCAAAGGCTGAGGTAGCCGCCAAACAAGCGGCGGACACTTTCTTGTTCTACGCTAGCAAGAATACAGCACAAGACCCCATCAAACTGGTCTGGTGGCCACGGCCCTTCCCTGGAAATTTCGGTGATTGGCTTAGTCCACTGATTGTGGACGCTCAGACGAGTCGTTCCATCGCCTTTCAGAGTCCAACCTCTGCCAGTCGCGACTTGCACATCACTTCCGTCGGCTCGATTGGCCGATTTATCAAGGCAAGCTCGATAGTCGTGGGCACCGGCATTAGCAGTGCGGATATCGAGCTGGACCGAAAGGCGCACTATCTGTCCGTGCGTGGGCCCATAACAGCAGAGCGGGTGAAGGCCTCTGGAGGGCCGAGCGTGGGGAGTTTCGGCGACCCGGGAGCACTCATATCGCGGATTATTCCCATCGAGCGCGGCTTGACCAACGGCAAGTTAGCATTCGTGCGGCATCACAAGCACATCAACCTGCCGGTGGTTGTCCCGGACGGCATGGATGAACTGAGCGTACTGTTGTCGCATCCGGATGCCATCCGATCGTTTGTGACTGAGCTAAATCAGTACGATGCTGTCGTTACGAGTGCAATGCACGTAATGATCACGTGCCACAGCTACGGCATCCCGTGCGCCTTGGTTACCTTCGAGGGCTTCGAATCCAGCGTTCACGGGAGCGGTATAAAGTACCGGGACTATTCACTTGGTGCCGGATTGTCGGACGTGTACGTGCCAGGCTCGGTTTCATTAGACCTTCGACGCGTTAATGTCGAATCTCTAATTACAAAGGAACAGATCTCGCCATGCAAGCTGGATGAGATTGAGCAGGCAGTACACGATGGAATCTCGCTGTATCTCTCCGAGAGTGATTAGTTTCACTATGCTTGCACAGTTCGCGGCCACGTTCGGAATGCTATTCCCAACGCGCACGAGCAGGTTATGGGTGAGTGCGTTTGTGATCGTTGCTGTTATGTTGCCGGTGTCGGAGATGATCGTCCTGGGCGTTTTCTCGTCACTCGTCGTCGATGGGCCAGCGGAGTTCCGTGAAAGCACGACGGCCGGCTATGCAAAGGTCGGATTACTCCTGGCGGCTTTTGCCGCAACACGGTGCATCGATCACGCCGTACGGTTGGGGCGCGTACGGGTATTCAGAACAGGATTCGAGGAGTCGGGACGGAAGCGGAGCCCAAATCAGGAGAGTTGGGAGTGGGCGCTTGCATTCGAACTCTCGGGCGTGCTCGCGAGCCTTGTACAGGTAGCCATGTTTGGTGGGCTGTTCTTCCTCCTTGATCTGCCGACGGCGGCAGTGAATCTTTCAATTCTTATCGTTGTAGTGAGCCTGTTGTCAGCTATCTATGCTCGGCAACTCGGTTTGCAGCGGGCGTATGTGGAGATGGGTAGCGGGCCTGGCACTGTAGCGATATCCCAGCGGGTGGGCTGGCGCATCCGTGACGCAGAGATAGGCGCCATGCTTGCGAGTGCGGCGGTGATCGTGGTGTTGATCTGCCTGCTGGTGCGGATATTGGCGGGTGACATAGGCAGTGCAAATGCAATCATGCTGTTCCTGGGCTTACGGTTGTTGGCGGGCCAACTCGGCGCGCTTTCGGCCTCGACAATGCGCTTCGCGCGTGCATTGGCTCGACGAGGGGATGTCTGATTTCAATGTGGCAGGGGATTAGTTTGACAATTGCGTATTCGACTTTGGCAACCCGAGCTAACAGCATTCGTCTACCCCAGGTTAGTGCAAGCACGGAGGTGCTTGTTTGCGTGCAGGGAGGAGATGTGTCGAGCTACGCAAACCTGGCGAATGCTCGGATCGTTCCCGTACCCGGCCTGGGCGTCGCGAAGAGTCGAAATGTATCGATGGATCATGCGCGAGGCCGTTATCTCTTGTTTTGCGACGACGATGTAGTGGTGAATCTGCCAGGTATTGAAGAGGCGGTCCGGTACTTGCAGAAGAGTGGGCGGGCGCTTGCGCTCGGCCAGGGAGTGGGACCGACCGGATTTACGCGGAAAAGCTACTCGCGAGGAGTCAAGCGTCTTACGCGATTGAACTCAGCCAAGGCCGCAACGTACGAGATGCTCATCGATCTTCATCAAATACGAGCAGCGGGCGTGCGCTTCGATGAGCGATTTGGTGCAGGGGCGACGCTCTATCTTGGCGATGAGTACATCTTCATTGCTGATCTCTTAGAGTGCGGTCTGGCGGGGGACGCGATTCCCGTAGTCTTCGGGACTCATCCGGACGAGAGTTCAGGGTCTCGATGGGGTACTGCCGAGGACCGGCGTGCGCGGGCCGCGGCACTTAATCGCGTTTTCGGTCGGTGGTCCTTCTGGGCACGCTTGGGGTTCGGTCTGAAGAATTGGTCGAAAATGGGTGGGTGGCGCGCAATGCCCGCGTTCCTCGCGGACGGTTCTAGGCCGGGAGTGGTCGATGTGGTGCCAAGGATGGTAGAAGCCGGCGCAAGGGTGAGGCGTTAGCATAGGCGCCCTACGCTCGGGACAGTGATTTTGTACTGGTCAAATAGTGACGTCTTCGAGCGATAGAAGCTTAGCGTGGCCTTGGCAGCCCGGCGGCATCGTCTCGTTTCGAGGAAGTCGGAACGCTGCGCTGCGAGTTCAACGTTTCTTCGCGCGAGAAGCGAGAAAGCCGGCTCCCCAGCTTAGGTGCATAGTCGCGATGACGGCCGGTAGCCAGGTCTTGGCCTTGGCAGGCAGGCTCCGACCTTCGACGAGGCCGGCTATGACGACGCCGGCGGCGTATCCGCCGGGTAGCAGCCAGCCCAGGGTGAGCCACGCGGGTGCACCGACCAGCCCGGCAACGCCGGCCACCGTGCCCAGCCCGGCGGCCATGACCACAGCCGGCGGTGCGAGATACCGCAGGCTGGCGGTCTCCGGGTGGTGGCGAACCACCTCCCGGCGCCACTGCCCGCTCCGGAAGAACTGCGACGCCAACGCACGCAGGTTCGGCCGCGGACGGTACGTCACCTTGAGGTCGGGCGTGAACCAGATCAGCTCACCGGCCCGCCGAATCCGGTAGTTGAGCTCCCAGTCCTGAGCCCGGACGAAGTGCTCGTCGTAACCGCCGAGCCGATCCAGCACGTCGCGCCGGAACGCCCCGAGGTACACCGTGTCAGCCGGCCCAGCCTCACCGCCGACGTGGAAGGCGGCGCTACCGATGCCCAGCGGCGACGTCATCGCGCACGCCACCGCGCGCTCGAAATCCGTCTCGCCTTCGGCCTGCATGATGCCGCCGACGTTGGCCGCGCCGGTCTCCTGCAGCGCCTCCACCGCACGGCGGATGTAGCCCTCGGACAGCAACCCGTGCCCATCGACTCGCACGATGATGTCGTGACGCGATGCCTTGATCGCGGCGTTGAGGCCGTGCGGCGTCCGGCCAGCTGGGTTCTCGACCAGGCGGACCCGAGCATCGCGCTCCGCAAGGCCTCGCGCGATCTCGCCGGTCCGATCCGACGACGGCCCAAGCGCGATCACCAGCTCGAGCTCACCTGGGTAGTCCTGGTCCAGGACGTGCGTTACGGCTGCCGCCAGGTGACGCTCCTCGTTGAGCACCGGCATGATCACCGACACCGCAGGCCACGTTCGGGAAACCTCGTTCATTTCGCGAGGAACCCTACCGGACCGGTGTCACCGGCTACTCGTAGCTGCACACGTTAGCGATCTCGGCCGTCGGATCCGCCGCAGCTTCGTCTGCAGACGCCTCCGACCCGCTCGACTCCTCCGACCCGCTTGACGCCTGCGACCCGCCCGACGCCTCCGACTCGCCGGACGCGTCGGATTCACTCGAGCCACCACCACTACTTCCGTCCGTGGCCTTCTGTGCCTCCGCGGTATCCGAGGCAGCGTCCCGGGCGGCGACTCGAGCGTTCTCCAACGCGGCGTCGACCTCGTCGGAGATGACGCCGAAGTCAGGATCAGCCGGTACGATCAGCGGCGGCACCAGCTGAACGGACGTGATCGGTAGGCTCTTGGACTTCCACGCCACGTCGACAAGTTCGGGGAGTTGCTCCTGCGGGATATTCGTAGTGACCATGCCGGTCGACGCGTCCGCGAGAGCAGTGAAGTTCTGCAGAACGGTGCCGGGATCGAGTTCCCGTGCGATGGCGCCGAGAACGCACCGCTGCCGGGCCATCCGGTCGTAGTCGTTCGTCCCGGTCCGCGATCGGGCGTACCACAGCGCCTCGTACCCGTTGAGCTTGCGCAGCCCGGCCTCGACCACCCTCTCGGTGTCCCCGATCGGCAGCTCGTCCTCGACCCTGATCGTCACCCCACCGACCGCGTCGATCAGCTCGCTGAATCCGGCCATGTCGACGATGACGTAATAATGGACAGGCAGGCCAACGGTTCCCTCCACTGCTTGCATGACCGCTTTGATGCCGGAATCTTCAGCGTCTGGGAACAGCTCGGGATGCTCCGCGCCGAAGGTCCACGTCGCGTTGATCATCCACCCTTCCCGGTCCCCATCCCCGGTGAACCCGTCCGGGAACTCCGCTGCGGCCGCCGTGCCCTTCGGGAACCTGGCTCGCTCCAGGTTCCGCGGGACGCTGATGACCACCGGCGCTCCGGTACGCACGTCCACCGAGACCAGGTTGATGCTGTCGGGCCGGGCCCCCACCCGTCCCTTCTCGGCGTCCGACCCCAGCAGCAGGATGTTGAGCCGGCCATCGCTGGCCGCGGCCACACTTCCGGACGGGAACAAGGTGACGACCGCCTCATGAGCGGCCGATGCGTACTGGACGGCCATCCAGAATGGCGTGGCGACGAGGGCCACGAGGCCGAGGGTGGCACCGAGCATGGCCAGCCGGTGCTTCCGCGCGAGCCGCGGCGGGTCGCCCAGCCGCCAGGCGTCGATCAACAGCGCGATCCAGCCCAACGCGATTCCGAACGCCAACACCTTGAACGTCGTGAGCAACCAGGGACGCACCACTAGCCCGGCGAGCGTGTCGAGCGGGACGAGCCAGGCCACGAGCGCGACGATGGCCACGAGCGCGGCCCAGATCTGCATGACCACCCGGCCGAGCATCCGGTTACCGGCGATGAACTGGGCAAAACCGGGAAGTAAGAGTGTGGCGAGCAGGAGTACGAAGGCTCGCCGGAACCGAAGCGCTTCGGCTTGCTGAGCCCGCGCCGACGGCAGCCGGGGCTGCACATTGGGCCGGCCCGGTGGTGCCGTGATCGCCATCCGTACATCCCCCATCGGTTACATCTCCTGCGTCGCCAGTATCACCGCCACGAAGATCGTTCTGGTGGCGGCGCGCCGGTTTCAACGATCACAGCAGTCCCACTGGCCGCACGGCTCGGCGAGAGGCGGTGGGAATCCTGGGATACGCCCCTTGCCGCGGTGCCGGCGAGTGACGAGTACGCGGCCGCCCTGGACCGGGCCCGCCACGAGACAGGGCTGGACGAGGCAGTCCTGACGGGCAGCGGTGCCATCGGTGGCCACCGGGTCGCGGTCATCACTACCGAGTTCGGCTTCCTGGCCGGCTCGGTTGGCGTGGCGGCGAGCCGACGAATCACCCACGCAGTGGAACGCGCCACTGCTGAACGACTCCCTATCGTGGCATCACCGGCCTCCGGCGGCACGCGCCTTCAGGAAGGCACGCTCGCGTTCGTCCAGATGATCGGGATCGCGTCGGCTCTGGTTGTACACCGAAGTCGGCAACCTACTCGCTATCGACACCGATCAACGCCTCGCAACTCGGGCGGCCCGATATCGGACGGCGCCGCAGCGTTCGCCGCTCAGAGGAGGACGACTCTAAGACTCGCCGCGGGATTCCAGGATGGCCGCGCGGCGGGCCAACCGGTGTTTCCGGCGGATCTCCGCTTCGGCGAAGCGGCGGCGATCCTCGTCGTTCTCCGGCAAGACGGGCGGCACCTCGCGCGGGCGGCCGTCCTGATCAAGGGCAACGCACACCAGGTAGGCCGTCGCGACACGAACGGGCGGGCGTACCTCGTCCCAAGGCTCGGCCACCACTTGCACGCCGACCTCCATCGACGTCCGTCCCGTCCAGTTGACCCGGCCGCGCGCATGAACCAGATCGCCCACGTGCACCGGCTCGAGAAATGCCATCTCATCCATAGATGCGGTGACCGCCGGGCCACCCGAGTGCCGTTGCGCCACCGCGCCGGCCACGTCGTCGACCAACTTCATGATCACACCGCCATGGACTGTGCCGAGCAGGTTCGTGTCCAGGACCGTCATGATCCGGGACAGCGATGTCTGTGCCGCCGACGTGGGGCGGCCCAGCGGGCTGCCGGCTACGACGTCGTCCACGCCTGCCATGCGGACTCCACCATGTCATCAACGCTGAACCGCGATTTCCACTGCAACAGGTCCGCCGCCTTGTCCACGGCCGCTACAACGGCAGGCGGATCACCGGGCCGGCGCGGCTTGATCACCGGCTGAAAATCGCTGCCGGTGACCTGCAACGCAATGTCGACCATTTCCTGCACCGACACCCCTACACCAGTGCCGATGTTCACCGTCTGCGGCTCTTTGATCGTCCCGTCGACCAGGCGGCGTACGGCAGCGACGTGCGCCTCCGCCACGTCCACGACGTGGATGTAGTCGCGGACACACGTGCCGTCCGGCGTCGGATAGTCAACGCCGAAGATCTCCGGTGGCGAGCCGCCGGCGATGGCCCGCAGCAGCATTGGCACCAGGTTCATTCCGGTCCGGTCGGCTAGCTCTTGCCGGCCAGCGCCCGCGACGTTGAAGTAACGCAGCGCTACCGTCGGCATCCCGGCCGCTGCGCCGACGGCATGGGTCAGCCACTCACCCGCCAGCTTCGTCTGGCCGTACGGGCTGACCGGCGCGCAGCGCACGTCCTCGACGATGGGCAGGACGTCCGTCTCGCCGTAAACAGCCGCACTCGATGAGAAGAGGAAATGCTGAACATTCGCCGCGACGCAGCTGTCGAGAAGCAACCGCAGCCCCTCGACGTTCTCGCGGTAGTAGAGCGACGGCTTCTCGACCGACTCATCCACGCGCTTCTTCGCAGCAAGGTGGACGACACCCTTGATTTCGTGTGCTTCGAAGGCCCGGGTCCGGACGGTGTCGTCCAACACCGAGCCCTTGATCACGGGCACGTTCGCCGGCACGCGGGCGGCAAGTCCTGTCGACAGATCGTCGAGGACGACCACGTCGATTTCAGCGGCGGCAAGAGCATTGACCACATGTGCGCCGATATACCCCGCGCCTCCGGTGACGAGCCAATTCACCCGGGCATCGTACTGGCCGTCGGGAGACCAGCCCGGATACGGTTCCATCGTGAGCGAGCGCGACCAGGCCGGGTTCCCGCCGCCGGGACCCCCGAAGCGGACGGTCTACACCGCCGGCAAGGTCCCCGGCGTGCACTACGTCGATGGAGTTGCGCACAGCCCGCCCGACCCACGGCCCGCCGCTCCTCCCCCGCCTCCGCCTCCCCCGCCTCAACGGCCAATCCGGCCCCCGGCTGCACGGCGCCCGCCGGCAGGGCCGCCCCGGGACACCCGACCAGCCAAGGAGCGGCGGGCCCGCCCGCTGCGCTGGATCGGCGGGATCTTCGTCATCTTGCTGGTGGGCCTACTCGTGCTGGGCTGGCTGGTATGGGCGCGGATCGACAAAGTCGACGCCATCCCGGACGATCACGGCTCGGCGGTATCAGAGGGCCAGGTCTACCTGCTCGTCGGTTCCGACAGTCGGGAGGACCTCTCGGACGACGAGCGGAGCGACCTTGGCACCGGCTCGGTCAGCGGGCAGCGCACCGACACCATCATGCTGCTGTACGTTCCGACGTCCGGCCGGCGGGCGTTGATCAGCATCCCGCGCGACTCGTTGGTCGACATACCGGGACACGACCGGCAGCGGATCAACGCCGCTTTCGCGTACGGGGGGCCGCGCCTCCTGGTCGAGACGATCGAGCAGAACACAGGAGTCGCGATCGACGACTACGTGCAGATCGGCCTCGGTGGGTTCGCCGGCATGGTCGATGCCCTGGGCGGTGTCGATGTGTGTCTGGACGAGGCCATCCAGGACGACAAGGCGCACATTGACCTGCCCGCCGGCTGTCAGACGCTGAACGGGCCCGATGCCCTCGGCTACGCCCGGGCCCGCTACTTCGACCCGCGCGGCGACATCGGCCGGGTAGAGCGCCAGCAGGAGGTCCTGGGTGCGATCGCCAGCAAGACGATGTCCCCCGGCACGCTGCTCAACCCGGTCAAGCTCACCAGGGTCGGATTGGCCGGTGGGGACGCCCTGACGGTCGACGACGGATCCAACCCGATCAGCGTGGCTCGGTTCGCCTGGACCCTCATGCGAGTAACCGGTGGCGGCGGCGACAAGCTGACCGTCCCCCTGGGGGACGTCGGCAATACCGTCTCGTGGCACTCCGAGGACGCGCCCCGACTGTGGGCCGCATTGCAGGCCGGCGAGGAAGTGCCACCCGACCTCGTGCGGCAGGAGTGATGTCGTTCGATCACGTTCGGCAGGCGGTCCGACGTACCTACAGGCCTGCATGCATGTAGACACGTCGCTGCGCCTGTCGAACGTGATCGAACGACACGAGGCGGGGTTAGGGGCGGCCGAGGCCGTGATAAGTCCAGCCGGCTGCGCGCCACGCGTCGACGTCGAGGCAGTTCCGCCCGTCCACGATGTTGCGCTGCGCGACAACCTGGCCTAGCTGTGCTGGGTCGATCTCGCGGAACTCCGCCCACTCGGTCAGGTGCAGCACGACGTCCGCTTTGCGGCAGGCCTCCACGACTGATTCGGTGTACTCCAGGGTCGGGAATATCTTGCGGGCGTTGTCAATGGCTTGCGGGTCGTACACCGCGACGTGCGCGCCCTGCAGCTGGAGGCGGCCTGCCACGTTCAGTGCCGGCGAGTCTCGCACGTCGTCGGAGTTGGGCTTGAACGCCGCCCCGAGCACCGCAATGCGGCGGCCGATCAGCGTTCCTCCGGCCAGCTCGCGAGCGATCTCGGCCACGCGCTCGCGCCGGCGTAGGTTGATGGCGTCGATCTCGGCCAGGAAGGTCAACGCATGAGAGGCCCCCAGCTCACCGGCGCGGGCCATGAACGCACGGATGTCCTTCGGCAAGCAGCCGCCGCCGAACCCGAGGCCGGCGTTGAGGAACTTGCGGCCGATCCGGTCGTCGTAGCCGATCGCGTCCGCGAGCTTGGTGACGTCCGCACCGGTGATCTCGCACAGCTCGGACATCGCGTTGATGAACGAGATCTTGGTCGCGAGGAAGGCGTTGGCCGACACCTTGACCAGCTCAGCGGTGGGCAGGTCCGTGACCACGACCGGCGTCCCGGCGGAGATCGCGTCGGCGTAGCACTCGCGCAGCACCTGCTCGGCGTCATCGGACGTGACCCCGAAGACGAGGCGGTCCGGCCGCAACGTGTCCGGGACCGCTAAGCCCTCGCGCAGGAACTCTGGATTCCACGCCAGCTTCACGTCGGAGCCACCGGGGGCGAGCTTGAGCAGTCGGTCGGCCAGCCGCTCCGCCGTCCCGACGGGCACGGTGGACTTGCCGGCGACAACGCACGGCTGGCGCAGGTGTGGAGCCAGCGCGTCGAAGGCCGCCTCGACGTAGGTCAGGTCGGCGGCTAAGCCATCGCGTCGCTGCGGTGTGCCTACGCAGATGAAGTGGACGTCGGCATCCGCGGCATCGGCGTAGTCCGTGGTGAAGCGCACCAATCCGGTCTCCGCGTGTTTGCGAAGCATCTCGTCCAGACCAGGCTCGAAGAAGGGGGCATGGCCCGCAGCCAGCGCTGCGACCTTCTGAGCGTCGACGTCTACCCCGACAACGCTGTGCCCAAGTTCAGCCATGCCGACCGCATGTACGGCACCCAGGTAACCCGTACCAATGACGGAAATCCGCACGTTTGTCCCTTTCCGAAGGTGTCAGCGCATAGCCTAGCGATGCCGAGTGAACACCAGCCAGTCCGGCGCCTACCATGGTTACTCATGGGTACGGACTTCGACCTCTACCGCCTGCCCGAGGAGCACGAGGCCATCCGGGAGGCCGTTCGCGCAGTCTGCACCGACAAGGTCGCTCCACACGCGGCCGAGGCCGACGAGAAGTCCGAGTTTCCCCAGGCCTCCTACGACGCCTTGCGGGCAGCGGACTTCCACGCACCGCACATTCCGGAGGAGTACGGCGGTGCGGGCGCCGATGCGCTCGCGACCTGCATCGTCATCGAGGAGGTCGCGCGCGCCTGCGCATCGACGGCGCTCATCCCGGCGGTCAACAAACTCGGGACGATGCCCCTCCTGTTGGCCGCGTCCGAGGAGCTCAAGCAGCGCTACCTGCCGCCCGTTGCGCGGGGGGACGCGTTGTTCTCGTACGGGCTGTCCGAGCGCGAGGCCGGCTCGGACGTGGCCTCGATGGCGACCAAGGCGGTCCGGGACGGCGACGGCTGGGTGCTCAGCGGTCAGAAGTCCTGGATCACCAACGCCGGCGAGTCGTCCTACTACACCGTCATGGCAGCTACCGACCCGGACGCTCCACGCGGTCGAGGTATCACGGCGTTCGTCGTCGAGGCGTCTGATCCCGGATTCTCCGTGGGCACGCCAGAACGCAAGCTCGGTATCAAAGGCTCGCCGACCCGGGAGCTCTACTTCGAGCAGTGCCGCATCCCGGGTGACCGCGTCGTCGGGACGCCCGGGGATGGGCTGAAGATCGCCCTGCGCACTCTCGACCACACCCGCGTGACGATCGGAGCCCAGGCGGTTGGCATCGCGGCCGGAGCGCTGGCCGCAGCGACGGCCTACGTCAAGGAGCGCAAGCAGTTCGGCCAGCCGATCGCCGACTTCCAGGGTGTGCAGTTCATGCTCGCCGACATGTCGATGAAGCTCGAGGCCGCCCGCCAGCTCGTGTACAGGGCGGCCGCAGCGAGTGAGCGGAACGAGGAGTCGCTGTCGTTCCTCGGCGCAGCCGCCAAGTGCTTCGCCTCCGATGCCGCCATGGAGATCACCACGGACGCAGTCCAGCTGTTCGGCGGATACGGCTATACCCGCGACTACCCCGTCGAGCGGATGATGCGCGATGCAAAGATCACCCAGATCTACGAAGGCACCAACCAGATCCAGCGGATGGTGATGGCCCGGCAGTTGCTGCGGGGGATCGTCTCGCCCTGACCCTAGGGCGGGGGCTGGAGAGCGGCTGATCATTAGCTCGGACGCTGATCGTGACGTCGTTATGAAGCCGAATCGCCAACCGTAACGACGTTACGATCAGTCGCTGCCACGACGATCAGCTACCTATCGGCCGGCCGACGTGAGGATTGCATTCAGCACTCGTCGTCCAGATCGTCAGCTGGCCAGATCCTGAGCTTGTCACGTTCAATGTCCCAACCGGCCGGCAGGACAAGACCGAGTGCGTGAGGAGACGGCGAATCCTCGCGCTTGGGAATCCAGGGTGCCTTGCCCGGCACGTCCTTCCACCATGTGACCGGCGTCTCACGAGGCGGATGATCAGCCAGCACCGCTGCGAACTTCTCGCCAGATCCCGCCGCTGGTAGTACGCCTCAGCCCAGCCGCACCGAGCGACGTCGAGACCGAGCCGGCGCAGCCTGAACTCCGTGTCGTTCTGCATGTCGAGCAAGATGACTCCGCCGGCGCGGCGCAGGTCGGCAATATCCGGCGGCAACTCGGTGATCCGTCGTCCCACGGCAATCAAGCCTGCCGGGAGCGATCATGCCCCCGTGCTCGTCGTCCACAAGCTGTGGATAACTCGCCGTGTCCACTTACAGTGGGACGCGAGCTAAGGTCGGAAGAATGACGGATGTCTGTGATCTGCCCACCACTGACGCCGACTGGCGTGATCCGGCCGTCATCCGCAGGTTGCTCACCACCCCTGCGACCTGGGCCGTCGTAGGGCTGTCGAACAACACAGCCCGGACGGCCCACGGCATTGCCCGCTTCCTGCGCGACCGGCTCAGCATGACGATCGTTCCGGTTCATCCGCGGGCCGAGACTGTCGGCGGCGCGCGAGGGTTCGCCCGCCTCGCCGAGATCCCGAGCCCGAGCGAGGATGGCAGCCTTGGCCCCATCGAGGTCGTCGACTGTTTCGTCAACAGTTCCCGGGTGGGCGCCGTTGTCGACGAGGCGATCGCCGAGGCAGAGCGCCTTGGCATTCGCGCCGTATGGCTCCAGCTCGGCGTTGTTGATGAAGAGGCGGCTACCCGCGCCCGCAAGGCGGGGCTCGACGTGGTCATGGACACCTGCCCGGCCATCGAGGCGCCCCGCCTCCGAGTGCGGTGAGTGTCACATTAAGAACGACCGCCGGCGCTTAGGGGCGGCAGCGCACGGCGTGCCACGCACTGCCACCCCCAGGTGAGGTCAGCAGCAATCGGTCTCGCAGCAGTCCACGCTCATCTCGTCGCAGCAATCCATCGGTGTCACCTCCCTCACCATTGATCGCTCGGCTCGGGCACGCCCTCGCTCAGGAAGTCGCGCAGCATGCTGTGCTGCGGGTTTCGGCCAGGCGCGCCCACGTCGCGCGTAGATACGCCGAAGCTTGAGCGACAAAACTTCTCCGGCAGCAGATCACAAGTGCCACGACGCGTTCCCTGACGGCCTCCGCGGCAAACTCGCGCCGGTGTTCGGCTGCAAGTAGTTCGGAAATGAACGGGTTCATCACGGCTCCTTGGTGCGTCCGTCAGCTGAAGTCTTGATTCGATGTTCATCTAAGCATTGATTTGACGATTGTCAAAGTATTCTGCGAAGATTTTCGCAGAAAGCTTTCAGCACGGATAGGCCGGAGCAACGATGATGTCCGCAACGATCACCCCAGCAATGCCTACGTCGGCCCGGCCGCTGCCGGTCCTCACAGCCTGCTGCACGCCAACATCTGCCGTGGATGATGAGGCGGCCGTATCGCTTGCCGGCATGTTCAAGGCTCTCGCGGACCCAGCGCGGGTGAAAATCCTTTCGATGCTGCTCAACACCGCCGAGGTCTGCGCCTGCGACGTGGCAGCCGGTATCGGCAAGACGGCGGGCACCACCAGCCACCACCTCAAGCTGCTGCGCGACGCCGGCCTCATCACTGGCGACAGGCGCGGCACCTGGATCTACTACCGCGTCGTTCCCGACCGCCTTGCCGCCGTCCGCGATGCGCTCGCCTTTGGCTAGTTGACGACGATTGCGCAGACGGTGTCGGGCCGTGGGACCGTTCCAGGTGCGCATCGAAGTACGTGGCTACGAACTCGACCCGCGCGGTCACGTCAACCAGGCCGTCTACCTGCAGTACACCGAGCACTCGCGGTGGGATTTCGAGCACCAGCTCCGCGCCCGGACAGCACCCGCGTTGGCGAAATCACCTGAGTCGGCGGGCTCCTTGACTCTGCAATGCGGCGGCTTGTCGCAGCTCCGGGAGAGCGATTCCGCCGGTTCGCCGTCTAACCTCGGGCCCTCGGCCCGTGACCGCCTCACGCCAGAGTGGGGCGCGGCGGCTCAGCCACGCCATCGCACGGGTGGCAACCAGCCAGTACAGGACGCCAACCATCAACGACGCGAGCAGCGCCAACGCCGGGAAATCCGCTTGCAGCAGCGGGTACACCTGCCAGTGCACCAGGTAGATGTACAGCGAGCTGCTCGCCAGCACGCTCGCCACCCGGTTCACGCCGGCAGGCACCACCATCGTCCCGACCCACAGCAGGATGAGCAGGCCAGTGATCATTAGGGCCTCGCGGGTGAGGTCGCCGAAGAACCCCGGCACACTGGCCACCACGACGGCGCTCAGCAGCAACCGCTCTCGCGCGGTCGAGGCTCGAGCGATAGCCCAGCCCAGGGCGAAGAGCCAGAACGCCGGCTTGGTGTGCGGGATGCCGACGTCGATCAGCTCGTACCGAAACGCCAGCCCCACGCCGACCAGGGCCAGGACGAACCCGAACGGGTGGCGCCGCTCGGCTCGGTCGACCCACGGTATCGCCATCAGCGCGGCCATCAGCACCAGGATGTAGACGAGCACCTCCACGAACCAGAAGTGCCATGACGAGGTCCAGGTCGGCGGCCCGACGATCGCGTTAAGCAGGAACACGTTGGCCAAGCCGTACTTGCCGGTCAGCGCAACGATCGCGGCGATGAACACCACACTCGGCACGACAACACGCGCCAGGCTCGCGACCTGGTGCCGCAGCCGCTCTACTCGGGTGGCCGCCGTCAGCTGGAATCGCGCGAAGTTGAAGCCGGCCACGGCCAGCAGCACGTGAGCACTGCCGAGCACCGAGATCATCCCGAGATGGGTGCCCACGATCAGCACGGTGGCCACGGCACGTACTGCCACGCTGGTCTCGACGGTCCGGAGGCCGCGCCGGGTCCTCCGGCGGCCGGACCTCGCCAGCTCGTCGAGTTGACGGATCGGCATCGTGTGCCATCCATCCGGAAGGTAGCCGAGCCCCTGCTCGAGGCGTACCGACATCTCGACGTACGAGAGGGAATCCCCGCCGAGGCTGACGAAGCTGTCATCGGCCGTGGCACCCGGGCGGTCCAACAACTCCGCGTAGAGCTGCCGCACAGTCTCGTGATCATGACTGGTCAATGGGTGATGGCCTCGTCTGTCCCTCATGATCACGGGGACAAGGGCCGCATAATCGGGCTTGCCGTTGGGCAGCCGTGGCACCTCGTCGATCGCGCCGGCGTGGACGGCTCCCCGCGGCACGCCACACCTGTCAGCCACCAAGCGCGTGACCTCGTCGGCGGAGACGCTCCCGCGCTCGAAGGCGATGACCAGCTCGTCACCGGCGGACGTGGTGTACGCCACGATTCCGATCTCGCCCAGCAGCTCCTCAACCCGTTGTAGGTCAACCCTGAGTCCGACGATCTTTACGAATCGGCTGCGGCGGCCGACGATCTCGTATAGGCCGTCCGGTGCTTGGCGCGCTAGGTCGCCGGTGCGGAGCGCCTGCACCGTCCGGCCGGCGGCCAAGTCCACTGGCGACTCCGCGTAGCCCAGCATGACGTTGGGCCCGTAGTAGACGAGCTCCCCGACGTCCCGGCCGTCGGCCTCGGGCACTGGCTCGACGGCGAACGTCCCGCCGGGAATCGGTATCCCGATGGCCTCCGGGTGTGACGCCGCCAGAGAGGGAGGCAGGTAGGCCATCCGAGCGGTTGCCTCCGTCTGGCCGTACATGATGACGAAGTCCCATCCTTGGCTGCGCCCCAGCTCGGCGTACCGGCGCACGCTTTCCGGCGCCAAGCGCCCGCCGGCCTGGGTTATGTACCGCAGCCGCGGTAGTTGCATCTTGGCGAACCCGACCCGGTCGAGCAGGTCGAACGTGTGAGGGACGCCCGCGAATGTCGTCCCGCCCGCTTCGCGGAACAGGTCCCAGAAGCATGCGTCCACCACAGAGAGGTCAGTGAGGATCAGCGCCGCGCCGGCGAGCAGGTGGCTGTGGACCACCGAAAGGCCGTAGCAATAGTGCATCGGCAGGGTGGTAGCGGCTCGGTCGGATGGCGGGACGCCCAGATACTCGATGATGGACGTCGCATTAGCCTGCAGGTTCTCGTACGAGAGCCGGACCAGCTTGGGTGAGCCAGTCGATCCGGACGTGCTCAGCAGCAGTGCAAGGTCGGGGTGCAGCTTGTGCGCCGGCCGGTCCCGGCGCTCGTCGAGTAGCCACTCCCCGCCGACAGACCGGGCTACGACGTCCGGATCGTATGTGGCCACCAGCCCGTCGATCGCCCGAGCGTTTCCGCCAGGGGCGAGCAGGACGGCATGCCCGCCGGCAAGCGCGCCGAGGTAGGTGACAATTGCCTCGACATCGTTGGCTCCGGGAACGAGTACGAGCCGGCGGTGGATCCCCAGCCGTCGGGCCACGCTGTCTACTCGGTCCGCCAATTCGCGGTACGACAGCTCGCCGTCCTTGGTGATAAGTGCGGTCCGGTCACCGTGGTCGCGTAGGCCGACGACGAACGACAGCCGGGCGGGCGCACCCACCAGGGCGGGCAGAACAGTCACCGCGGCAGTGTAACTGAGGTAAGCCTAACCAAACCAAGCAGTGCGTCATCGAATCCTCACCCGAGCTGATCTCGGAGTGCCTCTCCCTTGGCCCGGGCAGCCCCTTCCAGGTCGGCCCGGAAATCGTCGAGGCGCGAGCGCAGCACATCGTCGGACGCCGCGAGGATGCGAGCCGCAAGCAACCCGGCGTTCCGAGCACCCCCCACGGACACCGTCGCGACGGGCACGCCGGTCGGCATCTGGACGATCGACAGCAGCGAGTCCATGCCATCGAGGTACTTCAGCGGCACGGGAACCCCGATGACCGGGAGCGAGGTGACGGACGCCAGCATGCCGGGCAGGTGGGCCGCTCCTCCCGCGCCGGCGATGAGCACCCGCAACCCGCGGCCGGCGGCGGCCGCCCCGTAGTCCAGCATCACCCGCGGCATCCGGTGCGCTGACACGACGCCGACCTCGTAGGAGACGCCGAGCTCCTCGAGAGCGGCGGCGGCGTCCGACATCACCGGCCAGTCGGAGTCCGACCCCATCACGATCCCGACCTGCGGTTGGCCCGATCCACGGGCTGTGACGAGTTCAGAGACGTCACTCATCGATGTCGCCTTTCAGGTAGTCGGCGGCGTGCCAGGCCCGGGCGCGCAGGTCGTCCAAATCATCGCCATAGACGGTGACGTGGCCGACCTTACGGCCGGGCCGAATGTCCTTGCCGTACCAGTGGACCTTCAGCCACGGGTCGCGGGCCATCACGTGCCGGTACGCGGGGTAGACGTCAGGCAGGCCGCCCAGCACGTTCACCATCACCGTGTATGGCGCACGGGCGGCGGGCGAACCGAGCGGAAGGTCCAGAACGGCGCGCAGGTGGTTCTCGAACTGGCTGGTCACGGCCCCGTCGATGGTCCAGTGCCCCGAGTTGTGGGGTCGCATCGCCAGCTCGTTGACCAGCAGCCGGCCGTCCGTCGTCTCGAACATCTCGACGGCCAGAACGCCGACCACGCCGAGGGACGCGGCGGTGGTCAGCGCGATGCGCTGCGCCTCGGTGGCCAGATCGGACGGGAGACCTGGCGCGGGAGCGACGACCTCGATACACATCCCGTCCCGCTGGACCGACTCGACGACGGGGTAGGCGACCGCCTGCCCATGTGGCGACCGCGCAACGACGGTGGCAAGCTCCCGGGCGAAATCCACCTGCTCCTCGGCGAGAACCGGGACTTCGGCCTTGAACGGTTCGGACGCCTCGCCGACCGACTCGACGAGCCAGACCCCCTTGCCGTCGTACCCGCCGCGGGTCGTCTTCAGCACGACCGGCCAGCCGCCGTGCTCGGCCGCGAAGGCCGCGACGTCATCGGGTGAATCGACGATGCGGTGCGGCGGGCACGGGATGCCGATCTCGGTCAGTCTGGCTCGCATGGCGCCCTTGTCCTGGGCGTACAGCAGCGCGTCCGGACTCGGGCGGAGCGTCACGCCGGCCTCGGCGAGTGCCTTGAGGTGCTGCGGCGGCACCTGCTCGTGATCGAACGTGACGACATCGCAGGCCGCGGTGAACCGCCGGAGGTCCTCCAGATCCTTCTCGTCGGCAACCATCGGCTCGCGGACGACCTTCGCCGCGGATTCGGTCGGGGACGCCGCGAGGACGGTAAAGCCGACGCCAAGATTGATCGCCGCTGCCTGGGTCATCCGGGCGAGTTGACCGCCGCCGACCATGCCGACGACGGGCCAGCCCTTGCCATCTGTCACAGGCGTCAAGGCTAGCGACATCGCCGCCATGCCCTACCCTTACGGGGTGCTCGATACCCTGCAGCGCCCCTCTCACCGTGCCGACCCTGCGGTACGAAGATTTGTCCGCGGCGCGTTCGCGCTCTGGTACCAGCTGCACCTGCTGATCCGTGAGAGTGTGAAGTTCGCGACGGTCGGCAGCTTCGGTTTCGTGATCGACATCGCAGTCTTCAACACCCTTCTCTATGGCAGCGGGCCATTGCATGACAAACCGCTGTCGGCCAAAACCGTCTCCGTCGTGGTCGCCACGGTTGTGACATACGTCGGCAACCGGCACTGGACCTTCCGCCACCGGGCCCGCACTGGCGTAGCGCGCGAGTACCCACTGTTCTTCCTACTCAACGGAGTCGGGTTGGGTATCGCCTTGGCGTGCCTGGCGACGTCCCGCTACGTGCTCGGCTTCTCGGGCCCACTGGCGGACAACATCTCGGCCAACGTCGTTGGCCTGTTGCTGGGGACGCTGTTCCGATTCTGGTCGTACCGCAAGTGGGTCTTTCCGGCAACCTGATCGGCCCCGCGGACCTCGGGACGAGGAATGATCGATCAGGTAGCAGTGAGGCGGGTACGCGGGCCGGCGCGGAGTACCTGGGACGGTAGTTCCCGGCCCACAAGCTTCTCCGCGTAGGCGGCCGCTTCAATCAACGCCTCCAGGTCGACACCGGTCTCCACGCCCATGTCCTCGAGCATGTGCACAAGCTCCTCGGTGGCGATGTTGCCGGACGCGCCCGGCGCGTAGGGGCAGCCGCCGAGGCCGCCGACCGACGCGTCGAAGTCATCCACTCCAAGCTGCAGCGCGGCGTATACGTTGGCCAGCCCGGTGCCGCGAGTGTTGTGGAAGTGCAGGCCGAGCGGGACGCCCGGATGCGCGGACCGCGTCTCACCGACCAGCACGATCACACGCGTCGGCGTGGCCATTCCCGTTGTGTCGCCGAACGCGATCGAGTCCGCACCAGCCGCGATGGCATGCCGCACGACGTAGAGGACACGCTCGACTGGGACGTCGCCCTCGTACGGGCAACCCCACGCCGTCGAGACGACGACCTGAAGGGTGCCGCCGGCGTCGTGAGCCATCGAGGCGAGCTCGGGCACATCGGCCAGCGACTCGTCGGTAGAGCGGTTGATGTTGTGGCGGTTGTGCGTATCCGAGGCGGAGATCACCACCTCGATTTCGGTGAAGCCGGCCGCCAGGGCCCGCTGCATGCCACGCACATTGGGGACGAGCGCGGAGTACGTCACGTCGGGGTTTTTGGTGATCCGAGCCCACACCTCGTCCGCGTCCCCCATCTGTGGGATCGCCTTCGAGTGTACGAACGATACGGCTTCGATTCGGCGCAGGCCGGTCGTCGACAGTGCGTCGATCAAGGCGACCTTGCCGTCGGTGGGTACCGGGTCCTCGTTCTGCAACCCGTCGCGGGGTCCGACCTCGCGCAGGCTCACCCGGCTAGGAAGGTCCGTCATCGTTGCCTCACTCCCCTGGCCAGTCCGGCGTCCTTTTCTCATTGAACGCCGCGACCCCCTCGCGCCTATCCCCGCTGAACGCCGTCGCACGCCAGCGGGCGTCCTCGATCTCCAACCCGGAGCGAAGCGGAGCGTCCAGGCCGAGGCGCATCGCCTGCTTGGCGTTGCGAACGCCGACCGGCGAATGCCCGGCGATGGTGGACGCGAGCTGGATCGCCTCGTCTCGCGCCGAGCCGGCCGGTACCAGGCGGTCGGCAAGGCCCAGGCGGTAGGCCTCGGCAGCAGCAACCCGGCGCGCCGTGAAAATCAGATCGGCCGCCCGGCCCCAGCCAAGCCGGCGGGCCAGCAGTTGCGTCCCGCCGCCGCCCGGTATGACCCCGACCGACACCTCAGGCAGGCCGAAGACCGCCGACTCGTCAGCGACGACCAGGTCACAGGCCAGTGCCAGCTCGCACCCGCCGCCGAGGGCGAAACCGTGCACCGCGGCGACCACCGGCACGGGAAGATCGAGCACGCTTGTATACGCCGCTCGGGAGATGGGCCGCTGGCGGCCCAGGTCGTCGTCGGTGAACGAGTGGCGTTCCTTGAGATCGGCTCCGACGCAGAAGGCCTTCTCGGCTGACGACGAGAGCACGATCGCCCGCACCGTCCGGTCAGCAGCCAGCATTGCCGTCGCGGCGGTGATGGACTCCGCCAGCGCCGTCGAGATGGCGTTCAACGCCTCTGGGCGATCGAGGACGAGCTCCGCGACGTGCGACGCGTCGTCCGGGCGTCGGATCAAGGCGCCGGGATGTGCGTTTCCCACGCCTCGGACCCTACCCCGGCTAAGCGGCGCGGTTGTCCTGGGCAGGCGGCACCGCGGCGGAGCGGAACTCCTCGCGCGGCATGTGGATGCGACCCAGCGACACCGCCTCGCGGCGGAAGAACAGGGCCAGCGTCCAGTCCAGCACGATGCGTACCTTCCGGTTGAGCGTTGGCATCCGGCTGACGTGGTACGTGCGGTGCATGAACCAGGCGATCCAGCCTTTCAGCTTTACCCCGTAGACCTGCGCTACCCCCTTGTGCAGGCCCAGGCTGGCCACCGAGCCGACGTGCTTGTGCGCATAGTCGACAGGCTCACGCCCGTTGAGCACGGCCGCGATGTTGTCGCCGAGGCGCTTGGCCTGCCGGACGGCGTGCTGGGCGCTCGGGCTGGTGGTCGCTCCGGGCACGTCGGAGGTCAGGTCAGGCACGGCGGCGCAGTCGCCGGCGGCCCAAGCATCGTCCACGCCGTCTACCCGTAGGTCGGGCAGACAGCGGAGCCGGCCACGCTCGTCTAGCGGCAGGTCGGTGCTCGCCAGCACCGGGTTGGCCCGTACGCCGGCGGTCCAGATCAGGGTGTCGCTGTCGAACTCCGTGCCGTCGTCCAGCACGACGTGCCCGTCGATGCAGGACACCAGGCGGGTGTTGAGCTTGACATCGATCCCGTGCCGGCGCAGCTCGTCGACCGTGTAGCGCCCCATCTCCTCACCGACCTCTGGCAGGATCCGGTTCGCCGCCTCGACGAGTACCCAGCGCATGTGCTCGCGCTTGAGGTACGGGTAGTAGCGCAGCGCATCGGCCGCCATGTCCTGCAGCTCGGCCAGCGCCTCGACGCCTGCGTAGCCACCACCGACCACGACGAAGCTGAGCGCGCGCCGGCGGGCTTCCTCGTCGGCAGTCGACGCTGCCACGTCGAGTCGATCGAGAACGTGGTTGCGCATCGCGATGGCTTCCTCGACCTGCTTGAAGCCGATGCCGAATTCGGCCAGGCCGGGAATCGGCAACGTCCTGGCGACCGAACCGACGGCCATCACAAGGACGTCGTACGAAATGTCGTACGGATCACCGACGTGAGGTTCGATGCGAGCGATGCGCTCGGCGTGACTGATCCGCGTGACCCGGCCGGTGATCACCTGGCAATGCTTGAGGGTGCGTCGCAGCGGGACGATCACATGCCTGGGCTCGAGGGAACCGGCGGCCGCTTCGGGTAGGAACGGCTGGTAGGTCATGTACGAGCGTGGGTCGACGACCGTGATGCGTACGTTGCTCCGCCGCAGCTTCTTCTGCAGCCGCAGCGCTGTGTACATGCCGACGTAGCCGCCTCCGACAATCAGGATGCGCGGCACTCTCTCCTGGGTCATGAATATCAGCCTAGCTCGCTTGTGAAAACTTTCACAAGGGTGTTCACCCAGGGCTTTGGACCCTTGCGTTCGCCCGCCTTTGCAATGCACACCTATGGGAAGCGGCCAGCGGCAGGACGCCGGCTCAGCACTCGCACCGCCATGACCCTCGCTGTCCGCGCCTGCGCTTCCTGTAGGTGTGCATTGCAAAGGGGGCGGGAGGTCGTGCCCTTCCGTTGGCCGGTCGCTTTCACAGCACACGAGCCGGAGTCGGCGTCCACGACGGCGGACCACCGCGTTCGTATGTTGGTGCACCACTCGGACGAGGACTTCCTCGGTACGCAGGATGCTGACGCGGGCGGGACGCGTGGTCACGAGCGGCGGTCACGGCGGGCGGCGCACGATCTTGGTGGACTGCGACGGCAACGATGATCAGGACAACGCCGAGGATCTCGGTCGGGGCCGGGATCTGCGTCAAGATGAGAACGCCGATGACGGTGGCCGTGGCGGGCAGGAGTGCGACCATCAGTGCGTAGGTGGCGCGTGCGAGCCGGCGCATCGCAAGCTGGTCGAACACGTACGGGATGACCGAGGACGTCAAGCCGACGCCGATGGCTGCGCCAAGACTGGTCGGATCGGTGAAGGCCGGCGCGGCGTCGAGGACGCCGATCGGTAGCGCGACCGCTGCGGCGATAAGCATGGCTGCGGCGAGGCCGTCGATGCCGGCGAGCCGCTGATGTCGGGAGACCCGGTGGGCAGCGATTATGTAGCCGCTGAACAGCACCATGTTGACGACTGCGAACGCAAATCCGGCCGGGGAGCCGCTGAGCGTGACCTCGGCGAGGGCTGCCACTCCGCCAGCCGCGAAAATGAGCGCTGCAAGGTTACGGAGGCTGCGTACACCGACGGCTGCCAGCAGGATGGGGCCGGCGAACTCGATGGCGGCCACGGTCCCTAGGGGTAACCGGTCGATCGCGAGGTAGAAGCTCGCGTTCATCAGCGCGAGAAGGATCCCCCAGACGACGATGGTCCGGCGCTCCGGGTGTGGGGCTGATGCCCATGTCCGCCACGGCCGGCGCCACAGCGCAAAGACGACGCCTGCGGTGAGGATCCTCAGCCAGGCCACGCCGAGCGGTTCCACATGGGCGAACAGCAGCACGGCAAAGGCCGGACCCAGGTAGTGAAAGATCGCCGAGCCGACGAAGAACAGCTCGGGTCGCACGTGATGAGTCAGCGGCGCCTTCGACGTCATAACGTTCTAACTTTCCTTCGCTCGTTATAGACATAGAAGCAAGAACGGGCTAACGTGTCAAGCGCAGTAAGAGAGTTAGGTAGACCGATGGCTGATGCTCTGAACTTGGATCCCGGCGGTTACACCGGGACCTACAAGCTGATCGGCGGCACACCCGTGCTCGACTTCGCCAACCTGGTGAGCTATCGCGGCACCGGGCGGGCGCACGATTGGCTCGACCCCGTTACCAACGTGTACCGGTGGGCCGATGCAGTCGGTCTTCCGGCTGATTCGGAAGCTGGCATCGACGACCTCCGCGCGCTCCGGGAGCTTCTCGCGCGCGTCTTCCTCGCCACTGCCGACCACAAGACGCCCGATGCCGCCGATATCGACCGGCTCGGTGCCCTGGCCACGGATGCCGCCGCCCGCCGCCGGCTGCACTTTCCGGAAGGAGCGGACGCCGCAACCTGGACCCACGGGCGTCCCTCCCTGGTAGACCAGCTGGCGCTACCCGCCGCAGAGATCTTGACGTCCGTTGATGTGCTGCGGAGGGTGTCGGCTTGCGACGAGTGCCGATGGCTGTATCTCGACACGACTCGCAACCACACCAGGCGATGGTGCGATCCCGCCGACTGCGGCAACCGCGCGCGACAGCGACGGCACTACCACCGCCACCGACCCGCGCGATACAACCCAAGTCAAGCGGTGGAAGGAGGCGACAGATGAGGTACGTGCGACTAGGTTCGTCAGGGCTGAAGGTGTCTCGGCTGTGCCTGGGCATGATGAGCTACGGCGATCCCGCCGACCGGCCGTGGATGCTCCGTGAGGACGACGCCGAGCCAATCGTGCGACAAGCGGTGGAGGCTGGCGTTACGTTCTTCGACACCGCCGACATGTACTCCGACGGTGTCAGCGAGCACGTGACCAGCCGCCTGCTCGGCAAGCTGTTCAACCGCCGGGACGACTACGTGCTCGCGACCAAGGTGTTCTTCCCGACCGGGCCGGGTGCCAACGACCGGGGACTATCCCGCAAGCACATCTTCGCAAGCATCGACGCCTCGCTGCGGCGGCTCGGCACCGACCACGTCGATCTCTACCAGATCCACCGGTGGGACAACGAGACACCGATCGAGGAGACGATGGCGGCACTGCACGAGGTCGTACAGGCAGGCAAAGCCCGCTACGTCGGTGCGTCCAGCATGTACGCCTGGCAGTTCGCCAAAGCACAACACACCGCTCAGACGGCCGGGTGGACCCGGTTCGTATCGATGCAGAACCACTACAACCTGGTCTACCGGGAAGAGGAACGCGAGATGATCCCGCTGTGCCTCGACCAGGGCGTGGGCATCATCCCGTGGAGCCCACTGGCACGAGGGCTGCTCGCAGGAAACCGGGAACGAGGCGGTCACCGGCGCACCCTGCGCGCCAACAACGACCAGCTTGCCGATCGCTTCTATGACGACATTGACTTCGAGGTCGTCGACGTCGTGCGTGCGATCGCCAAAGAGAGGGGCGTGCCGCCCGCTCAGGTCGCGCTCGCGTGGTTGCTTAACCAACCAGCGGTGTCCGCTCCCATCGTTGGAGCAACCAAGCCGCACCACGTCGCCGACGCGATCGCAGCGCTCGACGTCACGCTGACCAAGGATGATCTTGGCCGATTGGAAGCCCCATACCGTCCCCACCCAGTTCTCGGCCACTCATAGGACGGTCGCGCGAACGCTTCGTGCCAAAGTCCGCCCGGCCACGGCACCCAGCTCGGCCGCCGTCGACCTGTTGTCCGCCCACGGCCAACGCTCGGCTACGCCAGACCCGCATGCTCTTTGGCCCGGGCGAAGACAGCCTCGAGCATGCCCTCGGTGAGCTTGCCGGTGAACGTGTTCTGCTGGCTGGGATGAAAGCAGCCGAGCACCGTGATACCGCCGATCCGTGCCTCGGCTCCGTGGCCGAACCGGGGCCGCGGCCGGGGCACGGCGGCGCCGTTGCGACGAAGCGTCCCGAACGTGGCCGCCCAGGCGTACGAGCCAAGTGCCACCACCGCTCGCACCGAGGGCAGGACGAGCGCGACCTCGCGATCAAGCCAGTGGGCGCAGGCGTCGCGCTCTGCCGGAGTGGGCTTGTTGGCAGGGGGTGCGCATCGAACAGTGGCCACGACTCGGGTACCGGTCAGCGCCAGGCCGTCACCGGAGTGGATCGACGTCGCCTGGTTCGCCAGCCCTGCCCTGTGCATCGCGGCGAACAGCCAATCGCCGCTGCGGTCGCCGGTGAAGATGCGCCCGGTCCGGTTGCCGCCATGGGCAGCCGGTGCGAGCCCGACGACAAGGATGCGCGGCGCACCGTCGCCCCAGCCAGGAACCGGCCGGCCCCAGTACGGATGAGCATCGAAGGCACGCCGCTTACCGGCGGCGACCTCCTCCCGCCACGCCACGAGGCGAGGGCAGGCGCGGCATACGGACGACCGCGCGTTTACCTCGTCGAGATCTGCCGCACTGGCGGCGAGGTCGATGACCTCGTATGCGCTGTGTGCCACGGGTGTGCCCGGCCCGGCAGAATCTTCGGGCCAGCCTGACCCCGGTGGCACTGGACTGCCGAATGCCCCGCCCACGACTGGATGCGGAAGGCCCGTCTCTGCGCTCGCGTAGTCACCCACCACCCGGACATTCTTACCGGGTCTGGCACGGAGGGACCGCTCAGCCGCAGTACCTCCGCGACTTGTTCGTCCGGACAACGGCAACCGCCCTGGTAGCCGACCTGTCCCGCCGGACAAGTCGAATGGCGGTCGGACAGGTCGCGCAGGTGGGGTTACCGCGCAGCGTCCGGCACGCACGGTCCGGCGGCCCACCACTGTGGCAGCTCCACCAGAGCTTCGTCACCGAACGGGTTGACGCCTTGGCCCGCCGCCAGTGCGTGCGCGACCAGCGCGTGCAGGCACTTGACCCGCGTCGGCATCCCGCCCGCGGACACGCCGGCGATCTCGGGCACCTCCGCGATCGCTTCCCGTCGGCGAAGGTAGTCGCGATGTGCGTCCGCGTAGGCGCGGGCCAATCCAGGGTCATCGACGAGCCGGTCCGTCATCTCCCGCATCAGCCCGCTGGCCTCGAGTGTCGATACCGCTGCCGTCGCCCGCGGGCAGGTCAGGTAGTACGTCGTCGGAAACGGCGTGCCGTTCGGCAGCCGAGGTTCGGTCTCCACCACATCCGGTAACCCGCACGGGCACCGGTGCACGACTGACCGCACGCCACGCGCGGGCCGGCCGAGTTGCGCCGATATTGCCGCCATGTCCGCGGCCGTCGGTTCGCCTTCACTCACCGTCCGCCTCCGGCGCTGCGCCGTCGGCGGCTTCGATAGATGTCCACAGCCGGGAGTACCACTCGCCTTCGATGAGCACTGGCAATCCGTCCGGACCGAGCTCTGTCTCGGGTTCGCCGGTCTCGTCGACGACGACGTAGCCGACCTCGCCCGGCAGCACGTATCCCAGCCGCTCGCGAGCCTGAGCCTGCACGTAGGCCGGGTCATCCCACAGCCGCAACTGGGTCTCCAGCCCTGCGACCTCCGCTTCAAGCCGCTCGGCTTCGGCACGCAGGTCGGCGCGCTCGCGATGCTGGTCGTACCAAGCTCGCAGCGGATACGCGTACGAGACTGCCAGCACCCCCAGCACCAGGGCCAAAACGGCGGCCCGCCCGGTCAGGGAGACGCGTCGGGGCGGTGGTGCGCCCGCTGCACGACGCTCACCGGACCTGCCTGCACCGGAGGACGAACGGTTCCCCGCCTCACCCCCTGGACGCGGACGAGCCGACGCACGTTGGGGACGCGCCGACCGGGGCCCGCCGGAGCGGCGGGAACCCGGACCGCGGCCAGCCCCAGCCATCGCGCCTACTTAACCGCGAACCTCGGGAACGCCCCAACGCCGGCGTACCGAGCGGCGTCGTCGAGTTCCTCTTCGATGCGCAGCAGTTGGTTGTACTTCGCCACTCGCTCGGAACGAGCCGGAGCTCCGGTCTTGATCTGGCCGCTGTTGGTCGCGACAACCAGGTCGGCGATGGTGGTGTCCTCAGTCTCACCGGACCGGTGGCTGATCATGCAGGCGTACCGGGACCTCTGGGCGAGCGCCACCGCGTCGAAGGTCTCGGTTAGGGTGCCGATCTGGTTCACCTTGACCAGTAACGCGTTCGCCGCCGACTCCGCAATGCCACGGCTGAGCCGCTCCGGGTTGGTGACGAACAGGTCGTCGCCCACGATCTGAACCCGCTCGCCCAGGCTCGCGGTCAGCGCCGTCCAGCCGGCCCAGTCATCCTCTGCAAGCGGGTCCTCGATCGAAACCAAGGGGTACGCGCTCACCAAATCCAGGTAATACGCCGCGAGCTCGTCCGCCGACTTCGGGGCGCCCTCGAGGGTGTAGCTGCCGTCGGAATAGAACTCTGTCGCGGCGACGTCGAGTGCCAGCGCGACGTCCGAACCCGGTGCAAAGCCCGCCTTCTCGATCGCGACCGTGATGAGATCCAGGGCATCGCGGTTGCTGGGCAGGTTCGGGGCGAACCCGCCCTCGTCGCCCAAGCCCGTGGACAGGCCCTTGCTCTGGAGCACCTTCTTCAGCGCGTGGTACACCTCGGCACCCCACCGGAGCGCCTCGCGGAACGTGGACGCGCCGATCGGCGCGATCATGAACTCCTGGATGTCGACATTGCTGTCAGCGTGCGCGCCGCCGTTGAGGATGTTGAACATCGGCACCGGCAGCAGGTGCGCGTTCGGGCCCCCGAGATACCGGAACAGGGGCAGCTCGGCCGACTTGGCGGCGGCCTTCGCTACGGCCAGCGAGACGCCGAGGATGGCGTTTGCGCCGAGTCGCTCCTTGTTCGGCGTACCGTCCAGGTCGATCATCGCCTGGTCGATCAGCCGCTGCTCGCTCGCATCGAACCCGAGCAGCTCTGGGCCAATCTCGTCGAGCACGCCGGTGACGGCCTTCTCGACGCCCTTGCCGCCATAGCGGCCGCTGTCGCCGTCGCGCAACTCGACCGCCTCGAAGGCGCCGGTGGACGCGCCGGACGGAACAGCCGCGCCCGCAATGGTGCCGTCGTCAAGGGCGACCTCTACCTCGACGGTGGGATTGCCCCTGGAATCGAGGATTTCGCGGGCACCAACAGCTTCGATCGTGGCCACGTACGTCTCCCTGCTTGCTTTTCCAGTGCGCGACGGCACGAGCCACATTGCTCAATACGCGCCGATTACGTCCGCAGCCTACCGGCGGACGCATACGCAACCGTGGAGGCCCCGCGGCGGCGTGGGCTCAGTGCCGTCAGCGCACGCGAGACCGCTCGTACTGCGCGATGAACGTATCGACCGGCGTGCTGGCGACGGTCTCGGCGATGAGATGGAGGTCCAGATCGTCCAGCTTTCTGAACCGGACGCAGCTCTTGCCCATATCCAGCTTGCGCCCAGTCGCCTCCCACCGCCTGCGGAACTCGGACTCGTCGACGGATCCGGCGTAGACGTTGTTCAGGTACAGGGAGTAGTACCGCTTCTGGGCCGCCAGGGCGATGTACTGCAGCGGCCGCCCGTTGTACGTGTCCGGGTAACGCTCGAGCGGGACGCTCCAGTCGATCATCCCGTGGGCGATGCCTTCCTGGTAACCGTCGGGCATGGCGGCGTTGACGACGTCACGGACCGTGCTCACGACCGCGCGCCGGTCAGGTTCGAGGCTGTTCAGGTATTCCTCGACAGTGGTCGCGTCGGTGCCCATGCCGTTGATGCTAATCCCGCCGGCAAGCGCCCGAACCCGGTCTGCCCTAGAGCCAGCCCCTGCGCTTGAAGACCAGGTAAAGGGTGAGGCTGGTAACGACCATCAGCGCGATCGCGAGCGGGTACCCGAGGACCCAATGGAGCTCGGGCATGTGGTCGAAGTTCATCCCGTAGACCGTCCCGATAAGCGTTGGGGCGAACAGGATTGCCGCCCACCCGGAGATCTTCTTGACCTGCTCACTCTGGGCGAAGCTGGCCTCGGTGAGATTCCTCATCTCCTCGTTCTGCGCCTGGGTGACGAGCGTGGCATTCAGAGTGAGGATCCCGCCCAACGCGTGGCGGAAGCCGTCCACTCGCTCCGCCACGGTGGTCGCGTGGTCGGCGACATCGCGCAGGTATCGCTGCAGCTCCTCGTCGGTGCCATACTTCTCGAAACCGGCAGCAAGCCCGTCGAGCATCCCCAGCAGTGGACGCGTGGCGCGCTGGAACTCCAGCACCTCGCGAGACAACTCGTAGGTACGCCGGGACGCGTTCGGGTCGCCGCCGAAGACCTGCGTCTCGATCTCGTCGATGTCGTTCTGCAACCCCGCTACCACCGGCGCATAGCCATCCACGACCGAGTCCAGCACCGCGTACAGGACCGCCTCCGGGCCAAGCCGCAACAGATCAGGTTCGGCCTCCATTCGGCGGCGCACCGCGCTCAGGTCGGGAGCCTGGCTGTGTCGCACGGTCAGCACGAAGCTGGGCCCGACGAACAGGTGGATCTCGCCGAAATCCACCTCCTCCACATCGTCGAGGTACCGCGCGGCCCGCAGCACGGCGAAGAGGGTGTCGTCGTAACGCTCCAGTTTCGGACGCTGGTGGGCGACGATCGCATCCTCCACCGCCAGCTCATGCAGGCCGAACTCCTCGGCCGCGGCCAGCAACTGCGCCTCCGTGGGGCGATAGAGCCCGATCCACGCCATGGCGCCACGATCGTCCCCGACTGCTCGATACGCCTCCGCCACGCTGGCCGGACTCGCCACGCGGCGCCCGTCCCGGTAGATCCCGATGTCGACGATGCTCTCACCGACGGTCCGCGGTTCCGGCGTCGCAGCCCGCGGATCCATCGAGTACTCGGGCGCCACCACTTCCTGAGGGTGCCGCCGTGGTCGCCGCCTCACCTGCCGCAAAGCTCGTGCCCGCCACTCGTCCATGACCCGCCTCCGAACCCAAGGATGTCAGCGCCGACGGGTCCAGCGCCAAGGTTCCCGCGAGTTGTGTGCGGTTACTCGCCGCTTTCCCGGGCCCGGACGGTCTCTGCGAACCGGCGGACCGCGTCACGGAGCTCTTGCTCTGGGTCGGCACCTTCCCGATATGCCCGGGCCGCCACGGCAAGCAGCAGTTCACCCACCGGCAGGGCTGGGTCGACGTCCGGTAAATCCGGTGCGACCCCGGCCCGGGTGGCGCGGCTGATCGACTTGGTCGCCAAAGCCAGCGCGGGCAGGGCCGCGGGGATGCCCTCGAGCGCAGAGCTGCGCCCCTTCTCGGCAGTCTTCAGCTCGTCCCACCTCGACTCGACGTGGGCCGCCGTGGGCGCGTTCGCGTCGCCGAAGACGTGCGGATGGCGGTGGATCAGCTTGTCGACGATGCCGGCGGCCACCTCGTCGATCGTGTACGCGTCCTCCTCCTGCTCCTCGGCGATGCGCGCGTGGAAGACGACCTGCAGCAGCAGGTCACCGAGCTCTTCGCGAAGGTGGTCCGGGTCGGTCTCGATCGCCTCGAGCGTCTCGTATGCCTCCTCGATGAGGTATGTGGCCAGGGAGCGGTGAGTCTGCTCACGGTCCCACGGGCACCCGCCCGGCGACCGGAGCCGATCCATCACCGCCACCAGGTCGAGCAGCCGGGCCCCCGGCAGGTCGTACGAGCCGGTGAGGATCTCGATTTCGGGGGGCGGTTCACCACGCGCGGCGCGGCTCGCCAGCTCGGACGCCAACGCGTCGGTGAGACCGGGATCACCGTCCGGAGAGCCCAGCCACACCACGGAACCTTCGGCCGCCGCGTCGAGTAGCGCCCGCGGGTCGGCTGGTCCGGAGGGCTCGACGGTGATGCCCTCGGCGGCCAGGGCCGCGGACTGTGGGTGGTCAGCGACAGCAGCGATGACTCGGCTGGTGCGCAGGGCATCCCAGGCTTGTGCGGTGAGCAGGCCGGCAGCTACCCGCGGGCTCGTCACGAGCAGAATCAGCCGGCCAGCTGTCACTGTTCCAAGCCGGTCACCGGCACCGAGATCGAACCGCTCTCCGCAACGACCTGCGTGCCGTCCCAGGTACCGTACCGCGGATTGACCTCGACGCCGAGCTCTTCTGCGGCGGAGGCAATGGCCTGGGCGTAGGCCTCGGAACCGCCGAGTTCCTCGATGGTCAGCACCTGGCGCACCGCGTCGCGGAGGGTCTCCTCGGTCAGCCAGTTCTGCGCCAGCAACGGCGTCAGGTCACCCTCGGGGGCCTGCGGGATCAGCTGATCGGCGATGAACTCGTCGACGGCCGCCTCGCTGATCGTGACCCCGGTGTCGCGCGCTACCTGGTCGTCGAGCCGGAACGAGATCATTCGGTTGAGTAGTCCGAGCTGGAGCTCGGCCTGGTTTCCGGTGATGTCCGAATCCGGGATCACCTCCACGACCTCACGCGTGTGTTCCTGTAGCTCGGCGACGGTGATCCGCTCGCCGCCGACGACCGCGGCGGCCCCGACCTGTTCCGCATCGCACGCGGTGAGGGCGACGGCGAAGGCGGCGCTGGACGCGACGGCGGCGACGCGACGGCTGAGCAACACGATTGTTCCTTCTCGGAGGTGGCAGCTGACCACGCCGAATCCTACGGCACCAACTACGGGGTTGCGGATGTGGTGCGCCTGCTGGGTGTCAGGCGGATCGGCCGGCTCCGGCCCGATCGGCCGCGTGCGGATGGAGCAGTTCGGCGGCCGCTTCCGCGGTGACCCGGGATGCTCCGTACGTCAGCACGTACGGCTCGGCGAATTGGGCTGGATCGGACAGCTCGTGATCGACGATGATCGCGTCGGGACGCACCGCCCGGACGACTTCGACCACGCTCAGCTGCCATCGCAGCCGGCGGACGCCGCGCACCGCGACGACGACAGGACGCTCGGGGTGGCGGGCCAGCACCGAACGGGCGGATGGGCCGGATTCGTACAGCGGGACGACCGTCGTGCCCGGCAGCCTTTCGGCGAGCGGCCCGCCGACTCCCCACGGCACGTGGCCCGCGGCAAGTGACGGGTCGTCCTGCAGTTCCAGGACGATCGGCGGCGACGAGAGCGTCACGTCGCCGCGCGCGACCACGGCGCGGCGGGCGGCCCGCACTTCGGCCCGTTCCCGAGTCAGAGGCGCCACCGCTTCCTCAAGGTGTGCATTGCGAAGGCCGTCGCGACCACGCACCCACAGCGAAAGTTGGGTTACCCGCCCCGCGGCCTCGGCCAGCCGCTCGTAGCTGAGCCGGCCGGTTTCGACGGCGGCGGCGATCGCTCCGGCCATTTCCTCGACGAGCTCCGGATCCGTGCTGTCGCCACCCAGGCAGATGGCGTCCACACCGGCCTGGAGCGCCAGCACGGCGCCTTCGGCATGGCCGACTGTTCCGCTGATCGCGTGCATGTCGAACCCATCGGTCATGACCGCTCCGGTGTAGCCGAGTTCGTCGCGCAGCAGCCCGCTGATCACTGCAGGCGACAGCGTCGCGGGGTGGTCCGCGTCGACGGTGGGCACGATGATGTGGGCCGTCATGACGAGCTGGACGCCGGCGTCGATGGCGGCACGGAACGGCACCAACTCGCGCCGTTCCAGCAGCGCGCGCGACGCATCGAGAACCGGCATGCTGACGTGGCTGTCCTCGGCCGTCCCGCCATGGCCGGGGAAGTGTTTGACAGTCGCGACGACACCTTGGGACTGCTGCCCGGCCACGAAAGCGGCCGTGTGGCGGGCGACCAGGTGCGGGTCGGACCCGAAGGCCCGTACGCCGACAATCGGATTGCGCGGATCAACATCGATGTCGGCGACCGGAGCGAAGTTGATGTCGATGCCGCAGGCGCGCAGCCGCGCCGCCAGCGATGCCGCCACCTCGTGTGTCAGCTCCGGGTCGTTTGCCGCGCCGAGCGCGGCGCTGCCGGGGTAGGCGGAGCCGGTCGTCACGTCCAGCCGCGTTACATCGCCGCCCTCCTCGTCGATGGCGATCAGCAGGTCGGGCCGGTGCTCGCGCAGCCGTGCCGCTAGGGCCGCGATCCCGTCGTCGCCCAGAGCCGCGTCGATATTCCGCCCGAACAACACCACACCGCCGAGGCCGGCGTCGATCAGGTCGCTAAGCCGCTCTGGCGGGGCCTCCGTCCCCTCGAAACCGGGGAAGAGCGTGCGGAGGGCCAGGCCCCGGAGGGTGTCGGGGCCGACTGGTGTATCCGGCATGTCAGCCCTTCACCGCTCCCGCGACAAGTCCCGAGGTCATGCGGTGCTGCACGAAGAGGAAGAAGACAACGACCGGTATTGCGAGCATGGTGGCCCCGGCCATTACGGCTCCCCAGTCGCTCGCCCGGTTGGCCTGGATAAACGTGCGCAACCAGACCGGCAGGGTCTGGGTCTCCGGCCGGTTCATGATGACCAGCGCCACGACGAACTCGTTCCAGGCCAGGATGAAGGCGTAGATCCCACTTGCCACCAGGCCGGGCGCCAGCAACGGCAGCGTCACCTTCACGAATGCCTTGAACCGGCTACAGCCGTCGATCATGGCGGCTTCCTCGAGCTCGATCGGGACGCCGTTCACGAAGCCGCGCAGCATCCAGATCGTGAACGGGATGACGCCGCCGACGTACAGCAGCGTCAGCCCGGTGACGGTGTTCAGCAGCTGCCAGCCTTCAAGCATCTTGAACTGGGAGATGAACAGAGCCTCGACCGGAACCATCTGCACGATCAGGACGGCCAGGATGAAGCTTTTGCGTCCGCCGAACCGGAATCGCGTCACGGCGAGCGCGGCCAGGAAGGCTGCCGCAAGGGTCAACGCGACGGTCAGCACGGTGACCGTCGCCGACAACCGCAGCGAGTTGACGAAGTCCGTCTCGAATACGCGGCGGTAGCTATCCAGGGTGCCGCCGGCTGGAATGAACGAAGGCTCACGGCTGCGCACATCGCGCTGGGGTAGCAGGGAGCTGTTCAGCATCCAGTACACGGGGAACACCCACCCGACCGCTGCCACCAGAGCGAGCACGTTGGCCGGTGCCCGGCGAAGGGAGCGAACGGAGAAGCGCTGGCGGCGCCCGGGGCCCTGGGTCGTTGCCGGCAGGGCCGCTGGCGTGGGCTCGGCGATCGTCGTCACAGTTCGTCCTCCTGACGCACCAGCAGCCGGACGTAGTGGAAGCCGACGCCCACGGTCAGCACGAGGATGATCCCGGACGCGGCTGCCGCGAGACCGAAGTCCCCCTCCTTGATCCCGAGCTGGTAGACGTACGTGCCGATCAGGTGGGTGTCACGGGTGATGCCACCGGCGTCCTGCAGCACGAAGATCTGCGTGAAGACCTTCAGATCCCAAATGATCTGCAACAGCCCGACGATGAGCAGCACCGGTTTGATCAGCGGCACCGTGATCAGCCGAAATCGCTGCCACCCGTTGGCACCGTCGATCTCGCCCGCCTCGAGCATGTCGTTCGGCACCTGAGTGAGCGCTGCGTAGACGGCGAAGGCGACGAACGGCACGCTCATCCAGCAGACGACGATCGTTGCTACGAAGTAGAACGACAGTGGCTCGATCAACCATGCGTGGTTCTCGAAGTCCAGCCCCAGCCAGCTCGTGAGCGCGTAGTTGACGACGCCGAATTCGGTGTCGAACAGCCACTGCCACACCGTGAGTGACGCCAAGTATGGCATCGCCCAGGCGAGAAGCAGAGCGATCTGCAGGGTCAGCCGGATCGGAGCGCTTATCCGCGTCATCAGCAGGGCCAGCGCGATCCCGACGACCATCGTCAACGCGGCATTGACCAGGCAGAAAACGATCGACCTGGCGACGACCAGCCAGAAGTAGCTGTCACCGAGCAAGAGGCTGAAGTTGTCGAAGCCGATCCACTCCGCCGGTTGGCCGAACTGCTGGGCCAGCCCGTACTCCTGGAAGGACATCACGACCTGGCGGATCAACGGGTATCCGAGGGCCAGGACGAGGAATCCGACAGCGGGGATGAGCAGGAGGTACGGCATAGTGCGGCGGCGGCGGCGCCTCGCCACGATGGTCGGCGGCGGGCCGTCCGTGCGGATCGCCGAGATGGAGACCGGCGTCGCTGCGGACATGGCGGGGCCTCCTTCGGGTTGGTCGGTTAAGTGGCGCAATGGGGCCCGGCGGGGCGGGCGCTAGGGCCGCCGATCTTGCGACAATCCACAGCCATTGACTCTGTGGATTGTCGCAAGATTCGCGGGCGACTAGTTCAGCGTCTCCGTGATCGCGGTATCGGCCTCTGCCGAGAGCTGGGCGGCGTCTCCGCCGGTAGCGATGCCGATGAAGAAGTCCTCCAGGATCCGCGCTCCCTCGACACTCGCCCAGTTCTCCGCGGCGGGCGTCAGCTTGGCAGTAGCTGCGGCCTCGATCGCCGCGGCATTGATCTCGTTGTCCTCCATCTCCGAGGTCAGGGAGATCTTGGCCGGCGTGAGGCCGTTCTGCGCGTACTGCGCCTGGAACTCATCGCTCAGGATCAGCTTGAGCAGCTCGTACGCGAGCTCCGGGTGCTGCGACTGGGCAGAGATCGCGACGTTGGAGCCACCAAGCAGCACCGGCGCGGGACCGTTGCTGCCCGGCAGCGCGAACGCGCCGATGTTGTCACCGGCTGGGGTACCGGGGCAGCCGGCCTCCGGGTCCTGGATGACTCCGTGGGCCCAGCCCGGCGCGGAAAGCATGCCGATCTCGTCCGCACACCACGGGATCCACGATTCCGCCTCGTCGCCGTCCTTCGGTGCGTTCGACTGGGCGAATAGCTGCTCGACGACCTCGAGGCCGGCCTGCGATTCGGGTATCGACAGTGAGCCCTCCCAGCTGTCGCCGTTCTGGAGCGCCAGGTCGCCCCCGGCGTCCCAGATGAAGGCGACGGCGTTACGCCAGTCCGCGCCAGGAAAGTAGAAGCCCGAGAAGTTCGGGTTGTCGCTGGCGGCGGTCAGCGTCTCGGCCACCTCAATGAACTCGTCGAGTGTCGTCGGCACCTCGACGCCGGCCTCCTCGAATATGTCGGTCCGGTAGAACACGACCTTGGAGCCGGCGTACAGCGGCACGGCGGATACCACGCCGTCGGCCGTGCCGGCCTCCACGAAGCCGGGCAACAAGTCCGACCCACCGAGCTCGGCCACCTGATCGTCGGTTAGTGGCAGGAACGCGCCGACGTTGGTGAACGTCGGAGCCTGGGTGTTCCCGACCTCGACAACGTCCGGCGTCTCCGTCGGGCTGGCCAGCGACGTGGTCAGCCGCTCCACCAGGCCCTCCCAGGCCTGCTCCTCGATGGTTAGCGTGGAACCCGGATTCTGCTCCTCGAACGTCGTCACCAGCCAGTCCCGCATCTCCTGCGGGGTGTCGGTGCCGTTGACCCACAACCGGAGGTCGGCCGGCTCGGGCGCCTCGGCTTCCGGCTCCTCAGTGGCGTCGGGCTCGTCGGACTCGGCGGTCGGTTCGTCGTCGCCACCACAGGCGGCGAAGATGAGGGCCGCGCCGATACCGGCGGCAAGGAAGCTTGCTCGTCTCACGATGTTGTCCCTCCCTGTCTTGGGGCCGGGTTCGGCACCAGGGGTCGTGCCAGCACGACTGGTTAGGTTTCTTACTAGTACAGTGCCACTACTGGACAGCTTCTTACCAGTAGCGCCCTCGTCACGATCCGATAACAACCCGAACTAATGGCGCGCACCTTGGGCCAATCGGGCTTACGGCGAGAGGGACTGCGCACATTGGAGCGTGGTCGACGACCCTGACGGGAACGAACCGTCTGACGCTGAGCTTTGGGCTCGGGCGCAAAGCACGAATCCGTCCCCACTCGGAGAGCTGTTCGACCGGTACGCCACCAGGATCCACGGGCACGTCCACGCCCAGGTCGACAATCGCGGTGAAGCCGAAGCCCTCACGGCCGTCGTCTTTCTCGAGGCGTGGCGCCGCCGCAACGAGGTGGTCTTCACCGAGGACGACTCGGTGCTTCCCTGGCTCTTCGCAGTGGCGAACCAAGCCGTCAGGAACCGGGGGCGCACGTTGCGCCGCCATCGGAGCCTGCTGGCCAAGCTGCCGCCACTACCCGTCGACGAGGAGTCCGCTGATCAGTCCGATGACGATTCGGATCTGGAGCGTGATGGAGCCCACGTCCTCGCTGCGTTTCGCCAACTCCGGCCGGCCGAGCAAGATGTCCTGGCCTTGTGCGTGTGGCAGGAGCTCAGCCACGAACACGCCGCGCTCGCTCTCGGCATTCCGACCGGAACGGTCAAGTCGCGGCTCGACCGGGCCCGCCAGCGGGTCAGCGAGCTCGCCGAGCGCGAGCGGCCGAACCGCCAGCGGATGTCCGCCTCCCGCCGATCGTCCACGCAGAACGTCTAGGAGATGAGCCAAATGCCGTTACCGCCCCCGAACGTGCCGCCGTTGGAGCCGGCACGTCAGGCGGCGATGCGCGAACTGATCGAGTTCGCGGTGGCCAACGAGAAACACCGTTCGGCCAGGGTCAGGGTGCCCATCGCGGCCGGGCTCGGCGCTGCGGTAGCGCTGGCGGGCGGAACCGCCGCGGCCATCGTCCTTACCCGGGAGCCGGTGACCGACTCAAGCCTGGTGCACTGCCTCGCCCGGGCCGAGTTGGACGCTCAGGGTAACTACCCGGGCACGGCGGTCGCTGCCACTGCGTCGCAAGGCGGGCCGGTGTCGGTCGAAGATGCACGTGCCGCATGCGAGGAGGCCTGGCGGCAGGGCATCCTCGACCCTTCGGCTGAGATAGGCGCACCGCTCCCGGACCCGGACCCTGCTCGCCGTGCGGCCGTCCCGGCGGAGCTGTCCGTCTGCGTCATGCCGGACGGATCGGCTGCTGTGGTTCCGGGCGCCGCCGCCTGCGGCGAGCTCGACCTGCCGCTACGGCTGGAGCAGCCGTAGCGGGCAGGATCGTGTCACGGGCAGGAACCAGTCGCGGTGAGCGCGCGTCCAACCCCCATGAGGTACTGGCCGTTGCTGGTGACTGCCGTCCTGCTGCTCGCCGCGTGTGGCTCCCGTGATGCTCCGGCGACCAGTGCGGGTGAGCAGCCCGTTGGCGATCCTGCTGTCGAGCGGCCAGCCGCCCGTCCCGACGGCCCGGTCGAGGCGCTCGCGGCTGGGTTCAACGCCGCCGGCTTCGCCCTGCTGCGAACCCTGCCGGTCGAGGACAACGTGGTGTTCTCGCCGGCGAGCATTAGCCATGCCCTGCTGATGGCGCACGCTGCGGCCGACAACGCGACCGCGGCTGCCATCGAAGACGTGCTCGAGTTGGCCGCGGAGCAGGCGCCCCATGAGGCATGGAACAACCTTGACCAGCAACTGGCGGCTGCCCAAGGAGACGACATCACTGTCGTGATCGCCGATCGGATCTGGCCGCGGGTGGACGTCGAGCCAGATCCAGACTGGCTCGAACTGCTGGCCACCTACCACAACGCGGGGGTTGAGCCGCTCGACTTCCTGAACGATCCCGATGGAAGCCGGAACCGAATAAACGGCTGGGTGGGTGAGCAGACCGAAGGATTGATCCCGGAGCTGCTTCCCGACGGTTTCATAAAGCCAAGAGAGACCGTCTTGGTGCTCACCGACACCCTGTACTTTAAGGCTCGCTGGGCAAGGCCGTTCGGCAAGTACCCTCCAATCACCGGGCAGTTCACTCGGCTGGACGGCAGCACCGTCGATATGGAGTTCATGCAGGAACTGGAGCTCGATGACCTGCGCGGCGCGGGCGACGGCTACGTCGGGGCAGAAATACCGTACGCCGGAGGCGAGCTCTCGATGCTCGTCATAATGCCGGACGAAGGCCGCTTCGCCGAGCTGCGAGACGGTCTCGATCAGGCGTTCCTCGACGAGATCGACGCCACGTTCACGAGGGGACCCTACGAGCTCCGGCTTCCCGCTTGGCGGACCCGCACAGAACTGGATCTGATGGGCTGGCTGGAGGCCAGCGGCGTAGCCCCGGGCCACTACCCGGCGATCGCCGCGGGCGTTTTCCTCGGCGAGGCAGTGCACGGCGCCGACATCGCGGTCGACGAGTGGGGAACGGTCGCCGCTGCGGCCACCGCACTCGGGTTCGAGGAAAGCGGCGCGCCGGAACCGGAGCTGGTCGTCGCTGCCGACCACCCCTTCCTCTACCTCGTCCGGCATCGCGAGAGCGGGCTCGTCCTGTTCGCCGGCCAGGTGACAGACCCGACCGCATGACCTTGCCGCGCTAGCTGCGGGGCCTGAAGAGGATGGACGACGTCCGGTTGTTCATCGTGCCGAGCGAGGAGCACGATCCGTAGCACGTGCGGCGGTCACCCGAGTAGCCGGTGTAGTCATAGTGCGTGCTCCAGCAGCTGGCGAAGACCTTGGCCGAGCTGATGACGTCGCTCCAGCCCGACGGCATGGACGAGAACCCGTAAGTCGACCCACTGCCGCATCCGGAACCACTCGTCCCGTAGAGCACCAGGCTGCCACCCGTGTAGCTGGTCCCCTTGTACTCGTAGCCCAGCACGACCGAAGCGCTGAGCTCGCCACCAGTCGCGAATTCGACGGCCTCACCGAAGCTCGGGAAGCAGTCGACGACCGGCTCCGGGATGGGTGCGGCGGTGGTCTCGATCGCGGTGAGCACGACCGGCGCGACACCGACCGCGCATGCTTCACCGCTGCTTTCTGCGGACGGAGTACCAGCCGTTGCAGCAGGAGCTGCCAACAACCCGGCCAGGAGGATGGCCGACGCGACCAGCGAGGCACGCAGATAAGACACCGAAAATCACTCCTTGTGAAAGATCGTGTTGCCTCGACGCTACCCGCAGAGACCGGCGTCGTGAACCCCTGTTCTCAGTCCGTGATCTACAGGTACGGGCGCTGGGCGGCCTTGCCTTCTTGGTACGCACGGAGAGCTTCTTGTGTCGACGCCAGCTCCGACACCTCGGCTACGGGCACGTCCCACCACGCAGCACTGTCCGGCGCCGCAATCAGCGGGTCGGTCTCGATTCGCACGAGGAACGGCCCGCTGGCCGTCTGGGCTTCGATCAGCGCCTCCCGCAGTTCCTTGATGTCGCTCGCCCGGCGGACCTCCACGCCGAGGCTTTCGGCGTTCGCCGCTAGGTCGACTGGCAACATGTCACCGTCCAGCCGTCCAGTCCCTGGATTGCGGGACCGGTACGCCGTGCCGAACCGCTGGGCACCCACCGACTCGGACAGCGATCCGATCGAGGCGAACCCATGGTTGTCGACCAGAACCACGATCAGCTTGATCCCTTCGGCGACGGCGGTGACGAGCTCGGTCGCCATCATCAGGTATGACCCGTCGCCCACCATCACGTAGACGTCGCGATCGGGCGCGCCCAGCTTCGCACCGAGACCTCCGGCGATCTCGTAGCCCATGCACGAGTAGCCGTACTCCACGTGGTAACCGAGCGGGTCGCGGGTCCGCCACAGTTTGTGCAGGTCGCCGGGCATCGACCCGGCTGCGCACAGCACGATGTCGCGCGGACCGGAGACGTCGTTGACCACGCCGATGACCTCGGACTGGGCGGGCCGGGGCGAGTGGCCGAGCGTATAGGCCTGCTCGACGGTGGCGTCCCATTCTGCGGCAAGCTCGCGAACGCGCTGCCGGTACCCCGCCGGTGTCTCGTAGCCGGCCAGCTCGGCAGCCAGTGCGGTCAACGCTGCTCTGGCATCCGCAACCAGCGCGATGCCGGCATGCTTCGCCGCGTCAAAAGCCGCAATGTTGATGTTGACGAATCTGACTTCCGGGTGGCGGAACGCCGTCCGCGAGGCCGTGGTGAAGTCGCTGTACCGGGTACCGACGCCGATGACCAGGTCGGCATCAGCCGCAATCCGATTGGCGGCGGTCGTCCCCGTGCTTCCGACCGCACCCAGCGCAAGAAGGTGATCGTATGGCAGCGATCCCTTGCCCGCCTGGGTCTCGGCAACGGGTATCCCGGTGGCTTCTGCGAGTGCGCGGAGTGCCGCCGTGGCATCGCTGTACTTGACCCCTCCACCGGCGACCAGCAGTGGGCGTTCGGCCGACTGTACGGCGACGGCGGCCCGTTCCAGTGCCGCCGGGTCGCCAGTGGGGCGGGGTACGTGCCACACCCGGCGCTGGAACAGCTCGATCGGCCAGTCGTACGCCTCGGCCTGGACGTCCTGAGGCAGCGCGATCGTCGCGGCACCGGTCTCGGCAGGATCGGTGAGCACCCGCATCGCACCGAGCAGGGCGGCCGGCAACTGCTCAGGCCGCCAAATCCGGTCGAAGAACCGCGAGACGGGCCGGAACGTGTCGTTGACCGACACGTCGTAACCGGCCGGGCTCTCCAGCTCCTGCAGCACCGGGTTGGCGACCCGCGTTGCGAACACGTCGCCCGGCAGCAGCAGCACAGGCAGCCGGTTGATCGTGGCCAGCGCGGCACCCGTGACCATGTTGGTGGCGCCCGGCCCGATGGACGACGTGCAGGCCAGCGTGGCCATCCGGTTGCGGACCCGGGCGAACGCGGCCGCGGCGTGAACCATCGCCTGCTCGTTGCGCCCCTGGTAGTAGCGGAGCGCATTCGGGTCGTCCAGCTCGGATTCCAGTAGTGCCTGCCCGAGCCCGGCCACGTTGCCGTGCCCGAAGATTCCGAAGCAGCCCTCGATGAACCGTTGCTCGACGCCGTCGCGCTCTGAGTACTGCTGCTGCAGGAAGCGGACGATCGCCTGGCCGACCGTCAGCCGTACCGTCTGCGCCATGTGCGTTGCTCCTTCACTCCCTCATACCGGGCGGGGCGTTGTCAGTGGGAGGCGGGGGTCGGCTTGCTGGCCGGCCCATTCGGTCCGGACCCAGGCGTGGTCCGGGTCGTCTCGGATAAGCCACTCGCGCGTCCGACCCGGGCCGGCCATGACGTTCAGGTAGTACATGTCGTAACCAGGCGCGGCCGCGGATGGGCCGTGCCACCCATGCGGCACGAGCACTACGTCACCGTCCCGAACCTCGGCCAGTACGTCGATCGGCCGCTTCGGCGTCCCGTAGACGCGGTGGAAACCGAACCCGCGCGGGTCGCTGAGCTCGAAGTAGTAGATCTCCTCGAGTTCGGCCTCCTCGCCGGGAACGTCCTCGTCGTGCTTGTGCGGCGGGTAGGACGACCAGTTGCCGGCCGGCGTGATGACCTCGACCGCGATCAACCGGTCGGCCTCGAAGGTGTCGGCGGACCCGAAATTGTTCACCTGGCGGGTGGCGTTACCGGTGCCCCGAATTTCGACGGGGACGTCTGCCGCTGCCTGGTGCCGCGCGTCAAGCCGCTGGCTGCACGCTGCTGCCGGCAGCGCGAATCGCCCGCCGGCGGGCGAGCTCACCTCGACCTGCGCGTCACGCGGTACGTAGACGGTATCGGTGGCGGCGCTGAACACGTTGGGGCGGCCGCGCAGCTCGAACCGCTGACCGTCACAGGTCACGTCGAAGGATCCCGCCAGTGGCAGGACGAACATCTCCTCCTCGCCGGTACCGAACCGCAGGGCCGAATCCGGTGGCAACTCGGCCACGCGCAGAGACGTCCACCGGCAGCCGGTGTGCTCTCCCACCTCGACCAGGTACGGCTCCCGAGCGGTCGATCCCGCCCTGAGGTGGAACTCGTTCATAGCAGGCTCACCGCCGTGTCGACCGCTGCGACCACGTCACCGTCCGGCGGATACAGCAGCGTCCGCCCCACTACCAGGCCCATCGCCGTAGGGAACCGCAGAACCTTCTCCCAGCTCGCGAATGCGGCATCGGGGTCATCGGGCACTTCGCCGCCGAGCAGCACGGCCGGCAACGTCGAGGCACCCAGCACCCGCTCCATACCGGCTGGATCATCGTCGACGACCGGCAGCTTGAGCCAGGTGTAGGCGGAGGTCGTTCCCAGCCCGGCCGCCACCGTGACCGACCGGACCACCGCCTCCGTGGAAAGATCGTTGCGGACTCGCCCTTCCACGCGATGCGAGATGAACGGCTCCACCATCGCGATCTTCCGCCGCGATGCCAGGTCGGACACTGCGTGCGCACACGATTCGAGGGTCCGCGCGGTGGCCGGGTCTTCGGGATCGATGCGCAGCAACATCTTGCCCATCTCGAATCCCATCGCCTCGATGGTCCTCGGGTCGTAGCCGGTGAACCTGTCGTCCAGCTCGAAGCTGGTTCCCGCCAGGCCGCCCCTGTTCATCGACCCGACCACGACCTTGCCGTCGAGTGCGCCGAGCAGCAACAGATCTTCCAGGATGTCCGCGGTGCCCAGGACTCCGTTCACGCCGGGCCGGCTAAGCGCCACGATGAGCCGGTCCAGCAGGTCGGCGCGGTCGGCCATGGCCATCGGATCAGCTCCGGCACGGAGCACGCCGCGCGCAGGGTGATCGGCGGCGATCACCATGAGCTTGCCCGACGGACCTAGCAGACCGTCCGGCTTGACTCGCCGGGCGGCCGCGGCGGCCACCGTGTCCGGACGGTTAACCCTCGTCTCGACGAGAGACCGCACCCGATCAGTCGACATGGGCCCGCTCTTCCATCAGGGCGATCACTTCATCCGTGGTCGGCATCGCGTCCGAGCAGGACAACCTGGAAGCCACGATGGCGCCGGCCGCGTTGGCGAACCGAATTGTGCGGTCGAGATTCCAGCCCGCCAGCATCCCGTGGCACAGTGCGCCACCGAACCCGTCCCCCGCGCCGAGCCCGTTGACAACCTCGACAGGCGTCGGCGGGACGGCGTATCGGCCAGTGGAGTCGACGCCCAGCACACCGTCGGGCCCCCGTTTCACCACAGCCGTGTCCACTCCGAGGTTGCGCAGCGCATCCGCCGCTTCATCCGGATCTTTCACACCCACCGCCGTCTCGCACTCGTCAAGGTTTCCCACGGCGACGGTGGCAAGATCCAGGGCCCTCCGGGCGAGCTCACCGGCGGCCTCGCGGGACTCCCAGAACATCGGGCGGTAGTCGAGATCGAGCACGGTGATGCCCCTGCGACCGCGCGCCTCGAGCGCTGACATCGTGGCGGTGCGGCTCGGTTCCTGGCACAGACCGGTCAGCGTGACCCAGAAGACGTGTGCGTCGCGGATCGCGTCGAAGTCCAGCTCCTCGGTGTGGATCTGCAGGTCCGGCGCCGTAGGCTCGCGGCCGTAGAAGTAGAGCGGGAAGTCGTCGGGCGGGAAGATCTCACAGAACGTCACCGGGGTCTTCAAGCCGGCAACCGCCCCTACGTATCGGTCGTCCACCCCGAAGTCCCGCAGGGCGCGGCGCAGGAAACGGCCGAACGGATCGTCTCCGGTCCGGGTGATCGTCGCCGCGCGGCGGCCATGCCGGGCCGCTGCCACGGCGACGTTGGACGAACTGCCGCCGAGGTACTTGCCGAAGCTGGTGACGTTGTCGAGGCCGACCCCGACCTGATCGGGGTAGACATCCACGCTGATCCGCCCCATGGTCAGCACCTCGTACGAGCTCACCCGCACCCCTTCGACACGTCGTCCGCCATCATATGTCAGGACATACTGACATGCCTCCGGTCGATCTTGATGCAATCCACAGCGTCGGACGCTGGGGATTGTCTCAAGGTCGGGCGGTGGCCAGGGATGGCTGGAGGATGTCGTCGATCACTCGCCTGGCCCAGGCGAGCAGCTCCACGTCGCGCAGTGGCTTACCGCCGATCGGCGCGGTCGCCGGGCGCGGCACGAGTAACGTCTCGACCGCGTCCTTGACCAGCGATTTCGGGTACAGCCGCTGCAGCCGCACCCGCTGGGAATCGGCCAGTTTCACAGGACCGAAGCGCACGTGGTTGCCCTGCAACGTGACCTCACGCAGGCCGACCGACCGGGCGTGGGCCCGGAATCGCGCGACCTCCAGCAGATTCTCGACCTCGGCAGGGGGCGTCCCGTACCGGTCGGTCAGTTCGTCCTGCACTTCCTCGACCGCTGCTTCGTTGGCCGCCTCCGAGAGCCGCCGGTAGGCCTCCAGCCGCAACCGCTCGGACGGCACGTACTCGTGCGGCAGGTGCGCGTCGACCGGCAGCTCCACACGAACGCTTTCGTCCACCGGTGGGCCGTTGCCCTTGTACTCGGCGACCGCCTCCCCCACCAGGCGGACGTACAGATCGAACCCGACGTTGGCGATGTGGCCGGACTGCTCCGCACCCAGCAGGTTGCCCGCGCCGCGAATCTCCAGGTCCTTCATCGCCACCTGCATGCCTGCGCCGAGATCGGTGTGCGCGGCAATGGTCGCCAGCCGCTCGTGAGCCTCCTCGGTCATCGGCTTGTCGGGCGGGTACAGGAAGTAGGCGTAGGCCCGCTCGCGCCCGCGACCCACCCGGCCGCGCAACTGGTGCAGTTGCGAGAGCCCGAGCCGGTCCGGCCGATCGACGATGAGCGTATTCGCGTTCGAGATGTCCAGCCCGGTCTCCACAATGGTCGTGCAGACCAGCACGTCGACTTCGCGCTTCCAAAACGCGTCGATTACGCCTTCCAACCGGTGCTCGCCCAACTGCCCGTGCGCGGTCTCGATCCTGGCCTCGGGCACGAGCGCGCGGAGCCTGGACGCCATCTTCTCGATGGTGTCCACCCGGTTGTGCACGAAGAACACCTGGCCGTCGCGCATCAGCTCGCGCCGGATCGCCGCGCCGATTTGTTTCTCGTCGTACACCCCGACATAGGTGAGGACGGGATGCCGCTCCTCCGGTGGCGTGGTGATCGTTGACATGTCGCGGATGCCGGTAATGGACATCTCGAGCGTCCGCGGGATCGGCGTTGCCGACATGGTCACTACGTCAACGTTGGCCCGCAGGTGCTTGAGCTTCTCCTTGTGCTCGACGCCGAACCGCTGCTCCTCGTCGACGATCAGCAGGCCCAGATCCTTGAACTTGACGTCGCCAGTCAGCAGCCGGTGGGTACCGATCACCACGTCGACCGTCCCGTCCGCCAGCCCACGGATGACTTCGGCGGCCTCCGCGTCGGTCTGGAACCGCGACAGCGCCCGGACGACGACCGGGAACTGCGCGTACCGCTCGGAGAACGTCGCGTAGTGCTGCGACACCAGCAGCGTCGTCGGCACCAGGATTCCGACCTGCTTGCCTTCCTGTACCGACTTGAACGCCGCCCGGACCGCGATCTCGGTCTTGCCGTAGCCGACGTCGCCGCAGATCACCCGGTCCATCGGGACGGTGCCCTCCATGTCGCGCTTGACCTCGTCGATCACTGTCAGTTGATCCGGAGTCTCGATGTACGGGAAGGCGTCCTCGAGCTCGCGCTGCCAGGGTGTGTCCGGCCCGAAGGCGTACCCTGGCGCGGCCTGGCGCGCGGCGTACAGCTTGATCAGTTCGGCGGCGATCTCGCGCACCGCACTACGGGCCCGGCCCTTGCGCTTAGCCCAATCGGACCCGCCGATCCGGTCCAGCGCTGGCGCATCCCCACCGACGTATTTGGTCACCTGATCGAGCTGATCGGTCGGGACGTACAACCGGTCGGTGGGCTGACCCCGCTTTGACGGCGCGTACTCGATCACCAAGTACTCGCGGACGGCACCCTGGACAGTCCGGCTGGTCATCTCGACGTAGCGGCCGACGCCATGCTGGTCGTGCACCACGTAATCGCCCGGCCGCAACTGCAGCGGATCGACCTGGTTACGGCGGCGGCTGGGCAGCTTGCGCATGTCCTTGGTCGTCGCCCGCTGGCCAATGACGTCGTCCTCGGTCAGCACGACCAAGCCGGCGTCCGTGGCGGCGAACCCGTGTTCCAGGGTTCCTGTCGTAACGTGGACGACGCCAGGTTCGGGAACGTCGTCGAGCGTCTCGTCCAGCCGGGCCGGGACGTCCGACTCACCCAGGACCTCCACGATCCGCTCGGCCGTCCCGTGCCCGCCGGTGACGACGACCGCCCGGCGGGCGATGGCGAGCCAGCCCTTCAGGTCCGCGAGGACCCGCTGAGTGTCTCCCCGGTAGGAGTCGGCAGCGGTCGCCGCGATGGTCCGGCTCTCGACCCCATCGACCGAGATGGCCGCCATCGCTTCCTCGAGTTTGGCGTCCGGCTCGTCATCGTCCTCGAACCGCGATCGCTTGTCGTCGGCGGTGTAGCTGGTGCCGAAGGGGCTGACGCTCCACCAGGGCAGGCCGAGCTCGATGGCGTGTGTCCGGATCTCCCCTAGCGTCCGGAACGCCGCGGCGCCCAGATCTATCGGCGTTCGGCCGCCGCCCGCGGCAGCGGCCCAGGACGCATCGAGGAACTCCTGACTGGATGCCACCAGGTCGTGGGCACGGGTGGCCACCCGTTCGGGATCACAGACAAGGACGTGCGTGCCGGCTGGGAGCAGGTCGAGCAGCAGCTCCATTCGGTCGACCAGTGCGGGAGCGAGTGACTCCATGCCCTCGACCGCGATGCCTGATGCGAGCTTGTCGAAGAGCTCGGCCAGAGCTGGATGCTGCGTCGCCAGGGCGGCAGCCCGCCGCCGAACCGCCGGGGTGAGCAGTAGCTCCCGGCACGGCGGTGCCCAGAGCCCGTGCTCGGCCAGCCCGAGTGATCGCTGATCGGCGACCTTGAAATACCTGATCTCGTCGACCGTGTCGCCCCAGAACTCGATCCGAACGGGGTGTTCCTCGGTGGGCGGGAAGACATCGACGATGCCACCGCGGACGGCGAACTCGCCGCGGCGCTCGACCAGGTCCACCCTGGTGTAGGCGGCGCCGGCCAGGCCCTCGACCAAGTCGTCCATGACGATCTCGTCACCGGCCTTTAGCCGGACTGGCCTGAGGTCGGCCAGCCCGGCGACCTGGGGCTGCAGGACGCTGCGGACGGGTGCCACGACTACGTGAAGTGGGCCGGTGCTCGGGTCGGTGCCGTTCGTGTCGGGGTGGACCAGCCGGCGGAGGACGGCGAGCCGGCGGCCCACCGTGTCGCTCCGTGGCGAGAGCCGCTCGTGCGGCAGCGTCTCCCAGGACGGATACTCCGCCACGCTGTCGGGCGGGAGCAGGCAGCGCAGCGCCGCTACGAGATCTTCGGCCTCCCGCGACGTGGCGGTGACGGCGAGAACGGGACGCCCGGCGCCGACCGTCCCGTCCGCGATGGCCCCGACGACGAACGGGCGAAGCGCCGGTGGTGCGGTCAGATCAAGTGCCGTCACCGAGCCGGCCGTCGCGTCGGCGACCGCAGAGCGCAACGTGGTGTCACCTGGGTCGCGCAGGAGGGTCTTCAGCAGACCGGCGAGGCTCATGGAAGGTCCTTTGGTCGGGTTCTGGGCACGCACCAACACCCCCGACCCGGCCCGGGTAGGGGGTTGCGTTTCAGTCTACGCGGCGCCACGCCGCCCCTAATCCGAGTTGTCTGGCCGGACAACTCGGATTGGAAAGGGCGTGCGCTACCTCAAGCGCTCGGCCAGAAAGTCCTCCCAGGTGCGTCGCCCTACGGCCCGATCAGGAGCGAGGTTGGCGCCTTCGCGGTAGGCGCGGGCTGCCTTGCCAGCCAGCCTGACCGGCATGAAAAGTCGGCGCTTGCCCGCCGCCTGCAGGTAACTCCGGATCAGTTCCTTCATCTCGTACACCCGCGGCCCGGCCATATCGGGGACGAGACCGGCCGGCTCTCCGAAGGCCAGCTCGGCGAGTCGGGCCGCCACCTCGCCGGTGTCGATCGGCTGGATACGTACGCCCGACGGCATCGGAATGATCGGCGACTTGGACATCTGCTGGGCGAGCGCGAAGATCGCGTCGTGGAACTGCGTGGCGCGCAGCGTCGTCCAGGGCAACCCGGATTCCGCGACGATCCGTTCGGCTTCGTGCTTGGCCGCGAAGTAGCCGAACATGGCGCGGTCGATCCGGCTGACGACCGGGATCCGGTCGGTGCCCACCACTGAGATGTAGACCAGATGCGGGGAGCCGGCTCGTGAAGCTGCCCGCACCAAGGTTCGCATCTTCTCGTCGTCGCCCTTGGCGGTGCCTGCGAGATGGAGGATCACGTCGACGCCGTCCACGGCTGCATCGATGCCGTTGCCGGTAGCCAGGTCACCGGTGACGTAGTCGGCTCCGTTAGAGGTCTTCTGGTGGCGTCGGCTCAAGATCCGCAGTTTGCATCCGGCATCGTGGAGCAGCGGAACAACATGGCTGCCGAGAGTTCCGGTGCCGCCGGTGATCAGAATGGGTAACGTCACAGTGTTCTCCGATTCGTTCGTTCTTAAGGGATCCGTTTCCGTGACACCGCCCGACGGGAGAATGTGACGGGATGGACGCGCAGGTGTTGCCCGCGGAGCGGTTCGAGCAATTCCGGCCCCGGTTGCGGGCAGTGGCGTACCGCATGCTGGGCTCGCTCAGCGAGGCTGACGACGCCGTCCAGGAGACCTGGTTGCGGGTAAGTCGTGCCGATGCCAGTGGGATCGAGAACGTCGGCGGGTGGCTGACCACCGTTGCGGCGCGGGTGTGCCTGAACATGCTCCGGTCGCGCGAGCGGCGGCGCGAAGAGCCACTTGACCTACACCTGCCCGATCCCGTTGTCGGACCAGAGCACGGCGGCGATCCAGAACAGGAGGCCCTGCTGGCCGACTCAGTGGGGCTCGCATTAATGGTGGTCCTCGACTCGCTGCCGCCGGCCGAGCGCCTCGCGTTCGTCCTGCACGACATGTTCGCCGTGCCGTTCGACGTGATCGCCCCACTGATCGACCGTTCGCCTGCCGCGACCCGGCAACTCGCGAGCCGGGCCCGGCGTCGCGTCCGCAATCAAGCACCGACACCCGACCCCGATCCCTCGCGGCAGCGAGAGGTCGTAGATGCCTACCTGTCGGCCGCGCGCCACGGCGACTTCGACGCGCTCGTCGGCGTTCTCCATCCGGATGTTGTGCTGCGGGCCGACGGCGGGAAGGCACGCGCCCGCTTCAGCGTCGTCCTTCGCGGCTCGCAGGAAGTGGCTGAGCAGGCGGTTGCCGCCCAACGTCTCGCGCCGTTCGCCCGGCCGGCGCTGATCAATGGTGCTGCTGGTGTGGTGGCAGTGGCCGGCGGACGCGTGGTGTCCATCATGGGTTTCACCGTCGTGGGCGGCAAGATCGTTGCCATCGACGTCCTCGTCGATCCCGAGCGGCTGGCCGACCTCGACATCGCAGGGCTCGGCGTTGGTGATTGACCGTCACCGAACCCGGCCGCTCACTTCCGTCGGTTGCCTGCTGGGCAGCGTACGTCGGGGTTGAACTGGGCGAGCTCGCCTGCCGGGTTGTGCTTCCACACCCAAGCATGGATGTCGTAGTGCACCGGCTGACCGGGCTCGTGGCCCTCCATCGGCCCGTCGAACGGATGGCCGAACAAGCTGGGCCGGTCGTCGTCGGTGCCGAGGTCGCCGTCGGTGTCGGCCGTAACGTACTCGATGGCCACCAGCCTCAGCCGCCCATGGTGGTCTGTGGCGTAGACCAGGACTTCAGGGAGCGTCGGGTCGATGACGAGGTCAGCTACGAACTTCGGGTTGACATAGTGGTAACCCATGCCGCCCAGTTCCGGATCTTCTCCACACACGTCGGTAGGCAGGTAACCGTCAGCGATCGCAACGTCGGGGTCGCGATACCGGCTTGTCGCCTCGCGAATCACTTGACGTTGCGCCGCAATCGTGTGAGCCAGAGAAGTCCTTGTCGCTGGGCGCACTGTGGTTGCGCGCAGATGCACAACTCGAGCGTGATGATCAGATCGACGATGGAGGTCCAAAACCAACTATGTGGGAACACTCACCATGACTACGTCCAGTCACGACTGAGCCCAGAAGGGATCGTCGAGTGACCATTTACGCCGACCACCCCTACCGTCGCTCCCGCCAGATCCTCGCCGACCTGCTGGGGGTGATGTGGTGTGTTATCGCCCTGCTCGTCGCCCGCGGCATCTACTCGCTCGTTGAGCTGCTCGGCCGGCCAGGCACGGCGCTGAAGGACGCCGGCACCGGGATGTCCGGCAATCTGCTCGACGCTTCGGACCGGTTGCAGGACGTGCCCCTTGTCGGCGACTCGGTTGCCTCTCCTTTCGACAGCGCGGCCGGCGCGGCGGGTCGGCTGGCCGACGCCGGCGAGGCGATAGAAGACACTGCCAGGCTGACCGCCATTGCTGTCGCGCTCGTCTTCCTCGCCTTCGCATTAGGTTTCGCGGCCATGGTCTGGGTGCTACCGCGACTGCTGTGGGTCCGACGAGCCAATGAGGCACGCAGAATCCGCGCAACCGAGGGCGGAATCGAGCTCCTCGCTGTACGGGCACTGGCACGTCGCCGGCTGCCGCAGCTTGCCGCGCTGGGTGAGGACATCGTTCCCGCGTGGCGCCGTGGTGAGCCAGCTGCCTTGCGCTCTCTCGCTGCACTCGAGTTGCGCCGTCTTGGCCTCGCGCCTCCGCCCGCACCAGCTACGGCGGTTGCCCGCCCCGGCTGATCGGCCCGACATCACCCACAGCCAGGTTCGGGCGAGGCCAACGGCCCGCAAATACCTGGATTGGGCCCATTCCTGGATAGCGTCGCCTGAAACCCGAGATCAAAAGTGATCTGATTTGCCACACAGATCACTCGCCAGGTGCAAGCATGTATTCGCAACGCCTGGGAAGACTGCCACCCAACGATCAGCAGATCTGCACTACCAAGGAGGAGACCATTGTGGACGTCATCGGCGTGATCATTGCAGGCATCATCATCGGCCTACTCGGCAAGTTTGTCGCCCCCGGCGACCGCGACAACATCCCGCTCTGGCTCACGGTCCTGTGCGGCGTCGGCGGCGTGCTCATCGGCTACTACCTCGCCGCAGCATTCGGCGTGGAGGAGACCTCCGGCATCGACTGGATCCGGTGGATCATCAGCATCGCGGTCGCCGCCGTCCTGGTGATAATCGCGGCGACGGTCACCGGCCGGCGCGGCCACAAGGTCCAGTAGGCGAAGAGATCCAGGCCGGCAACGGGTCGGCGATCCTCGGCCGACGCCCCCACCCCGTGGGAAACTGGAGGCTGCCCCTGAAGCGCGTCGATGTGAAGGTCCCGTGACGTTGGATCCGTCTTGGCCTACCCACCAGGCCTCGGCCGAGGTCGCCGGGTATCTAGAACTGTTCGGGACCGGCTCATACGAGCCGGTCCCGGACTTCCTTGATCCGCTGGTCCTGGAGGTCGACGGGGACGTCAAGCAGGCGGCCGAGAACGCCGGTCACCTGGTGCTCATCGACGACGAGGGTGCACCGATCGCGATCCTCGACGTTGCAGCGGGCGTGGCTGATGGCAGCGCCGTAGCCGGCACGATTCGGCCAGCCGGTGACGCGCAGCATGGGCTCTTCCCCGATCTGCGATTCGACCCGGGGGCCGTCCGCAAGCAGCTGGGTGACACCTCTGCGGTGGCGGTCACCCTCGACCGCCCACTGACCATGGCCGAGGAGGACGCGCTTGCTAAGACGGCGACTGGCAAGGGGGCGGCCGTGCTGCTGCTGCCTTGCACTGGCTCCGCCGGCGCAGGCGGCATACCTCCCGAGATCACAGTACGGGCCGCGCTGATCTCGGCAGACCGGATATCAGCGCACGTCGAGGTGGTGGTGGCCACCCTTCCGCTGGTGCCGCGCTCGGATGGCGTACCACCAGCCGGTAGCCGTGAGGTGGTGAACACGGTCGGCGCCACGCTGCTTGGCGCGGAGGGAGAACCGAGCCCGCTCGATGCCGGCATCTGGGCACACGTCACCGCGATGTTGCGTGACGCCGCCACCTGCGTGCCGCTGCCGACCCAACCCGAGATCGCGGAACTTCTCCGCCGATGGCGCCCTCCCCGGCCGGAGCGGGGTTTGACCGTGTTCTTCACCGGCCTATCCGGTTCGGGCAAGTCGACGATTGCGCGCGGGCTCGTGACCGCCGTGCGGGAGAAGTACGACCGCACGGTCACCCTGGTGGACGGCGACGTCGCGCGCCGGATGCTGTCCGCCGGCCTCGGCTTCAGCCGACCAGACCGGGAGCTGAACATCCGCCGAATCGGGTGGGTGGCCGCCGAGATCACCAGGCACGGTGGCCTCGCCGTGTGCGCTCCGATCGCGCCTTACGCTTCAACCAGAGCCGAAGTACGGCGGATGGTTGAAGCGAACGGCGATTTCGTGCTGATCCACGTAGCCACGCCGATCGAGGTATGTGAGCGGCGTGACCGCAAGGGCCTGTACGCAAAGGCGCGGGCCGGCGTCATCTCCGAGTTCACCGGCATTTCGGATCCGTACGAGGAACCTGTTGACGCTGACCTACGCATCGACGCCAGTTCGATCACTATCGAAGAGGCAGTAACCGTCATACTCGAGCACCTCGAGCGCAACGGCTGGCTCCGCCGCGCCTGAGCAAGATCATGTGGACTAGGACTAGTGGCGACGCGCCCGCGTGTCGCGCTATTTGGGACCACATGATCTCGCGGGGCCTCAGAGGGACCAGCGCCGGGTAGCTCGGGGCGCTCTCCGGTAGCCCTCGCGAAGCCTGGCCACAAGTTGCCGCCGGCGGCGGAGATCAACTGACGTTGCGCGGACAACGGTGAGGCCGAGCGCTTCCAGGCGTTCCTCGCGGACGTTGTCGGCGGCGTGCTGCTCGAGCTGGCGGTGGTGCGCACCGTCATATTCGCCGGCCGGGCCGGTCGCTGCATCAAGCAGGTCAGGTATGCCAGCGAGATGACCGGACGGGCCGAACACCGGGACGTTGACCTTGGGAGGCGGCAGCCCTGCGTCTACGACCCACACGACTCGTAACCGGCTCTCTGGACATGACGCGGCCCTACCATCGGCGAGTTCCAACGCCGCCCTGGCAGTGGGCACGCCGTCCCACCCTGCCTTGCCGCGGACGTACGCCCTGACATCGTCCAGCGTTACGGCGCCGGCCCGCACCATCGCGTCGACCGCGACAACGGCGTCCTCGAGCGAGCTGCGGCGCATGAGCTCGAAGCACGTACGCGCGCCCCGCGTCACTCGGATCCCACGAATGGTGCAGATGTCGTCGTCCGGCAGCGGTGCTCGGATGGTTGCGATAGCAGCCCGCTTGATCCGCCGATTACGCGGCAGCGCCACGACGACGGGTTCGAGTCGCCCGCTCCAGTTGCGTCCGTCGAGGTCTGTCACGCCGAGCAGGTACGCCGCGGCCCAGCCGGTCAGCGCGCCGTCCGCCGGCATCACGCTCCGCGCCACGTCGATCCGCGCCTCGGGCCTATTCGTCGACGCGTCCATGAAGCGGTACCGGCCATGCAGCGCCCGCTCCCACAGGGGCCCACGCAACTCGTGAGGGGTGATTCCGCGCTCCACAAGGTACGACCGTGCCTGCGCATGCAGGAACACGTCGTCGAAGGAGCCGCCCATACGTAGGAGCCTGGCCGCCTGTGAGCGCTCGCTCGGGTCGGCGGCTTGGATCAGTGGACGGCAAGCCTCGGTCCACCCTAGGTGTGGACAGCACGTCTCATGATCATGTGGTCCCGGCTGGCGCGACACGCCGGCGTGTTATCGCCAGCTAAGACCACATGATCAAGGGACGACGCGGCCACGCCCGTGGACGAACATATGGAACACCCCGGATCCGACCGCCGAGCATGGCCCTGGTGTGAAATACC
>DASTNZ010000067.1:0-23079 GCA_035762665.1 Jiangellaceae bacterium | reverse complement strand
TCACAACTGAGGCGAGCACGACCGCGCTGGGCCACCGGCTGATCCGCCGGCGGTTCCCTCGTATGCTCGATCGATCGCAGCGGTAGAAAGCGAGTGCCATGGTGACCGCCTCCTCGTAACGCACCCGTCTCCGGATTCGACCGTCAACTCGGACGACTGTGATGAAACACATCATGCTCGCGATGCAGGCATGGTGAAAGACCCATTTGTTTCGTTGGAGCCTGAATCTCCAGCAGCTTTGTCGTAATCGGCAATCCGCCGGCATGTCATACGCATGTAAATCACGCACTTGACCGCGGGTGGGAACTTGAGGAACGGCACGAACTCAGGTCACGCGCTGCGCCGGGGTCCACAATCGCTGGGCAGCGGATACCCGACGTGGCGGCGAACTCGTCGAGCCGCGCAGTGGCCGACGGCTCGACGGGGACGTTCCAGAGGCTCCGCCGAGTCGGCGCGGACTGGCTCAGCTCGCGGCGCTCGATGTGACGCCCGCGGATCTCGCGGCAGCGCTCAGCCCCGATCGGACCCGGATCGCAACCGGCTCCTCGGACGGGTTAGTGCGAGTCCTGTTGACTCACGTCAAGGTGCCCGTGGTTTGGTTCGTTGACTCATCTGAAGATGCCCGCGTGGGTGGGGTGAGTTTGCGGCGGCTGAGGTAGACGTGGTTGGTTCGGGCGCGGCGTTGGAGTTGTCCGCGTCGGCGGGCGATTTCGAGCAGGTTGGCTTGGATGTCGGTGATGCGGTGTTTGAGGGTTTCGATGTCGTTGTCGTGCTGGAGGGTCTGTAGCGTGGTGAGCTCGTCGGGGTCGACCATGTCGCCGAATTGGCCGAGGACCCTGTCCAGCGGGGTGGTTGCCTGGTCGTACCGTTTGATCACTCGGGCGCCGTGACGGGTCTTACTCATGCCAGGTCTTCATCGGGATCGAGTTCTTCAACAACGATCCGGGCCGGGTCATCGCCGTGCCCTGGCGCGCCACCAGCCCGGTGCGGGCATCAGCGAGCCGGCGGTCGATGGTGGCCGGTGACATCGCGGTGACCTGGGCGATCACCGCAGGATCGACACCATCGAGATGACCATGGCGGGCCGTGTTGTCCAGCACCACGGGCAGGATCGGGTGCAGCCGCTTGCCGGTCGGCCCGTCCAACGCCGCCCAGCACCGGGTCAACAACTCGATCGCCTCATCGCCGTAGGTGCGGACCGGATCACGGCGTTGACGCGGCCGCGGACCGCCGTTAGCTCGCTCGGCCAGCGCCGCGCGGATCGCCTTACGAGCGTGATCATGATGCCAACCGGTCACCGCACAGACCGCGTCCAAGATCTGCCCCTTCTCGGCCCGGGACGCCTTCGGCCACCGATCCAACTGGGCCTTCGTGATCTGCTTGTGCACCGCCAGCGACAGCTCCATCCATCACAGATCCCACGCGGGCATGTTGAGATGAGTCAACGCGCGAGTTTGGGACGCGTAGGCCAGCGAGCTACGATCCGATAGGCCGCGAGATCCACCCCAGGCGACAGCGGAGTTCGCTCGTTGTCGATGCGATAGTGGATCGGCGCACCAGCGCGCCACATGTCAATTTATCGCCCGGCGATCGTGAGGTTCTGGAGTCGTGGACGCGTTCGCCGTCGTTGCGGGCGGGTTGGCGCAGCGGGCCAGGATCGTGTTGCTGGCCGCGGACGGGACGCCGGTGACCGAGATCGTCCGGCGGGTTGGGGGTGTCCACGCCGACGGTGATCGGTTGGAGCGCCGATGCGCCGTCGAGGGGCTGGGCGGGGCTGGATGACCGGCCGAAGTTCGGGCGCCCGAAACAGGTGGACGAGGTGGACATGCGCCGGCGATCTCGGACCCTCCGCCGAGGGCCGCGGGGGTCCTCGCGGACGTGCGAGTATGGCGCAGACATTGTCGGACTTATCAGAGAGCTACGGAGATGGCCGACTCCCAGGACTTCAGGTAGTCGGTGTACCCCACCGCGAACTCGTCCAGCTGTCGATCGCCGTCCGGACTCAGCGCTGTCAGGGCGTAGGTGACCTCGACGACGCTGTGCCCGTCGCCGCCGTTCTCGAGCGCGACGGACACAATCCCCGCGCGGGAGCCGGGCGTCACGCGGGCGTACGACACGCGGCGGCCCGGCTCTCGGTCGACCACGACCCAGATGGTGTGCTCGCCGTCCGCCGAGGTCTCGAAGACGGTCCCGGGTGCACTGTCGTCCTCGGTCGGAACGGGAAACCGCGGCTGCCAGCCCTCGACCCACCGTTCCTCGCCGCGCGGAGTGAATAGGACGAAGGCCTCGTCGGGCGGAAGCGGGACGCTGATCCGGCCGGCGAGGCGGTACTGCGGGCCGCTCATGGCTCGCTCCGTTCGGTCATCTGGTGGGCGTCGGCAGAGGTCAGCGTCACGCCGTACACCTCCTTAAGTTGAGCGATCTTGGCCAGGGTCTCTGGCGAGAACGGCGCCTTGCCCTCGAAGGCGTGCAGCGCGATTCCCTCGAGCAAATCGCCCAGCGACATGTCCAGGTACTCGGCCAGACCCTTGAGCACCTTGAGCAGATTCCGCTCGATGCGTAAGCCGGTTTGGACTCTCTCAATTGTTACCATGGTACCAATGTACCACACCACAGCGGACGTGGGCTAGCGTTGTCGCCATGGCAACGCGACAGTGGAGCGATCTGTCCCGAACGCAGCAACGGATGATCACCGCCGGGGCGGCCGTCGAGCTGGCTCTAACCGCCTGCGCGCTGGTCGACCTCGCCCGGCGCCCCGCAAGCCAGGTCCGGGGCCCGAAGTTGCTGTGGGCGGCAGCGTGCTTCGTCCAGCCGGTCGGGCCGATCTCCTACTTCATGCTCGGCAGGCGCACTTCGTAAGGCCGTGACGGCGGGACGCCGCCGATCGGCCACGTTCAGGTGTTGGCAGAAGCGTCCGCACGCTGCCGATTGCGCACGCTCCGGACCGCCCACCTGACGGCCTGATGTACCAGCACTCCAACACCGGTGTTGAGAACTGCCAGGCCGGCCGCACCCACGAGCCCTGCCTCAAGCTCCGCCACACCACTGGCGACGAGCACGGCCGGCCAACCCACCGCCGCAACGGCGAGGGATAGCCGCCACCACCGCCCGAAGATAAATCCGAGCACGATCAGGGTTGGAATCATGCCGAGCTCCTTGCCGTGATCTGCGCTCAGCCTAGCCGTTGTTACCGACACCAACGAGGCCGACATCGACTGCCCGCGATCGCTTGCATTCTCAGGGAAATCGCGCCCGACCCTGAGGGATCTGCCGCCCAGAAGCAAGGGTCTGATCAGGGTCACTCCCCGATGTCAGAAGCCGCCGCAATAAGCAGGCTGGCTACATAACTGACATCTGGTCGCGACGCGGCGTCCCGAGCAGCCGAGAACCGACCATCGACGGAAGGACCTGATCGTGTTAAGACGACTTGCCCGCGGGAGCGTCCGGCATCGGCGCCTCGTGATCCTCGCTTGGCTGGCCGGCGTGGCCGGCCTGCTCGGATTGGGCATCACGTTCGCCGGCGAGAGCAACACCGACTTCAGCCTGCCCGGCACCGAGAGCCAGCAGGCAGCAGACCTACTCGAAGCCGCTAACGGCGGCGAGGACCCGTTCGCCACCGGCCAGGTGGTCATCGCGACCGACCCGGCCATCGACGGTGGCGTCCACAACCCCGAGGTCCAGACTCTGGTCGAAGACCTGCTCGCCGAGATCGCCGCCGAGGTGCCGTCCGGTGAGATCGACAGCCCGTATGAGGCCGATGCGTACGGCATGACTTCACCGGACGGCACGGTTGCCTTTGCCGAAGTCAACCTCGGCGAAGGCAACGACAGCGAGCTCACCGAGCGGATCGACGCCATCAAGGAACTCGGCGACCAGTTCGAGGCGCCCGGAGTGACGGTCGAGCTCGCCGGCGACTACTTCATCGACGAGGCGCCGGGCGGGGCCACCGAGGGCGTCGGCATGCTGCTGGCGCTCGGCATCCTGTTCGTTGCGTTCGGCTCACTGATCGCAGCCGGCCTGCCGCTGCTTACCGCGCTATTCGGCGTCGGCGCGGGCGCGGCGCTGGTCATGCTGGCCGCCAACGTGGTCAACCTGCCCAGCTTCGCGATCTCGCTGACCATCATGTTGGGCATCGGCGTCGGCATCGACTACGCCCTGCTCATCGCCACCCGCTATCGCACCGGGCTGGCCGAGGGGCGGTCCGTGGAGGACGCCGTCGTCCGGGCCATGGACACTGCCGGACGCTCGGTGCTGTTCGCCGGCTGCACGGTCGCTATCGCGATCACCGGCATGCTCATGATGGGAGGCTCGGTCGGCGTGTCGATGGTTATCGCCGCGGCGGCCGGCGTGCTGATGGTGATGGCCGCAGCGCTGACCCTACTGCCGGCGCTGCTCGGCGTCATCGGCCACCGGATCGACAAGTTCGGGCTGCCCCACCGGACGACCAGCGACGAGCGTCCCGGCCTCGCCTACCGCTGGAGCCGGCTGGTACAGCGCCACCCATGGCCGGCCGCCATCGCCGCGGTGCTGGTGCTGGCTGCCCTCGCGGCACCGGCGCTCGGGCTGCGGCTGGGCTTCTCCGACGCCGGCAACCGGCCGGACACCGACACCACGCGGCGCGCGTACGACCTGCTGGCCGAGGGTTACGGCGAGGGTGCGAACGGGCCGCTGCTGCTGGTGGCCGAGACGGCCGACGCGAGTGACCAGGCCGTCCTCGAGGGTGTCGCCGGGGCTGTCGCCGGAACGGACGGCGTCGTCGACGTCACGCCGCCAATGGCCATCGGCGACAGCGGAGTCTCGATCGTACGGGTCGTCCCGGAGACCGGGCCGCAGGACGAGGCGACGTCCGAACTCGTCCACACCCTACGCGACGAGGTGATCCCGGAAGCGGTGTCCGGCACCGACCTGGAGGTCTTCGTCACCGGTGCGACGGCGGCCGGCATCGACTTCGCGGACAGCACGCTCGAGCGCCTGCCGCTGCTGCTCGGCGGGGTACTGCTGGCCTCGTTCGCGCTGCTCGGAGTGGTGTTCCGGAGCCTGGTCATCCCACTGAAGGCGATCATCATGAATCTGCTCTCGCTGGGTGCGGCGTTCGGTGTGATCGTCGCAGTGTTCCAGTGGGGCTGGGGCATGGAGCTGATCGGCGTCGGCAAGGCCGGCCCGACCGAAGCGTGGGTGCCGATGACCCTGTTCGCCATCGCGTACGGCCTGTCCATGGACTACGAGGTCTTCCTGCTGTCGCGGATCCGGGAGGAGTATGTCCGCACCCGCGACAACGCCACGGCGGTCGCGGACGGACTGGCCAAGACCGCCAAGGTCATCACGGCCGCAGCGCTCATCATGGTCAGCGTCTTCGGCAGCTTCGTCCTGTTCGACGACCGCGGCATGAAGACCATGGGCCTCGGCCTGGCCATGGCGATCCTGGTCGATGCGACCATCGTCCGGATGCTCCTCGTCCCGGCGGTCATGGAGTTACTGGGCGAGCGCAACTGGTGGTGGCCGAAAGCATTGCACCGGCTGCCCAGCTTCGACGTCGATAAGGACGCGGACGTCCGGCTCGCGCCCGAGCCGGCTCTAGCAGCCGAGCGGTAGCCGGGCTGGCCGAGCCGAAGCGGTCCGGCCGAGGCCGTGCGCGGCGGCGGCCAGTGGGGTATTCATGACCATGGATATCCCGCTGGCCGTCGCCGGCCTATTGCTCGTAGCCCTCGCCGTCCGGGATGTCTGGGCGAGCGTCCTGCACCCGGACGCCGAGGGGGTGTTCGCCAAAGGCATCCGCCGCGGCACGTGGCGGCTGGCCACCGCTTGCGGCGCGCTATTGCCGACGTGGCGCCGACACCTGCTGGCGCTGGCCGGGCCGGCGATCATAGCGCTGACCTTCACCGCCTGGATCTTGCTCGTCATCCTGGGGCTGACATTCGTGGTGTACCCCATGCGGGATGAGTACGTTACCGTCCCGGAAACCGGCAACCTCACCTTCCTCGACACGCTCTATTACGTCGGCGGCACGGTCACAGTGCTCGGATACGGCGACATCTTCCCGGTGACGGGAACCGGGCAGATGCTGGCACTGGTTGCATCGGCGCTCGGCTTCACCATGTTCACCGGGATGGCGTCATACCTGATCGAAGTGGTGACCGGAATGACCACGCGCAACCGGTTCGCTCTGGCGATCCACGATGGGGTACGCGGGACCAGTGGCGCCGCCATGCTCGCGAAGTGGCTGGCGGAGGACGGCGTCGGCGCGGTCCGCCGGCGCTGCCACGACTGGGCAGGTCTCCTGCGCAGCATCGACGAACTGGTGCATCGCTATCCCCTGGTCGCGTTCACGTACCGGTCACACCGGCATGAGTACGATCCGGAGCCTGCCCTCCGGCATGCGGCCGAGGCGACAGTGGCCGCGCTGGTCGCAGCACGGTTGATACCCGGCCTGCGTAGCGCGTCGAGCGAACTTGCCTCGGCGCTCATGAGATTGCAGACCACGATCGCCGAGAACTATTTATCGGCCGAAGTGGCCCGGAAGCTGTCCGTGGCCTCGCCCAACGACGGGGATCGGCACTCCGTGATCAGGGTAGAGCGTCTGGTCACCGAGCGCGCCGAGATCCGCACCGGCGACTTGCACGCCCCCCGATTGGCTGAGCTTTCCGACGCCGATCAGGACGCGGCCACCGTCGTTCACAGATCTCGCATCCTCCTGGACGCCCTGAAGCAGTGGACGCGTGGCGACATCGACGACCACGAATGGGACGCGTAGCGCGCGCTCAATCACTTCCGCGCCCGGCGGCGCCGCGCACGGCGGACGACCGCCGCAGTACCCAGCACCGCCACCGTGGCGCCCGCGGCGCCAAGGGTGGCTGTCTCTCGCCGCCCGATCCGGCGAGAGGCCACGGCATGCCGTCCGGTGATCTCCTCGAGCATGGATTCCAGCGCCGTCGCATTGTCGTGTTCGGGACGCCAGCCCGCGGCGCGCAACCGCTCGGACGACACCACCCAGGGATTGGTCACGTAATGCAGCTCGCTGGCCGGAGCGGGGGTGATGCCGAGCCGGTGCAGCCGCTCCGCGGTGCCATAGGCGAACGCACCGGGCAACTCGATCCGGGCGCGGCCGGACAAGGTCTCCACCTCGTTCTGTGCCAGCCAGCCCTCGCATCCGACCGTCAACGGACCGTCCAAGCCGGTGAGCGCGACCAACTCCAGGGCGGACGCGAGATCGTCCACATGGCACAGTTGCCACGCCGGTTCGGTGCCGCGCACCACGAGCAGCCTCGGTGCCTCGAAATGGCGGGTCAGCACGGTGTCGACACCGGGCCCGACGACCATGGCCGGGCGTACGACTGTGACGGCCATACCCGGATGAGCCCTGGTCGACCGCTCGCACAACTCCTCGATCTGGAGGAGGTCGCTGAGCAACCCGCCGTCTTCGGTGGCTCGCAACGGCGCGCCCTCGGGGATCGGCATCGGGTTGTCTGGTGCAGCCCCGTAGACCATCGCGCTGGTGACCACGATCACCCGACCCACTCCGGCCGCTGCCGATGCCGTAAGCACCGCCTGCGCGCCACGGATGTTGCGCCGGCTCCGCTCACTCGGCCGGTCCGCGACGCCGATGTCGACCGCGGTGTGGACGACGGTGTCGCAGGCGGTCAGCCTGGACACCAGGGCGGGCTGGGTGTAATCGAACACCCGCCAGGTGACGCCGTCGACATCACCCCGCGTGCTGTCGATTGCGACGACGCGCTTGACCTCGTCGCGAGCGGCGGCCAGCCGAGCCGCGAGCAAGCGTCCCACGCCCGCGGCCGCACCTACGACCGCAATCACCCTCCCGGCGCCGCCGGTTCGCGTCCCGGCGTTGCGCCGAGCGCGAACCGCGCCCGGCTCCATGCCCATGACCGAACCCTCCTGCCGTACGGTGACATATGTGAGGTGCCAGACACCCCAATATCGCAGCCCATCCTGCCCGAGGTGCTCCGATGAGTGACGTGCCGTTCGGATTCCGGTCCGAGGACGACGACGATAAGGAGCCGCCGGCTGGCCAGCCAGGCGGCAGCGGCGGTGCGTCCGGAGATCCACTCAGCCAGTTGTTCGGTGCCATGGGCGCCGGCGGGGCAGGCATGCCCGACCTTGGGCAGATGCTGCAGCAACTGGGCCAGATGATGTCGTGGTCCGGCGGGCCGGTCAACTGGGATTTGGCGAACCAAGCGGCCCGCCAAGTCGTGGCGGCGGCCGGCGACCGGTCGGTGAGCTCCGCCGAGCGCCGGGACGTCGAGGACGCGTTCCGCCTCGCCGACACCTGGCTCAACGACTCGACCGTCTTCCCGGCAACCGGCGGATCGCCCCGCACATGGAGCCGAGCCGAATGGGTCGAAGGCACACAGCAGGCGTGGCGCTCGCTGGTCGACCCGGTTGCCACCCGGGTCTCCGAGGCGATGAACCGGGCGCTGCCGCAGGAGATGTCCCAGGTGGCCGGGCCCCTTGTCGGCATGATGCAGCAGATCGGTGTGTCGATGTGGGGAGCTCAGGTCGGCCAGAGCATCGGCAAGCTGGCCGGCGAGGTGCTCGGTGCCACGGACGTCGGCTTGCCGCTGGCCGGCGTCCACCCGGTGCTCGTTCCGGCCAACGTCCGGGCCTTCGGCGAGGGTCTCGGTGTCGACGAGCGAGACGTCTTCCTTTACCTGGCCATGCGCGAGCTCGCCCACCTACGCCTCTACGCGCACGCGCCATGGCTGCGGGCGCACATCGTCTCGCTGGTCGAGGAGTACGCGAGGCACGTCAATGTCGATACCGAACGCATCGAGTCGACACTGCGCGATATCGACCCGCAGCGGCCGGAGGCGATCCAGGAAGCACTCGAGGGCGGGCTGTTTGACATGCCGACCAGCCCCGAGCAGAAGGCAGCGCTGACGCGACTCGAACTTGCCCTGGCCCTCATCGAGGGCTGGGTCCACGATGTGGTGACCGCTGCCACGCGCGACCGGCTGCCGTCGGCGGGAGCGTTGGCCGAGACGGTGCGCCGGCGCCGCGCCACCGGTGGCCCTGCGGAGCAGACGTTCGCCACCCTCGTCGGACTGGAACTGCGACCGCGAAAACTCCGGGAGGCGGCGGAGTTCTGGGCGGCAGTCAGGAACGCCCGAGGCATCGAGGGTCGGGACGCTGTGTGGACGCACCCGGACCTGGTGCCGGACGCCGAGGACCTCGCCGATCCGGAACGCTTCCTCGCCCGCGACGAACTTGATCCGTCCGCGTTCGAAGATGTTAACCCGGACGAAAGCGACGAATCGGAGTAGCGCCGCCCGGCATTGACTCTTGATCGAAGACGCAGGTCGCTAGAGGGCCTCGGCGTCCTCTGGTGACTGGCCGGCGGCGTGTGTCAGCCCGTCCAGGAACCCTCGGGCCCGCTCGGTGCGGGGATACCGATTGACGAGCACCCAGAACTCGTCGCCGTGATCGGCGATGAGCAGATGGACGAGTTCGTGGACGAGCACGTAATCCAGCACCCACGGCGGCACACCCTTGAGCCGATCCGAGACCCGGATGGCGGCATCGGTAGGGGTACACGATGCCCACCGCGCGTTCTGGTTCCCGCTCCATTGCACCGACTGAGGGGTGGCGCGGGCGTCCAAATACCGCTTCGACAACTTGTGCGCCCGCACCAGCAGCCGCTCATCGCTTGGCCGGCGGCGGGCGTCCGCGGCTTCGAGCCGGTCGAGCATGGTGGTCACCCAGTGATCTTCCTGGGCCTTGGTGAAGGTGGCGGGCATGCACACCACGACCTTCCCGGCCTCGCGGAAAGCGGTCACCGTGCGTTTGCGACGCCGGGACCTGCGGACCTCCACGGGACGATGGGCCATGCGGGCACCGTACCTGGATGACCGGCCCGTCCCAGTGTCCGGATCGCCGAGAAATTTCCGTCCACACCCGGTGGACGACATCACTGCTGGTCAGGCCACTGTTCAAAGGCTGACGTAAACGATCGTCAACAGGGCTACCCACCACCTGTCCACAGGCATTTCGGACGGCCTGCACAACTCATCCACAGAGTTATCCACAGGCGGTGGAATCAGAATGGCAAGTTCGCGTTGACCCGGGCGCGATCACGTTCTAGCGTCACAGATGACGGAAACCGCCGGAGCGCCAGGAGTCGTCCGCACGGGGAAGGCGCGCGGCATAGGACGATCCGGGGGGCCCGCCTACTAAGCCGGCCGTACGGTCGTCTGAACCCTGCACTCAGGCGGCCGCGCGGCCGGCCGTCGCGCGTCCGGCCCCTGGACAGCGATTCGCCGCTGATCCGCCGTAGTTCGGTGGTGTTTCCTCGTCACGCGGGTAAAGCGATGTAGTGTGTCGCCGCGAACCGCACGATCAGAAAGACAGGAGGCCACGATGGCCGATGAGACGTACTCCGGCGAGTTTTACTGCGTGAAGTGCAAGGCGAAGCGTGAGGCAACGGGCAACGTCGTTGTCAACGACAAGGGCACGCGCATGGCGAAGGCTCAGTGTCCTGTCTGCGGAACGAACCTGAACCGGATTCTCGGCAGAGCCTGAGCCGGCACCGGCCGAAGCGGCCTCATCTCAGGCGGTGCCACCCGTCGCCGGTGGCACCGCCTGTGGATAAGTTCGGCGCACCGCGAAGCGATCGCGACAGGATCGTGGAGAAACACGATTCCGGTTCACAGGCGGGCATGCAGTGCGTCCATCGATCCACCCCGCGCTGGCGAGAGTCTGGCGCGACGCCACCACCATCCAGATCGGGCTCGACCCAGCACGCGCACTCGTTCTCGGCGGTCTAACGACTCTTGAGACGGCGGTTCTGCGTGGCCTCGACGGCCGCCGTGACACATTCACGTTGCGCGCGCTCGCCAAAGATCAAGGCGGTGAAGCCTCCGCCGCGGATCGGCTGCTGGACGTCCTCCAGGCGGCCGGTGTGCTGGTCGACCATGACCGCCTGCTACCGGCAGAACGGCTGGATCGGTATACCGAGCCCGACCACGACGAGGCGGACCGCTCGCACAGAGCTGGCGACGCGCGGGAACCCGACCAGGCCACTCTCGGCCTGCTGACCGGCGCGCTCGATGGTGGTGTGGCGGCGATGCGAACGCGTCGGGAGGCGTGGGTCGAGGTCCGCGGCGCGGGCCGGGTCGGCGCCCAGGTCGCACGGTTGCTCGACGCCGCCGGCATCGGCCGGACAACAGTCGTCGACCCCAGGCCTGTCTCCGCACCCGACGTGGCCCCTGGCGGCCTCGGCGTCCGACATGTAGGGCGGCCCCGTGACGAGGCGGTCCGGCGGCTCATCCGCGACACGGAGTCGCCGCCCGCTCTGGCGCATTCACCGGCGGCCGCCACCGATTCGGCGGTGCCCAGCCTCGTCGTGCTGGCGCCGCAGCCGGGTGCAGCTGGCGTTCGGGGCGGAGAAGCCCTCGTGGCGGCGCGCATCCCACACCTCGTGGCCCGGGTTGTCGAGGTCACCGGCATCGTCGGGCCCCTCGTCGTACCTGGGCGCACGTCCTGTCTGCGCTGTCTGGACTTGCACCGGTGCGACCGCGACCCAGCCTGGCCTCGCGTCGTCGCCCAAGCCGATCACGGCCGGGTCGGGGTGGCGGCATGCGACGTGACGCTCGCAGCGCAGGTAGCCGCCCTTGCGGCGCAGCAGGTGCTGGCCCACGTGGACGGGTTCTCCCCGGCGACAGTCGACGGCACCGTCGAGGTCTCGTTGCCGTACGGGCTCGCCCGGCGGCGTAGCTGGCATCCGCATCCTGCCTGCGGCTGTAACTGGTCCTAACGGGTTCCGCCGACTTCTTCCAGCCGAGCGGACGCCGTGATCATGACGTTGGGCTGGATACTGGTAGGTGTGAGCGACCTACCGCGCCGAGCCATCGCGCGCAGCGCCAAGCTGGCCACCCTCCCGCTTGGTATTGCCGGCCGGGCCACACTGGGGTTCGGCAAGCGGCTCGGCGGCCGCCCCGCCGAGGCGGTCAGCGCCGAACTGCAGAAGCGAACCGCAGAGCAGGTCTTTCGGGTGCTGGGTGAGCTCAAGGGTGGCGCGATGAAGTTCGGTCAGGCGCTGTCGGTATTTGAAGCGGCGCTCCCAGAGGATCTGGTCAGTCCATACCGGGCCACCCTGACCAAGCTGCAAGAGGCCGCGCCGCCGATGCGGGCGGAGGTCGTCCACCGGGTGCTCGCCGAGGAGCTGGGGTTCGGGTGGCGAGCGAAGTTCCGCGACTTCAACGACGTTCCCGCGGCCGCAGCGTCCATCGGCCAGGTCCATCGGGCCGTCTGGCAAGACGGGACGGACGTGGCGGTCAAGATCCAGTATCCGGGCGCGAACGACGCGCTGCGTGCCGACCTCCGGCAGATCACCAGGCTCGGCGGCGTGGTCGGTTCGCTGATCCCAGGGCTCGATATCGGCCCACTGCTCGACGAGCTCACCGATCGCGTGACCGAGGAACTCGACTACCGGATGGAAGCGGACGCCCAGGACGGCTTCGCGTTCGCCTACGACGGTGATCCGGAGTTTGCCGTCCCGAAGCTCGTCTACGGTGCAGAGCGCGTGCTGGTGTCCGAGTGGCTGGACGGGCGCCCACTCTCGGACGTGATCGCCGCCGGCACGCAGGAGGAGCGCGACCGGGCCGGCCTGCTCTACGTGCGGTTCCTGTTCTCCGGGCCGGAGCGCGCAGGGCTACTGCATGCCGACCCGCACCCAGGTAACTACCGCATCACGCCGGACGGGCGGCTCGGTGTGATGGACTACGGCGCCGTGGCCCGGCTGCCGGAGGGCCTGCCGCCGTCCATCGGCCAGCTGATGAGGCGAGCACTGGACGGCGATGTCGAAGCCATGCTCGACGGCCTACGCGACGAGGGATTCGTCAAGCCGCACATCAGGCTCGAGGCCGCGGAGCTGTACGACTACCTCTCGCCGTTCCTGGAGCCGGCGGCGGTCGAGCGGTTCCACTTCAACCGGGAGTGGATGCGCGAGCAGTTCAGCCGGATCAACGACCCCCGCCGGCCCGGTTACACGATCGGGCTCAAGCTGAACCTGCCGCCGTCCTACCTGCTGATCCACCGCGTCTGGATCGGTGGCCTCGGCGTGCTTTCGCAACTGGACTGCGAAGCGCCGTTCCGAGCCGAGCTGGAGCGCTGGCTGCCCGGCTTCTCCTCACCCTCCCCTTGATCATCGGCAGTTTCCGTGCTATGTAGCCGGAAAGTGCCGATGATCACCGGGAGGTGGTCGGGAGGGCGAGGGCGGCCTTGACCACGCTCGCCAGCTGGTCGGCGATGTCCTGAGCATGGTCCTGCGTCGCGGCCTCGACCATCACGCGGACGACGGGTTCGGTTCCGGACGGCCGCAGCAACACCCGACCGGCGTCACCCAGCTCGGCTACGGCAGCGGCCACGGCGTCCTGAACCGCCGGGTCGGATGCCACCCGCGACTTGTCTACTCCTGACACGTTGACCAGCACCTGCGGCAACCGCCGGACCGCCCCGGCGAGGCGGTGCAGTGGCTGGCCCGACGCGGCCACCTGGGCCAGCAGGTGGACGGCCGTGAGCAGCCCGTCGCCGGTGGTCGCGTGATCGGACAGCACGACGTGCCCAGACTGCTCACCACCGAGCGAGTACCCGCCGTCCTTCATCGCTTCGAGGACGTACCGGTCACCGACAGCGGTGTCCACGACGGTCAACCCGGCGGATTTCATCGCGAGCCGGAAACCTTCGTTCGACATGACGGTGGCGACAACTGTGGAATGGCGGAGCATCCCCTCATCGGCCATTGCCAGTGCCAGCACGGCCATGATCTGGTCGCCGTCCACGTCCTCGCCGTTCGCAGTGACGGCGAGGCAACGGTCGGCGTCACCGTCGTGGGCGATGCCGGCGTCGGCTCTGTGCTCGACCACGAGCTGCTGGAGCCCGGCCAGGTGGGTCGATCCACACCCGTCGTTGATGTTCAGCCCGTCCGGCTCGGCGCAAACCGCGATCACGTCCGCGCCGAGCCGGCGGAGCGCCTCGGGTGTGGTGCGGTACGCAGCCCCGTGCGCGCAGTCGACGACGACCCGCAATCCGTCGAGCCGGTGTGGAGCGGATTCAACGATGTGGGCGACGTACTTCTCGAAGCCTTCGGGGTAATCGCGGACGCGACCGACGTCGGCCCCCGTCGGGCGGTCCCACGGCTCGCGCAGGCGCGCTTCGATCGCGTCCTCAACCGCATCGTCGAGCTTGTGGCCGCCCTTGGCGAAGAACTTGATGCCGTTGTCCGGCATCGGATTGTGGCTGGCGGAGATCATCACGCCGACATCGGCTCCGAGGGCACCGGTTAGATGCGCGACCGCCGGCGTAGGCAGGACCCCGGCGCGAAGCACGTCCACGCCCGCGCTCGCCAATCCCGCGACCACCGCGGACTCGAGGAATTCGCCGGAAGCCCGCGGGTCGCGACCGACGACGGCTACCGGACGATGACCGGCGAAGGCGCCGGTCTCCGCGAGCACGTGAGCGGCGGCAACCGACAGGTCCAGGGCAAGCTCAGCGGTGAGCTCCCGATTGGCGAGGCCCCGGACGCCGTCGGTTCCAAACAGCCGGACCACAGCGGATCAGCGCTTGCTGTACTGCGGCGCCTTGCGAGCCTTTTTCAGGCCGGCTTTCTTACGCTCGGTGACACGCGCGTCCCGAGTGAGGAAGCCGACCTTCTTGAGGATCGGACGGTTGTTGTCGACATCGGCGTTGTTGAGCGCGCGAGCGATGCCGAGGCGAAGCGCTCCAGCCTGACCGCTGGCGCCACCGCCGGTGATGCGGGCGACGATGTCGTACTTGTCCTCGATCTGCAGCTCCACGAACGGGGAGTTCACCAGCTGCTGGTGAACCTTGTTCGGGAAATAATCGTCGAGGGTGCGCCCGTTGATGGTCCAAGTGCCCGTGCCGGGAACGATGCGCACCCGCGCGATGGCCCGCTTACGCCGGCCAGTGGCCGCGGCAGGCTCGATGTTGGACAAGCGCGTCGGTGCGGTCTCAGAGGTGAAGTCGCTGATCTCGGTGTCGTCGGTCTCGTCGAGCGGCGTCTCGATGTCGGGCGTGTCGATAGTGGTCTCGGTCATGTCCTCGCTCGCGATGATCCCGGTCGTCGTCAGTTGTGTCGTTGTTGTCACTGTGCGACCTGGGTGATTTCGTATGGCACCGGCTTCTGGGCCTGGTGGGGGTGCTCGGGGCCGGCATAGACCTTGAGCTTGGAAAGCATCTGGCGGCCAAGCGTGCCGCTCGGCAGCATGCCCTTCACAGCCTTCTCGACGACCCGGCGCGGGTTCTTCTCCAGCAACTGCTCATACGACCGCGACCGCAGACCACCCGGGTAGCCCGAGTGGCGGTACTCGACCTTCTGGAGCCGCTTGTTGCCGGTCAGGGCCACCTTGTCGGCGTTCACGATGACGACGAAGTCACCGGTGTCGACGTGCGGTGCGTAGATCGGCTTGTGCTTGCCCCGCAGCAGAGTCGCCGTCTGGCTGGCCAACCGGCCGAGCACAACGTCGGTGGCGTCGATGACATGCCACTTACGCTGAACGTCGCCGGGCTTCGGGCTGTACGTGCGCACGGTCGTAGGCCTTCATTTCGTCGAAAGGATGGAACAGTCAAGGCGTGCCGCGTCGTCCGCGCACACCGGCTGATTAGCTTACCGAGCATGCTTGCAGAGGGCAAAACGCCGTCAGGTCGACGTCGAATCGACCCCGCGTGTCCGGCTGATAGGCGCGCGCACCAGCACCTCGTCGAGAAAGCAGTAACGCCAACGATCACCGGTCACCAGCGCCTCGACGATCGGGTGGCCGGTATTCCGGGCATGCGCCGTCGCATGTTTGTTCGGCGAGTCGTCACAGCACCCAACGGCGCCACAGCTGGTGCACAGCCGGAGCTGCACCCATTCGTCGCCGAGTTCCACGCACTCGAAGCAGACATCGATGTCGGTTTCGGTGATCCGGATCTGGTCGAGGTGGGTGCATGAGGTGCTGATCGTCTCATCGCGGACGTAGCGCCAGCCCGGCCGCAACAACCAGTCAGGCATCCGGCGAGCCACGTGCTGCGAGTTCGCGGCCAGTAACGGGCTCACTACTGCGAGGATCAGCACGTACAGGGCGACGAAAGGTCCAATTCGGGGGTCAAGGCCGGCGGCGATCGCCAGCGTCGCCAGGATCAACGAGAACTCGCCACGCCCGAGGGTGGTCAACCCCATGTTGGTGGCGGCGCGCTGGTTGAGCCCGAACAGCCGGGCACCGACCACACCTGCCGTCAGGTTGGCCACCAGAGTCGCGACCACTGCGATGACGGCAGGCACGGCAACCTCCCCGAAGTCGCCGACATCGATGCTCAACCCGAATACCACGAAGAACACCGCAGCGAACACGTCGCGCAGTGGCATGACCAACCGCTCGACTCGTTCCCGGACGGAGGTCCGTGAGATCACCAGCCCGATCAGCAAGGCGCCGATCGCGTCGGACACGCCAACCTCCTCCGAGAACCCGGCGACCAGCACGACCAACCCGATGACCAGCACGGCCAGCAGCTCGTCCTCCCGGCTGCCGACGAGCCACCCGACGGTGCGGGCGCCGTAGCGTGCGACCACGAACAGTACGAGGAGGAACCCGAAGCTGATCGCGACATCGCGGGCCAACTCAAGCGGCGACTCGGAAGCCGAGAGCACCGGCGCCAACAGGGCCAGGTAGAAGGCCAGGAACAGGTCCTCGATAACGATGATGCCGAGGATCACTGGCGTTTCCGCGTTGGTCAGCCGGTGCAGCTCGATGAGCAGTTTGGTGGCGATCGCTGAGGACGAGATACCCAGCGCACCGGCGATGACCATGGCCTCGGGCGTGCCCCAGCCCAGCGCCAGCCCGAGCAACAGGCCGGCGGTGATGTTCAAGCCGATGTAGAACGCGGCCGCGATGAACAGCCGGCGGCCGCTGCCTAGCACCTGCTCGACGGGAAACTCGACGCCGAGGTGGAACAACAGCAGGACCAGCCCGAGCGCAGCAAGCACAGCCAGGTCCTCTGGGTGCTCAACGAGTACCGGACCAGGCGTGCCAGGTCCGAAGAGGATCCCGACGAGCATGTAGCACGGGATGCTTGGCAAGCCGACGCGGCGGCCCAGCCGGGCGAGCAGCCCGGCCAGCAGCACGACGGCCCCCAAGCCGACCAGATCGACGTGCATCGTCAGCTCCGGGGTCCGGCGTTCGCTAGGACTCGAAGAATGTCTGCGCCAGCACGGCGCCGACCTTGCGAGCTTGCTCTTCGGTCAGCTCGAGCACCGCGGTCGGATCGGATGAGCTCGTCGCGAATATGTAGAGGTCACGGGTGCCGCCGGAGCGCACCACCACGGAGATCCGCTGGTCCGGCCTACCCAGGTCGATGTCATACCGCTTACCGATACCCGGCAACTCTTGGACGTGCACGCCCTTTCCCATGGCGACATTCTGCCTTGTGCCCCATGTCGACGGATATACCGTTCCAGCCCTGCGAGGCGCCTCATCTCCGTACTGATCTGTTGACCCGGTTCCCGACTTGGCTCATAGTGCGCTTTTGACGCCCATCCGTTTGAACATGTGCGCCCAGTTGTCAGTGACGCGGGGTTCCTCGTCCGGATCCCCTGCTCCGGGTCCGGCTGATCCTCGTCGCGAAAGCAGCGACTGCCTCGGGAGTCCGCGACCCTGCCAGCGGTCGTCCGTGGCCTCCCGCGACGACGTTCGGCTCCAGCGCGGCCAGCTTCGTGATCGACTCTCGGGCCGCCGCGGAGTCCCACGTCGTGTACCACGGTGGTCCAGAAAGCCCGGAACGGTGGGCCAAGAGGTTGGCGATCGTGTCGATCCTGGTGGTCACCAGCGCGTCCCCGCTGATCAGGACACGATCGGTAGGGCGGAAGAACGAGACGTGCCCGGCTGTATGGCCCGGTGTGGGGACGCAAATCCAGTCGGGCAGACCTGGCACCGGCCCCACGGGATCGAACTCCTGCACGACCGGGGCGAGCGTGTTCGCCGCGAACACCTTCTCGCGTCGCTTCCGGCCCATCGCCCGCATCATCGGCAGGATCAGCCATTGGTCCAGCGGCATCGCGGTCGCTCTCATGGCGTCAAAGTCCCGCAGCGCGATCGGCAGCTCCGCCGGGCTCACCCAGACCGGACATTCCCACGACGCGGCCAAGGTACGCGCGTCGCCCTGGTGGTCCGGGTGGACATGGGTCAGCAAGATCCCCGCCGGCTTTCGCTGCTCGATCACCGATGCCACTGCCGCCTGGATGCGCGGGCCGTCGCCGACCCAGCCGGCGTCGATAAGCGTCCACCCCGGCTCCGACCGCACAAGGTAGACAGCGGTGTCCGTGCGTCCCCACGGGCCGATGCAATACACGCCCTCGGCGATCCGATCGACGGAGAGCACTCGGCGGGCGGTCACGGCTGCTCGAGGACAGCCACCGTTCGCGCTGGAACCGTCACCGAGGTGGCCTCCACGGTCGTCTGCTTGACCACGTCGTCGGCGCCGCTCGCCTGGACTGGGTGGAGCGTCAGGGCCCCCGCGTCGGCGACCTCGACCGTCTGCAAGTCCGGCGTGGCGTTGAAGACCACGACCAGCCGCTCGCGGTCCGAGTCGACATCGGTGCCCGCACGGTCGTCGATCTCCATGACGATCAAGCCGGGGGTCTGGTCAGGCCCGCCGTACGGGAAGCTCACCCGATCCTTCACGAGATCGGCGGTACCCAGCCGGAACAGAGGAGACGAGAACCGCAACCGCAGCAGGTCGAGCGCCCTTTCGTGGGCGGCTTCGATGTCGGCCGGTCCGGGCTTGAGCGCCGGGTCGGCCAGCAGCGGTTCCATGAACGACCACTTCGACTGGTTCTCCGATGCCAGGGGCAAGCCGGAGCCGAAGGTGCTGTCCTGGTAACTCCAGTCGACCCGGTTGAACCAGTCGCCGGAGTTGTAGGAGTTCCGGTCCAGCGACTTCGAGCGCAGCAGGTCCGCGCCCGCGTGCCAGAACGACGGCCCTTGCGCGAGTGCGGTCGTGGCCAGCGCCACCGTGTTCATCCGCACCCGGTCCTCCATCGGCAGGTCGGTCGGCAGCTTGTAGGTCAGCGCGTCGAACAGTGTCTCGTTGTCGTGCGCGTCGACGTAGGTGATCGTCTCCTCCGGGTCGGCCGCGTAGCCCGCGGGCTGACCGTTGTAGTCGACGTCCGCGCCGGTCACGGTTGTGCCGGTACGGTCGACGAACGTGAAGTCGCGCAGGTTGCCGGCCAGGCCGACCTTGATCTGGTCGTGGTAGAGCAGCAGCCGGTTGCGTTGGGCGTCTTCGGAGCCGTTCGCCGGTGACCCGTTCGGTTCCAGGAACAGCCCGGACGCAAAGCCCTGGATGCGTGGGTCCTCGTCGAACGGACCGCCGCCGCGGACGGCGTCGCGTAGCCGGTCGCTGAATGTGCCTATGCCGGCCCCGAACAGCTCCAGTTGGGAAGCCTGCTGGAACCGGGCGTTGTTCGCGACCTCGCCGAAGTTCCAGCCCTCGCCGTAAACGTAGATGGACTCGCCGTCGACGCCGTCGTCCTCGACCGTCAGGGCGTCCAGCGCGGCCCGCACCTTCTCCATGGTGGAGCGGCTGTGGTGGCCCATCAGGTCGAACCGGAACCCGTCGACCTTGTACTCGCGGGCCCAGGTGACGACCGAGTCGATGGTGAGCTTCTCCATCATGTCGTGCTCGGTCGCGGTGTTGGAGCAGCAAGTGGACGTCTCGAGCTCGCCCGTCGGCGACAGCCGGTGGTAGTAGCCCGGCACGATGCGGTCGAGCACCGACTTCTCGTGCTGGCCGGCAGCGGTCGTGTGGTTGTAGACGACGTCCATCACCACGCGCAGCCCGGCATCGTTGATCGCCGCGACCATCTCGCGGAACTCGCGGGTCCGCTCCGGCCCCTCGGGGTCGGTGGCGTACGAGCCCTCGGGCACGGTGTAGTGCCACGGGTCGTAGCCCCAGTTGAACCCGTCCTGGTCCCGGATCGGCTCGATGCACGCCTGCTGCTCGGTGCCGGCCGGGTTGGCCGCGGTCAGCGCCGGCAGGTCGCAGGGAGGCTCCACCTGGTCCGCACGCCGCTCCGGGACGGTGGCGATGTCGAAGACCGGCAGTAGGTGCAAGGTGTTCATGCCCGCATCGGCCAACTCGCTCAGGTGCCGCATGCCTTCGCTGCCGTCCTCGGTGAACGCCCGATAGGTGCCGCGCAGGTCGGCCGAGACCGACTCATCGGTGATCGAGAAGTCGCGGACATGCAGCTCGTAGATCGTAGAGTCATCCGGCTGAGCGAGTTCCGGCTTGATGAGCGCCTTCCAGCCGGCCGGCGTGAGCGCCGGGTCGTTCAGGTCGACGATCACCGAACGTTGCGAGTCGGTGGTCAGCGCCAGGCTGTACGGATCGGTGACCCGGTTGGTCTCGACCTTTCCCGTCTCGGGGACGTAGACCTGCACTTCGTACAGGTAGCTCGCGCCGTTCCAGGACGGCGATCCCTTGGCTCGCCAGACGCCGTGTTGGTCGCGCTGCATCGTTACCCGCTCGTCGCCGAGCAGCAGCGTCACGCCCTTCGCCGTCGGCGCCCACACCGCGAGCCACGGCGAATTGCCCTGCCACGTGACGCCGAGCTCGGCCTCGAGCGCGCCGGCGTAGACCTCGTCCAACACACCCGGGATCTGTAGGGACGTCGCGTCGGCCAGCCGGCCGAGGTCGTCGTACGCCGCGACCGCGACCTGACCGGTCAGGATGTCTTCGACGTCCTTGGCGTACTTTTTGTCCAGCCGGAGCGCCTCGTACGACGCCAGGTGCGGGTACTGCTCGCGGACGTCCGGTGGCAGCCCGTCCGGGTCGAGCGTCAGCGGGACAGACTGCCCGCCTGTGATGGCCTCGGCGTCGACGCCTAGCCCGCCTTCTGGGGCGTAGTGCAACCGGAACGTCCAGTGCTCGGCCGCCGCCGGCAGGTCCCACGCGATCAGATCGCGTTCCAGCCAGTGGGCCCGGGCCTGGGACAGATCCGGCGGAGCTTGCGCAGCGCCCGTGGTGACGGTCAGGACGTGGGACTCGATGTCGTAGGTGAACGTGGTCCGGGCACCGGCCGGCACCACGAAGCCGATGTTCGGCCCGTTCGGGGCACCGCCCGCGCCGTAGTTCTCGTCCCAGGACAGCCCGTGGGTCACCTTGACCTCGTAACTGCCGGCCGGGATGGCCGATGTCGAGAAGGTGTAGATGCCGTCGCCGTCGATGTCCTTCAACCAGGAGCGCATGCAGTCCGGCATCCAGTCACCGGGGCAGCCCAGCTCGCTCTGGAACGAGCCAGGAGCGGTGACGATCGGATCCTGGGCGTCGCTCGTGACCCAGTGGGTCGCGTGGTCGTAGTAGAAGGTGACGTCCGTGGCTTCGGGCAGGGTGAGCGGAATGTTCGCGCCGTCCCGCCGCGCTCCGGCGCCGTAGTTCTCTGTCCACGACTTGTCGATCGCGACCTTGTACTCCCAGTCCCCCGCTGGCAGGGCGTAGGTCCCCTTCCAGATCTCGTCCGTCGAATCCAGCGTCAGCTGCGCCTGGTCGCAGTCCGGCTGCCAATCGCCCGGGCAACCCATCTCGGTGTTGAGGGAGCCGGGGATGGAGACGGCGGACGGCTGGGTGACGGGCCCGCCGCCCGGGTCCTCCCCCGGGCCGGACGGTGCCGGGTCGCCGACGAAGGCGTAGGTGCCGGTGACCGATAGGTTGCCGGAGTGGTCCTTCAGGATCGCCCGGTACTCCAGCATCGTCCCGCGCTCAAGGTCCGACACGTCGTGGAAGACGCGGTACGGCGCGTTGTCGTCGGTACCCAGGACCGTCCAGTCCTCAGTCCCGACCGGCCGCCAGGCCAGCGTCACCTGGTTGAACCCGTCGTCCGGGACGGAGACGCCCACCTCGGCTCGGCCGCCGACCGTCCCACCAGGGCCGGGGGTGCGGAAGAACAGCGCGGGGGCGTCCTTGCTCTGCTTCAGCTTCGCGGGCGCCTTCCAGACCTGCGCGGACAGCGGCGGGAGGGTCACGGTGACGCGGCCTTCTTTGTTGCTGCGTAGATCATCCGTGCCGGCCGGCCAGAGGCCCTGGAACGTGGTGGACGCGTTGAAGGTGGCGAACGTCGCCTCCTTCGGTTCTTCTGCGTTGTTGACCGCGACGATGTACTCCACCTGGTCTTCGGCGTCGATCCGGCTGAACGCGTAGACGCCGGCCTGGCTGCTCGCGTACCGGTGGATCTGCGCGCCGTCGGCCAGCGCGGGGTGCTCGTCACGCAGGGCGGACAGGTCGCCAAGGTGCTGGTAGATCGGGTGGTCCGGGTCGAAGTTGGCCTCCGCCGTAGTGGCGTCGGTACCGATGAGGACGTTGTCGTTGTACGAGTCGACCTTGCTCGGGAACATGTCCTCGCGGGCGTCCTTGTCGCCACCGTCGCCGGTGAAGCCCTGCTCGTCGCCGTAGTAGATGACCGGCTGGCCGCGGGTCAGGTACATCAGCGAGTGCGCGAGCAGATCGCGGTCGAGCGCCTCGTCGCCGGCCGCCCCGGAGTTGCGGACGAACATGCCGATCCGGCCCATGTCGTGGTTGCCGAGGAAGGTCGGCAGCGAGTAAGCGTTTCCGGACGGGCGCACGTAGTAGTCGTCCAGCGCGAAGAAGTCGCGAAGTTCGGTGGTCGGCCGCCCGGTGGCGAACCCGGCCGCCCGGGCTTGGAAACCGAAGTCGGCGGTCGCTTGGACCCCGGCACCGTTGGGTGGCGGTGCGGTGAATCGCGACATCGCCTGCGGGTTGGCGTCGAAGACCTCGCCGAACATGAAGAACTTATCCTTGCCGGCGTCGTGCCCGGCCTCGAGGACGGGAGGCAGGAACTCCTGCCAGAACTCCATGTTGACGTGCTTGAACGTGTCGATGCGGAACCCGTCGATGCCGAAGCCGGCCCAGAACGAATAGATGTCGATCATGCCCTGGCGGACGTCCGGGTGCTCGGTGAACAGGTCGTCCAGGCCGAAGAAGTCGCCGTACTCGTCACCTTCGCCGCCGTCGAAGACCGCGTTGCCCCGGTTGTGGTAGTAGATCGGGTCGTTCAGC